>JAZNEV010000001.1:0-3003 GCA_045588835.1 Victivallaceae bacterium
TTTTTCCAACCGGAGTTTTTCAAGCATCGCATTGTACCCTTTTCAGCACAACGGAGGCATAATATACCATGTTTTTTCAACTTTGCAAGGGACAAAACAAAAATTTTCCGTTTTTTCCTTTCATCTATTTGCAAAGCCGACCTCTACTACATATATTACATACATATCAAAATCAAACAACCGATCATAAACAGGATTTGCTATGACTGTCACCGAATCACAATCTCACAACGACATCCAATTCATCCACGACCGGCTCTATGAATTCAATTTGAGCAAAACCGGCGGAGAACGGCAGGAAATCACCGTGCCGGCAACTCCCGAACGCACCGCCTTTGTCATCCGCGATGAAAATGATCAAATTTGCGGCGGAACGGTATTCTATTTAAAGGATAACGGAACCACTCTCTGCATCGATTTTCTCTGGATGGCCGAAAAACTGCGCGGCCAAAATTTCGGAACCAAACTGATCGCCAAAGTCAAAGAACGTGCGATCGCTTTGCAATGCCGCAAGATCGCTCTGCAAACCCGGACCTATCAGGCCCCGGATTTTTACCCCAAACAAGGCTTCACCCTCGCCGGCACTGAACCTGCCGGAGAATTCACCGCCTATCATTACGAAATGATATTGAACTGAAACAGACCAATGGCCGTTGCCAATATTTCAAGTTTGGCAACGGCCATTTCCTTTACAGTTTGATTATTCTCAATTCACAAGGTTTCAAAACGTCCTGCCAGACATTTACGCCGTTTTTCCGGATCACCGCCGGAACCGATGCGGCAAGCGGATTGACCAGATGAAACTCCGTCATCCCATCCGCATCGGTATATTGGGCCGTTACCGTCACTTCCGCCGGTTCGACCTGCCAGATATCACGTTTGGAATCACTGCCGTCATATGCCTGAGTAACTTCCAAATGCTCGGCATGCCACAATCTTTCAGCGGCCAGGCGGGGCATTTCAGCATAAATATCACTATCTTTGCCGTCAGCGAACCACAGTACACTCTCAAAATCGCCCCAATCGGCCATTCCCTCGTCACCGCCGGCTTTGTGCGGAACGTGTTCAGCGTAGTATACCGGACGCAGCAAAGTTATCCGCAGATTTTCCACACTTCCGGCAGTATCGTATGAGTGCAGACTGTCAGCCAGAAATCCGGCATATCTCCCCTGCCCCGCAACAGCACACCAGTCGATGAAAGGTTGTTCGCAAAGATCAGGATCCCTTGCGATCGAAGCTCCGGCCTGACCGGAAATGACCTTTCCGGAAGTCACCCCGGCGGCAAGTTGCAATTTCAAATCCTGCTCTTTGGCCAGCCACTGACCGTGAACAGTGATTTTCAACTCATCAATACCTTTATAATCCCGGATATCCATTTTAAATACGGATTCACCCCAGCGGTATTCCGCACGCAAACAACTTGCGACCGGCCCGTTTTCATACTCCTCAACACCGGTCAATTCCGCAAAACCGGCCAATTCACCCAGCGATGTCGCCCGGTGTGCCCATGTATCATACGGATCATCCAGTACCGGGAACGAAATTTTTTCCAGCAACGCCCGCTGGCGTTCAAAACCCACAGTGCCATCCGCTTTGCCTCGGCGGGCATAAGCCAGAATTTTCATCCCGGAAGCGGGCAATTCCACCACCGCCGTCGCCTGTCCCCAGCCGTAACCGGGGCCGAATTTACTCACGGCGTGACACCATTGCAAAGGCACGGCACGATCATTTTCATCGATCAATACATCAAACCATGTTCCGGTTCGATTCGGATCAGGAAATGTATCAAACTCCACCAATCCTCTGACCGGAACCGGCAAAGGATTCCAAACCAGAATCCCTCCCTCGGTCAAAAAATCGCTTTTGGCCGACGAAGCATAACGGCTCAAACTCTTTTCCAGAATGTCCCCGGCGATCTTTGAAGCATAACCGCAAATATCCCGCACCTCTCCGGTCATCACTTTTTTTATGGAAGTACCCGGATAAACATCATGGAAATAGTTAAAAAGTAATTCCTCCCGGGCATCATAAAGTTTTTCCCTGCCGTCAAAACCGGATTCAAGCAAAATCTTTTCCGCTTTGAACAACTGTTTTTCCGCCCGGCTCATATTGCGTTTTATTTCACTTACCGCACTGTAACACCCCGGAGCATGGTGGGTGTGTTCACCGGTGACGACCGGCAAATCCTGCTTTTCAATGATGTCAAAATATTCGCCGAGCGTGGCAAAAATAATTTCATATTTATCAGAAAGTGCCAGCAGCGACTGCAACTCCTGCTCATAAATACCGCCTCCGTGATCGCCGATACCGAAAAACAATGTCTGCGGCTCATGCCTTGCAACCAGAACCCGCCGGATATGAGCATCCAGTTCCTCCGGAGTCTGCCATTGCAATGTGCGGTATGATTCCTGGATCCGGAAAGCGGTCACGCAACTGATTCCGTCATCCCCCTGCCAGTGAAAAACTTCCGGCATCTCCTTTTCCAAACGCCCCGGACGCATCCAGACATAACGGTCAAATCCGGAAGCATTGAGGATTTTCGGCAGACCGCAATTCTGTCCGAATGAATCGGCACTGTAAGCAATGCGGGCAGTTTGACCGAATTTTTCCCGGAAATAACGCTGACCGTGTTCAGCCTGACGTAATAAACTTTCCGCCGGAGTAATGATCGTATCGGATTGTTCCACCCAGCCGCCGACGATCTCCCAGCGGCCGTCATCGACCAATTTCACGATTTCCCGGAAAAGCACCGGATCACTCTCCTCGATCCAACGGTAACAGGCACTGGATGAACGGGAAAACTTCAACTGCGGATATTTTTTCATCATCCGCACCACACTGCGGCAGGTATTGAGCCAGGTCGACCGCCCTTCCCTCAAATTCCACAGCCAAACCGGATCCATATGCGAATTGCAGATAATATATAATTTTTTCATAAGCCCTCCATCTGTCATTACAGTTAGGGAATAATATAGCATCTGTAAGAGATTTTTCAAACAGGCC
>JAZNEV010000002.1:0-29628 GCA_045588835.1 Victivallaceae bacterium
ATTCGGGTACGGGTATCAACTGCATCATCAGCAGCATCAGATGCCTTTTCGGCAACAGCCGGAGATAAAGGAGGTCTGGCCGCTGACGGTTTCAATTTTACCGTCATTCGGGTACGGGTATCAACTGCATCATCAGCAGCAGCAGAAGCCTTTTCGGCAACAGCCGGAGATAAAGGAGGTCTGGCTGCTGACGGTTTCAATTTTACCGTCATTCGGGTACGGGTATCAACTGCATCATCAGCTCCTGATTCGACCTGAATATTTTCCAAACTCGGTCCGGTCGCTTTGGGAGTCAAAGTCCGCAAACGAACCGTTTTACGGGTTCTGGTATCTTCTTCCAATGAAACAGAAGCACCGGGAGTATTTTCCACATCTGCCATTTTTCATTTCCTTTCCATCAAAATTATATATTAAAAATCTTTTATTTTGAACAATTTATTGAACGGCTGCTTCCAATTCACTCAAACGTTGCGGTACATCACGGTAATCGGCCATACTGAGCAATATCTGACGATAATTTTCTTTGGCTCCCTCCTTATCACCGGATAACTCCAATGCGTTACCGAGATAATACATCGCTTCACGTTTGTATTTATCCATACGGGGCATCTCGTTTACCGCTTCTCTCAAGTAAGTTACCGCCTGTTCAACATTGTTGCGCAATAAACAACAACGTCCCATATAAACCAAACTGCCGCGACGCTTTTGCGGATTTTCAGCAATAGCGGCAAATAACTCAAATGCCTTGTCGATCATATCACATTCAAAATGCAATTCAGCAAGATCAAACTGCAACTGCATATCATTCGGGAAACGCTCCGCCCGCAATTTGGTGTGTTTCCAGTGATAATCATAAATATCCTTTTCCAAATCGGCGATCTGAATTTCTGGATCATCATAATTATCAGGATCGGCTTTTAAACTTTCCACCATCGAACGCAAATTGGCAATATATGCTTTTTCAATATGCTTATCCAAAACCGGGTCCAATACCCCCAGAGCATCAGAAACTGTCCGGTATTCCCGCAAAGCATCTTCATATTTACCGGCGATCATATAAGCATCGGCCATCTTTCGCCGCATATCCACCGAATCTTTTTTACGCAACTCCGCTGAAAAACGGTCTATCAGCAACTGAGCCTGATCGGCATCGTGGATCGTACCGTTAAGCAACTGCTGAATGATCGCATCCTCGGCATCGGCTGCATTAGCAGTCTTTTTGGATTTCTGATCGTTAAAATTTCCCCGCTCGATACTGGCCAAGACCATGGCAGCCTGCAATCCGGCCTTGTCAACACTCTTTTTATCAACTGTCTTGGAAATGATATTCTGATGAACTTTAAGAGCATCTATTCCCTGACCATTACGCTGCATGGCATCGGCCAACTGTTTCATGCGAACCGGATTCGGATGGAGTTTACACAGCACATCCAAAGCAGAAACCGCACCCCACGGGGCTCCGGCCGCAGTACTGGCTTTAGCCAAAGCATTGAGGATACAGGGGTTATCTACACAAAACGCCAAACTGACCTCACACAACTCCATGGCTTTGACCGGATCTTTCCCCATGACCGCAGAGATCCGCATCAATTTGAAAACAGCACAGAATTTTGCCCAAAACCGGACTCCGCCACCCTGATTTTTCAATTTACCCAACTCATACTCGCGGAGTTTCTCATACAAAACCGGAACTTCAGGATTTTTGCACACCACCGGATACAAGGCATCAACGGCCGCCTCGAAATCCTGCGCAGCCGCCATCCTGGCAGCCCTGCTCAAGGTGTCGCGGACATAGATCGGTGCTTGACTGACACTTTTTCGATTCATAAAAAAATCACCCAGAAAACAGCTTAAAGCATTACTACACAAACTTACATATATGTAAACTACACTTTAAATACCGTTTTTACAAGTGCTTTTATAAAAAATCACTAAAAAAAACACGTTTTTCATCATCTTTCATCCGAAATACGACAAATTCCGCAATTACGGCAATTCAACCCCTGCGGCGGCACATAAAGTGTATGATTGCGGATCGCCGCCCGGCGGTTGAAATAATTTTTCAATGCCAGAATACATCCTACTATAATAAAAGCCCCGGGTGCCGCTCCCGGCAACAGGAAATCCGTCGTCCATGCCGGAATCAATTTCACTTCAAAAACCGCTCCGCAGGTCAGAAATTCCCGGATCATGCCCAACATCGTCAAAGTCAGAGTAAAACCCAGGCCCATTCCCAAACCATCCAGAATCGAACGTATGGGAGAATTCTTTGAAGCAAATGCTTCAGCCCGCCCCAATACAATACAATTGACTACTATCAACGGAATAAAAATACCCAAAGCCTCATACAATGCAACCGGAGCATAAGCCTGCAAAAGCAAATCAACCACTGTCACAAAAGCGGCAATCACAACAATATAAACAGGGATACGGATTTTTTTCGGAGTTATTGAAGCGATCAAACTTATCACAAAATTACTGCCGGTCAGTACACACGTTGTAGCAATCCCCATGCCGAAACCATTGGTCGCACTGCTGGTCAATGCCAATGTCGGGCAGGTACCGAGCAATAAAACCAGTACCGGATTTTCTTTCCAAATGCCTTTGGAAAAATCTTTGAACATCGAATTTTTCATCACATCTGTTTCTCCAGTTTGACACACAATCCGGTGTTTGCAAATGCCACCGCAATATCATTCACCAACGCCGTCACCGCACGGCTGGTCACCGTGGCTCCGGTCAGATACTCAAACTCTCCGCCATCTTTGACGATCCGCCAGGCACCGGCAGAAAAAGCATCCCGGTTATTGAATTGATCCAACAGACGGTTTCCCGGTACCGCCGGGGCTTCCTCGTTGAGATTGAAAACAGTACGCTGAAATTTACGTTCACATACATTCGCTCCCAAACCGGGAGTTTCCTTGTGCCGCAATATCTGAACTCCGGTAATTTTACCGTCACAGTCAAAACCGACCAGCACCTCAATTTCTCCTCCGTAACCGGCACTGCTCTTTCCCTGACCGGCAAAACCGACTATTTCACCCGACTGATATACCGGATAAAAGAAAAAACCGTCAAACTCCATACTTTCGCCGATCCGGTCAAATTCCGGCAATAACAACCTGTGAAAAGCCTGTTCTCGATTACGTTCAGCGGCATTTCTGATCGGCTCGGCAGTCACTTGCGACACGACAGCCAATACCAATGCCGCCATCAAAGCAACTACCCCCAGAAAACTTCCGAGTACCACCATATTTTCCCGGTCACGCAACCTCATTTCTCCACCTCCTTACTGCGGATCGGCACATAACCGAATGGCCGTTGTCCGAACCAGCGGTCGATCAACGGAACCAATGCATTCATAAAGAGGATCGCGAAACTGACACCTTCCGGATAATTTCCCCAAATGCGGATAACCGATGTCACTATACCGCAACCAATGGCAAATGCCACACATCCGGCCCCGGTTATAGGACTGGTCACCATATCGGTTGCCATAAATATCGCTCCGAGGAAAAGACCTCCGTTGAGTATATGAAACATCGGTGACGGAGTGATCCCCGGCATGAACCAGTGAGTCACTGCACTTATCAATGCCACTGTACCGACAAAAAGCAAAGGTACACGCCAATTGACCAAATTCAACAACACCAGAATAAAGTAACCGATAATCAAAGCCAGCACACTGGTTTCTCCGAGGCATCCGGCCCGATCCCCCCAAAAACAACGCTTGAATAATTCCCGGTTTTCCAATGGTAAAAAATTATCCCGGGCTTCCTGGCTCTTTCCGGAAATTTTCGGTGTCGTACCGGCCACCCCGAGCGGTGTTGCACAGGTAATTGCATCCGGAACATTTCCGCAATTAATTCTCTGCAAATCGTCTGCCCGGAAAAATTCACCCTGCGCAGGATAATCTTCATGCAACATCCCCCGTGACGGAGTCCAACAGGTCATAGCCGCCGGCAGTGCAATCAAAAGTCCCACTCTGGCCACCAATGCCGGATTGAATGGGTTGTTGCCCAATCCACCGTAAACCTGTTTTCCCAGCCAAATCGCCAACACGGCCCCTATCGGCGGCACATACAAAGGTATACTTACCGGCAGACACAACGCCAGCAATACTCCGGTCAATGCTGCGGACAGCTCCCCTATTGTACGCCAAACCGGTTTGCCGACTAAAGCACACCAGATTGCTTCCGCCGCGACACAGCAAAAGACGGTATAAAGAATAACCGCCAGAGCGCGCCATCCGAAAAACCAAACCGAAGCACACACAGCCGGCACCAAAGCCAGCAAAACGCCCCCCATTATTTTTCGCAGATTCGCCCCGGTTGACAGGTGCGGAGATGAACTCAACACCAGATTTTTACCGGTTGGCAACTTGATCGATTCGACACTGTTTTCCACAATTATTTCCCCTTGTTGGCAAGCTGCTTGCGCAACTCGGCTTTAGCCCGGCGGATATTCTGCACCAAAGGACGGTGATCCGGACAAACGTAAGCACATGAACCGCACTCCATACAGTCCATAACATGATTCTGAAACGCCAGATCGAAACGATCCGCTTCGATCGCGGTTGATAAAAGACAGGGCATCAAATGCATTGGACAACCTTGCACACAACGGCCGCAACGGATACATCCGCTGGCTTCATAGTTGACCGCCAGACGGAGCGGCAGGAGCAATATTCCGGAGGTATTTTTCGCCACCGGCACCTGAAACGACTTTTGGGCCAACCCCATCATCGGCCCGCCAAAAATCAATTTACCGGGCTCTTCGCTAACTCCTCCGGCCAATTTTACCGCTTCGATCGCCGGAGTTCCAAGTTTCAACTTCCAGTTTCCCGGAGAAACCACCACATCCCCGGTGACCGTCACGATCCTTTCCACCAGAGGAATTCCTTTGATGACCGCATCTGACAAAGCGGCCGCCGTCCCCACATTTTGAACAACGCAACCGGCATCCATCGGCAAACCGCCGGAATGGACCTCCCTTCCGGTGATCGCATTGATCAACTGTTTTTCCGACCCTTGCGGATAACGTACCATCAATGGAACAACAGCCACTCCGTAACGGTCTTCAAAACGCTCAAGAGCTTCGATCGCATCTCCTTTGTTGATCTCCACACCGATTTCCGGACGCCGTACTCCCAAAATCCTGCCGAATATCGCGGCACCCCGCATCACTTTTTCCGGTTTTTCAAACATCAACCGGTGATCGGCGGTCAAATACGGTTCACATTCGGCACCGTTAAGGATCAGATGGTCGATCTTTTTACCTGCCGGTGGCATCAATTTCACATGAGTCGGGAACGATGCTCCGCCCATACCGACCAGACCGGCCTCAATAACCCGTTGCTTCAAAATTTCCGGATCAACTGTTTCCCAGTTGGTTATTGGCTCAAAAGGCGGAGTTCCGGAGTCTTCTCCATCTGTTTCGATCTCTATGGCCATGGATGGTACTCCCATCGGACCGGGAACTTCAACGATCCCATTAACCGTGCCGCTGGTTGGACTGTGCAAGTTGGCAGAAACAAATCCATCGGCCCGGGCGATCAACTGGTATTTTTTCACCTTATCGCCTTTTTTTACCACCGGAACCGGAGGCTTTCCTGCATTTTCTGCCAAAAGAACAAAATATCTTTCCAGTAAAGGAGCCGTACGGACAGCCAGATTACCGGTCAAACTTTTGCCATCACCGGAGGGATGGATCCCCCCGGAAAAAGTCATCACATTACGGGAACTCTTATTCATCGCCCGTCCCCCTTTGCTTTTTCATACGCCGCTTCCAGACGCTCATCGACAGAGAGCAGACACCCGGCAGGACATTTGATCTGTCCGGCGATCTCCTTATCAATGGCCCCCTCTTTCTGATAATTCACCTGTGACAGAAACCCGGAAATCTTAAAACTGTCACCGCAAAGTCTTTCACATTTGCGGCAACCGATACATCCGGCTTTACAAAATACTCTTTTATTGGCTCCTTTTTCCGGAGAATTGCAGTAAATATGATATTCAGCATCGGCCGGAACCATTTTTATCACGCCCCTGGGGCAAACCGCCGCACACTTGCCGCAACCGACACACAATTCCCGATGGACAACCGCCACCTGACCGATCATCTCGATCGCACCGAATGGACACTTTCTGGCACAGGTTCCCAACCCGAGACAACCGTAACGGCAGGCATCCGGCCCGCCGGCAACCATATTGGCCGCTACACAATCCTGCACACCGTTATAGTACATACGGTGTACTTCTCCTATGTAACTGCGGCAACAAACCACAGCCTGCATCCGTTTGACCTCACCGGAATCGATCCCCAATGCCATGGAAATTGCCGAGATCTGTTCCGAACTGGATACCGGACAATTCGCCGGAGTCACCTCACCGGCGGCCAACGCTTTGGCAAAATCCGCACATCCCGCCTTACCGCAACCGCCACAATTTGCCCCCGGAAGCAACTCCAGAGCCAAATCAATACGCGGGTCGGATTCCACCCGGAATATTTTTACAAAAATTGCAATAACTCCGCCCAATACCACCCCGGCGATTCCCATAAGCAGTACGGCATATAACAACATTGTCCAATCCATGAATCTTCCAGCCTCCTTAACACAAACCGGAAAAACCGACAAACGCCATGGCTAAAATCCCGGCAGTGATCAATGCGATCGGCGTTCCCTCAAATGCTTTGGGCGGTTCAGCCAGCTCCAACTTTTCCCGGATACTGGAAAACAGCACCAGTGCCAAAGCAAAACCGACACCGGAAAATGCTCCGAAAAGCGTTGCATCCAGTACATTGCGGCCGCTTTCCGCATTGATCGTCGCGGCACCCAGCACCGCACAATTAGTGGTTATAAGCGGCAAATAAATCCCCAATGCCCGGTAAAGTACCGGACTGACTTTTTGCAGCATGATCTCCAACAACTGCACCAACGCCGCAATCACCAATATAAAGGTCAACACCCGTAAAAAACTCAAATCAATGACTTTGCCGTTTACAGTGAAACTCAACAGGTAATTGGAAATCACCGAAGTAATACATGAGGCCAGTGCCATAACCACGGTCACCGCACCTCCCATTCCCAATGCGGTATCCAATCTTTTAGAAACGCCCAAAAACGGACATATCCCCAGAAAGCGGGTCAACACGAAATTGTTGACCAATACCGCCCCGATGGTCAATTCCAGATATTTCATTTTTTATTCATCCTTTTTTTCTGCCGGAAATTCCCCTCTTGAATAGACCGTTTTGGCACTTACTCCATCAAGCATCCCCAACTTGCCGGAAAGCGAATTTATCACATCGGCCGGAGCATCAAGCATCACGCTGATCACGCTCACTTTGCGTTCCCGGTAGGGAACCCCCATGCGGCCGATAATAAATCCACCATATTCGTGAAGCAGGGAATTGATCTCCGCCGCTGCCGTAATATTTTCCACAATTATTCCAATCAAAGCGATCCGGTTCATAACACTTTCCTTATTTCAAAATCAAGCCTATACCGGTTGTAATATATCCCGCATTGCCTGAAATGTCAAATCGCACTGTTTTTGCCGCCCAATTCCCGTTCAGCATTGTTCCGGACTTCGGCAAGCAATTCAGAAAACTTTTCCGGGTCACTGATATTTCCTGTAATCAAACGGTTGCAATGTGCCACCACAATTTCGATTTCCGGCTTCAGCAATACAGCTTCCGGAGAAGCATGCAATTTGAAGTTGCGGCGGTCATTTTCATCAACCTCTCTGGTGATCAAGCCTTTGTTGACCAATTCTTTGATCACCGTTGCAGTCGTGCTTTTGCCCATACGCAAAAGTTTGGAAAGTTTCTCTTGGGATATTCCGTCTCTTTCAATGACCGCCATTACATAGGGAAATTGTGCCATCGAAATACCGAGACGGGATAATTCACGGGCGTAAAATCCATGAGTCAAACGACTGATTATATATATATTCAAAGTCACATCATCCATGAGCTTCTCCAACTTGATAATTCACGAACTAATATAACCCGCAAAGTGTATTTTACAAGTTCGTAAAGATGATAAAAATGCATTTTTACTTTGTTCAAGCAAAATATTTTTCTTGAAAAAAGATCGGAAACAGGCTATATTAAACAATAGTTCGCCACAGAACCAATATCACAAACAACATATGTTCAGGAGAAAAAATGAAAGTACACCGTTTTTATTTTTTGGCCGCATTGCTGGCAACTGCCTTGCCCGGCACAGCTGGAAATCCGGTAGTAACCACAGCTCCGGCGGTGGTAGTGACTGCAGCCTCACCACGACGTTACGCCGGAGTCGTTGAAGCTGTGGAAAAGGTCAATATCATGCCGAGAATTACCGGGGAATTGCGAAAAATCCACTTCACAGAAGGAGAAATCGTCCGGCAGGGGGATTTGCTTTTTGAATTGGAAGACACCACCTATAAGGCTGCGGTTGAAGTTCTGGAAGCCCGCCGGGAACAGTTGCTGGCACAAGTTGATTTTATGACCAACGAATTCAACCGCAACCGTGAATTGCTCACCAATAAAGCCGTGGCACAATCAGTTTACGACCATTCTCTGTTTGAATTAAATTCAGCAAAAGCCCAACTCAAAGAAGTGGAAGCATCGCTTATTGATGCAAAAAATACCCTTTCTTATACCCGGATCCATGCTCCGATCACCGGCCGTATCGGTAAAAGTACCTTTACTGTCGGCAACCTTATCTCCCCCGGAGGTCAGCCGCTCGCCTCGATCGAAATGGTCTCCCCCATCTATGTCCGCTTTGCCGTCAGTGAAACGGTCATGCGCCGGGATTTCGGCGGCAGAAATGGCATTCTGGCCAGAGGATCAATCAAAATCAAACTCGCAGATGACAATATTTACGGAGAAACAGCCCGCATTACCCTGATTGACAACCACATCAATCAACGCACCAATACCATTGCCTTGTGGGCGGAATTCCGGAATGACGACCATCAGTTGATCCCCGGGGGTTATGTCACCGTCGAACTTCACACCGCATCGGAAACCGGCTTCACTGCCGTTTTGCCGTCAGCCATCGTCATCGGCGAAAATGGAGAATGTTCTGTATTTGTGGTTGACGGAAATAATCAAGTTTCCCGTCGGGTGGTAACCACCGGCGGCACATCCGGCAAATACAAAATCATCCGTTCCGGTCTCCGGCACGGAGAAATCGTTGTCGTAGAAGGTTCACACAAAATCCACCCCGGCATGACCGTAGAATGTGTTCCGGCACAGTAAAGGTGATCGAAAATGTTTGCTGAATTTTTTATCAAACGCCCGAAATTCGCCTTTGTGCTTTCCATCATCACAGCGCTCGTCGGCATGATCTGCCTGACCAGACTGCCGATCGCCGAATATCCGGAAATAGCACCGCCGACCGTCAAAGTTACCGCTACGTACCCAGGTGCAACCAGCCAAGTCATCGCTGAAACCGTTGCGGGAGTGATTGAAGAACAAGTCAATGGCATCGAAGATCTGCTCTATTTCAAAAGCGAAAGTGACAACAACGGTAACTATGCTCTGACCCTCACCTTTCGGCCGGGAGTCGATTCCGACATCGCCCAGGTCAACGTGCAGAATGCCGTTTCCATAGCGGAAGCCCAGCTGCCGCCGACAGTGACCGCGATCGGAGTCACCACAAAAAAACAGTCTACTGATATGGTCGGAGTATACGTATTCCGCACTGACGGCAGTAAATTGTCTCTACTGGAGTTGGCCAACTATGTACGGATGAATATCAAAGATGCCTTCGCCCGTATTCCCGGTATGGGTTCTGTGGAAATCCTCGGAGAAAGAAACTACTCCATGCGCATCTGGCTGGATCCGGTAAAGATGTCCGCATTAAAACTTACCCCGGAAGTGATCATTGCCAAACTCAATTCCCAGAATATTCCGGTTGCCCCCGGTGCAGTCGGCAGCGAAGGTGCCAATGAATTCATCCAATTCAAAATCGATGCGGACGGACGATTGAAAACCGAAGAGGAATTTTCTTCGATCATTATTGCCGCCAGTGAAAACGGCGATGATATCTGCCTCGGCGATATCGCCCGTATCGAACTTGGTGCAGAACGTTACACCGATGAAGGTTTTTACAACGGTGAAGAGTGTATCGCTCTGGCGATCTACCGGCAGGATGGAGCCAATGCGGTACAATTGGTCCGGGACACCAATGAGTTGCTGGAAGATTTACAAAAACGCTTTCCGGAAGGCGTGAAGGCGGATATATCCTACGATCCGACTGCTTATATCCTCGAAAACGTACGGGAAATCGCCGCCACTTTAATCATTACCCTGCTGTTGGTAATCGGTATCACCTGGCTGTTTTTGCAAGACTGGCGGGCAACCCTGGTACCGGCTCTGGCGATCCCGGTTTCTCTGCTCGGTACCTTTGCCTGTATGATGGTACTCGGTTATTCAATCAACGTACTGACCATGTTCGGATTGATCCTCGTTATCGGCTCACTGGTGGATAACGCCATCGTGGTCGTGGAAAATACCATGCGTATCATCGATGAAGAGAAATTGCCCGCCGGAGAAGCAACGGTTAAAAGTATGAAACAGATCACCGGGCCGATCATTGCTGCCACGCTGGTTTCCGTAGCGATTTATGCTCCGGTTGGTTTTTACGGCGGTATCGTCGGCACGATCTATATGCAGTTTGCCGTTACCATGTGTATTTCTCTGTGCATTTCGGCATTCAATGCCCTGACCTTGAGTCCTGCATTGTGCGCACTTATCCTCAAGCCGGCACCGGAGAAAAAAATCTTTTTATTCCGCTGGTTCGAAAATTCGTTGAATTATTCCAAAAAAGGTTTTATGGGATTATCCCGTATCCTCATCCGCCGTTTTTATCTGACCATCATCCTGATGATCCTTGCCATCGGCTGCTGCTGGTACTTCGGAATGCGTCTGCCCGGCGGATTTTTACCGGCAGAGGATAAAGGTGTATTGATGTGTGAAATCGAAATGCGTCCGGGGGCCTCTCTGGCCTCGACTGCCGCGGCGACCCATCTTTTTGCCGAAGAAGCAAAAAATGTCCCCGGAGTAAGTGATGTATTGACCGTTTCCGGATATTCAATTTTCAGCGGTTCAAGTGAAAACCTCGGATTTTCATCATCACCCTGGATCCGTGGAGTCAACGCAATGCTCCGGGCCTTGATATCAACACCATCAATCAGAAACTTGCTGAAATCGGTGCAAGAAATCCGGCCGGTATCGTCCGGGTATTCCAGCCTCCCGCCATCATGGGCCTAGGTGTTACCGGCGGTGTAACTTTTGCCTTCCGTACCTCTGGCGGCGATACCCCGCAACAATTCGGCGAACAAACCGGCCGTTTGCTGGCATTACTGAATAACAAAGAAATCATGCCGCACGTCGCCTTTGCATTTTCCGGATTTGATGCCCGCACGCCACAGTATCATTTGAATATAGACCGTCAAAAAGTTGAATTTCTCGGCATAGATACCGGTTCACTTTTCACCGCACTGCAAAGCAACCTGGGCAGTTTGTATATCAATGACTTCAATATCAACGGTTATTCATTCAAAGTAAAAATGCAACTTGACGGGGATTTACGCAGTAACTTGCTCGCCATCGAAAATATGGAAGTTATGAATTCCGGCGGTGAAGCTGTGCCTCTGAATGCATTCTGCACTTTACAGCCAATGCTCGGTGCCAGAAAAATCGAAAGATTCAATCAGAATATGTCCGCCGGTATCACAGCCATTCCGGTTCCCGGAGCCTCAACCGCACAAATCATGAATGATATAGAAGAACTGCTGGAAGAAAAATTTTCCCGGGAATATTCTGTCAACTGGACCGACATGAGTTATCAGGAACGCAACAACGATGGGCAAATTATGCTGTTGATGATCATGGCTGTTGTTTTCGGCTATCTGTTTCTGGTGGCCCAATATGAATCATGGACCATTCCTCTGCCGGTCATTCTTTCTGTGGCATTTGCCTTCCTTGGTGGAGTACTGGCGATATTCACGACCGGTATGGTACTGGACATTTATGCCCAGCTCGGTCTGATCATGCTGATCGGCCTCTGTGCCAAAAGTACGATCCTCATGGTGGAGTTTTCCATGCAGGAGCGTGCCGGAGGCCGTTCGATCGCCAGAGCCGCCATAAACGGTGCAAATTACCGTTACCGGGCAGTGCTGATGACGGCATGGAGTTTTATTTTCGGTGTACTGCCCATGCTCTTCGCTTCCGGAGCCGGAGCAGAAAGCCGCCGAGTCATCGGAACAGTAACCTTCTGTGGTATGCTCTGTGCCACAGTTCTGGGCGTGACATTCATCCCGCCGCTCTTTGCCATTTTCCAAAAAATGCGGGAAGCGGTAAAAAGAAAAAAATGCTGATACAAAAAATTCTCCGGCAACTGGAAATTGTTGCTGGAGAATTTTTTTTGAAAACAACAACTTGTTACTGCTGTTCCCCGGCAGCAGGTGCCGGAGTTTCAGCAGTAACTTCGACAGCAGTTTGTGCCGCTGCCGCATTTTTCTGTTCGATTTCTTTTTTGGCAAACATGGAAACCATCATTGCCATGATCGCAATGATCACAAAACTGCCGACACAAATACGCACACTGTATCTTTTCTGACGGATCAGCAACGCACAACGCACCAGCATAAACACTGACACAAAAACTTTGGCAATGGTGTATTTCAAAGAACACGCCTGATTGAAAAACGGCTGGATCCAAGCGGCACACAATACAGCCATAACCAACAGACTGATCCATGCTTTTTCCGCTTTCATCGGCATGTAGTGACGACGCAACGCCTTGTTGCTGATGTCATTGCGATAGAACATATTTTCAAATTCGATCTGCCGCACCGCATGGTAAGCCCCCTGACGGGCATTGAATATGCTGCTGCCGGTGGCACTGATGCCCAACACACGGCCGCCATCGGTAACGATCTTGTCACCTTTTTTCGCAGTTCCGCAATGAAACACCACGGCACCACACTCTCCGGCACGTTCCAGACCGGTGATCTCCTTGCCCTTCTCATACTTGCCGGGATAACCGCCGGAAGCGATCACCACTGAAACGGCAGCATCTTTGCTCCATGCCAGCTTGGCCTCATCCAATTTGCCATCAACGGTCTTTTCCAGCACATCATACCAATCACCGACAAAACGACGCATCACCGGCTGGATTTCCGGATCTCCGAAACGAACATTGAATTCCAGAACTTTGGGCACGCCCTCATAAATCATGATACCACAAAAGATCACACCCCGGAAATTCAATTTTTCCTCGTTGATACCTTTGAGGAAAGGTTTGAGGATAGTCGTTTCAATAAGTGCCTCGACGTCCTTAGTTACGACCGGGGCCGGAGAATAGGCTCCCATACCGCCGGTATTGGGGCCGCGGTCATTGTCAAAGATACGCTTGTGATCCTGTGACGACACCATCTGGATGATCGTTTTGCCATCGGTCAAAGCCAACACACTGGCTTCCTCTCCCAACAGCATTTCCTCAATAACGACTTTGGTTCCGGCAGAACCGAATGCCCCGTCAAAACACTCTTTGACAAAGTCTTTGGCTCCGTCACGGTTTTCTGCGACCAGCACACCTTTGCCGGCGGCCAGACCGTCTGCCTTGACCACGATCCCTTTAACTCCGGCATCGAACTGGGAGTCAATATATTCGCAAGCGGCACCGGGTTCTTCAAAAGTTTCAGAAGCCGCAGTCGGGATACCGTATTTCACCATGAATTTTTTGGCAAAATCTTTACTTCCCTCCAACTGGGCGGCAATCTTATCCGGACCGAAAACTTTCAATCCTCTGGCCTTGAATACATCCACAATACCGTCACAAAGCGGTGCTTCCGGACCGACAACCGTCAAATCGATCTTCTCTTTTTCCGCAAAATCAGCCAATTTTTCCAACTGATCGACTTTGATATTGACACATTCCGCATCCGCAGCGATACCGGCATTGCCCGGTGCGCAGAAAACTTTTTTCACTTGAGGACTGCGTTTAAGCTGCCAAACCAATGCGTGTTCACGACCGCCGGAACCAACGACCAATACTTTTTTCATCTTAAAACTCCGTACTTTTATACATTTGTTTGCGTATATACAATTGTGCAATCTTAAAAGATAACCCACATTCACCAAATATTCAAGTCAAAAAAAGAAAATTCGATTTTTTTCAAAAAATCATTTGACTTACAGTAAAACATCATTTATAGTTTATAGCAGTCACCCGGAATGTGGAGTCCCGGGGATTTTCAGGGAGTTTTTTATAAATAAAGGAGAAAGCATTCCCATGGTTACTGGTATTGTTTTGGTCAGTGTTGAGCGTTCCATGATCAACGATGTGATTGACGGCCTGATGAAACTTAAAGGCGTCACCGAAGTTTACTCCGTCGCCGGAGAATATGATCTGGTCGCTATGATCCGTGTCGCCGACAACGCTGAACTCGCAGAAATCATCGCAACCCGTATGACCAGAGATATCGACGGCATTCTGCACACCAAAACACTCGTCACCCTCAATGCTTACAGCAAAATCGATCTGGATAAGATTTTCGGCTGAACAGCAACGGATGCTTCATAAACTCCGGGAATCCGCAATGGATTCCCGGAATACATTTATTTCGGGGAAATAACTTCATGCGTCATTTCAAATTTTTAGCGGCTTTTATTATCGGATTGCTTTTTGCCGGATGTGCCGATCCGGTGCTTTTTTCAGAGGTGTTTCAGCAAAGTAAAGATCAAAAACTCTACACTGCATACAACCTGTGGTACACCGATCCCATGAATATGGATGCCCTCAATATCCAGCAGGGCTCTTTCATCCCGCTCGGTACTGAGATCGAACCGTTGTCAACCGGCCGCTGGAATGATGAGATCCGTTTCAAAGTCGTTTCCACCGGAGAAGAATTCTGCATCAAATATTCTTCAGCACACCGGCTCTGCACGATGCGTGAATTCATCTCATTTACCTTTACCACCGAAAATCAACAGGAGTTGCTTTCAGAACTTCCCGAAGCCATGCAGACCAGAGTCCTGCGGGGGGAAGTAGTCCCCGGCATGAGCGAAAAAGCGGTACTTTTGGCCTATGGACCTCCGCCGGCCTGCCGCACTTACGATCTGCGTAACGGCACCTGGATCTACTGGCGTACCCCCAATGACGTCGTCCGTCTGGTATTCCGTGCTGACCGCGTAAGAACTATCCTCAATGTGGGACATGAGCAGTGAGTCAGGCTCTCTTTTCCGCCGCTGAATTGGCAGAATTCACCGGCGGCGTATGGTTCAATTCTCTTGAGCCGGAAAAGTTTCTGGCCATTTCAACCGACACCAGATGCGATAATCAGGGCAGAAT
The DNA here is from genome assembly GCA_045588835.1 of Victivallaceae bacterium. Lineage (GTDB taxonomy): Bacteria > Verrucomicrobiota > Lentisphaeria > Victivallales > Victivallaceae > UBA1784. The sequence goes on from JAZNEV010000002.1 coordinate 15,356, forward strand.
ATTTTTTGCCTTGAGCGGCGAAAGATTTGATGCTCACAACTTCCTTGACCAAGCCATCCGATCCGGTTGCGAGGCTCTTTGCATCGAGCAGAACAAGTGTACAGATATTCCGGCAGATATCCCCGTTTTGCTGGTCCGCAACACGTTGTCTGCAATGCAAAATTGTGCAGCCGGACATCGCAGAAAATTTTCCGGTATTACTCTTTTCGGCGTAACCGGCAGTGTGGGCAAAACCAGTGTAAAAGAGATGCTTTTTGCCATTTGTTCCCATGCGGCAGGGGCAGAACACACGCTCTGTACCCTCGGTAATACCAATAATCAAATCGGTGTTGCACAGAATCTGCTCCGCCTGACGGAACAACACCGTTTTGCCATAATCGAGGCCGGCACCAGTTCTCCCGGCGAAATTGCTCCTTTGAGCAGAATGATGGCCCCTGATGGAGCCATCATCAATTCAATTGCCCCATGTCATTTGGAAAAACTCATCGATCTTGATGGGGTCGCCACAGAAAAAAAAGATATTTTTCTGGCCATGAGTGATAACTCATCCGCAGTTTTCCCTGCAGAATGTGCCGGAATCGATATCCTGAAAAAAGCTGCCTGCGGGCATAAGATATGCACATTCGGCATGAATGGAGCCGGTGATGTTTCCGCCCGTTTTATTTCCGGAGATTTGACCGGCAGTTCTTTTGAGCTGACCTTTCCTGACGGGAAAAGTTATCTTATCAACTGGCAACTTACCGGACCGCACAATGCTCTCAATGCGGCCGGTGCCGCCGCTCTGACTTATTCAAGCGGAATTCCGGCCGATATCATCATTCAGGGTCTGCCGCAGACACGTCTGCCCGGAATGAGAATGAAAAAAATCGTGACCGGTCAAGTCACCTATTACAATGATGCCTATAATGCCAATCCGTCAAGCATGCGTGCTTCGATCGAATTGCTGGCCTCCTCGCCCCTGCCCGGAAGGTTGATACTGTTGCTTGGCGGCATGAGAGAATTGGGGCCATCCTCCGCCAAAGAACACCGTGATCTGTTGGATTTGATCCGGAAGAAACTGCCGGATGCCACAGTTATAACCATCGGCCGGGAATTTGCCGGACTTGCTGCCAATCATTTTGACACGCCGGAAGAAGCCGGGATTTTTCTGCGGACGCTCGTTCAGCCGGATGATACAGTATTTGCGAAAGGCTCTCGCGGCAATGCCGTAGAAAAAGCCCTCCCCCCGGAGGCCGGATGATATGGGTATTTCCCCGGAAAAACTTTTTGGTGATTTGTTGATCTCGACTCACGGCAATTCAGGGATTTTCCCGGAGGCTCCGGTGTTTTGTGATTCCAGAAAACTTCGGCCCGGTTCTGTTTTTGCCGCCGTGAAAGGAACTGCCGTTGACGGCGAAAAATTCATCCCCGATGCCATTGCCGCCAAAGTTTCTGCGATCATACACACTTCTGAATTGGCAGAATATCCGCCGGATATTCTCTTTTGTCAGGTCCGGGATATCCGGCAAGCCTATGCTCTGCTCTGCCGCCGTGCAAACGGAGATCCGGATCAACAATTAAAAATCTATGCCGTCACCGGAACCAACGGGAAAACCACCTCGGTCTACTTACTGCGGCATTTGCTCAAATTTGCCGGTATTCATTGCGGAATGTTTTCTACAGTAGAGTTTGATGACGGGAAAAACAGTGCGGCAGCCACTCACACCACCCCGGATCCGCAAACGTTTTATTCTTTGCTCAAGCAAATGCAGGCAAATGATGCAACCGTCTGTGCCATGGAATTTTCCAGCCATGCTCTTGCCCAGGAGCGTCTCGGCAAATTCACCATCCACGGTGCGATTTTCACCAATCTTACCGGAGATCATCTGGATTTCCATGAGAATATGGAAAATTACTATCAGGCCAAAAAACGTTTATTCACCGATTTGCTTACCGTTGGCGGTATTGCCGCGATCAATATCGATGATCCGGCCGGAAAACGCCTCGCCGGAGAACTGGCAACCGAAAGAACTGATTTGAAAATACCCACATTCGGCAGGGCGGAAAATGCCGGATGGCGTATTTCAGAAGAATCCAGCAACTTGAATGGCTGCCGTTTTATTTTAAGTAATGCCTTGCAAGCCTATCAGGTTTCATTTGACTTGCCCGGCACTTACAATATCAGTAATCTGGCCGGAGTTCTGACCTTGCTTCTTTGTGATGGAATTGCTCCTGAGTCCATAAACGATGCACTGAATGAACATCTGGCGATCCCCGGAAGATTGGAGAGGCTGATCACGCCTTCCGGGGCAAATGTTTTTGTGGATTACGCTCATACTGACGATGCCTTGAGTAACGTTTTGCAAACTCTCAAACCGCTTTGTCCCGGCAAATTGATCACAGTATTCGGTTGCGGAGGCAACCGGGATAAGACCAAACGCCCCCGGATGGGGAGCGCTGCCGCAAAATGGGCGGATGAATTGATCGTGACCAGCGACAACCCGCGCGATGAGGTCCCCGAAGACATCATCGACGATATCATTGCCGGAATTCCCGCCGGTACATCATTTGAAGTGATCGTTTCCCGGTCGGCGGCCATCAGGCAGGCTGTTGCCGCTGCTCAAAAAAACGATGTGGTTCTCATTGCCGGTAAAGGTCATGAAAATTATCAGGAGATCAATGGAGTCAAACACCATTTTGATGATCGGGAAATTTTACGGGAAATTTTTTCTCAAATCAATTCAGATCAACTCTTTGAATATCTGCAAAAATTTTATTCCCCGGCTGATTATCCGGCAATGTACGCCCAGAAACTGCGTTTTCAAAATACGAAACCGTTTTCCGGAATGAAAATTCTCGATGCGACGCCGGTTTTCCGCAATACCATGATCAAATATGCGGTATTACTGGCCGGAGGAGCGAATTTAACGGTATCTGTGGGGCAGGATATCCCCTGTGATCCCGAAGTAGTGCAGCAACTTAAACAATATGGCATCCGGGTGGCAGACCGAACTGATTTGCAGGAAAGTTTCGATTTGATCGCAGATTGTGCCGGGCGTCACATAAAAGTCAATTCACGTTTCGGCTATGCCGAATTGACCCGTTCCGGGTTGGAATATTATCAAAACTGCCGACAACCGGTTATCTCGGTAGATTCCGGCATTCTGAAACGTTTTGAAACAACTTGCGGAACCGGAGAAAGTTTTGTACGGGCCATGAAACATCTGGGCTTTACAGATTTTCAAAACAAAACGGTTGTAATTTTCGGCGGCGGAAAAGTCGGTTGCGGCACAGCATATTATACCGCATTGACCGGTGCCAGAGTTATAATCATTGACCTCAAAGATATTACGCCCCCGGAAAACACTCTTTTCATCAATGCCACTGACCGGGAAAAAGTACAGTCAATACTTCAGGAAGCATGGTGCGTGGTTTCTGCCACCGGATTGCCCGGAGTTCTGGCTGAATATGTCCCGCTTCTGCTTCAAAATAAACCATTGATCGCCAACATGGGTGTGGAAGATGAATTCGGCAGCGATCTACCGGATGAACTGGTCTTAAATAATAAACGCCCGTTGAATTTCATGCTCGATGAACCGACACAATTGCGTTACATCGACCCGAGTATGGCCTTGAGCAATGAAGCATTGAGAATACTGTCGACCGAAAAACTTTTCTCCGGGATCAATCTGCCGCCGGAAAACGTGGAAAATCAAATCATTGATGATATGCGTTCTTCCGGTACAATGGATCGGGAAATCAATTTCATCTTAAAGGGTAAATCATTATGAAAACTCTGCTTAAAAATGTAATCCTTGACCGTCAAAGCTGCGATATTCTGATTGAAAACGGTATTATTTCTGCCGTTGAACCGGCAATTCAGGCTCCGGATGCTGAAATTTTTGACGGTCAGAAAAAACTTGCAGTGCTGCCGCCGTTTTACAACGCCCATAACCATGCGGCGATGACTCTTTTGCGCGGATACGCCGAAGATATGGAACTCTTTGACTGGCTTAATAATCACATCTGGCCGGTGGAAGCAAAACTTACTGCCGAAGACATCTATATCGGCACCCGGCTGGCAACGGTCGAAATGATCCATTCCGGCACGGTCTATTTCAATGACTCCTACTGGCACCCGGAAGCAGCACTGAAAGCGGTACAGGAATCAGGCATGAGAGCAACCCTCGGTCTGCTTTATCTGGGAAATATTTCCGATGATGCAAAAACAGCCAACGAAGCCTTGATCGAAGCGGCACAAAATGCAGATACCGTAACGGTTTCCCACACTCCGCACGCCATCTACACGGTGGATAAGCCGACTCTGCAAAAAATTGCAAAAATGATGGAATCAGATGGCCGTCAAATTCATATCCATGTTTCTGAAACCGCAAAAGAGGTCGCAGATTGTCTCAAAGAACACAATATGACCCCGGTGGAATACCTCGATAATCTCGGTTTGATCAATGAACGTGCAATGCTGGCACACTGTGTGCATCTGACCGGTCATGATCGGGAAATCATTGCGGCCAGAGGGGCGTATATTGCCCACAATCCGGTATCAAATATGAAATTATGCAGTGGCATGTTTGATTTTGAAGCGGCAAAAAAAGCCGGATGCAAAATTGCCATAGGTACCGATGGCACATCCAGCAACAATAATCTTTCCATGATCGATGAGATGAAAGTTGCCGCGCTGACCGCAAAGATGACCGCCAAACTTCCCACTGCCGGAAAAACTGCGGATATTTTTCACGCCGCGACTGTCACCGGGGCTCAATTCGCCGGAGTAAATGCCGGTAAAATCGCCGCCGGCAGGGTCGCTGACATGCTCCTGATCGATATGACTCACCCGGTAATGAGCGGAAATTATGACTTGATCGCCGATATGGTGTACGCCGCTGATACCACGGTGATCGATTCGGTTATCTGCAACGGCAAATTCCTGATGCGAAACCGGATCATCCCCGGTGAAAGCGAAATTATTGCCGCGGCCCAAGAGGTCTGCCGTAAAATTGCCTCGTGGAAATAAAATTTTGAATGCTCATTGACGGATTCGTACAAAATCCACCAATCTGCCGGAAGTAACCGGTATCGGTCTCTCAATACTTGATTGCGGATTATTGAGCAATTCGATCGTATATTGTGTAGTTTGTTTATGAAAATATAATTCGCTTTCATTTTCGGAACCGCCATTCATTGTTTTCAGCAACGGATTCAAAATCGCTGCAACGATCAAAATCACCGTAATTTGTTTGATTTTCATAGATGGAGATTCAAAGAAAATTATTGCAAAGATTCCGGTCAATGCTGCCCCGAATACTTGAAAATATGCCCCGGCAGGCAATTCTGACATCACCGGATGACGTGCGATCATCATACCGCAACAAATAACAGAAACGGTAAAAATCCCCAGAAATGCGACAGGAACTAAATACTGTTCTTTTGCATTGCAACTGATTGAAAATGATGCCCAGCATAAAAAAAATGTAATAAACAGCCCCGAAAGAATTGCCAGATCATTATCAACAGGCAGAAAATAAGCTCCATAGTTTTTCAAAACAAAGAAAAAGCCCTTCTCAAATGCCGCTCCGCTCAATTGCAGACGCTGGTACGCAAAACTTGGACGATAATGATTGATCGCTTCAACCAGTGCGGGAGCAAAAATAAAATTATAAATCAAAGAAATCACCACTGCCGCAAGAGCAAATAATGAAAAAATCGACAGTGCTTTTTTGTATTTTTCTACCTTAACTTCTTTTATCCATGAAAAATTACACGAATAAACGGTCAGCATCAATGCTGAACTGCCGGCACATACTGCAGTGATAAAAAAGCCGATACGGTCAAAAAACGGCAACAACAACAACACAATAAATATTGATGTTTGAGATCTCACACTCAAAAATCTTTCCGGCTCTTTCAACATTTCTGCAATTTCAAAGAACAGTAACAACAACAAAAATGAAACTGCCGGTTTGGATGAACGGAAAAAACCGATACTGTCAATGTAACAGCAAACATACATAAATGGAACAGCCAACAACAGCCAATGATTTTTTCCCGGAAAAAGTTTTTTCAACTTGTAATAAATCAAAACGCCGGACATTACCAGAAAAAATATTGATGTTACAGAATAAAAGTGAGAAAAATGGTTCAATATGGAGTAGAAAATAAATTTGGCATCGATATAATCCAACAGATAACTGAGTTCTCTGGCCTGATAATTTGCCCAATCAGTACGGACCGGATCAAAAATCAACTCATGCAACATTGCACCGGAATTATAATGCATTATAAAACAATTTGCTTCCGGATGAGTTGAAGGAGAATGACCGAATAAAATTCTGAAAACGACCGGGATCATACACACTGAAACGACAAACCACGGAGAATAAAAAAAATGTTTTTTCATTGTATTTTTTCTCCCCGGTTTTTCCAAACCGCCAGATCAATATACAGTTCCTCCTTTTCCAAATACCTGACCAACATTTCTTTGGCTTCCGGAGAACCTTTGAAACTTTCTTCACACAGTAAATCCAACATGAGATAGGTATTGCAATGGTATTCCTGATATTGTTCGTCTTTATCTGCCGGAGGATTCAACTGAATTACTCCAACTATCAGCAATGCAAGCAATAAAAACATCGATATCGCAAAATATTTACGATCTATATTCATCTGATTCCACTCCAAAAGCAATCTTGCTGCATTAATATACATCAGGAAATCAGCAAATTCAACATAATAACAAAAAAAGAGACCCGGAAAACGGATCTCTTTTTTTGCACTTACGCAAATCAGTGACGACGCTGTTTGGCTTCGCGGCGTTTGATTTCGCTCGGCTTTTCATAGTGCCGGCGGTTGCGCAATTCTTTGAGGGTTCCCTCCTTGTCGAGCTTCTTTTTGAGCCGACGCAGTGCGCGGTCGATGACCTCACCTTTTTTGACGCGGACTTCGGTATGCATGGAATTCACCCCCTTTCAATACTTTTACAACACAATATTTTTTAATATAACACGAAATAATGTGTTTTTCAAGTTTCAATACTTAAAAAACAGCAAAATAGGTGTTTCACGATCAACCTCAAGGGTAAATGGCGAACTCTGCACCTCGTTGAGCGTGCCGGAATACCACCACTTGAGCGATAAATCTATCAAAGGATATTTCAACCCCCGGGAATTTAACTTCGCCGCCGGATCAAAACTGAATATTGACACCTGACTGCCGATTTGAGCATCGAAACTCCCCTGCCCCGTGAAACTGACAAAATATCCGGTATCCGTATAAAGACGGCAGCCGGGAAATTGAGCGGCGGCTTCCGCAAACTGGCCGAGATTGCCCAAAAAGTGATCTTCTCTGGCTCCGGCAGCACCGATAATGGCATTCACGGATAATTTATGTTCCAGACAGAAACGGAAACTTTTGGCCAGATCATTGGTTTCCTGTTCAAAAAATTTGACCGCCCGGCCGGAGAAACGCTCTCTGGTTTCCGGAGAAACGCTATCCAAATCACCGACGATCCAATCCGGTTCCCGGCCGAAACGCAATAACTTGTCTGCCGCGCCGTCACAGCAAACCACACAGGCGGCGTTTCTCAAAATATCCAATAAAAGCCGATGGCGAGGGAATTCACCATCGGCAAGAATTACAACATCTTTCATAATCAGAGATAGTCTATTTTCAAAATCGTCAACTGCCCGGTGGTCGTATCGTGATGCAACTGCACAAACATCTTTACTTCACCGGTTATCTCGTCAAAATAAATATTTTTTCCCGGATCCATAGTGTCATGTGCAAAATAATCAAAACGGCCATATTTACACGCCATGGTCACCACACCGTCATCGATTGCAACTGCACCACCGTAAGGATCAGTAAAAACAGTCGCATCCGTTTCAGTGGTCAACTGCACCTGTTCCCCTGCCCGGTCACGGATACTCTGGGCCACGATCACCACATACACAATATTCGGCGATGAACGGTGGGCTGAAAGCAAGTTGATCGTTTTACCGATGATCTCCTCCTGTGCGGCATCTGTCGTTTGAGAGTTGGAAACGGTTGAAGAAAAAGCATTTTCCAGACAAAGATCTCCAACGTCATAATCAAGGAACGCAATTCTTCTGGAATATTCCCCCCGATCGGCATCCAGGGCAAAGTTACTTGCACAAGCGATTCCATAATCATCACCACCGCCCAATGATACTTCTAAATCGATATCCGTGCCTCCGGCACTGGCACTGTCGGGGAAAAGGCCACCAGCATTCCGGGTGGAATCAATGATGAATTTCAACGGATTTTCATTATAGACCAAACCGGTAAAGAGTGACTGGGCAACAGCCAGATTTTGTGTTTCATTATCTTTGAAGTGCGTATCTCCGGAACGCAAACGGTTGATATTGATTTTTCCGTAAGAACGGATGCGGTCAGACATTTTGATCTGCTCCAGAATCGCCCCGTCACCCTGCTGATAAGTACTGCCGGTATTTCCCCAATTTTCTTCATTATCGGTAAAATTGGTAAATCCGGCATTTTTGATATTGATCGTCTGCCATCTGATCCCCCGGTGGATGAAACCGATCTCCCACGGACTCATCATCGGGGCATTGCGGATAACCGCCGTAGAAATCCGGTCATTGTCAGATTTATAAGCCGGTTCATCGGCAGTTTCCTCATCCCGGTCATTCGGTTTGGTCGTCGGGAACGGCACAAAGTTATTAGCAGCCTCCAGATCAACCGTGGTATTGATACCTCCCAAACAAAGTAACGAGACAATGTCGTCAGACTCTACGTCATATGTAAAAATATCTTCAAAAAATGCCCATTGTCCTAATCCCAGCCAGTCACCGTTATTCAGATTTTGACGCGGATCATAGTTCCGGGAACTGCCAAGGACAAAACCGGGCAAAACAGTGGCCACGGTCGGACAAGCGATTTCCTGTGGGGAATCGACCGTAAAATCCGGTGACATCAATTTGCCGACAAAGTCGATACCGACTTCTTCTCCGCCGATATTCGCCGTCAGGATCGCCCGGCGGATCCCGGCGAAATTGAATTTCTGAATTTCGATTTTATCGACTGAAATAGAAGACGGCTGGGTTTTGATCTTCGGATCACTGTAAGTGGTGGTCACTGTTGTTGTGATGGTCGTATTGGCATCCGGAGTTTCCGTCGTTGGTGAAGGATCTTCTTCTTTACCGTACAAAGCATATTTGTAACCATCCAAATCTCCGGGATAACTTCCGGTGCCGGTAACAGTACCCAATGTCACATCCTTTTTTAATTTGGCCGAACTCGACGAAATCACATCAAAAAAGTCCGCCGGTTCAAGCGTGTAATAAAAAGTCAACGCAGTTGCCGGTAATGCTTTCTGCCACATGGCATCCCCGGATGCTCCACGCTTCCACGGATAAGGTTTACTGCCGCTTGAGTTATCCACATCAGATGCAGAAAATACAACCGGATCGATCGGAGTATCAGGATTTACCGCAGTTGCCGCAGTACGCTCCCAATCGGAACCGGTCAGAGTAAATTCTGTACCAAGTTTATCATACCATCCAAGTCCGACATCATCGGGATTCAAGTTGGCAAGGGTAATTGCATCAACTTTGAAAGTTCTCGTTTCCGTAACAGTATCAGTATTGGTGGTAGTATTGCTGGTCGGATTTCCCTCGTCGTCAGTTCCGGTAACAGTAGTCTCTGTAACGGTTTCGATGGTTACAACATAAGAAAATTCCACATCTTTCAACTTTACCTGACGGAGTTGAAATTTGATATCCAACTTCCCCAAATCAACATAAGCCCGCAGGAAGTCGTTTGTACCGAAGTTGCTGTACATGCCACCGCCCGGATTAAAAGGATATATGTTACACAGTTTGACCACCGGAGCTGCCAATATCTGTGCCCCGATAGAATATTTATATTTACCGGTCTCGTCATCTTCTCTGGAAGCAGAAATAACAGCTGAATCAGCATCACTGGAAGCAACACCGAAACTCACGCCGATTTCGTACAAATACGGAGTCAACTCATTACCGGTATAGGTAGGATTCGGATCATCTGTCCCCAACAGTGTCAGCCACGTTGCCGCCGGCACATCTGATGTCGGAATACCGTCAGTGTCGCAATAATCATTGAAGTTGGCGGCGATCTGTTTACGCAAATCTGACAAATCAGCAAATGTACCACTTGTATTACCGATACGGCGCAAAAACGGCAAACCGCCGAACTCCCGGTCACCGGAATCGACCCTCTCTCCAAATATCTGCCAGTCAAAAAGTTTATCGGTATGATCCATTAAAAACGGAGCATCTGCCGTCAAACGGGTGATCGCAATTTCGCTATTGGCATCACTTTCACTTTCTGAGGTAATCCCCAACCTGGCATACCATTGATCCAAACCTTCGTATACGTCATTTCCACCACGATCTTCCTTCCAATCCGGCCCGCCGTCATTCAATTCGGAAATATTGAAACGCAATCTATTGTAACGCCCGACTCCATAAGTTTCCGTAAAACTGGTCGCAGTAGGATCACCGACCGTACCGCCGCCGAAATCCGGAATAAACCAACTTTCCACCCAGCGTTGAATCCGCATGGCATTTTCACCACTCCCATTGGCCCCATCCACTGCGGAATAAACAGTCCCCATATTGTCAATGATACTGTCAGCATTAGTGACAGCATTACCCACTGTAAAAACACCTGTCGGCAACACAACTTCGTCAATTTCCCGCCCCCAGCGATGTTCATTGGGATAAAAACTTCCACTTTCATAGTAAGGATCTACAGTAACCTGCCCACGCATAAAGACCGGAGCAAGGATCTCCGCCGGAGAACCGACCACCTGCCATGCGGCACGACCGATGATCCGCCGGTCATCATCACTTAAACCATTGGTAAAGAACACCCATTTGCCGGGCCAGTTATTCAAAAAGCGGCTGTTGAATGCCTGTGCCCGCTGAGTACTTAATACCGAACTGTTTTCCGGCAGCAGCATCAGTGAAAAATCACCGACAAGACCGTCATTATATTCATAAGCTCCACCGGAAGAAACCGCACCATCCTCATCATATTTGGCAAAACTGAAAATATGATCAAAACTTTTCGGCGGTTCATGCGACGAATCATATTTGATGTATTGATGAGAATATATCTGCAACGAACTTGCCGCCCGGCTTACCGCCGATAAAGCAAACATTCTGGCCTGGGAACGGGAGCTGTTATTTTCTGCCACTTTACGGTAGTTGATCGAATTGCCGACAAAAGCCAGCCCGACCAGCAGCAGCAACGCCAAAAGCCCGATGGCAAAAACCAGCACTGCTCCGTTTTCAGAGTTATTTTTCACATATTTCATCATCAATTTCCTTTCTTACCAAGCAATATCGCCCGGCGGAATGTATAACCGTATTCAGCAAATATGGCATCTTTTTCCGCTTTGCTTTCCGCTTCACGCCATCTGCGGAAACTTTCCCGGCTGTCAAGCATACGCAACTCGACCTCTATCAGATATGGTGCGGCAGTCGTATCGCCACCGGCATACTCAAATTTATAACTTCCGTCATCCTCCACCTCTGCCACATAGCGGATGATCTTGAAACTGACCACATTTTCAATGATATCCACCGCCGAGGCACTTGCTTCCACACCGTCAACCGTCGGATCATCCCCATTTTCTTCCACTTCAGCAAAAACTTTACGCAAATGGGTCATCGCTTCAGTATAAGTTTTGATTTTACGGCTGTCATCACTGTATCCGGGATAAAGTTCGTGGAAAAAATGATTGCGTCCCCGGGCCTTCTGATCGGTATATTTGATCATCTGAAATGCTCCGGCATTATCCTTATCCCCGGTGGGATCGACCAGACGGAATTTGATAAAATGCCGGTAGTGTCCGCCATCACCCAACGCAAGATTGCTGAAAAACCAGATCTCGTCACACTCATAACCGGCAACTCCGGTAGAATCGCTGTCGGTATTATCAATGATCTCAAATGGTTCATCATCAATATAATTGATCACCTGCACACGGGATGCCAAAAACTCCATCGCCGTACGGGCCGAGGCAAATGTATCAGTTTTTTGTTCACTGCGCAACCAAATCTGCTGGGCTCCGGAAAAAAGCCGCAGAGAAACCACCAGCAAAATGCTGAAAACAGCCATGGCCGCCAGCAATTCGATCAATGTAAAGTGAGTTCTACGGTACTTTTTCACGGCGTAGTCTCCTCTTTCAATTTGTACTGTTCATTAAATATCTCAAAGCGGAAATACGCTTTGGTCCGATCCCCGTAAGGCACATCTGCCGGGTAACTGATCTCCACGATCAAAGGCAAAACCGTACTGCCGACTGCCAACTTTTTCAATTTTGCTCCATCATCAGCATCCAACTCCCAATCGGATGAGTGCCTGGCCCCGGAATATAATGCTTTGCCGCCGTCTTCTTCGCCGTCATCGTCGCTGTCGCCGTGAGCAGAAACCGGAACAAACAACTCCGCCTCATAATTATCATCCTGATAAACCCGCACTACTGCGGCAAAATCCACATAAGGATCATCCGCCGGCCCGGAAAGCTGACGGACAAAGTAAAGTCCTGTGTCAACTTTTTTCACCGTCCATGGATCTGAACTGCTAACCGAACGCCACTCAAAACTACCAGGCACATCTGTCGGAAGAGCTGCCGGACTCGTTGAAAACTCGTCACCGGCACCGCCAAAGTCATTCGCCGTACCTTTCAAAGCCGCCTGAGCCCGGATGTGGGAAATGACCAATTCGGCCATATCAGCAATACTGTTTTCCGCCATCGCCGAACGGTGATTGCTCAAACCGGCCGGAAACAGCACAAAAATACTGGCCATACCCACTGACAATATCACGATCGCCAGCATGATTTCAACCAGATTGAACCGGAATTTCATCAACTTATTCATCGCCATCCTCCATCGACAGATAGACCACCTTGCCGGTAATCGGATTGAGTTTCAGTACTAAAAAGTTATCTTCATTGGTATATGTGTAACTGTCGTCACTGACAGTTGCTTCCGTGAAGAAAAAGAGCAACGGATCATCACCGCCGACACAACCGCCGAAAGGAGTAAACACGATTGCCCTGGCCTGCGATTTATATCTTTCATTTGTTTTACTGCCGTCAATCCCCAGAAGCACGATATCATCCGTACCGGCATCATGTATTTCCTCCGGGATCATGATCGTCGTCAAACACTCGTACCCGGTTAAAGCATCACCGGTATTTCCGGCAAGAGAAACGGCTCCGGTGGCATCATCCGCCGGATCAGTTACCAAACCTTTAACACCACTCTCATCATCTCCGGCCTTGTTATACCAATCCTTGCGCCGGAGTATACGCACCAGCATCGCACCATCGACCATATTCGACCACTGCTGGCCGGGGACCCATGAATCAAAAACATATTCGTTACCGTCACGTTTCACATAGGCCAAACGGTAACCGCCATTGCAATAAGGCCGCAATTTGGCATCAGCGTCTGCGGCTTTGCCGGGGATCACCATCGCCACATATTTCCGGGATGCGACCGACCGGGCCTGGGCAACTTCCATGCCGGTTTTGAATTTGGATGACACCTGATCGACCTGATTTCCCTGCATCATGCGGATAAAGGCCGGAGTAAATATTCCGATAAGCAAAGCGAGCAATCCGATAACGGCCAGCAGCTCGATCAGCGTAAATGAGTGTTTTCTGTATTTTTTCATTTCATCATCCCATTAGTTGTCCACACTGTCAGCGATACTATAAACTGCAATTTGACTTTTTTCAACAGAAAAAAATGCTCAAAACGCAAAAAAAAGAGATTTTTTTCTCATTTACGGCACAAAGAAGCATAATAAGCCCGGTAACCGGCCTCTTTTTCAGGATCAAAGGCAAATTCACGCAAAAAACTGTTCAAATCAGCTTGACGGGAAAAACGTCTGTTCTTACCTTCCGGAGCAACAGTAGCCAAATCGATCCATACCACACTCATATTTCCATTTTCATCCAGTTTGAATAATTCGTTTCGGGGATGGAAGCCGCCATGCACCAAACCGGCATTGTGAAGTCTGGCCAGATAACTCAAATTGATCCGGATAATCAGCCACCGGAATTCCGGCATCAGAAGTAAATTTGAACCCCAGAAATTCCCGGCAGGCCTGTGACGGACGGAATAAATACCGGAAAAAACGTTTTTCCCGGTAAAGTTTGAATACGACCGGCGACATATCCTGACCGGAAATCAAACGGCATTCCTTGTGACGGGTATGATAGATGACTTTACTCTCCG
>JAZNEV010000003.1:0-7912 GCA_045588835.1 Victivallaceae bacterium
GCCGGTTTGTTCCTTATATCCTTCCCACCCGTGCATTTTGTCCACTCGCTTATTGAGACAAATCCGGAAGCATATAAAAAACTGGTCAAAGAGATTATTCCGCTGGTCATTAGCGGAAAAGAATATCACCAACGCCTTGACCGCTATACGATCGATCGTGATGGTATCAAATTCAGCGAAGCATCTGCCAAACAGCAAGCCAACATCGAAGAAGAATTCATCTGCGACACCGTAGTGCCGACAAAAGTGGAGATCCAAATATCGTTTCTATCAAACGGTTTGTTGCCCCGGTTTTACTTGGTGATGATTTTGCCGAAGCATACATTACTGTCAAAGAAACTGCTGGAAATAAAGTTTACTCTTTGGAATTGGATGAATTAAAGAAACCTTCCGATATAACGGGTGGCACACTCAAAGAGCGATACCACATACCGGAAGGCTATAATAAATTACTCCAAAAAATTGAAAAAGCAAGGGAAGTATTGAAAAAAATCCGCTTTTCCCTCACCGGCGGCCTTGATTTGGGCGACACCTCCTTATCTCCGGAAGATTACCGCAGGAGTATTGACCCGTTGTTTGACTTCGTGATGGAATATACTGATGGCATTGTCAATCCGGGCCCCGACCACATCGGCGAGGAATTCACCGGCAGTTATATCAGTCCGGAGTATAAAGAGTATTCCGTCAAGCACAAACAGGGCGCAAAGGAATCCGATGCCAGTTACCAGAGATACCTTGCCCGCCGTGAAGAATCTTTGAATAATGCCGCAGGCACACCGGTTAAAACAGTGAATTTTCCCGGCGTCCCGATTCCGGATCAAAGTCGCTCCATTGACCATCTTTGCCATCATCGCCGGTCAAAAGGGATATCCTTTTATTCAGTCTTGTAAGAATATTCCGGCAATGGGTGGATAAATAAAAACTGCGTTCAAAACAATCGGTCAATTCGGTGACTGTCCGGCAGTTGCCGGCATCCAGTTTCGCGACCTGAGTTTCCAACTCAGTTAAAGCCTCCTCAAAGGTCATTTGCTGAATGTCAACCGGGATTTTGTTTTTTTTCATGTGTCATCTCCTCGTTTTAAGTTGAAATATATACCGTTTTTTTCAAAATACAAGTTGAAAAAAGATAAAAATGGCATATATTAACCTTGTGTTGCCGGTAAGTGTTTTTTATTTTTGCCGGGGTCGTTTTCAGGGGAGCGTAAAACGGGTGTGCGGGTGAATTTCAGGAGTAATTGAGTATGAAAACTTGTGATGTTTACCGTTGTTCCAGATGCGGTTTGCAAATGGAGATCACCTTCGCCGGGGCCAAGGATATTCAAGCTCCGGTATGTTGCGGAGTGCCGATGAATTTTCAACAGCCCAATTCGGTTGATGCCGCCGTGGAGAAACACGTTCCGGTGGTTGAAGCTCGGGAAGATGGAATACTGGTGAAAGTCGGTGAAACTGCTCATCCGATGCTTCCTGAACATTTTATTGAGTGGATCGAGGTGATCAACGGTGCTTATGTCAACCGTTATCATCTTAAACCCGGTGATTTGCCGCAGGCGGCATTTTATGTGCCTTTGTCGCCGAAGTTGATCATCCGGGCAAGTTGTAATATTCACGGTTTGTGGCAAAAGCCTTGAACTGTAAAACGTTGGGGGGGAATATGAAAAGCTTCTATAACGCTGAAAAAATTTCAGAAAATGTCTGGTGGGTCGGTGCGGTTGATTGGAGTGTCCGTAATTTTCACGGGTATCTGACCGGCCGCGGCACTACCTACAATGCTTTTTTGATCATAGATGAAAAGGTTACTTTGATCGATACGGTGAAACAGCCGTTCTACGCCGAAATGATGGAACGCATTTCCACCGTGATCGATCCGGAAAAAATCGACTATATCGTTTCCAATCACGCCGAGCCGGATCATTCCGGAGCATTGAGCGAAGCCATTGCGGCGATCAAGCCGGAAAAGGTTTTCGCTTCAGCCATGGGGGCGAAAACGCTCAAAGCCTATTACGGCTTGGATGTGGATGTCGCTTCTGAACCGCTTGTTCTGGGAGGCGGCAAGTTGACTTTTGTGGAAACCAGAATGTTGCATTGGCCTGACAGTATGATCAGTTTTTATGATCGTGACGGTGTGCTTTTTTCGCAGGATGCTTTCGGGCAGCATCTGGCCGGAAGCAAGTTGTGGGCCGATGAGTATGATCCGGCCACTCTTGAATATGAGATGAGCAAATACTATGCCAATATCATCAATGCTCAAAGCAGCAAGATTCTGGCTTTGCTCGATTCGCTTCCGGCGTTGGATCTGCCGTTAAAGATTATTGCTCCGGATCACGGACCGCTTTTCCGCAAGGATTTTGATCAGGTTTTTGCTGCTTACCGCCGTTATGCTGAACAAAAGCCGCAGGCGAAAGCCGTTGTGGTATTCAGTACGATGTGGCATGCTACTGAAGCATTGGCCCGGGCCTTTGCTGATGGTGTCCGCAGTACCGGAGTCGAAGTGCAAATCATCGATCTGGCTGTAAGTGAACGCAGTGAAGTTATGACTGCGGTTGCCCACAGCGGTTTGGCGGCATTCGGGGCTCCGACAATGAATAATCAGATGTTTCCGGCGATGGCCGATGTCCTGACCTATATCAAGGGGCTTAAACCGCTCAATAAGATCGGTTTTGCATTCGGCTCATGCGGATGGAGCGGGGAGGGGGCCAAGCAGATCACCGCTGAATTGGAAGCAATGAAGTTTGATTTGCCGATACCCTTTATCCAATCCAGATACAGACCGACGGCCGTGGAGTTGCAAAACGTTTTTGACGCCGGTGTCACGTTGGCTGAAAAATTAAAAAGTATAGCCTGTTGAGAGGAGTCCGGGGGGTATGTGGGAAGGCATCATGCTGATTTGTTTCGGAGTCAGTTGGCCGCCGGCGATCATTAAAACTTTGCGGGTCAAAAATCCGCAGGGTAAAAGTTTTATATTTCTTTCGCTGGTGTTGATCGGTTATCTCTGCGGTATTTGCGGTAAGATCAGTGCCTTGAGTCGCGGATGTCTGACCAATTGGGTGTTTTGGCTTTATGTTCTGGATTTTTCGATGGTTGCAACCGATTATGTATTGAGTGTGTATTATACCATCAAACGTAAAAAACAAAAAATGGCATAATGCCGTTTTGTTAAAAAAAAGGAGATAAAATTATGAAAAAGTATGTGTGCGAAGTTTGTGGTTACGTCTATGATCCTGCTGTCGGTGATCCGGATAGCGGAATCGCTCCGGGAACTGCTTTTGAGGATATCCCTGATACCTGGAACTGCCCGGCTTGCGGCGTCGGCAAAGACAGTTTTGTCGCTGAAGACTGAATCGTAACTGATTTCGAAACACTTCCGGTTGAATTCCGGAAGTGTTTTTCAGTATGCAAGGTATGCGTATTAATTTGACGGTATCGACCGTTATGCACATAAGTTACTGAACCGCCGGATGCTGAATCGCATGTACGGCGGTGTGAACAGGAGGCTGTCCGGTTAACGGACAGCCTCCTGTTCGATTTGGTTGGCAATCACCAGTTTTCAGCAAGGAGTTCAAAGTATCCCCGGTCATGGTCACATGACGGACAACGTTCGGGGGCTTTGGTACCGCTGTGGAGGTATCCGCAATTCAGGCACCGCCATATAACCGGGGCCGGGCGTTTGAAAACAAGGTCGTTTTCAATATTCCACAGCAAATCACGGTAGCGTTTTTCGTGCTGTTTTTCTGCAACGCAGACAAAGTCGAAAACAGCTCCGATCTTGGTGAATCCTTCCTCTCTGGCAATTTCGGCAAATTCCGGATAGAGATCATGCCACTCGTCGTACTCCCCGGCGGCGGCTGCCGCCAGATTGTGGGCTGTGTCAAGTATCTGCCCGGCCGGATATTCAGCAGTAATGCTGACTTTGCCGCCCTCAAGGAATTTGAAAAATCTTTCCGCGTGTTCCTTTTCCTGATCTGCAGTTTCGGCAAAGATCGCCGCAATCTGCATGAAATTTTCCTTTTTTGCCTGTGAAGCAAAATAGGTGTAACGGTTACGCGCCTGTGATTCTCCGGCAAATGCCTTGAGCAGATTTTGTTCAGTTCTGGTATTTCGGAGGGATCGTTCCATACGTTGCCTCTGAATACCGATCAGTTGCCGGATGCCGGGGCATTGGCCGCCGGGGCAGGGTGATTATGCTGTGCCGGAGCATTGCCTTGGGCCGGGGCGTTGGTTGCCGGAGCATTGGCCGGAATCAATTCGACGGCTTCAATGGTTACGGTTTCCACATCGCCGTCGTCACCATCCTGCTGATCACAGGTCGGGCAGTTGTCTGCGCTGGCGTGATGATGGGTGCAGTGGGTGGTGTTATAGTAGCAACACCCGACGAAACAGAGCGCGACGACGACGAGCGCTCCCCAGATCAGAAGACTTTTTTTCATACTTTCTTCTCCTCTTTTTTACCATCGGACCATCCGGTGGCTCTCCTCTGTTTTTCAATTATAAATCAGTGCGGCGAAAAATCAAGAGTTGTCCGGTATAAGAGACTTGTTTTTTTGCGGTTTTGCGGTTATATTTTCTTTTGCAACAATAATAATCACGGGAGAATATATTTTTATGGCAGTTGGCAAAAAAGGTAAAAGTGCAGTAAAAGAGGCTGGTAAAAAGGTTGCTTTCTGGGCGTGGGGCAAAATATTCAAAAAATCTTTGATGGTCTTCGGGGTGTTGTTGCTCGGCGGATTGCTTTTCAATCTTGACCGTCTGGGCAGAACCGGTATAAATTTATTGAAATACAAGGATTATCTGCCCGGTTTTGTGGTCAGGATGCTTCCCGGCGGCGGTGTGCCGGAGGGCAGGGCGGTGCCGCAACAGATTTTGAATGGTCAGGTGATCGAAATATATGATGGAGATACTTTGACGTTGCTGGTTTCCGATGGCGGCACGGAAAAACGTTATAAAGTGCGTTTTTACGGTATCGATGCTCCGGAAGCCGATCAGGAATACGGTATTGCTTCCCGTGATGCATTGAGGGGAAAAATTCTCGGAGAAAATGTCCGGGTGGAAGTTATTTCGGTAGATCGTTACGGCCGCAGTGTGGGCAAGGTGATGCTGGGCGGCAGATATATAAATCTGGAGATGGTTTCCGAGGGAAATGCGTGGTATTATGCTGATTATGCTTCCGGGGAAAGGGAACTGGAAGATGCTCAAAATCAGGCCCGCAGCCGCCGTCATGGGTTATGGTATAAGAGTAATCCTCTGCCACCGTGGGAGTATCGCAGTGAAAAGCGTAATTAGGTGAAAAAATCTGCTTGAAAAAAGTTGACTGTGGTATTATCTTATAAGGATGAACTTTAATTCAGAAAAACAGAAAGATTTGAATTATGACAGCGAATGAATTGAGAAGAAAGTACATTGAGTTTTTCAAAGCCAATGGTCATGCGGAAATCAAAAGTGCATCCCTGATCCCGGATAATGACCCGACCTGTTTGTTTACCACGGCAGGAATGCATCCTCTGGTTCCTTATTTGCAAGGTGCAAAACATCCGTCCGGCCGCAGATTGACCGACTGCCAGAAATGTATCCGCACCGGCGATATCGATGAAGTCGGTGATGCAGTGCATCTGACCTTCTTTGAAATGCTCGGCAACTGGTCGCTGGGCGATTACTTCAAAGAAGAAGCGATCAATTTCAGTTTCAATTTTCTGACCAAAGAGTTGGGTATTCCGCTTTCTCAACTGGCGGTTACGGTTTTTGCCGGTGATGAGGATTGTCCTTTTGATGAAGAAGCGTGGAATATCTGGCACAACCTGGGTATCCCCGCTGAACGTATCGCCAAACTGGGCAAAAAGGATAACTGGTGGGGCCCCGCCGGTACGACCGGTCCCTGCGGTCCGGATACCGAAATGTTTTACTGGACCGGTCCGGTTCCGGCTCCGGAAGTTTTTGACCCCGCCAATAAATTGTGGGTTGAGATCTGGAACGACGTTTTCATGCAGTACAATAAAAATGCCGATGGTAAATTTGAACCGCTGGCCCAGCGTAACGTGGATACCGGCATGGGACTTGAGCGTATTACGGCTGTTTTGCAAGGTAAACCCAGCTGCTATGAAACGGAAGTTTTTGCTTCACTCTTTGCGGAGTTGGATGCTATCCGCGGCGTGCCGGGGATTCCTGCCAATGAACGCACTTCCAGTGAGCGTATCATCGTTGACCACCTCCGGGCGGCAACATTCATTATCGGTGACGGAATCACTCCGGGCCGTGTGGATCAACCCTATGTGTTGCGCCGCCTGATCCGCCGGGCTATCCGCGAGGGACGTAAAATCGGTATTACCACCGAGTTCGCCTCCCGTATCGCCCGGAAAGTCATTGAGCAGTGGGAAGAATTTTATCCGGAATTGCAGAATAACGCTGAAATCATTACCAGCGAATTGGAGCGTGAGGAAAAACAATTCGCCGCCACTCTGGAGCATGGTACGAAAGAATTTCAGAAACTCATTGACCGTGTCCCGGCCCATATCGCCAAAAAAGTTATCAGCGGCAAGAATGCCTTTAATTTGTATGAAACTTATGGATTTCCGCTTGAGTTGACTGTTGAAATGGCCAAAGAGCAGGGATTTGATGTGGATGTTGATGGTTTTCAGGCGGCCTATGCCAAGCATCAGGAGTTGTCAAGGGCCGGGGCTGAACAGAAGTTCAAAGGCGGATTGGCTGATCATTCCGAGGAAACTGCCAAATTGCACAGTGCCACGCACTTGCTTCATGCCGCTTTGCGTAAAGTACTCGGTACGCACGTTGAGCAGCGCGGTTCCAATATCACAGCCGAGCGTTTACGTTTTGACTTCTCCCATCCGGATAAGATGACTCCGGAACAGATATCGGAAGTTGCCGCACTGGTCAATGATGCCATTGCCCGTAAACTGCCGGTGATTTGTGAGGAAATGAGTGTGGATGATGCCCGTGCCGCCGGTGCTATGGGACTTTTCGGTGATAAGTACGGCGAGGTGGTCAAAGTTTATACCATGGGCGATGTCAGCAAAGAGATCTGCGGCGGACCCCATGCGGAAAATACCGGTGATCTGGTTGCATTCAAAATTCTGAAAGAGGAAAGTTCCAGCCGTGGAGTCCGTCGTATCAAAGCGGTGATCGGTGAAGCGGCGACCAAGTAAGAAAAGAGGGTTGCTATGAAAAGTGAGGATTTGCAAATTACCGTCCTTAACGGCGGTTATATGGTGACTGTCTGCGGCCGTGCCAATTTTGATTATGCGGTGCCGTTGAGGGAGTTATCCGGCAAATTGACCAAAGATAACTGGTTGCAGATCGATTTGGAAAATTGCGAAGCGATGGATAGTACCTTCATGGGGGTATTGACTATGCTCGCTTTGAAAATGCGGAAATTCGGTTCGCAGGTGATGTTGATCGGAGCCAGTGACGTACTTTTGAAATTATTGCGGGATCTCGGAGTGGCAAAACTTTTCAAAATGGCAAGTGAGAAAGAGTCTGCCGGAACCGGAAAGGTTTTGCCGTCATCCGGCCGTGCCGATATGCTTACAACTGCTGAAACGGTTGCAGAAGCACACCGGGCGTTGGTCGGTGCTGACAGTGCCAATGCCGAAAAATTCAAACAGGTTATTGAGTTTGCAGATCAGGATGTGGCACGCCTGAAAAAGCAGTCTGAATAAAATCTGTCGATTTCTTACCGGCACCGGACTTGCGAAAATTGCGATCCGGTGCTATATTATCAAATCATCCGGAGAGATGGCTGAGTGGTCTAAGGCGGCGGTCTCGAAAATCGCTGTGGGGGCAACCTCACCGAGGGTTCAAATCCCTCTCTCTCCGCCATTTTTATTTTAAACTCCTGATAATAAGCGATTTACCATTACATTCTGTTTTTACGCCCTTTTCTGTGTATGGGACACAAAGTGTGCCA
>JAZNEV010000004.1:0-10025 GCA_045588835.1 Victivallaceae bacterium
CTGTTTTACTTTTTCGTAAAGTGCGGGATAATGATCCTTGACAAACTGATAATGCTGCGGTTGGGAAGCTCCGAAAACATATTCCGGAAATTTTTCGATATTGGCGATCTGATTGGCAAATGTCCTGCCGCATTTGCGGATGGTTTCCCGTATCGGCCATAGCCATGCCGTGTCAATATGAGCGTGACCGACCGCAGTAACCGTCAAAGCACTGTCACACGCCTTGGCGGAGAAAAGTTTTTCTTTAAGAAGTTCTCTGACGGCCGGGGCATTGGCACTGTCACCTTTGAAAAGGTCAATTGCTTCAATCAGCACTGTCATGATCTGCCGGTAACGGTAGTGACTTTGCGGATATACGTTGAGCAGACTCATGGCAATTTCCCAGTCAAGCCCCAGTTGACGCAATGGTTCATCAGTCAGACAAAGCTGCAAACTTTTGACCATTGCCTCCCTGATGCCGTCTTTTTCAGAGGTATCCAGCCGGGGATGCTGATTAAGCATCATGCCAAAGTAACTGTTTGCTCCGGCATCGATCCATAAATCGATTTTTTCTCCGCCATTGGCAACATTGTAAAGTGGAAAGAATTCATTGACAAAGTTTACTTGAAAAACAGAATGATCAGTTATACTGCGTAAAGGAATGCCATCGTTTGAAAAAAGCAATCCTTCGCCACCGATATTGATCCTTATGCAGACGCTTTTTTTATCCCATTTTGCAGGGATTTCTCCGGTCAGGTGAAACCATGAACATTGCCAACCGCGTCCCCAAATGTCTCCGGGTTTGACACTTTTGAATCGACAGGCATTTTTTTCTTCAAAAGTTACAGGCTCTTCTGTGAGGCAATATTCTGCCTCAAGGTCAATTGCTTCCTTTACATAATCACGCTTCAAACAATTGTAGAAAAATTTGACTTTGTTTTGAAATATATTTAATTTTTCAGTAAACATCTTCTGTTTTCCAGGTGGAGAGTCTTCATACAGGAGTTCAGGTATTAAACATTAAGTTATGATATATCACAAGTCACAACGATTTCAATCAATTCTGTAAAATTTCATCGGACAACTGAAATTATTCACACAAGTTTCCACGCTTTTTCAAGTCGCTCAAAGTTATCATTTATTGTAAAATCAACACTTTTACCGGGGAATGGTGTCATTTCTATCAGCAGATCGCCACGGTTGTTTTTATCAAGGAATCCGCAATCAAGCAAACTGCGTAAAACAGTGACCAATTCCGGAATGTCGATTTCTCCACCGTCAAATCCCATTGGGGGATGGGTATCACCCCAACGTGGATTATTGCGGTCTTTAAGAACACAATTACCCAGATGAATCCGCTTGAGATAAGGGGCGGTACGTGCGATTGCCGATGACAAATCTTCACGCATCAAAGGCAGATGAGCCATATCAAGTTCAAAACCGAAATTATCATGATGTTTTGCAACTCTTTGAGCAAGTTTTACACATTCATCGATCGGCCCGTAAAGAAATTTT
This sequence comes from Victivallaceae bacterium, assembly GCA_045588835.1. Lineage (GTDB taxonomy): Bacteria > Verrucomicrobiota > Lentisphaeria > Victivallales > Victivallaceae > UBA1784. The sequence goes on from JAZNEV010000004.1 coordinate 1,495, forward strand.
TTATCAATATCCATATCAAACGGCTCAAGCATAGCAGTAATGCCGTGCGGTTTCAACTTGCGGCACAATTCATCACAGAAGCGGTCAAATGCGGCAAAGTCATCATCTGAAGCATCGTAGAATGAGGGAGTACCTGCTCCGAAAATAAATCCAACTGCTCCGATGGCAGCAGCCTGTGAAATCATATCATCAAGGATCATCCAGCATTGTGCATAATTAGCAGGAGTTTTTGCCGCCAGCGGCAGTGTACGCAACGGATAAAAATGAATGGCAAAACAAACCGTTTTATTACATTCCCGGATTGCCGGAATCAGTTGCGAGCGGTATTGCTCACCATACGGCATACAGCAGTCAAAAGTTTCAATATCAGTGCGTTTGATAAATTCAAGCAATGTATTTACATGGATCTCTGCATCCGAACTGCACTCCGGATAGAGCATATGATGCACTAAACCGAGTTTCACATACTCTCTGATATCGCCATTCATTTCATTGCCTCTTGGGTTTCAAGTTTCATCTGCCAGTATTTTGCCCAACATTCAGTCACGGTCGCACCGGTGATGGTAATGGAGTCCTGACAATTGAAAAGTTCTTTAAATTTATCATGATAAGGTCCGGGATTGAAAACAACAGTCAATTCCGGATTTTTCACATTCCACGGCTTTGCACATGGAGGATATTTTACCAATTTTTCAGCCGATTCCCGAATTATCCGAGCAGTTTTTTTTGCTGAATAACAACCTCCTCCGCTATGCCAGAGAGATTCCTTGACACTTACTCCCACAGTATCGGGCACGAGAGTTTGTGCTTCAGCAATTCCTGCTGAATCAGCAGTTATCATTGCCAGCGGCACTCCATAATCTCCGGCGATTGCCGCTTCGATACCGATTTCGCCGACAGATACTCCGTTAAGAATCAAATCTTTGATATCCGGCTCATAACTGTGGTGCAGTAATTCTCCGGTATTGCGTTTGGAGTGAAATCCCAGCAGGATCAAACCCGCAAAAGATTCATCAAGTCCACCGGCCCAATCGGCCCGGTAAGGTGGTTTGCCGCAGATTGCTGTAACATTTTCCGGCAGCAGATCGATATCTATATTTCGACCGTAATAATGTTCATCGTAAATGATGATCTCATCAGCGCCTCCGGCATTGAGTCCTTCAATCAAAGCGAGCAAATCACTCATAAACATTCTCTTGCCGAATTCAAATTCCGGACGGCCCGGCTCGGCCTGCTCATAACTTACAACTCCCGACACCCCTTCGATGTCACAGCGAATCATATATTTTTTCATTTTATTCTCTTGGTAAGGTTGATCAAACAGATCATTTAAGTACCGCAATTATTTCTTCGATCATACACCCGACTTGTTCACGATAGAGATAGATTGATTCCGGAGATTTTGTATAATGATTGATTCCGGTCGTGATTTTATCAATATTACACAATGCTTCTGCCCGGTCTATCAAGGCTTGATGTGAACTGCCTTTTTTGACTTTCAACTCGGCGGTAAGTTTTTTCAGCAGAGCCAGATACTCGTAATCTTCAATACCATCCCGGATCATTTCAGCCCGGATCGACGGCCATATTTCAAAATCCGGTGCGGGATAAAAAAGCACGCCGTCACCATGATTCCGTCCTCTATCCGACTTTATCACCGGATTGGTTATCCAGTCACTTTCCAATACTCTCCACCAGTTGCCTGCCCAATACAGAAATCCGGTGGCTCCCTCGCGGAATGTCTGCCAGAAAATTATCCGGTGTTCAATTCCGGGACGTTCTATGTAGAAGTTAGGAGTCGGAGGATAATCTCCATTGCAGGTGTAAAGCCACAAAGTATCCCCGGCGGCCAGCCGGTTTTGAAAAAATGTATCGTTATGGGCATAAATTGTCAATAACGGACACCAGATATCGACCGCGCCGACCAATTCATCAAGGAACTCCGTATTATTCAATGTTTGCATGATCGGATACGGTGCGATCGCCTTTAATTGACGGTACAACTCCGGCAGTAAATATTTTTTATCCACAGAAGAAAATCCGATATTTCCGCCGGTGGCCGGTTCATCAATGCCATATAAAAACATCGTTTCAGGCAGATTCTGGGCCCGCCATTGGGTAGTCAATTGACGGTAATAATTGATGACTCTTTGAAATTCTGTTTCATTTTCCAGATGACGGCAGCGTACCGGCACCCGGTATATCCCGGCATCATACGGATAAGTCTCCGGAAGCAGTTGTCTGACTTGGCTGAAGTCAAAATCCGTTCCATTGAATATCGTTTTTTCACGAATCGCACTTTTGGATCCCATGCGGTATTGATTCATCAAATTACAGAATGCAATAAATTTATCCAACGGCATATCCTGTTTATAAAAGTGCGTTAATGCTCCGTAATAATTGCCGAAAGCACTGGCAAGAGTACGGGGCAAGATAAAAGATCTGATCCGCACCGAAACCGGAATTTCAGCAGAATCATTTCCGGCAGTGATTCTGATTTTTCCCCGGTATATTCCCGGCTGGGCATTTTCCGGCACTTGAATCGTAAACCAGAGCGGTTGACGCAAATTTTTACCGACGTTAAAGTTTTCCGGCGGCAGCAGAGGATCGGCGTATAATCCTGCCGGAGCATTGGTATAGCCGGATGGTTCTTCCAATGTTCTGATGAAACCGACTTTATGCCATGACAACTTAAGTACAGCCGAACCATTGGTCAATTCCAGGCCGGAAACTGCAACATCATTAAGTTCATTGCCATCGGTCGAGGACACGACCACTTGAAAAGATTCGGCTTCGTCCCGGGCTGCACTGATGGTAATTTCCTGTGCCGGCAGCCAGTCAAAGGAGGTTTTTTCAGCAGAAAATTTTTGCAAGGCGTGTCCAGTATATATTTGAAGTCTGCCGGCAGTAATCACCGAATTTTCAATCAGGGCCTGCCGGATTTTGTTTTCAAGAACTTCAAATTTTACAATCAATTCTTCAATATCCTGAATTTTGCTTAAATTTGCAAGTTCTGATGTCAATGGCGAAGCATATTGAGATGGAAGTGCTGAAATTTGTTGTCTTAACTGATTGATACGAGTCTGAATAACACGCATCTGAAAATTCCGCAAATCAGCCGGTACAGGACAAAACATTGTAGCAAATCTTTCCGGCACAGCGTATCCTGCCAACGCTGAAGCCCATACATATGACTGCCCGGTTTTATGATTGTTGCGAATCAGATTTATTCCCCAGCGATATCCGGAAACCAACGGCAACTGCAATTTTGCAAATGGGATTTTGATTTCAACATTCCAATTTTTGGCATCGCAACTGACAGCAGCACTCGCACTGTCGTGACCAAGACCAGTGATCTGCCCTTGTGAATTTACAGAAAAATGGCAAAGGGCGTCCTGCCCCGGGATCGGGGCAAGAAATACTTCAACGCTGTCACCATCGGCATTGGATCTGCCGGAAAAAGCACAGCGGAATGCAACATATATTGCTTCATTATCATAGGTCAGATAAGCCGCTGTTTCAGCACCGCCATCCGGAGTGATGCCTGACGTGCCGGAAAATTCTCTTATTTCAACAGCCTGTTTCCAACAATTATCGTCCAATTTGCCGTCAAGTATCGGGGTGCCGGTTTGAGCGGAAACTTGCGGAGCAGTCCGCAGACGGATCTCATCCGCACTCAATGCCCGGTCGTGAATGATAAAATCATCAATAGCTCCCTCAAAGTTGGTGCCGATGATCAATGGTGAATTTCCGGCAACCATATTTTGAAAAAGGCCTTTATCGACAGGATCTTTGAGAGACCCCAGCAATACTCCATCCTGATAAAAACGAACTCCGTCATTGCCGGTATTTTCAAAAACGACAGCGATATGGGTCCATTTACCTTTTTGCAGAGAAACCGCACCATTGCGACTCAAAGAGGTGTTATTGACAGGATCAGTTGCATTTAACCGGAACCGGTTGTTCCATGCGATATAATATTCCCCGGCTTTATTTACGATACCGACTCCAAGTCCTTTACCATTGCGATCATAGCACTGGAACCATTCGATCGTGAATGAGCATGGTTTGCCATCACGGATGAATGAAAGATCCGGAGAATTTCCAAGGATGATCCTGCTGCCTTTTTTGAAAAGTACTGCTCCATCCGGATTGCCGAAACGGTCGGCAGTATAACTGACAGCAACACCTTGTTGGCGTCCATGGTGATTGCCGGCAGAATCCTGCAAATCGGCATCAAATTTCAAGTGTACCACTGCCCCGCGGCCGAAATCATCACTTTGCCTGAAGCCAATACCGGGAGTTCCTCTGCAAGTTGAGGCTTTTTCCCGGATCTCTTCTGCACTCAATGCCCGGTTATGAATAATGAAATCATCAAGAGCACCCTCAAAATTAAAACCGACAATCAACTCGGAATTACCGGCAACCATGTTTTGAAAGTTACCCTTTTCTCCTCCATCTTTACTGATAGATACCAGTTTACCATCCTGATAAAAGCGGATTCCGTCACTGCCGCCATTTTCAAAAACGACAGCAATATGAGTCCATTTGCCATGCTTCAAGGCAATTTCACCATTGCGGCTTAAAACAGCCCGGTTGGCAGGATCGTCGGCCCGGAAACGGAATTTATTATTCCACATAATCTGGTATTCTCCGGCTTTGCGGACAATACCGACACCAAGACCATCGCCATTGCGATCATAACACTGGAACCACTCTATCGTAAAAGAAAGATTCTGCCCGTTGCGAACCAAAGAAAGATCCCTGCTTTTTCCGAGTGTGATTCTGCTGCCCTTTTTTAAAAGCACTGCTTTGTTGGGATTGCCGAAACGATCAGCAGTGTAACTGATCGCTTCGCCACGATTTTGACCATGATGATTGTTGGCGGAGTCATTGAGATTTTCATCAAATTTCAGATGAACGATTTCTCCGGCAGATAATATTACTGGTACACACAGTAAAATGAGTGTATATATGATTGATTTTATCCCTTTACAGATCATAAATATGCTCCTGAAAATTATCTGTTAGAGATATCTGTTGCCGTTATGCCGTATTCAGCCTGTAATGCATCTTTCTGAACTGAAGAAACATGACCGTCTCCCAACAACATATTGGCAGATTTGCCATGTACCGGATAAGCTTTGCTGGTACTGCTGATCGGTGCAACATCCTGAACTTCATCTGTTTCATTAAAAGAATCGACCAGCAAAAACGTACTTGACGGATTCGGCAGTGCCTTGGTAACAATAAAATAGTGTGTGACCGCCCCAACCTTGACCTCAGCACGATAATCAGTACTGATATAATTCCAACTGCAACCGTAACCGATCCAGCACTGATTTTTCTGCTTACCATTGGGCAGAGTGATCTTATCTGCCGGCTTGGAAGTTTGAAGTCCATTGGGGATTATGGATGGGCAAAGCTGCTGATTCATTGTCATGAAATTATTGTTGCCGTATTCTCCGGCCAGAAGTCCCGGCCAGCGAACAAACCATGGGGTACTGCTGCTACCACCGGCACTTGACATACCGTTGAATCCGTCACTTTGATCAGCATACATGGCAAAAGCGACTCCGGATTGCTTCAGATTATTTATGCAACTGGCACTGCGTCCGCGTTCCCGGGCACTATTCAGTGCCGGAAGTAAAATAGCGGCGAGAATTGCGATGATGGCAATTACAACCAAAAGTTCAATAAGGGTAAAAAAGGTTTGGGAAGAGTTTTGTTTGGATGATAATTTTTTCATGATCATTCTCCTTTGTTTTGTGGTTTGGTTAAAGAATACGTTTCTACTTTTTTGATTTCTGACATTTTTCCGGAGAATTTCCTGCGGATCGTGATATATCCTCGCACTTGATTCACCCCGAACCGAGTGTTCCGGTCATCTCCGGAGAGTTCCGCTCCTTTCCAACGGAACAATATGTTATTTGTTTATTTATTTGAATTCGATCAATACTGCATCCAGCGGCGGCACTGTCACGGTCAATGTTTCAGCATCAAATTCCCTGACATCATCCGAAGTATGGATAATGCCGCTTTGCGGTGCCGGGAAAGTGACCGTGCCGGTTTCTTCTGTATCATTATAGTTTACCAACAGCAGTTCCTTTCTGTTGTCGATCAACCATGTTGCACTTGTCACCGCCGGTAAAGTTATGCAACGGTCATCCGGAGTAATAAAATCCCTGCCGGAAAATTTCACATCCGGGGATTTTATCATGCGTCCCCGACTCAATGCATCTTTGGCAACTCCTTGCTGCCAACGGCATAAATTACCGATCAAAGTCAGGAGTTTATCCTGATCCGGTTCCGGAACTTCCCAGAGCATCGCCCAATGCCAATGGATCTTACCGTCATTTTTCAATACGACGGAAAGCAAATTGCCGTTGGTAAAATTCCATGCGAGATACCACTGCAAATAAAACGGTGTTTTATTCAAGTCCACCCACCGCTGTAAATGAACTCCGTTGCCGCTGAATCCAGCCGCATACTCATGGAACAAATACGAATAAAGCGGAACCGGATATCCTTTGAGACTCCATGCCAGATGAGAACGCAGATCATTGAGCATGCATACATCCATATATGGTTCGGCAGCCGCATTCTCACATCCGAGAACCATTTTTCCTGCTGCCTCTCTTGCCCGTTCAAGCAAATTTTGCATAGCCCGGGTCTGCCAGTGATCCGGGAGTCTGCGGTGACCATGTTTTCCCTCGTAACACAGAGGAGAACTTCCACCTGGATTCTGATCAAAATATTGCATATAGTCGACCGAAACTTCGGCTGCCGGAGCAATTTGGCTGCAAACGGTATCGATAGTGAACTTCCGGGATGGACACAAATCGTAACCGAGCCGTATACTGGCGGCACCATTGCAAACCCTGGAATATGCTTCACCTTGCGGTCCGCGGCACACCTCATTGATCAACTCTTTTTCTTCAAATTCTTTACGGCAGTCGTAACTGCGGTCGATCATGCTCTGTTGTGTCCAACCGATGCCGGAACAATAAACTCCCACCAGATTGTTGTCAGCGTGCATTTGGTCGATGAAATTTTTGAGCATATCAACTCCTCCTGCCGGCGGCCATACATACGGCGGAGCCCACGGAGCAGTCCCCTCCCAGTGCATGAGAACCGACATCAACTGACTATTCCATAAATCATGATACTTCCTGATGACCGGCAGGGCATTGTCATAGGGAAAATACTCATTGAATTCCATACTTCCGAGATCTCTCCCGCAACCTTTAACTGCATAGATCAGCAGCACGGGGTGTTCCATAAGCCATTGAGGTGCTCTTTCGGATAATTTTGACGGCAGCAGAGAAGTGTTTTCCAGATAGTTGCGGTAAATTTCGGCAGCATCCTGCCAATCACCGTTAAAAGCTTTGACTACAGTTTCATAACCGGGAGAGTCTGCTCCACCGGTAAAATGTTGGATAAATGGGTAAAATCCATCTGATCCATCCGGCATGAAATCGATTGTTTTGGGCGATTGAAGTTTGTCTTCCACGCCGAAATAAAGTCCGCAACCGGAGTTATTCAAAAGTGCCTCAAACTGCATCGCCACCGGGCCGGGATAAAAACTGCTCACTCCGTTAAGACCATAAGCGGCTTCCCGGCAGGGATACGGAGTTTCATTTTGCCGTTTTTCAAGATCGCTGATTACCGTTCCTTCAGCGTAAGACAGCAGAAAAGAACTTCCCTCCGGACGGTGCAGCGGCAACTCCGGAAAACTTATCCATTCCACGGCTAATTCATCCCGGTTCAAATTGACGGCAATGGACCAACGGGATTCTTCATTCAGGCAGTTGACCGATACTTTGACCGTTATTTGCGGAAAATACATGGTCCCGGAAAAAATCAATTCCCAAGTGCCAGACTTTTTCTCAACTTTGCATGACTGAAAATCTTCCGTTTTCAAACGAATGGGATTGCCGATAAAATCCCGGAGCATAAGCGTGAATAATCCTGGAGTACCGGGGCGGGCAAATTCCGTCCCCCCGGCATATAGTGAATATAAACAGCCGTTTTGATCAAAAGAAAGTTGAAGCATATTTGTTACTCCTCATTTTATTCAATCACTCATTAACTTTTATCGTTTTTCCGCATTTCCGGCAGTCAATATTCCGGGGAATATTTTCCATGCTGCTTTGGGAATACGGTATTCATCTACCAGACCTTTATTATTGTATCCACGCGGACGTCCCAGTATTTTGGAATTATCCACCGGAGTATTGCAGAATTGCCACAGGCAGATACCGGCAAATCTGTCATTTTCCAGAACATGCCTGACGGCACATTCAACTAATTGGGCCTGATACTCTTCACTCCAGCGGCGGCCGCTGTGATCACCGATGAGTGAAGCGGCTCCGATCTCACTGATAAGTACCGGTTTATCTGCCAATGACTTTTTTCCGGCAACAAATGAATGCAACAGATCAAATTGATTTGAAACTTCCTGACTTTCAAAGAACATGCTGTTGCCGAAGTACCAGCCGGGATAAGTATTGAAACTTATCACATCGACC
>JAZNEV010000005.1:0-115230 GCA_045588835.1 Victivallaceae bacterium
GTCAAGGGCGGTGTCAACCGCCCTTGAGCCGAACCACACTGCGGCCGATTTGCCGTCAGTATGCGGCAAGGTCGGGTTTTGCAAACGATTTTATGAGGGAGTGTACAACTGTACTCGACCGAATAAAATCGTGCCGTCAAGGCCCGAGATTGCCCATAATGCGGCAAATCAGGGGCAGAAGCGGACGCCGCGTCCCCACGCCTCTTCGCCGAATTTGGCGACGACACCGGCGGGAACGAAAGGTCCATCGACGGTTGCCGCACCGAGCCAGTCACTGCCGGTGGCATAGATCTGACTTCCGGCGTGGATCTCTGCCAGCACGCCGCAGGGCAGGATGCCGCCGTCGGCGGCGTGGATCTCAATGGTATTTTCGCCGTTGACGATGAATGGGGTCAGGTCGATTCTCTGCATGAAAGTAAAGTCGGAAACTTCCCCGGCTTTGCGGCCGTTACAGTAGATTTCGGCGCGGTCATCGGCGGAAATGTGGATACGCACGGTGGTCTGACCGGTGACGGTGAAAGTTTTGCGCAGTACAGCGGTACTGCCTCTGACGCCGATACCGGAAGCATTCCAGATCCAGACGCCGTTACCGTCATAGATACGGCCGTTGACCCGCAGGCGGACATCCTCGGTAAAGGGGTTGTTGCGGGCGGGGTCATTGGCGGCGGAAGTGGCGGATGCCGGGAGCGTACCCTGATAGTAGATATGAACGGCGAAAGGTTCAAAAGAGTCGCTGAAGTTACCGTTATCGGCGGTAAGTTTGCGTCCGGTGGCCCATTCGGTGACGGAACCGGTAAATCCGGTATTGGTGAAAGTACCGGTGCGCCGTTCTTCGGTGGGGTTGGCGGAAATGATCACGGTGTAGCCGTTTCCGGTGTAGGTGCGGTATTCGATGCCGCCACGGGTTTCCTGACGGCGTGAAGCGTTGCCGATAAGGATGGGGTAGAGGCGGCGCAATTCATCGAATTGGGCATAGAGTACGTTGTAGAATTCCGGCACGAGGATGTAACCGGTACCCCACCAGCCGAGCATGGCGGATTCATTGATCAGGCAGTCGAAGGCCATGAAGCGGTTTTCATGGGCGGTCGGATAGACGGAGCGGTCACTCTCGACTTTGTCGCTCATGGCGCGCCAGGAGAATCCCTGCAGAGCCATGGCGATCGGTTTGGTATCACCGGCGATCTCGGCTTTACGCAGGGCGTATTTGCCGACACAGGCGATGGTTTTATCTTCCAGATGGCTGTGACCGGATGAAGCGGGTACGGGATAGATATCCACGCCATAGATATCGCAAACTCTGGCGAAGGGGATCTGATCGGCATGAGTTCCGCGCGGGGCGGCGTTGATCCAGACGGGGCGGTAGGGGTCGATACGCTGCATTTCTTTGTAACAGCGGTCGAGTACGGCCAGCGGATAACCGACCCAGAAAGGCTCATCCTGCAAAAAGTAGCAGAGCAGAGCGGGGTGAGCAAGGATTTCCGGAGTGAGGACGGATTCGACGCCGTGGAGCCAGGTGCGGTAAGCACCGTCGCTGGCATCGGCGGGGGAACCGGTATTGAAGCAGACTTTCATACCGTACCGGTGGGCGAGGTCGAGGTACTCCTTGAATTTCACCGGATCGGCGAAACGGACTTTGAGGAAGTTCACGCCGCGTTGGGCGGCGAATTCCATAACGCCGGGGTTATGGGAATTGGGCAGAGCCCACGGGCCGATGGCGAGGTAGGGTTGACCATTGACGTAAAGCAGTCTGCCGGGGCCGACGGTGACTTCGGTCGGGGCGGGGGGCATGACGGTGATTTCGCTTTTGACGGTAGTCTTTTTGCCGTCGGCGGCGGTCAATTCAGCGGTCACTTCGTATGAACCGACCGCCAGACCGGCGGTTTTGAGCGTGAAGCGGAAAAGGTTGCCGTCTTTGGTGGTGGTGTAGGTTTCGCCGTTGAAAATGATTTTGGCGGAAGCGGCGTTATGCGGATTGGAAAGATATCCATCCACGGTTGCCGGATGCAGTTTGCTGTAGATTTTGTTGCGCTGGAGATAGAAGGTCAACTCCGGCACGACTTCGGCTTCGGGGGGGGCTTCACGCAGTTGGAGTTCCCGGATGATGAGATTATCCACGCCGCAGGGGATGATTTCCAGAATGGCGGTCGGGGTCTGGGCGACAAAGGTGTAGGATTTATTCTGCAAAGCTTTGCCGGTATCTTCGTGGGCGATCTGGATGATTTTACCATTGGTGAAACGCACTTTGGTATCATAGAAGTAGAATCCGGAATCGCTGTCGCTTTTGCCCTCACCTCTGGAAGAGTGGGTGATGGTATATCTTTTACCGGGGATAAGTTCGATCATCCAGCGGGTGGCGGTCGCACCTCTGGGGATGGTCACCTGATTGCCGTCGGCGGTGATACCGCGGCCGCTCCATGCGCCGCCGAAAACCGGCTGCTGCGGCACGACGATCGGGGGATTGGGAGCATTGAGCAATTCCATTTTGATATCGCTGACGGTCACTTCGGCATCACCCATGATATTGAAAACGAGCAGAGCGCCGATGGCAGTATTGCCCATGGTGAATTCATAGGAAACGACCTTTTCCCCGGCTTCCAGAGTCGTCCATTGAGCGTGGAACGCCTTGGTGGAGCGTTGACCGGAAACGACGAAGGAACTTTCGATATAACAGCGGAAACGGCTGTTGGCTTTGGCGGAAACTTTGCACGTCATCCGGTAAGTTGCGCCGGGGAGCAGGCGTTTCTGCAGATCCTGAATGAGGTAGGCATTTTTGCCCTCTGCGGAACGCATGGTGACTTTGCCGGGGGCAAAGGTGAATTGATCGGCGGTGCCGCGGGTGGCCCAATCGACCGCTTTGCCGTTACCGGCGATCCGGGCGAAGTCGGCATTGGCGACCAGCGGGCGGATATAGGGGGTGAATTTCACATCCCGGAAAGTCACTTCACTGCCTTTGGGGGCCTGAAACACGATGTAGGGCCGCCGGGCATTATCCGGCAGGGTGAAAACGATGCGCACCGGGGTATTGTCAGCGGGCGTATTACGCAAACCGCCGCCGGTGGAACGCAGATGTTTTTTGCCATCCTGGAAATATGACCACTCGGCATAGGCCCGGTACTGTCCGCGGCCGCTGACGGTGAAAGAAAATTCATATTCTTTACCGCGCTCAAGATCTTCGGGCAGATACTGGATGAGCCAGATGACTTCATCACTTTTGCCCATCGTCATCGCACCGTTTGCCGGGCGGAAACCATCGGCTTTACCGCGCACCAGCCAGTAGTGCGGCAGACCGGCACTGGTCCGGCTGGAAAAATCAGCATTTTTCACAAGATTATCCGCCGCACCGAGAACGGCGGCGGATAAAACAGTCAACAAGACAAGAAACTTACGCATGATACAAAGGGTTGATTATTAATGATTAGTATAAATATCACTGGACCAGAAGGCTGGATCTTCACTCTTGGTTTTGAAACTTGAACTCATGCGAGTTTCCGTGTGACCATCCATAAATACGATGTTGGCACCACCATTGGCAGCAGTACGTTTGTCAATAGTGATCGACATTCCCTGTGAAGTTGCCGGATGGCGGAATGCGATACGATCAAATTGATGATCTGCTGCCTCCGACCAGATAGTTAATACAGGATCCCCTGCTTTTTCATCTCCATCAATGATAAAAAAGCGACTGGAAGGATTCGTAATCAAAGCTCCCTTTACACCATATAAATCGGAAACCAGGTTGTTATTGGCGACATATCCCAGACCACCGCTGCCCACGGCTTTCCAACACGCACCCAATTCCATTGATTTAGTCTTAACCATGGAAGGACAACGAAAAACCGGAATCTCAACGGTTTTGTCGTAATATTTTTTCGCACCATCAACAACATAAGGAGCAGGGGCCCCCATATACGGAGCAATTTTAATCGTCCAGGCAATATCCCAAGTGGCACCGCGGGGAACATAATCCCAGTCATTCATATACATTTCAGTAGCGGTCCCCATCTGCTTAAGGTTGTTGATACAACTTGCAGCTCTGCCGCGTTCACGGGCGGAATTGAGGGCGGGGAGCAGGATCGCCGCCAGAATGGCGATGATGGCGATGACTACGAGAAGTTCAATAAGAGTAAAGCATGTGTGCTTTACTCCACCATGGTGGAGTCTTTTCATTTTCTTTTTTCCTTTTTGGTTTTCGGTATTATACCGGGTTGAAAATTTGAGATTTCATCTCATTTTTTTGTAACCGATTGCTTACAACCCGTGTTACACGGATTGCAAATCACAACTTGTGTGATTCCTGATTAAATTTCACCAAATTTGAAACATTATCAAATTTGACAAAACTTTCGAAACTGTGTATTAATTTACACTGTGAATTTACGTTTTTAAAGTGTAAAAATATCTCATTTACGGTAAAATCGTCTCATTTTTACCGTGTATCCTACTTAATTATACGAAAAAAAATCAAAATGTCAATATCTCTACTGTAAAAAAAACCGGATTTTTTTACGTTTTGCCTTTATACAGCGATAACAGTCACTCCCGGATAACCGGTGCCGGATTTTTCCACTCTGACCACCGTCACCCCGGGAACAGCACCGGTACGGATGATGCCGTTTTCCGGCACCGGATAGATCCCGGCAACCCCGTTGACCGTGATTTTCACTTCCGGCACAGTGTGCGGCAGCAATCTTACTTCGACCTCATTTCCGGCGGGATTCTGCAATTCAACTTCGATAAAGCCATTGGGGAAAACCGGATTTCCGGCGTAACGCACCGGCACACCATCGACCAATTCACTGTGGCTGGCGTGCATGTAGCGGAATACCCGGTACTGATCCCCGAATGAACCGGGCAGTACCAAATCGGTGCAGTGCTTAAAAGCAGCACGCAATTTCACCTCGGCTTCATACTGTTCCGGCATCTCCCGGCAGAGGATACGCAAACCTTTCAGATAGACCCGGTCAAGATCATCCCCCGGCAGCGGTGCCCCGTCACAGCAACTGGCCTTCGTCGGCAGAGATTCGGAAGTATCTGTCAGCAGAGTATTGATGACTTTTTCGGCTTCCGCCACCGCAGAGGCCAGTTTCACCGGGTGATCCGCTCCATCATCCAGATCATCAAAGTAACAGCACAACGCTTCCGTAAAAACTTTGACCGCTTGAGAAGCCACGCCGAGAATGTGCCACACCCGGTAAAGTTTGTCAAACTCCTCCGGAGCGATTTTTGATTTGAGCGAAAGCAGTTGCGCCATGCCGCTTTGAGCAAGGGCCAGGGCTTCAGATTTTTCCCGCCGGATAAGTTCCCGGCCCGGAGAATCGTTTTCCGCCAGAATACCCCAGTTGCCCCGCAACTGACGCAAAGATACATTATTTTTATAAACTCCGATCGCTCCCCCGGCGGCAGGCCACTTCCACTCATGCAATATGGGGAATTTGTGGAATACCACATTGCCGCAGACAAAGTTGGTTTTCAACACCGCCTGCAATCCCTGCCGGGCCAGTAAGATCAATTCATTTTCACACCCCGGCCAGTGACGTTGTGCCCACTGCTGATAAATGGTTTCCGCCGTAATACCCGGTTCCCGGATCGCCCGGTGGTAGGCATAAAGATTGATTTCGTGACTGTCAAAAATGCAATTGCCGATCCGGTCGAGCCGCAAAGCATAACGGGAAACGCCCGCCGCTTCACCGCTCCGCACATAATTGACGATATTTTCCACATTGGCCGCCGGCAGATAACCGGCACCGAGAAATTCACCGAGTACGTCACACTCCGCATTGAGATCAGTTCCCTCCTGCCGCTTCAAAAAGGGATTGACCGGCAGGAAAGGATCAAAATCATAGGGCGTGATTTTGGTTTCAATATCAAAATGGTGATCCTTTGCCGCCGCCCTTGCCCCGCGCAGGATGCCCTCGTAATCTTCCGCGATCGAACCGAATGACCGCAAAATGAAGCGTTTACCGTATTTTTCATGCTCTTCAGCAAAAATACGCACGATCTTTTCCACCACCGCATCCGGCGGATAACGATCCGGATCAGAGTTGTGGATCACCGAATAATCCGCTTCCGTCAAGGTCAGCACCACCCCGCCGATCGCCGGGATCACCCGAAACACATTTTCCAGTTTGTACCGCAGAAATTCCTCAAAATCCCGCCCCAGAAGATCAAATTCGCCGTTTTCATCCAGCAACGCCGGGCGGTCAAGCAGCATTCCCTGCGGCATCATGATCTCCCGGTGCCACAGATAAAGCGGTTTGCCCGTATTTCCGGCGATACTGACCAATTCCTGCAAAGTTTTACGCGTGTGCATGACCGCATCTTGATCACACTTTGCCGCCGCATGGGGATAAGGCTCAAACAACAGCAGACCATTCAATCCGCCGGATGGGTTGGCAAAGGCTCCGCAAACTTCAAAACTATCCACATCGTAACGGACCGCTTCACCGGCCACCCGCCGCATATAAGTACTGTCGATGGTCGTCGGATGCATCAAACTCCAGGTGATCTCTTTTTTCATAATTATCCTGTTTTCCGATTGGAACGGGTATTTTATTCAGATTTTGCACATACTATACCATCCGGATAAGTCAAAAGCAAATTTTTTCCGCTGATATCCGCTGGAAAAATCCGGCCTTGCCGCCGGGAAAATATGAGCGGAAACTTGATAAAAGCCTTCAACGGTGCTATATTCAATCCCGGGTTTGTTTCAAATTTGTAATTTCAAGGTGAATAATGCTGGTTTCCGATATCATCCGCGACCGTAAATTCAATAAAAAACTGCTGCGACTGACCTTGCCGATAACCTTACAGCAGTTGATGCTCGCCCTCGTCGCCGCCGCCGATGCCCTCATGCTCGGCAAACTCGATCAGGATGCCATGGCGGCAGTGTCGCTGGCCACCCAAATACAATTTGTCCAGAATATGCTTCTGGGGGCGATCTGCTCCGGCGTGGCGATCCTCGGCGCACAATACTGGGGCAAAAAAGATTACAAAGTGCTGGATGAAATATTCGGTATCAGCATCCGGGAATCGCTCATCGTTTCACTGGCGTTTTTTTCCGGATGTTACTTTTTCCCGGAATATCTGATGCGGATCTTCGCTTCCGCCCCGCACCTTATCGTGCTGGGAGCCGGATATTTGAAAGTCGCTTCATGGTCATATCTGCTCACGGGTATTTCACAATGTTATCTGGCGATCATGCGGGTCAGTGAAAATGCCACCACGTCAGCGATCATCAGTTCCGGGGCGGTGGTGATGAATATCGTATTCAATGCGGTATTCATTTTCGGCTTTGCCGCCATCCCCGCCATGGGGGTGACCGGGGCGGCAGTTGCCACCGTCATCGCCCGGATCATCGAATTGCTCTGGTGTATCGGGATATCTTTCAAACCCGGCTGTATCCGGTTGAATCTCCGCGAATTGTGGCATATCAACTGGAAACTGGAACTGGATTTCTGGAAATATTCCCTGCCGGTTTTGGGCAGTTTCATGCTCTGGGGCATCGGTTTCACCTCCTACACCGCCCTCATGGGCCACATGGGGCCGGATGCCGCCGCCGCCAACGCCATTGCCGCCGTGGTGCGCGACCTGCTCTGCTGTATGTGCAACGGTGTCGCCGGAGCCGCCAGCATCCTCATCGGCAACGAATTGGGCGCCGGAAATCTGGAAACCGGCAGAAAATACGGCGACCGGATCATGCTCATATCCTTTATCATCGGTATCAGTACCACTGTGATCATTCTCGCATTGCTCCCGTTTTTTGCCAATTTTGTGAAGTTGACCCCGCAGGCCGGAAAATATATGACCGGGATGTTCGTCATTCTTTCAGTATACATGATCGGCCGCTGTGTCTGTACAGTGGTGATCAACGGCATATTCTACTCCGGCGGCGATGCCGTTTTCGACGTGGTAAGTCTGGTGGTGTGCATGTGGGGCATTGCCCTGCCGTGTGCTTTTTCCGGGGCGTTTTATTTCCATTGGCCGGTATTGGTGGTTTACGCCTGTACATGTCTGGATGAGGTCGGTAAAATCCCGTGGGTCATCATCCACTACCGCCGCTACAAATGGGTCAAAAATCTGACGAAGGAAAATCTGTGAGCCCTCTCTCATTTCCCCGCTGCAACACAGTTTCCTGCACCACACACAGCACTTTTCTATTGCCCGTAAAAATAAAAAAATTTGCAAAAAATTTATTAATTTATTAAAATAATTAGGATTTCCTCAACGTTATATGGTTGGAAGCACTCAAAAGGAGTTGCAAAAAACAAACTTATAAAATGAAAGGAAGTTACTATGAAAAAGACTGCCAAAGTTATGATGCTCGCCGCCGTGATGTTCGTCGGAACTGCCGCTTTCGCCGGCCCGCATGGTGGACACCGCCACCACAAACGCGACGGCCTCGATCTGGCCGCCGGGATCGTCGGATTGGTGATGCAAGTGGTCAATCCCCAGCCGACCGTAGTGGTAAACCGTCCGGCAGTGATCGTCAACCGCCCGGCTCCGCGGCATCATGCTCCGCAACGCCGTCCGGCACCGCAGCGCCGTCCGGCACCCCGCCGCCGTTGAAACCGCCACTCTTAACCCCGCCGGGAAATCTCACGATTTCCCGGCTTTTTTGTATATATCTTATGTACAAGCGTTGTAAATAAAGCGTATTCGTGCTATATTACAATGAGTAAAAATTATTTTTGCTTTCAGGAATTTTCACGCTTTCCCGAAAGCAATTCAAAAAAAGGGAAAAAAAGTTGTCCTGTTTGCTGAATCGAAAAACTGCCATATTTGCGGCGGTGCTTACTGCCGCACTTCTGGTCATTGGCGGCATTGTTTTGAATGACATTCCGGTACGGGATGTGGCTTCCCGCTATGCTCCGATGTGCGAAGCATTTGCCCGGGGCGACTGGCAATATGCTTTCCACCCCCGTATCCAGCCGCTGCAGGTGATTTCCGGCGGAGTGATCGTTTATCTATTTAACTGCGATGGCTTTACCGCTTTGAAAATCGCTTCGGCCCTCTGGTTTTTTGCCGGAATATTCACAGCATGGAAACTTTTCCGGGAACTTTATCCGGGAAAGCCTTACATTGCCGCCGCCGCAGTGGTTTTTTGTTCCATTTTCCCCTGCAATATCCACATGGCGATCTCCGGCTTGCGTGAATCGGGAAAAACTTTCATTCTGCTGTTGACCGCACTGGCTCTGGTAAAAATCTGGCGGGACGTCAAAAGCTGTTATCCATACATCCTGTTGGGGATCGGTTGCTTTCTGGCGGTCATCTGCCGGGCGGATATGATCATGACCGGCATTTTTCTGCTTTTTACCGGCGCGGTACTGGAGTGCCGGGAAAAAATCTATCCCCGGAAGTCATTGATCGCAGTTGCCCTGACCGCCGCCGGATTACTGCTCAATTCGTTTTTGAATCACCGCTTCTGCGGCCATGCCATGCCCGACTGCCGCTTTGCGGAATTGTTTCTGAAAGTGACCGGAGAACCGGCACGATTTGCCGACATTTCCCAACTCACTTTGCTGTTGATGTTTCTGCTGATATCAACTGCGGTCATCACGGCGTGGATGCTGAAAAAAATTCCGGTGGCGATCCTTATGGCAGTACCGTTTGTCTTTACGGTCGTTTTGAGCATATACACCGGTATGAATGACGAAAACAATACCACCGGAGAATTTATCTGCGATTTGCTGAATGGTATCTATCACACAGTGGGGATATTCTCTTTGCTGGTCATCATCTTTCTGATTCGGCACAAACGCTTCAACACCGGGGAATTTCTTCTGTGTCTGACCTTGCTGGCCAATGCGTTTTTCAACATTGTGCCGATGCAATTATTCCACAAGTCACTCTATGTTTCAAGCCGGTATCTGTATGTGGCAATGCCGCTGATGGCGGGATTTTTCGCCATCGGTATCAATGAAATTTATCAATTCATCCGGGAAAAGATCAATGCCAAAACAGCCAATGCGGTGTTGACTGTCGCTTGTGCGGCAATGTGCGGCGGCATGATTTTCCATGCCATTCAACCGACGCTCCTGGAGCGTACCAGGGAAAAAGAGATCATCATGCGCCGCGGAATATGGGAATTGGCGACACTCATCCGGGGGGATTACGACGGAGAAAAATACCGGGAAAACATTTTTGATCTTAACGACTACAACAGCGATCAGGCTCCCTTCATCCAATTTGATTCATACAGCAAGATCACGGCGGCGGCATACCTGGCCGGCGGCAGTTCAACGAATAATGACATCGATTATTTTGTCGGGGGAAAACTGCCCGGAAGATTCAGAAAAAAAGCCGTATTTCTCACTGAAATCAACTTCGGTAAATACAGTAAAAAAGTGTGGAGAATAACGAAATGAAACTCTTTGCCGGTGGCCGGATACGTTCTTTTTCTTTGCTTTTCAGTGATATTCTGTCATTGGGGATATCACTGTTTGCATCATTTTACATCTACAAACTTTGCGGAGCGAAATATGAATTGGCGATTCTTTACCGCACCTGGCCGATATTTGTACTGCTGATCGGCTTCAATATTTCCGGGCGGCTTTACTGTGGAAATCTATTCTATCCGGGGCTGGTGATCAATCCGGTCGAGGAGTTGCGGCGGTTGACGTTGAGCTGCATTGCCAGTTTTCTGGTATTTTTTGCGATCTTGAGTGTCACCCGGGAAAATCTGGCATTTTCCCGGGTGGCGTTGATCATTGCCGGAGTGCTTAATGCGTTTCTGACCCCATTCGGCAGGATCATCTGCCGTTACATATTGTGGAAACTGCATTGGGGCTATATTCCGGCGGCGGTGGTGGGCAATGAAAAACTTGCGCGGGCCGTCGCAGAAAAAATAAACAGCGACAACAACACTATCCTTTCCCTGAAAATGAGCTGCTGCGAAGCGCAAATCGCACCTGACCTGCCCGATTTTGAGCAGGAGGAATTTCTGAAAAATGCCCGTAAAGCGGGGATAAATTACCTGATCTACTGCAATGAAAAGGGTGGTGACAGCCGGGAGATCGAAAAATTTCTGCCGAAATTCCTTCATATATTGATCGTCAATGACACGGCGAGATTTCCGGTATTGTGGTCATATCCGGTAAGTTTTTACCGTTATTTTTCCTTTGAGATCAGCAACCGTCTGTTACGCAAACAGGTGGTTTTGCAAAAGCGGATATTGGAGTTCATTCTGTCGGCAATCGGTATCGTTCTCGCCTTTATTCCGGGGATATTTCTGGCGATACTGGTGAAACTTTCCAGCCGCGGCCCGGTCTTTTACCGGGCGAAACGGCTGGGCAAAAACGGAAAAACGATCTATGTGCTTAAATTCCGCACGATGAATCCGGATGCCGATGACAAACTGGAACAACTTTTAGCAGAAAATCCGGAACTTAAAGCGGAATGGGAGAAAAACTTCAAACTGGAAAATGATCCGAGGATCACGAAGATCGGCAATTTTCTGCGCAAAACCAGTCTGGATGAACTGCCGCAATTCATCAATGTATTGAAAGGTGAAATGTCCCTGATCGGTCCCCGCCCGATCGTGGAAAAAGAGGTGGCATATTACGGGGAGGATTACAAGGTATTTTCCAGTGTCAAACCGGGGATCACCGGCTTATGGCAGGTTTCCGGCCGGAGTGACACCGACTATGAAGACCGGGTGGCAATGGATGTCTTTTATGTGAATAACTGGTCGATCTGGATGGATTTTTACATCTTCATCGCCACATTCAACGCAGTACTTTTCCGCAGGGGAGCAAAATGAATAAAATCAAACAATTTATCACTTTTTTGGATAAAGTGCCGGAAGGTAAAGAGTTATCCATCCGTCAGCAGATCACGCTTATTTTATGGGGAATGACGATCGTGCTGCTGCCTTTTTTAAGATTCCCTTACGGTGCATTTGAAAAATTGTCACTTTATCCGCTTTTGCTGATCGCCTTCATCAATATTGATAAATGGTGGAATTTGTGTTGGCACAATAAATTTCTGCGTTACACCGCCTTTGCCATTGCCGCATTTATTGCGTGGCAACTGATTTCCCTGCCATTCAGTGTCGGCTTGAGCAATATCAACTTTGCCGACAACATCAAACCATCCATCAATGATATGATAACTTACGGAGCATGGTATGTGTTTCTGGCAACGTGTTTCCTCCTGCCGCAGGAAAAGATCCGTAAAACTTTTTATTGGAGTTTGACCGTCACTCTGCTTTACTGTTGTGCTTACAGTGTGATTGAAATCCTGCATTGGAGCAAAGTGCAATGGGCGACGGATTTTCTGTCCAAATCGATTTATTTTTTCCAGAAGGATGTGGGACAAAATCACGGCTGGTGGCCACCGGTATTCTGGGATTCGCCGAGATTGCGGGCAATATTTGCTGAACCATCCTATTTCGCAGTGTTGCTGACATTTGCCGTACTTTACTACGGATTTGCTTTCTGGCGGTCGGCCGGATGGAAAAAGATTTCCGGCAATGTACTGTTGATGATATTATCAGCATTGGCACTTTGCGGCACGCAAAGTGCCAGTGGCACAGTGTCACTGGCCGGATCGACGGTACTTTTCATTGTTTTATTTGCCGTATTTTTCCGCAAATTCAATAAATCTGAAAGAATCAAAGGCAGCATTTTAAGTATACTATTGCTTGTTTTTTCCGCAATGGTTGCACTCAATCAGCGCGGCGGCATTAACGATTGTCTGTTGTTACTCAACAAAATAAGTGAAACTTCTCAACCCGAACAGCAGCAGCAGAAAACACAACAGCAACCGGAGAAAAAATTCGATTCTTCATCCGGCACCAGACTTATTCATTTGAAAGCCGAAATCAAACTGATTGCCGAAAGACCATTCTGCGGTTACGGTCAGGGCAATTACGGTCCGGCCATGAAACAGGCCTTGCTGGAAAGTCCGGAAAAAACCGGAGAGATCCGCTTATGGAGCGAAAATGAGGAATTTGTGCCTCCGTCATTGAATAAATATACCCAAACCGCGATTAACAGCGGCTTGACCGGTTTGGTATTTTTCTTTCTTATGCTTTTACCGGCTGTTGTCTGCTGTATCAAATGTATTAAAACAATGAAAGCAGATTGCTGGATCACTTCAACCATGCTCTGCGGAGCGATCGCAATAATTTTTTGCACTGCAGCAACCAATAGTTTATATTACTTTTGCCTGTTGGCATTTCCATTTTACACTTATATCATCGGCAAGGATACTTCCGGGAAATAACCAAAAATGACCTCTCTGCGTAAAAACTACATATTATCGCTCATCTCCCAGACGGTCACGGTGCTTTCACCGCTGATCGTCACGCCTTTTGTCGCCCGGAGACTGCTGGCGGATAATATCGGGATTTTCAGTTTTACCGAATCGGTCGTCTTTATTTTCGGATTGTTTGCGTTGCTTGGCAGTCACACCTACGGACAACGGGAAATCGCTTACTGTCAGGGGAATAAACGTCAACAACTGCAAATTTTCGCCGAAGTTTTTCTTGCTTCAGGCATAACCACAACGGTGGTGCTGGCCGGATATATCATTTTTGCCGCCATACAAAGACAATATCAGCTGATCTACTTTATCCAGATTGCAGAATTGATCGCTTTTCACTGGAATATAACGTGGTTCTATCAGGGGAAAGAGGATTTCAAGACTCTGCTTTACCGCAATATGCTGGTCAAAGCGTTATATATCATACTGATATTTCTGTTTATCCGGAATACCGGAGATCTACCGGTATATGTGATTTTGCGGGTGGGAACTTTTCTTCTGGGCAATATGACCCTGCTGTTTCCGGTAGTGTATCAATGTTTCAAAGAAAATATCCGGGTATCTGCCGGAGTGTTACTGCCCCATATCCGGAAAATGATACCGTTATTCCTGCCGCAGATCGCCATACAGATCTATACGGTGCTGGATAAGACCATGATTGGGGTGATAACCCGGTCGCCTTATCAGAATGGCTGTTATGAAGAGGCAATGAAAGTTATCCGGGTATTGATGAATTTTGTCGGAGCCGCCGCCGGAGTATTGATGCCGCGGATCGCCTCGCTCCATGCCTCCGGCAATCAGGAAGAGATTAAAAGCAAACTTGATAAAGGCTGTCAATTTATCTGCTTTGTTTCGTTGCCCATGGTTGCGGGGGTCACAGTTGTTGCCCCGGTGTTTATGCCGTTGTTTCTCGGTAATGGTTTTCATGATGCCGCCGGACTTTTGCAAATATTGGGAATATTGCTGTTCCTGATCGGTTTAAGCGGTCTATTCGGAAATGGAACTCTTCTGGCTTGCGGTAAAGAAAAACAATACACCTGCTGCATTATTTGCGGAGCGATTGTAAATTTTGTACTTAACTGTATATTGATATCAGCAATGCTTGCCAAAGGAGCTGCCATAGCATCAGTTGCCGCCGAAGCGGTGGTTACGATAACCATGCTTTATTGCATCAGAGAAAAAATATCTGTAATCAACCTGTTGAAAAATGTTGTTAAATATTTAATTGCTTCGGGGATAATGACGGGGATACTAATGGTGGCGATAAACTGCATCCGATGCACCGCCATTTTCAAACTGGCAATAGTTATTCCGGCAGGGATGTTGACTTATGCTCTGGCATTGCTGATCTTACGGGATGATTTGATTTTTGACCTTATCTCGAAAACAAAGCATATGTTATTAAGAAAACGGACTGTTTAAGGTAGATACAGATGATGAATAAAACTTGTGCAGTGGTTGTGACCTATAACCGCAAAACTTTACTGGAACAGGCAGTAAAGTGTCTTTTGCAGCAAACTTGCCCTTGTGATATATTGATCGTAGATAATGCCAGTACCGATGGTACGAATGAGCTGATAAACACCTTTACCGATAAGCGGATATCTTATTATAATACCGGCAAAAACATCGGTGGAGCCGGTGGATTCAATATCGGTATGAAAAAAGCTGTTGAAGCCGGATACCAATATGTGTGGGTCATGGATGATGATACCCTTTGTAATCCGGATGCATTGGAACAACTTTTTATTGCTGATAAAAAATTGAATGGCGATTATGGTTGGCTTTCCAGTAAGGCATTGTGGACTGATGGAAATATCTGTGAAATGAACCGGCAAACTTCAATCAACCGCAAGGCAATAACCGATTTTTCAGAAGAATTAATACCTTCCTGCAGAGCCACTTTTGTTTCAATGTTTACAAAAAGTGAAATAATTATCCGATACGGACTGCCGATTAAAGAGTTTTTTATTTGGGCAGATGATACAGAATACACTCTCCGCATTGCCAATAAAAAACGCTGTTATGTTGTATGCAAAAGTATTGTCAATCATGCGATGCAAACTAATTCATCTGCAGATATTGTGAATATTGATTACAATCGTATCAGCAGATGCTATTATCAGATTCGAAATCACTGTTATATAGTGCGCGCAAATCATAAAATATTATGGATGCCGATATATTTCTACCGGCAGTCAAAAAAGTTATTGAAAATTTTGCTTCACTCTCCGTCATATCGTTTTCGAAGAATTTATTTTTTGACTAAAGGTATTTTAGCTGGACTGTTTTTTTACCCGACAGTAGAATATGTTAACAAAAAATAAATGACAGCACAGACAAAATCTGTTTGAAAATCTGAATACAAGTTATATCTATAAAAAATTGAAAGGCATATCATGAAAAGAGTCATCACTTACGGCACTTACGATTTATTGCACTATGGTCACATCAATTTGCTTACCCGTGCAAAGGCATTGGGAGATTATCTGATCGTGGCCCTTTCCACAGATGAATTCAACTGGGGAAGCAAGCAGAAAAAGTGTTATTTTTCCTACGAAAAACGCAAACAGATGCTCGAAGCACTCCGGGCGGTCGATCTGGTCATTCCGGAAGAAAACTGGGAACAGAAAATCACCGATGTCCAGCTTTACCAAGCCGATGTCTTTGTCATGGGCGATGACTGGAAAGGCAAATTTGACTTCCTCAAAGATTACTGCGAAGTGGTATATCTGCCCCGCACTCCGGAAATTTCCACCACTGCCATCAAAAACGATCTCAATAAAAAGGCATAAGCATCATGGCACAGGAAACTTTTACCGATATAAGTAAAGAGGATTTGCGTCAGGCGCAGAAAATCATGCTCTACATCATGAAAAAAATCCATGAGGTTTGCGTGAAACACAATATCAGATACTGGCTGGATTACGGTACATTACTGGGAGCCATCAGACATGGTGGCTTCATCCCGTGGGATGACGATCTGGATATCTGTATGATGCGGGAGGATTACGAAAAATTCAGTAAGGTCGCCCAAGATGAGTTCGGTGATGAATTTTTCTGGGAAAACAATAAAACTGTCAGTAATTTTTATCAGGAATACGGTAAAGTAAGATTATGCAATACCATATGGCTTGAAGATTTTTGGCAACATATGCCTCGAAAACACACCGGGTTGTTTATTGATATTTTTCCGATAGACCCATTCCCGGAAAATAAAATTAAATTATTTAATCTCTGTGTATTCCGTGCTGTTCTTGTCGGCGTTGTGAATAAAAAAGTATTCAAACAAAAAGCCGGCAGTTGTATAAAATCTGTTGTCCGCTGGTTTTGCTCGATATTTTTACCGCTTGATTTTTTAGCCAGACGTCAGGAAAAAATCATCAAAAATTTACAGCGTTATAAAGACAGCAGTCCGCTGGTTTCCAAACTTTGTATGGATACCAAACGTGATTTGTGCGACAGATCCATGTTTGATGAATTGATTCTGCATAAGTTTGAAGATGCCGAATTTTATATCCCCGCCCGATACGATGAGAGATTGAAAATGCTTTTCAATGATTATATGCAGCTGCCGCCCGAGGATAAACGTTACGGGCATCACGGTATTTTGAAATACGATTTCGGCAAATACAAAGATTTGTGAGAACAGACAATACGGACAATACGGACAATGGATAACAGCCAAACATCTTTACTCAAACCATCAGGCGGGTACCGTAATTTGCGGGCATTCGCTCTGGCGCAGCTGTGCTATGATATCACTGTCCGTTTTGTGGAGTTGTATATCCAGAAAAATTCCCGGACTACCGACCAAATGGTGCAAGCCGCCCGCAGTGGAGTGCAGAATATTGCCGAGGGTTCCAGTGCTTCAGCAACCAGTTTGCGCACTGAATTGAAATTGACCGGTGTTGCCCGTGCCTCATTGGAAGAGTTGCGTTTGGATTATGAAGATTTTTTGCGTCAGCATGAAGCGGAACAATGGAGCAAAGATCATCTGCTTTATCAGGAATTCACCCGGCGCAAAATTTCCACCATGGAACAATTCCGGGAGTTTATTTTATGGGCGTTGGATCAAAATATTGTTCACGGCAAATGCCCCAAACAGGCGGCGATCGTTGCCAATGGAGCATTGAGGATGATCAATATAACCAGTTATCTGTTACATAATTTGTTGCAAAAGCAGGCAGAAGATTTTGAGCAGAACGGCGGCTTTTCAGAACGCATGATGCAAGTGCGGTTGAAAAAACGCGACAAAAACTGTCCGTAATGTCTGTAATGTCTGTAGTGTCCGTAAAAAAGGAGTTTTATGAGTGTAAAAGTATCAGTTTGCATCCCGGTCTACGGGGTGGAAAAGTACATTGAAAGGTGCGCCGGCAAGGCAGGCAAACGGTGTCTCACCGTCAAAAAATGTGACCACATCGCCGGAAAAAAGCTCTTTTGAAAAATAGATTATAAAATATGGATAGGTGTCTATAGAATTTTCAGGAATTGTATTATCATGATAAAAATATTGCACGTTGTACCATATTTATCCCGAAATGGAATAATGTCCTTTTTAATGAACTATTATCGCCATATTGACCGGACACAAGTCCAGTTTGATTTTTTACATTCTGATCCAGACTGTATTGCGCCAGAACTGCAGCAGGAAATAAAAAGACTCGGCGGGAAAGATATATTAATCCCATTTGGAAAAATAAAATCATTTTTCAAGGCATGGAAAATGGCTTATCTTTTTCTTAAACAACATGCTTCTGAATATGATATTTTGCATGTTCATCAAATGGGTCCCGGTTTCAGCTATCTTTTTTTGGGATGGTTGTTTAATATAAAAGTACGGATCATTCATTCTCACAGCACTTGTTATTCACCCAAGAAAAGTCGTGCGATTCGCAATGCGTTATACATTTTACCCTTCCGGCCATTTGCGACTGATATATGGGCATGTTCCAATGCTGCCGGAAAATTTTTATTCGGTAAAAGAAAATGGAAAAAACAGGGCGTATATATTCCGAATGCTATTGCCATTGATGAATTTAAGTTTTCTCCGGATGAAAGAATTAAAAAACGGCAGGAACTGTCTATTAACGATAAAACATTGACTGTTATCCATACCGGAGAAATAAGTCATGCGAAAAATCCGCTGTTTTTACTCCGGATTTTCTATGAGATCCATAAAAAAAATCCGGATTCGATATTGATATCCTGTGGCAAAATTACATTAAAAAATGCGATTGAACAGGAAATTAAAAATTTGGATCTGGAAAAATATGTTAAATTATTAGGGCCCCGTTCTGATGTCAAAGAACTTTTGAGTGCTGCTGATTGTATGGTTTTCCCAAGTCGCTTTGAGGGTTTGCCGATTTCTGTTTTAGAGGCTCAACTGACATCTCTTCCTGTTGTCGTTTCAAAAGCAGTTCCGGAGGATGTGGCAGTTTCAGATAACATTCAATTTTTATCTCTGAAAGATAAACCGGAAAAATGGGCAGATACTATATTAGGCATGGTATCAACGACCATGAGAAAAACCGGTACTGTATCAAACGCTAAAGTGAACCATTTCAATATTGTCACGGAAGCTGTCAATCTTTCCGGAAAATATATTTCTTTGTTACCGGAGAAAAAACGGTTTGTCATTCCCAATTCGCTTTCGTTTACTTGCGATACACCATCAAATTGTGAAAATAAACGGATCATCGCTTTGGGGCGTTTTTCCCCGGAGAAAGGTTTTGATTATCTTTTGCAGACTGCGGTCAAACTGAAAAGTGAGATCCCCGATTGGCACATCGATATTTTCGGTAACGGCGAGGATGAAACCATGCTCAAAGAACTTGCCAAAAAACTGCAAGTCGATGATTTTGTCACCTTTAATCCGCCCACCAAAGAGGTAATAAAAGAGTTGTGCAACTCTGGAATGTATGTGATGAGTTCACGTTATGAGGGCTTTGGTTTGGTGCTGACTGAAGCCCAGGAGTGCGGATTGCCCATCGTTTCCTTTGATTGCCCTGAGGGGCCCTCCGGAGTCATCCGTGACGGCGAAGATGGCTTCCTCGTCCCTCTTGCCGATACTGATGCATTGGCTGAAAAAATCATTACTCTTGCAAAAAATGAAGAAATGCGAAAAGAATTCGGCAGGAATGCCAAAATCAATTGCAAACAGTTTTCTCCTGAAAGAGTGGGCGAAATGTGGATGGATTTGATCAATAAACTTACAGCCGATAAGGAAAATAAAAAATGAAATATGATTATCTTTTAGTCGGGGCCGGACTTTTTAACGCCACCTTCGCCGCTTTGGCCCGCAAGGCAGGCAAACGGTGTCTCGTCGTCGAAAAACGTGACCATATCGCCGGAAATATCCACACTGAAAATGTGGAGGGCATCAATATCCATAAATACGGCGCCCACATCTTTCACACCGACGATGAAAATTGCTGGAATTTCGTCAACCGATTTGCCACATTCAACCGTTACACCAATTCCCCCGTGGCTCTCATCGGCGGCAAATTATTCAACCTGCCATTCAATATGAATACCTTTCATGCCATCTGGCCCGATGTCATCACCCCGCTGCAGGCACAGCAGCGCATCGCTGAACAGGCCGCCGAAATGTCCGGCAAAACCCCATCCAACCTCGAAGAACAGGCCATTTCCCTCGTCGGCAGAGATATTTACGAACTTCTTATCAAAGGCTATACCGAAAAACAATGGGGCAGACCATGCTCCGCTCTTGCCCCCGATATCATCAAACGGCTGCCATTGCGTTTCACCTATGACAACAACTACTTCAATGACCGTTTTCAGGGAATCCCCATGGGCGGCTATACGGCCATGGTGGAAAAAATGTTCGGCGATACCGATATCCGGCTTTCCTGCGACTTCCTCGCCGATAAAGAAAATCTTTCCAACCTGGCAGAAAAAATCGTCTACACCGGCACGATCGACTCTTATTTCAATTACTGCTTCGGCGAATTGGAATACCGTTCTCTGCGCTTCAAAACTGAAAAACTTGACGGTCAAAACATTCAGGGCGTCGCCGTAGTCAATCACACTTCCGCAGACACACCTTACACCAGAACCATCGAACACAAACACTTTGAAGCCGAAAATACAACCGCATTCAACACCCCTTATTCCTTCGTCACTGAAGAATATCCCGCCGACTGGCAGCGCGGCGACGAACCCTATTACCCGGTAAACAATCCCCGCAACAGCGAACTCTACCGGAAATATGCCGACCTCGCCGCACAGGAAACCAACGTCATTTTCGGCGGCCGTCTGGGGATGTACCGCTATTTCGATATGGATGATACCATCATCGCCGCTATCCAATGCTTTCAACAACAGGTAAATAAATGAATATCAAAATCCTTGTCGCCACTCACAAAGAGTATCCAATGCCCGCCGATCCGGCATATTTCCCCATCCACGCCGGAGCGGCACTCCATGCGCCTCTACCCTATACCGGTGACGATTCTCTGGAAAATATCAGTGCCAAAAATAAAAACTTCTGCGAACTTACCGCCCTTTACTGGGCCTGGAAAAATCTCGATTGCGACTTTCTGGGATTGGTTCATTACCGGCGGCACTTCGCCGGAAAACAGCAGGGAAAAACCAAATTCGACCGCATCATCACCACCGCTGAATTGGAAACGCTCCTCACTCAAGTGCCGCTGATCATGCCCAAGAAACGCAACTACTTCATCGAAAGCAACTATTCCCAATACGTCCACGCCCACCACGCCGAAGACCTCGCCGTGACCCAAGCCGTCATCTCGGAAAAATATCCCGAATATCTGCCCGCTTATAATAAAGTCATGAAACGTACTACCGGCTACCGCTTCAATATGTGCATCATGCGTAAAGATCTGCTCGATAACTATTGTTCGTGGCTCTTTGATATCCTCTTTGAAGTGGAAAGACGTCTGGATATTTCCAACTATTCCACCTACGATGCACGGGTTTTCGGCTTTATCAGTGAACGACTCCTCGATGTCTGGGTCGAAAAAAATCACCCCCCAATGAAAACTTTGCCGCTGCTTAACCTCGAAAGCCAACACTGGGGCAAAAAAATCTGCAACTTCATGCTCCGCAAACTATCCGGCGGCAAATGGGGCAAAAATAAGTGATGTTCTTTGGGGGAGGGAAAAACTTCTTTTCCCGTGAAAAGAAGTTTTTCCCTCCCCCAAACCCCCACCTTTTTCAAGAAAAGCGAAGTACTTTTGCTCCCGTTGGTCGCAAAACCGGCAATACGCTTTTGCAACTGCAAAAGGTGCGATCCAACCGGTGGATGGATTGCGAGCCAAGGTCGAAGTTAAACCAAGGCGAAAATGAGGGAGTGTAGTAAACCTACTCGACTGAACATAAAATTAAAGACTACCTTACTCGCAGGGATGAGTACGGCGTAAGCCGCACGGAAGACCGGAGAGCGAGGCCTCCGGAAAATCGACTGTAACCGCCAAGGGCGTCAGCCCCGGCGGCGAGGCCGCTCTCCCGCGGCCGCAGGGAGATTTTTTGGAGAAGAAAGAGATTGGCCGCAAGACGCCACCGTCTTATCACGGCGTAGTGTAAACGAAGCCGCAAGGCGAAAAGTTTCATATTGCGGAGCAATGCTTCATGCCGGGAAGAATTCCCGGCACTTCACTTTACCATCAGCGGCGGTGGTGGCGCGGAGCCGGACGCTGGGGGCGCGGGGCAGGACGGTGATAACGCGGAACCGGACGGTGATGGCGGGGCGGAGTGACAACCACCGGTGCAGGAGCAACAACCACTTGCGGCTGCGGATTTACCACTTGCATAACCAAATGGACGATACCGGCGGCCAGATCGAGGCCGTCACGGTGATGACGGTGGCCGCCACGCGGTCCGGCAAAAGCGGCAGTTCCAATGAACATCACTGCGGCGAGCATCATAATTTCAGCGGTCTTTTTCATAATCTTTCCCTTTCTTTTTTTGTAATTTGATTTTCCTGATTGTCAGGATTTCTTAATCGTTTCGCTTACATTAGTGGCAGGTAAAAAAAAGAATCTGACAATCTTTTTTCAAAAAAAATTAAATTTTTTACTTTGAGACAAAATACGGACAATACGGACGCTGACTTTGTTGATATTATCGCTTTCGGCTCTGATGCGTATTGTTGCCGCAGCGACTGTCCGTCAGTGGACAAAAAATATGGGCTGCGGCGGAAATTCCGCCACAGCCCGATCGTTGCTTATATCTGACAGATATCAGATGCTGTCATCGCTGTCAGGTTCAAAGTAACTGAAACTTTTGAAATAACGGGTAACAGTGGAAGGTTCTTCCAGAGAAGCAACGTGACCGTCACACCACAAAATATTGGCCGAACCGCCAACGCGACTGATAATATCTTTGGCATTGTGCGGATGGGCCACCCAATTCCATTTGCCGTTATCCTGAGTAACCAGCAACGTATGATAACCGCGATAAGCACCGCTCCAGTCACCGCCGGTTTCCACCGTCAGCAGTTTACCGGAGGGACGTTTGATATTTCCAGCCTTGGGAATATCCCGTTTAGCTCCGGATGCCCAACCGCCAATAACACCGTTGTAGCCGTAACCGAAGTAAGACCAAGTTGACCAATTTGCATTATCTGTTTCATCTTTCGGAGCTTTGGTTACAAATTCAACACTGTTTGTAGCGGTATAAAGTCCTGCTAATGTCGGACAAACACCAATTTCAGCAGTAAACAACCTCA
Source organism: Victivallaceae bacterium (assembly GCA_045588835.1). Lineage (GTDB taxonomy): Bacteria > Verrucomicrobiota > Lentisphaeria > Victivallales > Victivallaceae > UBA1784. Next base: position 22,979 of record JAZNEV010000005.1, read on the forward strand.
ATTGATAAAATTTTGACGACCATGAATTGTGTTCCCAGTTTTTGCTGTTCGCACCGATTGCCTGATCATGGGCCGGCGGATACCAGCCGTCAAAAGCATCGTGATACATGGCAAAGGCACTGCCGATCTGCTTTTGATTGTTGATGCAGCTGGCACTGCGGCCACGCTCTCTTGCACTATTCAACGCCGGGAGCAGAATTGCCGCCAGAATGGCGATGATGGCGATGACCACCAGCAATTCGATCAGAGTAAACTTTTTGCTTTTCATTTTTCTCTCCTTTTTTAAGGGTTATTTGATAACGGAAATTCTTATCGATGTGATCGTGAAATCGCACTTGGGATAACCGATCACCCATTTGCTTTCTCCGGCCGGAAAAAGCGGCTTATCCTCGCTTTTGCCGGTCACTCCATTGAAATCGACCAACTGCTGTGAACCGTCAAGCACCACCTTGATCATATTGTATTTACGGCACTCAAACGACATTCCCCAAGTGGAAACCTGACCGGCTCCGGCGGCTTGGAAATGCACTCTGCCGGTGTAACTGTTGAAATTCAATTTGAAGTTATCACCGCTGGAAAGAATATTCCACAAATCCGGCTGTACGGTCTCTTCCGGATAGCGGTTCAGCACGATACCGATCTCCACGACGATCTTGCCGGCAATGTTGTTGAAAGTCAACTCCTGCGGTGCAGTTATCCGCAAACCGGCCGCCGTGACCATACCGGATAAACTCTGCAACACCGGCGGCAGATTTTCCCCGGCACTCCACTGAAGCACCGCTTCACTGCCTGCCGGGGCAGCCGGCAGGGCAACGACCTGATCCTGACCGTAACGCGGCACTCTCGCCGTGTCGGCGACCACCGGATCGGCAGTGAAGTTTTTGGCCACAATATTGATACGGATGCCCGGCACTTTGGGTGCGATCACCGCCGGATACGCCGGAATGACCGCTTTGACTCCGGCCAATTCGATATTGGTGGCTTCCAACTGCAAAGGAGCGTAAACTTCGATCGTTTCACCCTTTTTCAACACCACCAGCAGAACCGGTTCGGCAAATTTGTTTCCGGCGAATTCCGTAAAATATCCGGCGATGCGGTTGTGATCTGCGGAAACAAAGAGGAAACCTTCCGGAGCAACCACAGTATCGTATCCACCGGCTTGCAGGGCCAGCGGTTTATCCGAGAAGTTGGCAATATTCAGATTGCCGCCGTAAACCGCCGTGATCACCCCGTCTTTATCGGTGTAACTCTCCAGCGGCTGACCGTAATTGAGATAGTGGATCTCTCCGGCGATCAGAGCCGTGGTACGCATCCAGCGGCGTTTTTCCCGGGTCATTTCAAAATCATTGAGAAATCCCGCTTTCAAACCGATACCGTGGGTCAGACTGTAAGCGATGCCCCGCGGCCCGGCCGGAGCGGCCAGATAACCGGTATTGGAAGTGTAGAAGCGGATATACTCATGCATCAAAGTCAGACACACTTCCGGTGCGGAACGCACCACCGTGCCTTTGGGTTCCAGATTGCCCGGCAGCGGTTTCAGCCAGCCGCCGACACCGCAAATGCCGACCTGATAGGGCAATATCCAGAATGCACCGTGTTCGCTCATCAGCGGGATCCTCATACCGTGGGATTTGTGAATATTGAAAAGTTGGGTGTAGAAGGCATCCGGTGCCGGAGCATCCGGGTGGAAGTCAAAGGCGTTATGATCCGGCAACTGGGCCCCGATAACGTTGGTAAAGTAAGCATTCGTACCCATGGATATCCACCGCTGATAGATCTCCTCCAGATGGGCCAGCACATCTCTGCTGGAGGGGGAAACCATATATCCCGGCTGGGCCCACATGGCAGTACGGGGTTTGCCGTCGATACGCACGATGGCACTTCTTTCCAGATCGTATTTTTCGGCATAATCCGAACCGACACCCCAGTAGTAGAAACTGTTTCTGGGCATGAAAAGATTGCCCGAATCAACGATCTGCCGGATGAGAGCGGCGAATTCATCCATCGTACCGACTCTGGCGATCGGCGGGAAGTAGTTGGGAAAAGCATCCCAGTTGCTCCGGATGCCTTTGCAGGCGTGCATATAGATCGGCGGATGCACGATGAAAGTCCCCGGAGCAGTGGAAACCAGTGCCGAAGCATTGCGGATCGTAGCCCAGGTCGGAGCCAGATAGGCTCTGGAAAATTTATCAAATTGATCTTTGGTCAATTTTTCAGCAAGAGTTTTCATGCCGCGGGGGAAATTGAGCTGACGGTAGTTATCCGCCCAGCTTTTGATATCCGGAAAGTGTCTGACGGATAAACCGATGGAAGTGCGGCTTTCACCTTTTCCAATGAAAATAAGGGTCGTACCCAGAAAGGAAAGAGTATTGTTTTCGCCGCCGGTGACAGTTCCCCAGCCGGGCAGATAGAGCGTTTCGATATCCTGATAGCGGTCAACAGCCAGAAAGCCGCTGCCCTCACGCACCAGAAAACCATCCCACGCATAATTCATCGCCCATTTATAGGCGATCACTTTGGCAAATTCAATACCGATATGCGGCGGAAAGGGCGTGATGACATTTTCGCCCTCGCCGAGTTGGAATGAAAAGGGCAATACGGTGAATTCATAGATCGGGGTATCACCGGTATTGGTGATTCTGGCAAAACTTTTCACTCCGGTCGCCGTCGCCTGAATGGTCAATTCCACTTCCGCTGCCGGATGTTTAAAAAACAAAACCGCTGAATCCGCAGTTTTATACTCTATTTTCAGCAATTCGCAATCGTTACTGGTGATCTCCTGACCGCTCATGACCAGATTGGCTCCCCAGAAGTGGCCGGTCCCGTTAAGCGGTCTATCGTTATCACGCCGGGCCGTTTCATCATACAACCGGAAAGCAAACAGCGGCTTTCCGGCAGTGGAGAAAACCTTGTCACTGCCGGGAACTTTGAAACTCAACTGTTTGGATGCTTCATCAATGGTCACTCTCGTCGCTCCGGAGCGGATCCCCGGAATGACCGGAGCAGTGGCTGCTTTGGCTTCGGTATCGCTCAATACTCCATTGTAGAGCATGATATCATCCATCAGCATATAGCCGCCATTGTAGGTTCGCAAATAGCGGCCGATCTCAAGCTGGTTGAAAGGTTGAGTGAATTTGAAACCTCTTACCTGACTGCGGCGCATCAATCTGCCATTCTGATAAATGTAGATATATTCAGCATCCCAGCAGACGGCGATATTGTACCAGGTATCTTTCTGCCAGTTTTTCATATCGAATCCGGCATCGGCACGTTTACCATCTTTACCCATCAAGGTCACGATGAATGTGCCCTCGGAGTTGTGCAGACGGTAGATGCTCAAACTTTCACCGGCACTGTTGGTCAGGTGGATGAAGTTGCGGAAGTCTTTATCACTGCCCAGCCAGCCTTCCGGTTTCACCCGGAATGTGACCGAACCGGCCTCCTGACCGAAACTCTGCGGCAATCTCACCGCCGCCGACAGAATATTTTTAGCCTCTTTATCCACCCCGACCCGCAACGTTTTACCGTGGATGCCGTCACTGACACTTACCCCGCGGCGCGGTCCGGCAAAGGTCGCTCCGGCGGTATCCGGAGTGCCGTCGGCGGTTTCAAAACTCCACTTGAAAACCGGCTCAACGGCCGGCAGCACTGTCATCCGGCACAACAGTGTCAACCCAAAACACAATTTCATTGCAAATTTCATTTCAAACTCCTGTCTTTCATATTAAAACTGCCAAATCAACCGATAAAAAAAGTCACCTGACCCGACATGAGATCATGCAAGGTCAAGTGACAATAAATCTTTCCGGGAAAAACGGTACGGAAAATCAGACCGCACAACACAGGTACGGCATTTTTCACTTCTGCGGATGGTTTTATAAGGAGTAAAGCAGTTCTGCTTTACTCCGCCATGGCGGAGTCGTTTCATTTTTATTCCCGGAATTTATTTTACCAAATTAAATTTTTCGGATACTTCACTGCTGTAACAGAAACATACTGATATATTACAATAGCACACGATATTTGCTGTGTCAAGAATTTTTCCTGCTTTTTTGCCGAAAATCCACTGCAGCAGATACCAAAAATGACTGCGGTCTGATATCAAACCAACGTATATCACAAACAACCACCGCAGATCCGGCACGTATTATTGACACATCGCCCCCCGGAAAAACATCTCATCCGGGGGGAGCAGAAAAGATTTTGCAAAATTTTATTAATTTATTAAAATAATTAGGATTTCCTTAACGTTATATGGTTGGAAAGCACCGGGAAGTACGGTGCGAAAGAAAAACCATAAAACAGGAAAGGAAATAGATTATGAAAAAGACCACCAAAGTTATGATGCTCGCCGCCGCCATGTTCGTCGGAACTGCCGCTTTCGCCGGCCCGGCCAAAGGCCATCAGCCGCCCCGCCGGCCGGTTGTAACCGCTCCGGCCGGACCGCATGGAAAAATCCATCGCCCGGCTCCGGCACCGAAGTGCCGCCCGGCTCCGCCGCCGCCGCGTCGCTGCCGCTGAACAACAACCTCCAACCCCAAGGGCCGTTGCCAATCTGAAAAGTTGCAACGGCCCTTTCATAATTTACAGTCATTATCTCATTTTTTGTGAAAAATCAAACCTGCGGTGGCGATTCGTGGCCGATCTCTTGCCAAATCTGCGGACAGCAGTTCGGTCGAGTACGGCTGTACACTCCCTCGCTTCTGCCTTGATTTGACTTCGACCTCGGCTCACGACTCATCCACCGTGTGGATCAAAACCGTGTCGGCCGGTTGACAAATCACGACTTACATGATATGTTTTATACGTTAAAGAAGGAGAGTTTACAAACTCTTTCTTGAATTTCACAAGATTTGAGACATTATCAATTTACACAGAATTGAAAATTTTAACAGATATTATTTCTCGTGACTGCTGTTTTTGAGCAATAACACTTGGTTTCAAACAGAGCATGAGTTGCACCGAGGCCGAATGGCCGCAGGTGCGAGGGAGTTTGGGGGAGCACCTTCCCCCAAGGTGGCCCTTTTGTGTCGCAATCCTAATCGCTCTGCCGTTATAAAAAACGGCAGAGTGTGACGGAGTGCGACACATGAGTCAAAACACCCCCACACTCCGCATACCACGGGCCGTACACCGCACCCGGCCGAGCCGGGCGCAGGGGTGCCGGGGGCGGCGTCAGCCCCCGGCAAAAGTGTTTGCAACTGTTAAACGCCCGGCATTAAAGATGATCAGCCAGAAATTTCCGGAAAATTTCCACGGCTTTCACTCCGGTATCGGCGATATTATTGGAGCAGACCACCACGCCGTCGATTTTTCCTTCCTGATAGAAGCGGTAGTACAACTCCAGCTGGTCATACATTTCTTCATCCGTAAGTTCCCGGCAGTCGCCGTAATTATACAAATAGCATCCGGCGAAGTGTTTTTTGCCGGGGGTCATGGCAATGATCTTATTGAGGTTGTTTCCGGCATTGGCCAATTCCTTACTGTCCCATGACCAGAAAGTTATGACATCGACCAATTCCAGATAGGGCGTATAATCGATCTCAAGCAAAGCGGCATAGTATACCAGAAACAATTCCAGTTTACGGGGAAAAGCGTGCAGACGCTCCCGGATCTCTTGCAACCGCTCCAAAGTGATGCGGGCATCACGCTGCTCCGGCCGGAAAAAATCATCCAGCACGCCGCCGCAGACGTTGGGGAATTTTTCCGCCTGACGCAGAACTTCTTCCAGATCGTCCGCACCGTCATTGTTGCGTACGGATGATTTGTCGCCCATGATCGACCATGCCACTTTATCAAAACCGGTAAGTTGCTTGGATTCATCATCAAACGGCGGCACCGGACTGCCGCCCATAACCACCCGGAAACAATTGGGGATACCCAGATATGCCGCTCCCTCGACCGGGCCCATTTTATTTTCGCCGGGAATATTCCAGCCGTATTCCGGGTTGTGGTGCGAACCGGCATCCTGCCCCCAGATCCACAAATCTTTTTGAAAATTCCGACTCATATTCTGTACCTCGGAATCACTTCAGCGGCTCAATGCCGTCTGTCCGTTGGGTTCCATGACTTCCGGCACCGGCGACCAGTCGGGGCCGTTGGCCCGGCTCTGTTTTTCCAGCCACTGACAGGCCGGGAAAAAGAGAATTTCATGGCCGCCCTCAAACAACGTCAATCTTGCCCGGTTGGATTGGCGGCGTAAATAGATGGTGCGTTCACCGAATGAGGGGTCTTTGCCATCGAAAAGCAGATTTTCCGGAATTTTTTCATTTTTATTGATGAAATCCATATCTTCTTCACTGATCCGGTCGGATTCTCCGGCCAGAATATTGAAGCATCTTACGGCCTGACTGACCGGCACTGACCCGGTATGTCCGTCATGGATACCGGTACCGATATCCACAGTACAGCAATTTACCGCATTGACCAGCCAGGTGGTCGCCGAACGGCGGATCGCTTCAAGGCGGGCCTTTTCCGAAATTTCCGGACTGCCGCCGCAAGCAGTGGCGATATGTTCGGGGTATTCCGTACCGAGTACTTTGCCTTCCTGATACCAACGGACCAGATCGGCACACGGACACCACGCCGATACGGCACTCCACAGATCCGGCCGTCTGCCGGCCATCAGCAATGCGGCATAACCGCCGCCGGAACCGCCGCAAAGGTACACTTTATCCTCATCCACGGAGCAATTATTTTTCATGAACCGCACCGCATCTTCGATATCGGAAACGACATATTCCGAACCGCAGGCTTCACTGGTCCAATTCGGGCCGCGGAATTTCGGGAAGATCATATGCCAATTCTTTTTGCGGACGAACCGGAGGAATTCTTCAAATCCGTTGCGGTGATCGTAACTCCAGGTATGCAATGCGACCAGCAGCGGCCGCGGCTCACTGCCGGAGGCCTGAAAAAACATAGCCGGTTGATCGCTGTTGTCGATTTTACATGGGTAGGTGATTTCTTTTATCATTTTTTCTTCCTTGTATCTCAAAATTTATGAAAATTCCAAATCGCGGCGGCGGCAGCCGGTCACTTCAATTTTTCCAGAATTTCAGCGGCATTGGTATCGGGTTTGACTTTGGGCATGATCTCCATGATCCGGCCCGCTTCGTCAATGATAAAGGTCGTGCGGACCACGCCCATTGACACTTTGCCATACAATTTCTTTTCCTGCCATACGCCGTAATCCCGGATCGTCTGCAATCCGGGATCGGCCAGCAGAATAAAAGGCAGATCATGTTTTTGAGCAAATTTCCGGTGGGATTCCACACTGTCTTTGCTGATGCCGATCACCACGATCCCCCGGCGGGAAAATTCACCGAAACCGGCGGCAAAGGCACATGCCTGCCGGGCACATCCGGGGGTGTTGTCTTTCGGGTAAAAGTAAAGTACGACCTTTTTCCCGGCAAATTGGGCCAAAGTTACCGGATTTCCGTTCTGATCCGGCAGACAGAATGCCGGAGCGATATCACCGATTTTCATAAAAATCCTCTGTTGTTGACACATTTGGCATTAATATACTGTGTAAAATTAAAAATGCAAACTGCAAATTTACCATTTTCAGCCGACTTTTGCAATTCCCGATATTGAAATTCACCGATATTGTGCTACATTCTTTTCCAAACAACACGGAGAATAAAATATGCTCACTTCACTGATATTGAAACTTACCGTACCGGGGATCGGCGATTCGCCTCTTTCCCCGCAACAGCGAACCCGTTGCGGTATCGTCAGCGGTATTGCCGGAATTATCTGCAACATCATTCTGGTCGCAGTCAAAGTCACGCTGGCATTCATCACCGGCAGTATCGCCATGGCCGCCGATGCGGTCAATAACCTTTCCGATGCCGGTTCGGGAATCATCACCGTGGCCGGCTTCCGCTTATCCAGCCAGCCGCCGGATGCCGAACACCCTTTCGGCCACGGCCGCACAGAATATGTGGCCGCATTGATCGTGGCGTTACTGATCGTCGGACTCGGTATGAATTTCATGAAAGATTCCATTTCTGCCATATTCCATCCGGCCGAGATCGATTGCAGCAATATCGTGATCGTGATCTTTGCCGCCACGATACTGGTCAAATGCTGGCTCTTTTTCTTCTACCGCAAAGTGGGTAAATTGATCAATTCCGATGTGATCAAAGCCGCCGCGCTGGATAGTTTGAGCGACTGTCTGGGAACGGTGCTGGTCATCGCCGCATTGATTTCGTCACGTTACACCGATTTTCCGCTGGATGGCACTGCCGGTATCGTGGTGGCCGGCATGATCCTCTGGGCCGGCGGGGGGATCCTCAAAGATACAGTCAATAAACTGCTCGGCACACCGCCGGATGGGGAACTGGTGGAAAAGATCCGGCAGACGGTACTGGATTGTCCGGGGATCGACGGCATTCACGATATCATCATCCACAACTACGGTGAAAACTCCTATTATGCCACTGCCCATGCGGAAATTTCCTGTGATGGCGACCGTTTTTCCGCTCACGATATTCTGGAAAATGCCGAAATTGCCGTGACCCAAAAACTTCCGGTGCAGTTACTGCTCCACGGCGACCCGTACAATACGGAAAATCCGGAAGTCATCCTCTGGCGCGGCCGTATGGAGAATACCATTGCCGGTTTTGACAGCAACTTCAAACTCTATGACTTCAAAATCGGTAAAGATCCGGATGATCAGGTGTGTGAATTGGCATTTCATCTGCTCATACCCCATAAATACGGCATGAGCAATGAGGAGATCAAAGAGGAGTTGCGTAACCGGATGAGCGTTTATGCTCCGGATATCCAACTGGATATATTGTTTTTGAAAAGTTTTATTTGAAAGGAAAAAACATGGACTTTCTTGAAATCATGCGGAACCGCAAAAGTTGCCGTTCATACGATCCGGATAAAAAAGTTTCCCGTGACGATCTGATCAAAATCGTCGAAGCCGGCCGCCTTACGCCCAGCGGATGCAACTCACAGCCGTGGAAATTCATCGTGGTCGATTCACCGGAAGCCAAAGCCAAATTGTGTGATGCTCTGATTCTTTCCAATGGTTCGACCGGTTCTCCGTGGCGGCATCAGGTTTCCGCATTCATCATCCTTGTTGAACAGAAAGCCAAAGTCATGCAGGGCGTGATCGATTACTACCACGATTCACAGCGTTTCGCTCCGGGCGATATCGGTGCGGCCTGTATGAATATGTGCCACGAAGCATATTGCCTCGGACTGGATACCTGTATTATCGGCATGAATGAACAAAGCAAAATGGAAGAATTTTTCGGCATCCCGCACGGGGCAACCGTCCGGATGGTGCTGGCGATCGGTTACGCCGCCAATCCCGACGCCCCCGTAAATAAAGTCCGCAAACCTTTTGACGAAGTCTGCTCATTCAACTTCTGGAAATAAGGTCGGGGATTTTGGGGGAAGGGAAAACTTTTTTCACGAGAAAAAAAGTTTTCCCTTCCCCCCAGGCCCCATCCTTTTCAAAAAAAGCGGAATACTTTTATTTTATAAATTCAACACATCCTTACTCGCAAAGCGAACGCTTCACTTTCGCCGCAAGGCGAAAAGCTTCATATTGCGGAGCAATGCTTCATGCCGGGAAGAATTCCCGGCGTTTCACGTTGATTTGCGGCACGCAAATCAACACCCCAAGCCCCCTCCCTTTTTCGAGAAAAGCGGGGTACTTTTGCTCCCGTTGGCCGCAAACCGGCAATACGCCATCTTATATGAATGGTTCCTTGTTTACCCGGTGGACGAGTATCTCGTCGATCACGGCATTGCCCCGGTTCACGAGGAAAAAGTTCACGATTTCCGCTATATCCTCCGGCATGATCATACCGTCAGCCGTCAGGTCGGGCCGGGAAATTTTGACCATATCCGTATAAACTCCGCCGGGGCAAATGGCGTGGACCCGGATATTTTCCTGATAGTATTCCCGGGCGAGACTTTTGGTGAATCCCAAAAGAGCGTGTTTGGATGCAGTATAAACACTCTGCATGGGGTACCCGGCATGGGCAACCACTGAAGCGATATTGATCACCGTGGCACATTCAGATTTTTGCAGAAACGGCAGAACTTTCTGCGTCAGGAAAAACGGTACTTTGGTATTGATCGCCATGATCCGGTCATATTCGGCTTCGGAAATATCGGCAAAAGCGGTATTCTGTGCCACTCCGGCGTTGTTGATCAATACATCGATGCCGCCGTAATGTGCCGCAGCTTTTTTCACGGCTTGAGTCAGAAAATCCATATCAGTCAGATTTCCGGGAATGACCAGACAATCGCTGAATTGCCGGACAACAGCGGCAGAAGTTTCCAGTTTTTCCACATTGTTGCCGCCCAGAAGGACGATTTTCATTTTCTGTTGAGCCAGTTTTCCGGCCACAGCCCGGCCGATACCGCCGCCGGCACCGGTCAGAAGGGCCACTTTACCAGTGAGATCATTTTTCATATCAAATCCTCCGTTTTACACTTTCATAATAATATAGTGCCGGATCCTGATTTTTCCAAACGGAAGTATTGAATTATTCCGTCAACGTTGGATTTTACGCCTTATGCCGTTTTACCGGTATGAGTCTTTTTTTGTTTCCGTCATTTTCGATTTTGCGATATCCCCGTGGAGATACTGCGTATTTGCGTTTGAATGCAGTGGCAAAATATGCACTGCTCTCAAAACCGCTGCGGTAGGATATTTCGGAAACCGACAGATTGCTCTCACGCAATAAACGGCAGGCTTCATTGAAGCGTAACTCCAACTGGTAATTGATCGGCGTACTGCCGTAACTGCTTTTGAAACTGCGGATGAATTGACTGACCGATAATGCCGAAAGATGACTCAGATAATTCAGGTCGATCCGTTCCGTAAAATGTTCATTGATATAATTCAAGGCTCTTTCCATACGGGATAATCCGGTTTCTTCCGGCATACTGCGGGCGTAGGCCCGTGCCAGCAGACAGAGCAGTATGGCAAATCCGGAACGCAACTCTCCGCGGTAAGGATCAGTCTGACCGTCAGCACTGTGCAACTGCTCCAGATGCTTCATCACCCGGTAAACGTCGGTGAATTCGATGCTGTTGAGATGAAATATACGGGTGACTTTGCTTCCGGAAAACAACTCTCTCATCCCGGAAAGCAAATTGAGATTGAATCCGGTCATCGCTTCAAGTTTTCCGGAACAGGAAACGGTGAATAATTCGATCCCCGCACATTTGCTCATGCCGTGAGTGCCGCCGAGCAAAGTTACACCGACATCGCCCTTTTGAAATATCACACTGCGGCCGTCAGCATGATGCACCGCTTTGCCGGCAAAGATCAGCGTGATTTCAATACACTCATTATGAGCATGTTTTTCCACATCGCCCTCCACCATCTGGTGACTGATGTTGAATAATACATCATCCACTTTTGACGGCGGCGACCAAGTAACGATATTGCGGTGCATGATAAAACTCTCCCTTTGCGTATAAAATATAACTTTTTACGCATTTTGTCAAGTTTTTTCCGTTTTTTTTGCGGTATATTTATTACAGTTTCATAAAACGGTTGCATTTTTCAAACCCTTAACAGAAAAGGAAAAAGTTATGAAAAAACATTTTACTCTCATCGAATTGCTCGTAGTTATCGCCATCATCGCGATCCTGGCGGCAATATTGCTTCCGGCATTGAATTCCGCCCGTGAACGCGGCCGCAGTATCAGTTGTGTCAATAATCTCAAACAGATCAATCTGACAGTTTTAAGTTATGCCCAGGATAATGATGACTACTATGCTCCGGCATATCTCTCCCCGGGCCCCGGTGAATGGTTTTTCATTCTGCTGCCCTACTTCGGCGGTACGCAGAGCGGTTTCAAATTTCTCTATGACTGCCCGAGTTTTGCCAAAGAGATCACTTTCAATGCCATAAACGGTCATCCGTCTGATTACTACAATGGTCCTTACGGCTACAATCAGCATATGGGCGTACTTTCCACCACGGCGGCCGACTGCGTGCCGCTGGTCAAAGTCGGCAGACTGGAAAATACCCGCATGATCGCCATGACTGATGCCAAATGGTATTCACTGGTCGGCACAACCTCTTCTGCGGCGGCGATGTGCAACAGTTACGTGGATGCCACCCGGCACAATGGCGGATCAGCCAACTGCATGATGGTCGATCATGTGGAAACCCTCACGGAAGCCGAATTGAGAAATGAGGGCAATTTCAAACGCAATTTCAAACCGACACTTGACTGACAGGAAATATCATCATGAAAAAATTTTCTCTGATTTTTGCTGTACTCTTTTCACTGATTTTGAGTGCTGAAGATGCCAATCTTTTGAGAAATGCCGCCCTGACTGCCGCTCCGAATAGAAATCCGGCCCAATGGCAATGCGTTTTTCCGGCAGGCAGTTTCCGGATCGTAACTCTGAATGACGGCAGCAAATTTGTGCAATTCGGCAAGGGCCTTGAAACCCAGCAGTGTATGCTCATCCAGCGCGATCTGCCGCTGGAAGCAGGGAAAAAATATATCTTTTCCTGTGAAGTGCAGTCCGCCGGAGCAAACAGCAGTGTCATGATCTACGCCGAGTGGCGTATACCGCAAGCCGACGGCAAATTCCGCCATGCCAGCGTCAATGCCCGGCCTTTTTCTCCGGCAGATGAGTGGCAAACTGTCGCTTTTGAGATCCCGGCCCGCCCCGGCAACAGCGAAAAGCCTTATCTGGTCATTTCCGTACCATCCGGAAAAATCAACTTGCGTAATCTGATTCTCACGGAGGTCGAATAATGTTCCGTAAAACATTGCTCTTTATCGCCCTTTGCCTTGCTTCGATCGTGACATCGGCCGATGATTTGATGCGTGATCTGCCTTTTTTCCCGATCGTCGGTCATAACTTTCTCTGGAGGGCAGATGCGAGGATAATTCAGGATCAGGCGGCTATGGGTCTGACCTTAATCACCGTCAATTCCGCAGAGGAACTCGACTGGTGTCAGCAAGCCGGTATCAAAGGCATCGTATGGGAACCCCGGATCGAATATCTGCTCAATACTCCGGATGATCCGCAACTTGCAGACCGATTCACCGATCTTGCCCGCAGTTTCAAGGATCACCCGGCTTTCGCCGGATTGGCTCTCACCGACGAACCGGGCAAAAGTACCATGCCCGGTTATGCGGCGGCCTACCGGGCGATAAAGGCGGTGTTGCCGGATCTGCCGGTGTATACCAATCTTTTCCCCAGTTGGAGCCAACCGTATCAACACGGATTTGCCAATTATGAGCAGTACATCAGTGAATTTTGCAAACTTTACGCCTCATTGCCCCATCCGGTATTGACCTTTGACAATTACCGTAATCTGGATCACCGGCTTTCTGCAGTTGAACGCAAAGCCTCTTTTCTGGAAAATCTGGATACGGTAAGCAAAATTACCGCTCAATACAATATGCCATTCTGGGCCACGGTGCTTTCAGCGGCCCATGACCACTACCCCGATCCGTCGGCGGCCGATCTGGAATTTGAAGTATTTTCTTCTCTGGCATACGGAGCCAAAGGCATAAGTTATTTTACCACGGTTTCCCATCAGAATATGCTATTTCAGGGTGGTCCATTCAATATGCTCGGTGACAAAACTCCGCTTTATACGATCATGCGGGAACTCAATTACCGGATAAGAAAACTTGCTCCGGTACTGCTGACTTTGAAATCCACCGGCGTATATTATTCGCTGGCGGCGTCAGACCGGATAACTTTCCGCAAATACCCGATGCATAAAATGCTGCCGGGCAGATTGATCAAATCGGTAACTTCCGACCGGCAGAATCAGTCGTTTCTGGTCGGGGAATTCACCGATGACAGTGGTGACAACTGGGTGATGATCGTCAATCTGGATTTGCAGAAAACCGCCAATTTCCGTTGTGAATTCAATTGCGACTTGCAACTTCAGCACTTCAACAGTTATACCGGCACACTCTATCCGCCGCAAGTATCCGACAGTTGGCTGCGGCCCGGTCAGGGCAAACTTTACAAGGTCATTGCCCGCTGATCATGAAGGAGGATGTAATGAAACCGACTGCTTTACCGATATTATTATCCGGGATGTGTCTGCTTGCCGGATGTACAGCAACTATCCCGTTTATAAGTGAAGTGCAGAGCGTCACGATCTGCGAATCAGATATCAAACCCGGACATCTGGCCTGGCCCAAGGCTTTTCTGGATAATGAGGGTAATCTGTGCGTGATTTTTCAACAGATCACCGGGGATCTGACTTGTGAATCATCCTATGACTTCCGTCAGCATCCGGAAAATTATCAAATCAAACTGATCTGTATGCAGGCTGCTCCCGGATCATCTGAATTTCATAAACTCTGGGAAAAAATCTGCGTTTCCGCTTCCAGTTTTCTTATTCCGGCTCCCACTCCGGCTCCCGACGGCAAAATGCTGGCGGTCAGTCTACCGGTAATTCTGCCGCAATCAGCCGGTCTGCCCCCCGGCAGTGCCATAATTCTCGAATCGGATGACTGCGGCAGAAATTTCACTTTGCGCAGTGTCATCACTCTGCCCGGTACAGAAATCTGGCCCAATGACATCAAATATATCGGTTCAAGATTGTATATGGCCTCTTATGACGGCAAAGGAGCGTGCCATATATTCTACTCGGATGACGACGGTTATACTTGGAGTGAACCATTGGAAATCGTCAAAAGCCATGACAATATGAGTTTCCATGAACCGTCATTCTGTGAATTATCCGATGGTGATCTGCTGGTCGTCATGCGTACTCACCGCATGGATATCCCCCGGCATAACGGCATAAATTATCACTTCGCCGGAATCAGCAAAGATGACCGGGGCAAATTGTATATGATTTGTGAAGAAACCCCGCTTACAGCCAATTACATCTTTGATGCTGACGGTAAAATATCTCCGTCACCGGTCAGAGACAGCGGATTCGGCTTCCGGGGCAGACCTTATATCCAAAAGATCAGCAACGGCACGATCATCATGGTCGCTCCGGGCAGTTTCATTGCAATAAGCAAAGATGACGGCAACTCGTGGCACTCCGGCCTCTGGAATATGGGTATCAGTAAAGTTACCATCACTGACCGCTCCGGCACCAAACCGTACAACTGGAATGCCGAAACCATGATCCTCGAATTGCCGGATGGCAGGATATTCTACTCCTGGTTTCTCGGTTCGGACTTCCCCTTTCCGCCCCCCTGTGATATGTATATCGGCGGAACTTTTTTCCGGCTCAATGAAAGTAAATAAGCAATGTTTTTCAATGGTAAGGCTTCATGGATCGCTCCGGCGGACGGAGTGACCCGGAATAACGGTGTGGCTTCCTGCATGATCTTCCGCCGGAAATTCAACGGCAGAGGCAAATTACATATCGCCGTCTGTGCCGATTCGGAATACCGGCTTTACTGCAACGGTATTTTAACAACTCAAGGTCCGGCTTACGGTGACAGTCAGGTGACATTTTACGATGAATCGGATATTTCGCCGCTGCTCAATGATGAGGAAAACATTCTGACGGCGGAAGTTATCTGCTTTGCCGGGGCATTTCCCGATTTTTACCGGGGCGGAACACCGATGGGCCGGATGACGTTGCGGGAAGCATTCATCCTTGACGGCACACTTTACCGGGTGGATGGTTCAGAGGAATTCATCGGCACCGGTGAAACGTGGGAGACGGCCGCTCACCCGTATTTGCAAATGAGCCGATGTCCGCAGATCCCCAGTGCCGGGCCGGGAGAAAAATTTTGCCTGAACAGCCGGAAAAAACCGCTTTTTTCTCCGGTTCAGAAAATCGAAGCCGGTTTCACTGACCGGACGGTGAAAAACTCCATGTTGAGTTACCGCCTTGCCCCGCGGATGATCCCCTTTATGAAATATGAAGCGGCAGAATTTGCCGCCGCTTTTGATCTCCAAGGCATTGCTGAAAGAGAGTTCTCTCAACCGTACATCACATTGAAACCAGATCATACCGCCGATTTTGTGCTGGATGCCGCAAGCGAAGTCACTGCCCGGATAAATCTTGAATTCATCCGGGGCAGTGCCGAAGTGAAATTTTTTTATGCTGAAAGCCTTTTCGATGGTAAATCAATACACTTCTCACCGGAAAATAAACACGATCCGATCACCGGGCCGATGATCGACGAGGTATCAAGTACGGGGGGGAAATGGTGCTGGAAATCATTCTTTTACCGGGCATTCCGCTTTGTCAGAGTGAAAATAAAAAGCGGTTCAAAGGGGTGTACTCTGCGTATAAAAGGATTTGAAAAAGAGTTCTACCCCTATGAGATGAGAGGAGCGTTTCAAAGCGGAAATCCTCTTTACAATAAATTCTGGGAAACCGGCATACGCACTTTGCAGATGTGTTCCCACCAGATTTTTGAGGATTGCCCGTGTTACGAAAGAATGCAGTACCCGGCAGATGCCCGGATCGCGGCCAAAGTTGCCCTGACCGTCAGCGGAGATGACCGGCTGGCCCGACAGGCGATACTGCACTTCCGCCACTCCATACAGGATACCGGATTGACCGCCGGCAGTTACCCCAGCCGCAGTCCGGTATATCTGCCGCCGTGGTCACTGCATTATGCGGCAATGGTATATGAACTTTATCAATACACCGGAGATCAGACTCTGCTTGATGAAAACTTCACCGCCATTGGCCGGGTGTTGGAATTCTTTTTGCAACACCGTTGCTCAACCGGAGGCATCGGTAAACTGCCTTTTTGGGAAATGGCCGACTTCTCGCCCCAGTGGCTGTGGTTCGGCGAACCGCCGGAAGTTGCTCATCAGGCCTCAGCCTACATCACTTTTCTGGTCACTGAATGTCTGGAGTTTTACAGCGAAATGGCCAGGATCCTCCACCGTGATCATGAAGCGGCAAAATATGCCGCTATTGCCGGGGATCTGAAAAAAGAAGCAAACATCTTTTACGATGAACAAAAACAGTTGTATGCCGACACCCCCGGCGGTGAAAAATTCAGTATTCTGGCCAATTCACAGGCCATTCTGGCCGGTATTTCCGCGGATAAAACGCTGGTATCAAGGTGTATGCAGACTCCCGGAGCGGCGACACCGTCACTTTTCGGCTGTAATTTTGTCTTTGAAGCACTCATGAAATCAGGTGAAGCTGAAACTGCCGCTTCTCTGCTTGAACGTTGGCAAAAACTGCTGATCCCCGGCCGCACCGTCTGGCCGGAAGGCACCCCCATTCCCCGCAGCGAGTGCCATGTCTGGAGTTCCCTGCCGACTTTGGCTCTGGTCAGACTTTATACCGGTTTGACTTTTGTGAAACCCGGCGGTTCGGAGATCGCTTTGAAGCCTTTTGCTCCATCGGATGAACCATGCTCCGGCATCGTGCCGTTAGCCACCGGTCCGCTCAAATATCACTTCGACGGCAATAAATTCTGCTTCGAATTACCGGCCAAAACTGCCGCTGTCATGCCGGATGGCCGCAGATCACTTCCCGGAGAAAAATTATTCTTTTGATCATCTGCTGTTTTGAACAAATTATTTTTAAGACAGTATCACCGGAAACAACTTTAAAAGGCTCCCGGAATCATTCGCTGCCGCTTTGCAAAATATAACCGGTATGCGAAAATCACCATTCACCGGCTTCGGATACAACCGGGAAATCCGGCATCACGGTCCTCTTTGAGCAGTTGCGCCGTATTGCCATTCTTACGGGGACTGCCATTTATAGCATAAATCTTTTTCATGATATTACCTTTGCAAAATCAGCAGTTAAAAAATTCTCCATTAGAACTACCGCAGGATTATATTTTTTTAAGGCATCAACAATGCGTTGTTATCAACTAAATTCAGTCCTTGGCCGGAAATACCGTAGGCTTGGGGGATGGTTTCGTTTTGGAAGACGGAGAGGTATTTGGTCATGTTTGGGGCGAGTTTCCCGGCAAGCATTTCAGGAAGTGTCATCCACTTTACTTTGCCTTCACAAGAGCCTTTCAGTTCTCCGTAAAAGGTGCTGGTTTTGAAAAGGAAAACAAAATACTGCGACTGTTTCACCGGATTATACCACTGAATATATCCGCAATTCTGCAAGTTGGAAACGGTCAACCCGGTTTCTTCCTGAACTTCACGGATGACGGAAGCAACAACCGTTTCCCCCGGTTCAACATGTCCCCCGGGAAAAGTCAACCCCGACCACGGATTCGACGGCTTAGGCAAGCGTTCCTGCACCAACACCCGCCCTTTAGCATCAGTAATCATACACATATTACAAAGTTCAGTTTCCAATTTCTTCAAGACCGATTTGTTTGAAGTATTCATAAGTGCCATCATAAAACTCGGGCTGACGGGTTGCATCGTCAGGATTGCCTTCCGGCACACAAATTACCATACCTTGTCTTGCGCGTGTAAGCAGTACTCGATAGGCGTTGATTTGATATGCCTTGCGTTCTTCAGACCGAATATTCAGCCATCTGTTGCCGGTAAAGGAAAAATTCTGCCATTCACTATTTTTACGGCGCAAATCACCATCCCAAACCAGGCAAGTCCAATCCAACTCCAAACCTTGCACATCAAACTCCGATGCGGCATCTTCAAGGAACAAGGATGAACGGATATCAGTAATATCATCCAAGAACCAATGTACCGTATCAGGCTTACAGCGTACATCAATCGCCAATGGGCGCAAACGTTGAGCCTGAGAAGAAACAACCATACCGTAACGTTCAGTTCCACGCTTTTGTTTTCGCAACCAATTTTTTGCTGCATTTAAATCACGAGTTATTACGATCGGATATCTATCTTTCAGTGTAATAAAAACATTTGTTGCCAGGTGGTACTAAAAGAACTGTGCAGAAAGAATCAGTTATTCGCTGCTTTTCGCATTAAGATTTCCTGAATGATTTTCTTTTCAACCCCCATTACAATAGACTTACTGTAATTGTTGATGTTAAACAGGCTTCTTATATCACCTTTTTTAAGAGCGTTGAAAAGATATTTTTTATTGAATTCTTTCAAATCTTTCAGTTCTTCAAATGTAATGGCTCTTTGTATCAGGTCATTATCTTTCTGGAAGTGGCTTTGCGGTTTTATTTCGCCATTTTCAAGTCTTGTACCAAAGATTTCGTCAATAACCTGCATATTGGTCTTGCCATCGGTCAGAAATTCCACATCCGGATAATCTATGGTGTAAATCAGAAAGAAATAGTTGTTTTTTCTCGTATTCCGCAAGCATACCGCAAACTCAGATATCTTGTATTGATATGCACTCGTATATACCTCCCGATGGTAGGCTTGCTGTGGATCAAAATCTTCCCCGTAGCGATCGGGAACAGGTGAAAACGATACGAATGAAATGTTGCCGCTGGTTCCAAACATAAGAGAGCCATGATTTTCTTTTTTACGACGAATCAATAATGTATTACCATTTTTATCCCGTGGAACAAATAAGCATTGGACAATATATTTGCATCTTTCGTAATCTTCATCAGGATTTATTTTTTTGTAAACAGGACGGCTTATAAGAGTGTCCTCTTTAAGGAGTTCAAGAGACTCTTTAAAAGTGTATTCGTCTGTAAAGAGATCTGAACATCCCGCATTATCAATACAGTTTATTCTTATTTTTTCAAAAGATTTGTTATTAACAGTATTCCCTGACGGAAAAAAAATTTTGTAATCATAGTCGTGTTTTTCTTTATATTTCTTTTTCAGCAGTGTATTGATAAAAAATATGACCAGAAGAGTTGCGATAAACACAATCCCCTTTAATAATTTCAGATATTCAAAGCCTTGAAAAAAATGTTCGCAAATAGGTTGAATTAACCAAACAGTTATCAACGAAATGAAATACCACACTTTACTGAAATCAGCAGCCATTTTTATGCTCCTTGCTTGTTATATGTCGCTATTGTTTGGTAAAACACTGGATTGGGAGCATTGAAACTTGTTGTATATTAAAAATATGGAATTTTTAATAAAAAAGAATCCCTTCCACCCGTAATTACAATAGCATCTTTTTTTCAATTTTTCAACAGTATCTACAAGCTTAGTTTAAGAAAATCGTAAAAAATGTTTAGACATTCATTTGTGCAAAAATGTGGTTCATCGCGGGTTTGTGACAGAAATCCGCAGAAAAAACAGAAGAACAGAAATACGTAATTGAAAAAGACCGAAATTGCACCTATTGTTTAATAGCCAAAAAAACGGTAGGGGGGGTAAGCAATGCCGGTCAATCTCTACTATACACAAAAAGTCCGTGGATTTCAACAGGAAAACATAAAATATTCCAAAGAAAGTGCAGAAATCCGTCTTAAACGCACTAAACACCAGTGTCCATATTGCGGTTCCACAGCGGTAACTGCCGAACCGATCCGCCGCCGTCGGATTCGCGGCGAACCACTCGGATGTTGCCGCCAAGTGATGTTGGAATTAACCATAAAGAATTGGAGAAAAAGCATTTGCAAAAAATTATCCCGTATCCGAACTGCTCATATCAAAGCTATTGGCATTGATGAAATCCACATTGGGAATAGCTTTTTACCGATGATGTAAATTGGCTGAAGAAACCGGAATCCCGGAATTGAAAACAATGGCAAGGACAATCCGGGATAAGTTGGATGGAATTGTCACTTACCGGACACACCGGCATATCAGCAATGCCAAAATGGAGGGATTCAACAACAAAATCAGATGGCCGATAAAACCGGCTTATGGCTTCCGAGACCGTGAGTACTTCAAATTGAAAATCTATCAGTTACCGGAAATTTCAAGCGAGAAGTCTATATGAGTTTCTGTCACAAACCTGCGATGAGGCTAAAAAAACGGCGGTAAATCCAATTTACCAAGCCGTTTTATTTTTTTCCGGCATAAGCCGCCGAATCAAGACAAAAAAATGGTGGCCGGTCCCAGAATCGAACTGGGGACACGGGGATTTTCAGTCCCCTGCTCTACCGACTGAGCTAACCTGCCACACTTCGTTGAAAGTTTGGAGCGAGTGACCGGAGTCGAACCGGCGACAATCACGTTGGCAACGTGATGCTCTACCAACTGAGCTACACTCGCACATTTCCTTGCAACATTCTCTAATATAGCATCCCATCGGATACTTTGCAAATCATTTTTACGATTTTTTTTGACTTTTTTGCGTTTTTCACCGCTTCAACCAATCAAAGGTATCAGCACCGCCCCCAGCACACCAGACAACAATATCACCCACGTCGTCTGCCATTTGAAACGCTTTATCAACACAAACGATGTCACCATGATCAATACTCCGCCACTTGAAAACAGCGGCAGATCATCAAAATTTTTCCACTCCCCGGCCAATACTGACAACTTCATAAAAATCATCACCGCATAAATCACCAGCGCCGCCGCCCCCAGACGGGCCCCGTAAAGCACCCCTTTCATCAGACGGCTCTCTTTATACTTGATAATGAACTTCATCGCCAACCCGGCCAGCAGCAGCGTCGGGAAAACCAGTCCCAAAGTGGCCGCCAGCGAACCGAAAAATCCGCTGGAAATATATCCCACAAATGTCGCCGTATTGATCCCAACCGGTCCGGGAGTCAACTGCGACACTGAAACCAGATTGCCGAAACGTTCCGGGGTGAGCATTTTCCCATCGCCCACAAACGCCGAGGTCAGCAGCGGTATAAGCATATATCCTCCGCCGAAGCACAACAGGCCGAACTGGCAGAAATTCACGAACAGCATCACGATATCCATCATTTTTTCTGCTCCTTTTCCGCCATTCTTGCGGCACAGATCCGGCAATAGATCATCCCGGTCACGATCGCCGTCACGATGATCAATCCCGGATTCACTCCGTACAACGCCGCCGCCAGCAGAACTGCCGCCGTGACCGCTTCAAACACTCCTTTGATGGTATTCCTGCCGACTTTCAATGCCGTCACCATGATCAATCCGGTCACTCCCGCTCTGATTCCGGCGAATGCCCCCAGCCAGTAAACATTATCCGGCGAAAGCGACGGATACAACGCTGCTATGATCAATATTATGACGAATGAGGGCAGTATCGCCCCGGCCAACGCCGCCAATGCCCCGAAAAATCCGGCGATCTTCATACCGATCGAAACGGCCGCATTAGCCGCGATTATCCCCGGAACAGTTTGAGTAAGTGCCACTACATCAAGAAGTTCTTCCTGTGAAAGCAACTTCTTTTTATTGACGAATGTCTCTTCGATCACCGGCAGCATCGCCAGACCTCCGCCCAGCACCAGTGCGGAAATTTTGGCAAAGGTGAAAAAGAGCAGCCACAATTTTTTCAGCATTTCAACTCAACCGGCGTTTGATGAATTCAGCCATATTCTCTTTTTCAACGCACTCTTTATGCAGAACTTCATCGCCTTTCAAATTGGCCAGCGGAGTCGGTACCGGAGTTGCGGTAAGTTCGGAAAGCAGCTGGAGTTTGGCGAAGTCATCTGCCGGCAGTTCCTTATCCGTCAATGCGTTAAGCACTGCCGGAGCGAATTTGTAAGCACTTGCCGTAGAAGCGATCACTTGCAATGTATCATCACCGGTCTCTTTGCGGTAATTTTCGCCGACGGCCAACGCCACTGCGGTATGGGTATCACACAGATAGTTGCGTTCTTTGAATATTCCGGCAATGGCCTCTCTGCCGGTGGCATCGTCACAACAGCCGCCGTAGAACTCCTCCTGCAATCTGGCCAGCATATCACTGTCGATGGTGTATTTGCCGGAATTTTTCAAATCAGCCATGAAGCCGGCCACCTTTTCGCAATCGCCGTTGCAGAGCAGATGGAGCATTCTTTCCAGATTGGAGGAGATCAGAATATCCATCGAGGGGCTTTCGGTGGTATAAAACTGCCGGTTGCGATCATAAACGCCGGTGCGGATGAAGTCGGTCAATACATTATTTTTATTGGAAGCACAGATGAATTTTTTGACCGGCACCCCCATTGCTTTGGCGTAGACCGCCGCCAGAATATTGCCGAAATTGCCGGTCGGCACGACCACATTGAATTTTTCACCGTTTTTAAGCGAACCATCTTTCAAAAGGTCGCAGTACGCCGAAACATAGTAGACGATCTGCGGAACCAGACGGCCGAAGTTGATGGAGTTGGCACTGGAAAATTCCATATTGTTATCCAACAGGAACTTCTGCATTTCTGCATCAGTGAATATCGCTTTGACCCCATTCTGGGCATCGTCGAAGTTTCCGGCGATGGCACATACGGAAACATTGGAACCCTTCTGGGTGGTCATCTGGAGTTTCTGCATATCGCTCACGCCGTCACGCGGATAAAAGACCACGATTTGAGTATCTTTCACCCCGGCGAAACCGGCCAGAGCCGCCTTACCGGTATCTCCGCTGGTGGCCACGAGGATCACCGCCTGACGGCCGGTGCCATTCTTTTTGAGGGCGGTGGTCAGGAGATAGGGGAGCAACTGCAAAGCCAGATCTTTGAATGCACAGGTCGGTCCGTGCCACAACTCCAGCATTTTCCGGTTGTTGCCGATATCGAATAACGGAGCGGGCGAATCATTATCGAAAGTTCCTTTGTAAGCACCTTCCACGCAATACTTTATCTCATCGTCAGTATAATCTGTCAAATATTTACCCAGTACCGAAGCGGCTCTCTGACAATAGTCCATATTGACCATGGCGGCAAATTCTTCAGCGGAGAAGCGGGGGAAACTCTGCGGCACGAAAAGACCGCCGTCATCTGCGAGTCCCCGGGCGATGGCGAAAGCGGAAGTAACATCACAATCACTGCGTGTTCCGGTAAAAAGCATGGTAGCACCTTTCATTTCAAAAAAAATATCTGCAACTGTAACATTGTAACACATCAAAACCTGCGGCGGCGGGATCTCACACCGCCGGATCATCCAATTGGCCGTGATTATAAAGTACACCGTTTGAGGATTTTTTTCAAATTTTTTTTGACAGCACTTGACAAAAAGATTTTCATGTGTTATTTTAGTTATTGTCAAGTGAATCGTTTCACTAACTATTATCCGGAATTTCAATCATGGTAAAATTAAGTGACATCGCCAAAAGAGCCAACGTCGGGGTCAGCACTGCCAGTTATGTACTGGGCAAAACCGGGTTGCACAAGGTCAGTCCGGAAACCCGTGAGCGGATCCTGGCTGCGGCCAGGGAGTTGAATTACGTTCCCAACGTGGCCGGCAAAGCATTGCGCAAGGGCATGACCTATACGGCGGCAGTGCTTTTTCCGGATATCAGCGGTTCATTTGCTTTCAATATCATTGCCGGATTGGAAAATGAATTCAACAGTGCCGGTTACAGTATGCTTTTTTGCAAGTACCGCAATCGGGCGGAATTTGAAGAAAAGTGCCGTCTTTTGGGCGGCAAACAGATCGACGGGGTGATCGTGCTGGGGTGTTATCCGGAAAGTGAAGACGCGGTCTGTCAGCTGGATAAGTATCATCCGGTGATCTCCCTTGCTCATAATATGGATGTGGCGGAGATCCCCTCGGTCTATGTGGATGGATTCAAAGTCAGTTTGCTGGCGGTGAAACATCTGATCGATAACGGCCACCGCCGCATCGCCATCCAGCAGGGGGTGGACAGCAACAAAGTTGCCGGAGCGAAAGCGGCGGCGGAGAACAGCGATGCTGAATTATTATTTGCTCCCAAAGAGATCCGTTCGGGGAAAGATTTTCTCGACTGGGGATTGACCCGGAATGTAAAGATCATAGCTTTTGCGGCTTATTCAGATACGGCGGCCTTTGAACTTGTCGGCAGTGCCATTGACCGGAATTTGCGGATACCGGAAGATCTTTCGGTTATCGGTGTGGATGGGGAAGAATTCGGGGCGTTGCTCCGGCCGGGACTGACTTCGATCCGGCAGCCGGATTTTGAACAGGGAGCCACCGCGGTCAGAGTGCTGATGCAAAAGATCAAAAACGGTCAGGCCGGAAGCGTGGTACTTCAGCCGGAGCTGCTGGAAAGGGCCAGTGTGGCAAAGATAAACGATTAAAAAATCTGCCGCCGGTTGTGCGGGCGGCACGACACTTGAGCGCAAGGCAGTAAAGTTGAGATAAAAAACAGATCGTTCAAAAAGGACGGTGGAGAAAATAAGTTATGATGGAAAAAATTTCACTTGACGGCATCTGGGAAGGTGACTTTTTCATCTCCGGCGACCAGCGCAATGCGTGGGGGAACAACTGCCGGGTGGTGGAACAGATGCTCCGGGAAAGTGCGACCAGTTCCGGATTCGCTTCCGGCAAAAGCACGCCGTGGGCGATGAAAGGCACGATTCCCGGCTGTGACCGCACCTTTCTGCTGGAAAACGGTTTGATCCCGGATATTTATTACGGGCGCAATCTGGAGTTGTCCTGTTTTTCGGAAAAACATTCATGGGCGTTCCGCAGAAAATTCACCATTCCGGAAAATTGGCACGGCCGCCGGATAATTCTGGAATTTGCCCGTCTGGATTACCATGCGATCATCTTTCTCAATGGCGAATATATCACCGAACACGCCAATATGTCCTACGGAATAAGTGTGGATATCACCCGGAATCTCAAGTGGGATGAAGAAAATGTGTTGTGTGTGCTTTTTGATCCCGCTCCGCAGGGCGAAGCGTCACATTATTCGGATAAACCGGCGGATTTCGCCAAATTTCACCGCACCCAGATCGGTTTCGGCTGGGATTGGTCACGGAAACTGGTTCCCGCGGGCATCGTTGATTCGGTGACGCTGTATGCCTATGAAAATTGCCGGATAACTGACATTTTCTGCCGGTTTGACGGAGTTGATGCCACACTGTTTCTGGAAGTCGAAGCCCGGAAAGATATGGAACAGGAATTGTTGATCCAACTGGCATTGGATGATGATACAAATTATTTGTGTTCAACAAGTGAAACGATTCAATTAAATGCAGGTAAAAATTTTCTTTCCCTGCCGCTGGCTCTGCCGGAAAATCTGCAGTTATGGTATCCCAACGGCACCGGCAACGCGGCGTTGTACCGGCTGGGGGTGACGCTGGATGGTTTTACGGAAGAAAAGTTGATCGGCTTCCGCACGGTGACGATGAGCCGCAATCCGGATTCTCCGGAAAATGCTTACGATCTGACTTTCAACATCAACGGCAAAGCGGTCTTTGTCAAAGGGGTGGATTATGTGCCGGCGGATTTGATGCTTTCGCAGGTAAAATCAGTTGATTACGAACACCTGGTGCGTGCCGCCCACGCCGCCGGGATCAACTTTTTCCGCATCTGGGGCGGTGGAGTTATCGAAAAAGATGCTTTTTACGAGGCTTGTGACCGTTACGGAATCATGGTGTGGCAGGAATTCATGCACGCCTGCAGTCAGTATCCCAAAGATGCGGCATTTCTGGCGGCCAAGGAACGCGAAGGGCGGGAGATCATCCGCAAGTTGCGGAATCATCCCTGTATCACGCTCTTTTGCGGCGGCAATGAGTTGCAGTATTACGGCGAAACGCCCGACAGCCCGATGCTGAAAAAATACGGCGAATCGGTCGCTGAATTGATGCCGGGGATCCCTTATCACATTACTTCACCGGATCTTTCCCGGCCGGGCGAAAGACACCACGGCCCGTGGCACTACCGCAGTCACGGGGAATGGAACACCCACTTCCGCTGTTTCGCCAGCGAATTGGGATGCAACGGTATGCCGGAATATAACACTTTGCGCCGCTTCATTCCGGAAAATGAGTTGACCGCCATGGATGGGCCGTGTCTGGCATATCACTTTTTCAATAAATACGGCGTGAATGACTTGAGCCGCCCGGTCAAAGAATTTTTCAATGCGGAAAATATGGAAAAATTCTGTGCGGCTTCCATATTCAGTCAGGCCGATACGGTGCAGTATATCATGGAGCATTACCGGAGGCTGGCTCCGGAAGCAAGCGGCTGTGTTTTCTGGCAATACAATGAGCCGTGGCCGACATGTTCATGGAATCTGATCGACTATTACGGTTATCCCAAAATGGCTCTTTACGCTCTCAAACGGGCCAATGCACCGGTACTGCTGTCACTGAAAGATGAGTCATGGGCGTGTAAAGAAGGGTGTTTGGATGCCCAGTGGTTCATCACCTGTGATGAAAATTTCACCGGCAAGGTCGCCGCAACGGCATATTCCGCCGCCGGAGAAAAACTTTTCAGCATGGAAAGAACCGGTTCTTGGGAAAGGGGAACGACGTTCCTGGCAAAAGTAAATGAAACTCTGCCGCAGGGGTTGACGGCGGTATTTTTCACCATAGACGGACAATATGCCGGAGTACGCTTTTACGGGGTGCCGGATTTCAGAAGTTTCTTTGAATTGCCCGCCGCTGAAATCAGTGCCGGAGTGAAAAATAACAGCGTAACGCTGTGCAACACCGGTAAAACGGTGGCATTCAACATTGAATTGTCGTTCCCGGCTCTGCCGGATAAACAGGTATTATTCACCGATAATTACCTCTCTCTTGCTCCCGGAGAAAGCCGCGAAGTGCCTTTCCTCGGTGATGCCGGTCAAGCGGTATTGCAGATAAGTTCCCTCAATCAAAAAGTTTCAGTAAACTAACACAAAGGAGGTTCCGGTTATGAAAAAAAATTCTGCATTGAAAACTCTTTCCTGCCATGCTGGCAGGAAGCCCATGGGCTTCACATTGATCGAATTGCTCGTGGTCATCGCTATTATCGCTATTTTAGCGGCGATATTGCTTCCCGCCCTCAATTCCGCCAGAGAACGCGGCCGTCAGGCAAGTTGTGTTTCCAATTTGAAAACCCTCGGCACGGCGACCCAGATGTATGCTGACGGCAATGACGGATTCATACCGTATATGGATAATATGAATCAGGAGTATTGGTGCGGGACCAAGGCAAGTCCCAAAGCCAAAGGTCTGCTCTTTTACGGCGGTTACGCCACGGCACCGGATTCTTACCTCTGCCCCAGTGTGGTGGTCAATCCGGATGCTCTCAAAGGTTTCCGTGACACTGCTCAAGAATATTCGCCCAATGCTTCATCCTATCAGAGTGTCACCTGGAAAACTGACTGGGGCACTCCGGTGGCAGACGGGGTGTGGTCATACCGGATAAGCGGACCTTTCCCGGAATTTACCGGCGGCAGTACAGCATATACCCCGGAAGGAGCATCATCGATGCCGATGTATTCCGATCATGTTTATCTGGAAGCGGTCGGCAATCCCGCCAAACAGGAGTACCGCGAAAACTGGGCACATGAGAAAATTTTCAATGTGTGCTATGCTGACGGTTCAGTACGGGCATACAATGATACCGCCAGTCAGATCTACGGCAAAACTTATACCAATGCCCGTAAAGCGAACTGGCTCTTTGCCAAAGGTCAATAATTTACATCAGGAGGTGTTTGTTATGAAAAATTCTGCATTGAAAACTCTTTCCTGCCATGCTGGCAGGAAGCCCATGGGCTTCACATTGATCGAATTGCTCGTGGTCATCGCCATCATCGCTATTTTAGCGGCGATATTGCTTCCCGCCCTCAATTCCGCCAGAGAGCGGGGCAGATCGGCCAGTTGCATCAACAATCTCAAACAGATCGGCAATATGGCAACGATGTATGAAGACTCATACGGTTGTTATCCGGTGGCGATGGATACTGCCCAGGGAGATAATGATCAACGCTGGATCATGGGATTGCGTAAGGCAGATTCCGGCTTGGATATGAATATTTTCTATTGTCCAAGCGGTACGTATTCGTGGGATTCCAATAATGGAACAACTTTGCTGTATCGCACCTATGCCGCAATGGGTTGGTATATCGCATATTCAAAAAATATCGCCCAATCAACCAATGGGCCGTTTTCCTCCAAAAACTTGTGGAATCCGACCCGTACGATCCTTTACGGAGATTCCGAAGATAAAGGCAATAACACCTGTATTGTCGATACATACGGCAACGGAGCGTTGTCCTTCCGCCATGCAAGGATGATGAATGGTCTTTTCGGTGATATGCACGTCGAATCGGTGGCCAAAGAACATCAGGTGCCTCATGAACCGCAAAACAGTGCATTCGGTTATAAGACATTGAAAGACAAATACGGCAACAGATATGTTGAGTATTAACAAATAAACTTAAACGAAAGGAAAAAATCATGAAAAAATCACTGTTCTTTATCGCAATGGCGGCCATTACCCTTACGGCCGGAGAGTTGACTTTCAAATGGGTCGGCAAAGGCGACAATCTGCCCTCCAAACCCAAAATCGAGGAGATAACCGAGGATGACTGGGTTTCCATCCGCTGCACCCCGACGGCCAATGGCCCGTGGCAGGGTATGCTGGGAACTCCTGCGGCCTCTGTCACACTTACCGGTTTCAAAGGCGTTTCCTTTGATATCCGTCAGAAGTGTTATCCGGGCAACTGTGCCACGGTGATCTACATCCACACCAGCAAAGGCAACTTTTTCCACAGTTTCAATGCCGGTAACGGTCAGGATTGGGTACACGTTGAGATCCCCTTTGAAACTGCCAAATGGCAGGGGGCGGATAAAGTCGGATTCGACGGCAATATCCTGCGGATCATCATCTATCCCTATCAGGCACTCAATGCTCCGTCAAAATATATCGAGATCGCCAACTTTGAGCTGATCCCGGCAGAATAAGATAAAATTCATGTCGCATATCCCTGATGGTAAAATCCACATCCGGGATTGTACGGTCACAGCCATAATTTTTGAAGAAAACAGCCAACAGTTTTGATTCGTCAACAACTGACGCAGGGGCGTATTGTGCCGTCGGTCTGATTCAAACATTAAATTAAGAAATGAGATACCAACTATGAAAAGATTTCTGCTTTTTGCTCTGTTGCCGCTGATGCTGGCCGCTGATGATATACCAATATCATGGAGCGGTTCCGGCGGCAAAAATACCCCGCCCAAAGTGGAAGAATTTACCGAAGACGGCCGGACATTTTTCCGTTGCACCCCCACGGATAACCATCCGTGGCAGGGTATCACTGCCAAATTCAATGCACCGGTGGATCTGTCGCAATACCGGGGCGTGGTTTTTGAATTCCGTCAGAAGTTTTATCCCGGCAATCCGGCGGTGGTGTTTTATTTCAACACTCCTTCCGGAGCGGTGTATACCGACTTTTCCGGCGGCAACGGCCGGGAGTGGCAAAAAGTGGAGATCCCCTTTGATGTACGCATCTGGAAAGGTGCGGAAAAACACGGTTTCCCGATGGCGACCGGATTCCGCATCTATCCCTATGACAACTTGGATAAACCCTCGGAATATTTCGAAGTGACCAATGTGCGGTTCCTGCCCAAAGAAACGGATAATTCGCCCCGGAAAATCGCCATCCGCAGTTACTCCATTTCCGCCACGCCGACCGACGGCCCCGATCCGGGCAATACTTTGTGCGACGGCAAAACCGATGTGGATATCCACTTCAGAGGTTACGGCAATGAAGAACCGGTCTTTACCTTTGATCTCGGCACGATCCATGTGGTCACTCAAATCAAATTGACCGCCTCCGGCACTGAAGCGGCCCAGAACTTCCGCAATGCCGCCATCATGGCCAGCGTGGATGGCAGACGTTATTTCCCCGCCGGCAGTATCAATGCCGGAAGTATGCAAGGCAATATCCAGATTTACACCTTTGATACACCTTTTGCCGCCAGATATATCAAAATTTCCCCCATCCGTCAGCGGCAGGATTTCCCCATCCGTATCGCCGAAGCGGAATTTACCGGCTACATCCCTTCCAGCGATGAATTGGCCTCTTTCAGCGAGCGTGCCTATGATGAGGGCCGTCCGCTGCCGC
The DNA here is from genome assembly GCA_045588835.1 of Victivallaceae bacterium. Classification (GTDB taxonomy): domain Bacteria; phylum Verrucomicrobiota; class Lentisphaeria; order Victivallales; family Victivallaceae; genus UBA1784. The sequence goes on from JAZNEV010000005.1 coordinate 53,679, forward strand.
CGGATAACGGCAGCAACTATGTGTCGGTCAAACACGGCGATTACAGTTTCAAAGTGTGCAAAGATAACGGTATTCTTTGCGACATCCGCTACAAAGATCAGTTGATCGCCCTCAAACAATTCATCCGTTACGAGTTGCTCTACCGCCAAAGTGATGTGCGTTCAGACAGTTACGCTGATAAAGTGAGCAATTTCACCCTTACGGAAAACGGCGTAAAGTACACCGCCGTCAATCCGCAGATCCCCGGAACAGTTTTCAATTATGAGATCACAGTGGGAGCAAGCGGTATCGTCAGCAAAGTTACCGTCGCTGATTCGCAAGTTACCCGGCGGGCATTTCTGCGGATATACAGCGAAACCGTCTTTGACAAAGATTTCCGCCGTGACGGCTACTATGAGTCATGGGGCGGCCATCACCGGCTGGAAAGATTGCAGGCCAGTGAAGTCGTTACCGATAAATCCACCGACGGTGCGGCTACGATGAGTTTTGAGGCCGCACAGGGCAAAATGACCCTTTTCCATACGATCACCCACTACAACGGCATCTTTCTGCCGCCGGGAACCAGCGTGGAAGAGCGTGGCGTGCAGTACTTCCTGCCCAATGGTATGCGGCTTTGCATCGGTGTCATCGGTCTGGGAGATAACCGGGAGCAGAGCATTTCCTCGCTTTTCCTGATGAGTGAAGGAACTTTGCTCGATGCCTATGAAAAATACTTCACAACTACTGAATATGCCGACTTCGTCCGCAATATCCCCCGTGCGCCGTGGCTGCGTGATGCCAAAATCGCATCGCAGGCCGGCGGTTGGGAAGGTCTGTGGATCGGCGGCATGGAAAGAGCCACGGAAAACCTCGCCCGCCTTTACGAATTTGACCCCGTCATCGTCGCCATGCTCCCCGGTCTGGGCAAGACCTGGGGTGACTTCTACTACGGCGAGGGAGTGAGTGAAGGCAGTTTCGGTGCCAAAATTTCCGGACGGCAGTTGCGTGAGAGGTATCAGAATCTGCGTCGCATCAATCCCTGTATGAAAGTCGGCGTTTACAACTGGCTCTGGTCCGCCGGAGCAAATTCCAATATTTTCGCCAATCACCCCGACTGGTTTGTGACCAAGACCAGAGAGGGGGCGACCGCCAACTACTTCCCCGGTGCGGAGATCATTCTCAACTATTTGCGGTCATTCACCAATGAGGCCAGCCGGACCGATGCAATAGAAACCATCTGCGGTCAGATGGATGCCTTTGATCTGGATATCTTTTATCTTGACGGCGGTACGATCGGCACATTCGCCCTCAACTGGGAAACTATGTGCATTGATGAACCGACCAGTTTGATGTTCATGCATGAAGCGATCCGTAACCGCATGATGCAGAACAACCCCAACCGGGCGGTATTTTTCAACGTGCCTTACAACCCGCAGGCGGACTTCGGATTTCTGGAGTCATTCAGCGACATCGTTTCCAACTGGCGCAACGGTGCGGCCAATATGTACAAATTCAAAATTTTCCAGCACCGCAATCCGCTGCATTACCCCATCTACATCTACTGGATCGGCACGACCAACGGCCCGCTGGAAGATTACATGGCCGGTACCGGATTGTTTGCTTCCACCCACAGCCGCGGCGATAAAGTCGGCGATGTCGGATATATTTCCGCCCGTTTTGAAGTCCGCCAACTGGCCATGGTCGAAGCCCGCATTTTGCCCAACTGGCGTTTCGATACGCAAACCACCGTCGAAGCCATGCCGCTGCGTCAGCATCAAAGCGGTATAATTTTCCTCAAACATCACGGGGAAAATGCCAAAACTGAAACCGTCAGTTTCGATGCCGCTCCATTCGGTTTCGATCCGGCCAAACCGGTCTATCAGTGGCTGATTTGCATCAAAGATGCCAATGAGTATGAGTGCGGATTCGGCGAACCGGCCATCCGCCGGGCCTATGAGGAATTCAACTGGATCAGTGACCGGGTGACGATCCCGCAATTCATCGGCACGACCACCATTGTTGACGGCCGCATTTCACGCTCCATCGAATTGCCGGGCAACCGGGCGGTGCTGTATACGGTTTCACAAGTACCGGCAGTGGTGTGGAGTTACCGGGGTCATCCGGCATATCACCGCATTTCCGGCCGTCCGGATATTCAGATTTCCGGTGATTACGATGAATTGACCGTCACATCTGAAAAGGAAAATTCCGAGATCGCCATCATCATCCCGGCCGGTAAAGTGCCAAGTTCGATCACGGTCAATGGCGAAAATGCCCAATGGAACTACTTCGCCGAAAACGGCACTTTCCTTGCCATCGTCAAAATTCCCGCCGCCGGAGAAAGCACCGTCAGAGCCGAATTTGCCGATGCGGTCGCTCTGGATGGCCAACCGGAACTCAAACTCCGCCGCAGCGGTTACAATCTGCGTTGCACTCTGACCGTGCCGGAATCCTATGTCGGCAAACAGATGTGTTTCACCATTTCCGATGGTAAAAACAGCGTTTACGGCAAAACCATCGTGCCGGAAAGCATACCAGTCAATTTCACCGTCAAACTGCCGGAAACCACCCTTGATGCCCGCTACCAAGTGACGGCGTCGATCCCCGGTAATGAAGCGGCGACCGCATTCTGCACCGTCCGGGCACTGGCCCGCAAAACCCAGTTGCAGGATATCATGCCGCCGGAGGAGGTGCATTCCTCTGCGGAAAGTTGTTCGGCAAGTGCCAATGGTATGCAAGTATTGCAAACTTTCCGGATAACGACCGGAAACTGTACGGATTCAGAGGTGAAACCGGAGGATTTGTCCGTCAATATCCGCACTCTGCCCCAATATACGACCTATTGGAACCGGGCGGCCGGAGGTTTCGAGTTATCCGGAGTGAAACGTTATATCAAAATTGAAATGACCGGTAATCTCTGGTACTTCAATAAATACAGTTCGTGTGCTTCGGGCAGACATTCGCCGCGGCATACGACCCCGTCGCACTATCTGGGACTTTTCTTCGACTTCGGCACTCCGCAGGGTTACACCGTCCGTGCCACCGGCGGTTACGGTAAATACGATATCGAAAATACCCATGTCCTTTTCCCGTACGGAGCCAACCGTCTGCCGCAACTGCACTGGATGCTCAATGATATGATGCGTTCACTTTCTCTGGAAAAACAAACCGTCTGGATCGATCTTCAGGCCCTCGGTGCTCCGGCCCAGTGGAATGGCAAATTGATCGTGGCGGCAGTGATGACCCATTGCAGTCCGGATCGCCGGATCGGTTTCCGGATCATGGAAACGGCCGACACCCTGCCCGCCGGAGAATCGTGCCATACGCCCTTGTCTCTGCAAAAGACCGAACCGCCCAGAGTGGTGAATGTGCCGCGGATCTCCGGCACTCCGGATGCGGCGGCATGGGCCGCTGTACCGGTGGCCGGAACCATGGCCGATATCCTGAACCGGGCGGCGACCGAGGAATATCCGGCCCAAGTCAAAATCGCCCATGACGGCAAAAATCTCTATTTCTGCTATCTTTTGAAAGACAAACCCGGCAAGATTTTCGACTGCCGGGATGGCGATGCCGGCCGCCCGTACTTCAGCGATTCAGTGGAGTTGCTTCTGGAGTTGAAAAACCGTCCCGGTTTGCAACTGCATATCATCGTCGATGCCAAAGGCAATACCGTGGCCATGACCCATGCGACCGATCAGAGCAAAAAAAGTCAGCAGGGCAAAGTACCCAACTTCCCCTTCCGCAAAACTCTGGTCACTGCGGATACTTCAAACTGGATGGTGGTATTCACCGTGCCATTCAGTGCGATCGGTGTCGATGAAAGCAGTGTGTCAGGCACGACACTTTCATTCAATATGATGCGTAACCGGGTGGATGACGGGATCATGGTGAATTTCTCACTGGCTCCCAAATTTTACTCCGACAGCCATCATCAACTGCGTTTGCAATAAAAATCCACCCCGGCAGAGCGGTTGCAAGACTCTTTCTGCCGGGGTGGACTGCATGATTTTGCAGAATCATCCGTTATTGTCTTTGGAAACAGAAAATTTATACCGGGTGATACTGTGATGGGGTTTGCCCGGTTCGATCCGCACTGACGGAAAGTGCGGATGATTCACCGCATCCGGCCAGCACTGGGTTTCCAGACAGAATCCGCTGTTGCGGGGATAGGGGCTTTTACCGTGATCATTGAGGAAATTGCCCATATACAACTGGATCCCCGGACGGCTGGTATGCACCGACATCCTGATACCGCTCTTTCCGGCGGTGACGACGGCCACATTTTCCCGGTAGCAGTGATCCGCCGTGCCCAGGATGAAATTGTCATCAAATCCGCCGTCATGCTCCTCAAAAATGGTGCTGAATTTTTTCCCCTGCCGCAGATCGAAACGGCTGCCGGCAACTTCCGGAGTCTCGCCGGTAGGTTGTAAAAATTCATCGGTCGCAGTGTAACGGTCGGCCTTGATGGTGATAAAGTGATCAAGAGTACTGCCGGAATTTTCCCCATCCAGATTGAAGTAGGTGTGATTGGTGAAATCCGCCACCGTCGGGCGGTCGGATTCAGCGGAATACTCGATTTCCAGCGTGTGATCGGCCAACAGCCGGTAAGTGGCCCGGATAAAGAGTTTCCCGGGGAATCCGGCATCACCGTGGGGACTGAGCAAGGTGAGAGTCAATTCTGTATCCGACACATTGCCGATTTGCCACAGCCGGTGGGCAAAGCCGAATGAACCATGCAGTGAGCAGCGGCGGTTGTCATTGAGATAAAGTTGATATATTTCGCCATCCAACTCAAATTTTCCGGCAGTGATCCGGTTGGCGATCCGGCCGATCAATGCACCGAAATTGGTGTGATTGGTCAGATAATCATCCGGATCTTTCCATCCCAGAGCCACATCGGTCAATTTACCGTCAGCATCCGGAGCAAAAAGTGAGACCACACAGCCGCCGAAATCCGTGATATCAGCACCGAAACCGTCGGCCAGACGCAATTTGTATAACGTGGCGATCCGGCCATCGGGCAAAGTGAAAAATTTTTCAGTATTCATAAAATTCAGAACTCCGTGGATTTGAGCAACTCCAGAGCATTGAGCCGGCCGACCCGGATCAATTCATCCCGGGTGAGGAAATCCAGCGAAGCGAGGAACTCCATACACTGACTGATGGTGGATGCAGAACCTACCAGACACTGTTTGTCGGGATTGAAAAGTTTGCCATCCGGATAAAGCACCGCCCGGTTGCCGAGAGTATTGTATTCTCCCGGGGGAAATCCGGTCAGACCGGAAGCATCGCTGGTAACGATGGTCTTATCCACGCCTTTGGCCCGGATGATGATTTTGACCAATTCACCGGGCAGATGGTGGCCGTCGGTGATGATCATGGCCGTCAGCCGTTCTTCGGCCAGACCGGAAAAGATCGGGTTATGGTGGCGGCCGATCATATTGGGACAGCCGTTGCCCAGATGGGTCAGCAGTTGTGCTCCGGCATCGGCAGCTCTTTTCACCTCTTCATAAGTGGCCATGTGATGACCGACACTGACGGCGACATGGTTCTTACGCAGGTAGGCGACAGCTTCAGCGGCCCCTTCCGCATCGGCTCCGAGGGTGATGATCTTGATCCGGCCGCAGGCGGCATCCAGCAGACGGTCGATATTTTCAATGGTTGGGGCACAGACAAAATCCGGATCATGGGCACCGACCGCACCGGGAGCAGGGGAAATGAATGGTCCTTCAAAGTGGATACCGGGGATATGTTTGATCAGACCGTGTTTTTCCACACACTCCATGATGATCGAAGCATGAAGGGCATTTTTTTCCAGTGAACCGGTGATGACAGTCGGCAGAAAAACCTCCGTGCCGGTGGCCAGAAGTTCTTCAGCGGATTTGAGAAATTTATCAGCGGTCAGACCGGCTTCGCTGTAATCCACGCCGTTGTGACCGTTTACCTGCAGATCGACCCATCCGGGATTGAACATGATTTCACCTCGATATTATTGATTTTTTGAATTGACTTGCCGCACCATAACCCGACCGGAGATTGGCCGCGAATCGCCGCCGCACCGATCCAACCGGTGGATGAGTCGTGAGCCAAGGTCGCAGTCAAAACGAGGTAACGGAGAGGGAGTGCAGAAAACCTGCTCGACCGAACCGTTATCCGATGTTTTGACCAGAGATTGGCCGCGAATCGCCGCCGCAGTTTTGATTTTTTCCAAAAATATTTTCGGCAGATAATATACCACTTTGAGCCTGACAATGCAAATTTTCCACTTATATTAACGATTTTTTTTTGAAATCGCTTGAAATTTGCATTTCATGAGTGTAACGTATATTAAAGCCGCGTTAAAGTACGCCGTATGATACAAAACAAAAAAGGAGAAAATGTATGGCTTGGCAATGTATTCTTGGTTTGATTGTTATGATCGGCGGTTTCGCCGGCGTGTTGGTCTGCGCTAAAATCCAGAAGACCAATCCGTCAATTCAGCCCGTGGCGATGATTTGCGCCGTGGTGATGCTGGTCGGTTTGGGTCTCTATTTCTGGTTCTACCTTAATCCGCCCAACTATGCTATGGAACACAACCGCATTTACGGTCTTTCTGTGGCTCACACCATCGGCGGTAAAATCCAGGGCAAAAAGGTCATCTGGATCTCCAACGGCACTGACAGTGAAGATTTTCAGGCCAAAAAAGCGGCTATGGAAGCGGCTTGCGGTTCCACAGTAACCGTGGTCGAGGCTTCCAATCCGGAAGACGGCATGATGATGGATGTGGCGAAATTCAAAGCCGCCATCACCGGTGCTGACGAAAACACCGTGATCGTCATTGACACCGACATTTCCGGTTTTGCCACCGAATTGAATAAGATGATCGGTGCCGGCAAAGGTCCGAAATTCGTGCTGACCGAGAATTCCGCCGGTATGCTCAACGGTTTGAAAAACCTGAAAAAAGGTTTTGAAAAAGGCATGATCCTCTTTGCCGTGGTTGCTGACAAACACGATGAGGAGTTCTCCCCGGATGAGGATGAACTTGACGAAGCATTCAGCAAACGTTACACCATCATCGACAACAGCAACTTTGAAGCCAACAAAGAAAAACTTGGCTTGATGTGATCGATTTTTCCGTTGACGGAAATCAGGACGCCGGGAATTCCCCGGCGTTTTTTGTAAGTGTTGTTTTATTTTTCATGAAAACCCGAACCGGTGTTTACAGGTTTAACCAATCAAAACGCCGGCAATATACAATAATATATATGAGGTAATAATTATGATCACGATCAAAACTTCCAAAGGCGATATCAAACTGGAACTCGATGCCGCCGCCGCACCGGAAACCGTCAAAAACTTTCTTTCCTATGTCAGAGAGGGTTTCTACAAAGATACGATCTTTCACCGTGTCATCCCCGGATTCATGATCCAGGGCGGCGGTTTCAATACCGGATTCGTCCAGAAAGAAACTCACGCCCCGATCAAAAATGAGGCCGCCAATCAACTGCCCAATAAACGCGGCACGATCGCCATGGCCCGGACCATGGTGGTGGATTCGGCGACCAGCCAGTTCTTTATCAACCTGGAAGACAACGACTTCTTGAACTTCAAAGCCCCCACTCCGCAGTATTTCGGATACTGCGTTTTCGGCAAAGTGGTCGAAGGTATGGAAGTGGTCGATGAGATCGCCAAAGTCAAAACCGGTTCCAAAGGCATGCATCAGGATGTGCCGGTGGAAAACGTGGTGATCCTGGATGTTACGGAATAAGCCGTAAAAACACGGTTGAACCGGCACAAAAAGGGCTGCGGCAAACCTTTGACATGGTTTTGCCGCAGCCCTTGTTTTATCTTGAAATCACCACGAAAACTCCCGATCCGTCACGATTCAGAAATAACGTTTGAGCAGACCCTCAAAGCCTTTGCCGTGACGGGCTTCATCTTTGGCCATTTCATGCACGGTGTCATGGATGGCATCGTAGCCCAACTCTTTGGCACGTTTGGCCAGATCAAATTTACCGGCACAGGCACCGCATTCGGCTTCCGCACGCATCTGCAAATTCTTTTTGGTGCTGGAAGTGAGGACTTCGCCGAGCAATTCGGCAAATTTGGCGGCGTGTTCAGCTTCTTCAAAGGCGTAACGTTTGTAGGCTTCGGCGATTTCGGGATAGCCTTCACGCTCGGCCTGACGGCTCATGGCCAGATACATACCCACTTCGCAGCACTCGCCCTCAAAATTGGCTTTCAGACCGGCAACGACTTCCGGATCGATACCCTCGGTAGAGGCCACAACGTGTTCACAGGCATAACTCTGATCTCCGGCGACCGCTTTGAATTTAGCCGCGGCGGCCTTGCATTGGGGGCAGAATTCCGGGGCGGCATCGCCTTCGTGGACGTAACCGCAGACACCACATACAAATTTCATGATCGATTCTCCTTATTGATGATTTTTTGGGGAAAAATAACAATTTTCCGGTTCACCGGATAAAGTAAACCGGAAAATAAAATTTGTCAAATCATCTTTGGTTAAAAACCGGAAAATTTTTTGATCCCGGTCAATTCCAAAAGAGATATACCGGCATGCTCCAGCAGTAATGCCGTGGCAACCGGGGCATTGGTCCAGCCGGAGTAGATGCTTGATGAACCGCCCTCATAGAGATTGCCGCCGCCCCATGAACGTTGTTCCATATCATACATTCCCCGCCAGCAACCGTTGAATTCGGGTGAAGCGGAATCATCCTGGATATCCATGACCAGAGCCAGTTGTTTATCCAGCAAAGTTCTTGCTTCTGTATCATCCGGAGCAAAACGGCAGTACATCTGCAAACCCAGCAAACTCCAGTTTAGCGTGTAGATCAGGTCGGCCAATCCCTTACCCGAAGGTGCTTCATAGTGGCTTGACGGCAATGTGCCGGTTTCTTTATCGGCCGCTCCCACGATCAGATCACGGCTCAAAACGGCCACCTCTTTTGCCAGACCGTCATTGAATGCTTCGGCGGCCGCCACGGCTCCCATCATGGCATAAGCATATTCGCTGGTGGAAAATCCGGGCAACTCCGCTTTGAGTCGTTCAAGATACCTGCGGATCTCCGGCAGATACTCCGGCTTGCCGCAGAGAGCATGGATGCAACTCAAAGCGAATACGGATAATCCGCCCCAGTGCGGCAGACGCAGATTGCCGATCCAGAGTTTATCCGGATCGGTCATTTCGCCCTTTTCATCCGGTTCGCCATCGATGATACGGCCGACTGCGGCATGCAGATGCCCGGCCAGCACTTCTGCGGCCTTACCGGCCTGATACCGCTCATCCAGATCGGCAAAAGTGTTACGCAGCACTCCCTGCAGAATGATGCACCATGAGTTGTCATCCAGCCAGTGGCCGTCGGCACTCAAAATGATGTGTGACCACCGCCATGCACAGGGCAGTTTGTGCGTAAGAGAGCGTTTCATCGCACTGCGGAAGTAAAGATAATCCAGAATATTTTTTCCGGTTTCAAAACGCTGTTCATCCCGGAGAAGTTTGCCGTAAAGCAGAAACATCAGAGCAGTTTCAAAGTTGCAATCCGGCCGTCTTGATTCCACGGCAAAAGAATCTTTGAGCATGGTGCGTGAGGAGAATTTTTCCATGATCTCCCCCCGGACTTCCTCCTCGATATCCAGAGCCACCAATCTTTCTGCGACTCCCCAGAAGCCGTCAGCCGGACGCATGACTCCGGAATTCTCAAACCACCGGATATTTTTTCCGGCACTCTCAATAAATTTATTCATTTCCCTCTCCGATAAATGCGGCAAACTGCATTGCCGGTATCCGTAAATTAAGTTGTCTTCCAGCCGGATAACGTCTGCCGGAAGTCAGATCCCATACCGGATAAGGGAAGGTGATCCGCACCCGGCCGGAGGCATTTTCCTCATTGAGAATAAAGGTGACACATCTGCCATTCAACTGCCGGTTGACGATCTGACCGGGCAAGGCAGTGGTGATCAGATTTTCCGGAGTTTTATCTTTTCCATCAATGATGATATCCTCGCACTGACTGACCACTCTGGTCACAGCAGCGATCTCCTGCAACTCCAATACTCCGGCTCCACGCTCATACCAGCAAAGGACTCCGCCCCGGCTGTCCAATATCCGGCGCAGCAGAAGTGCCCGCTGATAAGTGGAACTGCCGGAATTGGTCAATACCCCGAAAACCAGCGGGACCGGAGCGGTCAATTCTCTGGTGCGGGCAATGATCCCCGGATCCCGGCCGTAACCGCAATAGATCATTGACGGAGCCGAACCGATATACTGCCAATCCAATCCGTAGATCCGCGGACACTCGGCAGTGGCATAGTCGCTGTACATGATCAATTCCAAACCGCAACCGGCAGCGGCCCGCCGGACCACGCCGACGGCCCGGCCCAATTCGCGGGTGCGGAAGTCGATCCACTTATCCGCATATTTTTCCCGGATCACTGCCGGAGTGAGATTTTCTTCGGTGATCTGATAATCTCTTTTGAATTTAGCCAGAGAATACTCTGAATAATCAGCATACAACCCGTTGAATGGATTGTGTTCAAAATCCCAGAAAAGTTTTTTCAATCCCGGATAACGGCTTTTCAATGTGGCAAAAACGTCCCGGATCTCTCCGGCGATCTGACTTTCCATATCCGCCAGAGCCGTCAGACTGACATCTCCCCGGTGACGGCCGGTAGCGGTAACGGCCCGCAACTGCGGATATTTTTGCATCAGAGGTTCAAAATCCGGCACCGAGCGGTAGTAACCGTAATTTTCCAACTCCAGAAAGAACATCATGGAAAAATCATTATTCTGCCGGGTGGTTTCCAGAAACAACTCATTGACTCCGGCACGTTTGTAGGTATTGAAAAGGGCCTCTTCCACAGCGTGCGGCAGATTTCCCTGCATCTGGGCATAAAGGGAAATGCACAGTTTTTCCGGTTGAGTTCCGGATAATTGCGGCAATACTTCCACCGGCAAAGTACGGGGCACTTCCATAACCGCCGGATCGGCGGCGGTGATGAAAAACTGCATTTCCCCCTTGAATCCGGCCTGACTGCTGCGGAAAATGATGTGGCATCTTTCCCGCATGGAGTGATAATGTTTGGTCATATTCGGCACCCGGTCAAGCACACAATCCCGGATGACGGTCAAAAGTTGATACTTCCGGCCATTCAGCGTGACCTCCTGCCGGGCGGTCAATTTATACATATTATGTTCAGCCGGCCAGTTGAATGGGGCGAACCCCTCATCATACCGCACTCTGGAACAGACATCCAGCACCTCGATTTCCGGCGGGAGAAGAATATCGAACCGGAGATCTGTCAGCGGGAATATACCCAGTTCCACCGGATTGATCTCAAAGTCATACGCATCATTGCACGTCAGAAGCAGACGGCGGTTTTCCAGACCGTAAGGCGAGATCAATTTCGGCGTGACGGTGAATATTTTGCGGAATTTGTAAGGAACCGATGCTCCTTCAGCAGCCGTCAGAGTGATCTGCCCGTTATCATACTCAACTTTTGAAGCACCCTCGAAATTTCCCTGAAATGCCGGGAAATATCCGTGGTCAAGAGCAAAGGATACCTGCGGGGTATTGGAAGTTATTTCCAGAATGTTCTGCTTTTGCACCATCGCCAGCACCGATCCGGAAGCCACCGGCACACCATTGAAAGTCACACTCAGATCCGGAGCATCAAACCGGATGGTGAATTGACTGTCGGGCGATTGCAGGATATACTCCGGAAAACTCCATCGGCCCTGATCGCTCTCAATGCTCAAGGTGAAGCGGTTATCCCCTTTTTTCACCTCCGGCAAAGTCAGAGTCAGCGGAGTTGCGGCAGCGGCAGTAAAATTTTGCGTATGCGTTTTGCCATTGGCCCAAACGGTGTAACTGCCGGAAGTGTTTTCCGAAAAAGTCAACTGGAAATTTCCGGTGTTGCTCTCGCTCAAAATCCCGGTTTTTATGCCGCCGGTAGTGTCATTGCCCCGGAGCAGTTTGAAAAATCCGGAGTGCGACCACAAGTTGTAAGAGGTTTCCGGCAGCAAAGTGGAAGTCTCTTTGAGCCGTTTTTCAAACCGGACAAAGTTGACGGCCCAGGTGCCGTTGAGCAACTCCAGCGGCAAACGGATCTCGGCACTGAAAAATCCTCTGCCTCTGGCACAGCATACTTCCGGTCTGGCCAGACGGGCCGGAATCCGGATGAAAGTCGCCCCGTTGGCGTTGAAGCCGAAATAGAATTTTTCACCGCTTTGTGACATGGCCCGCAACTCAAGAGAATCATCATCCCAAACCGGCTGATCATCTCCCTGAAGCGTGGCCTTGAATTCCTTGCCCATATTGCTTCCGGGATGCAGTGCGTAGGAATTCATCACTGCCCCGGCATAGAGCCAGTTACCGTCGCTGATCAGATAGATGGTGGTTCTTTCCTGCGGAGCAACCGCCGTACCGGAAAGGAAAAAATTATTCAACACCAATGCTCCGGCGTATTCATCCGGTTTCACTTCGCCGTCAAAGGTGATACTTTGCCGGCTCTGCGGCACGGTCAGTACGCCGCCGGCAGCCAGAACCATGGAAAAAAGAGACAAAAAAACTGTCAGAAGCTGTTTCATAAATATTCCCAGCAATTATTTTTTCGATTTATTCAACATACCACGGCCAGTAGGCTTTCCATCTGGTACCGGGGTCTTTGCTGATTTCCTCTGCTGCGGCACTTTCCACATGACCGTCAGCAAAAACCATATTGGCTTTGGAACTGTGACGGTAACTGAATGGATTTACACTTGCTGCTCCCTCTTTTTGTTGGATACAATATGTGAGACTGTCGGCAAAGACAAAAGCATCTGAAGGACCGGAGATCTTACTGATAATGTAGTAACCTTTGGTCTTCGTATCGCTTCCCCAGCCCGGCATATTATTGGCCGCCCGGTACAAAAAACCATTCATCCCGTAATCCAGAGACCAGGTTTTGTCATCATTGGCCCCCGGACAATCCAGAGAACCTGCCAGCGAATTGTATTTGCCGTAATCCGCCGATGAAGCATAGGTCGGATTGAATCCCGGTTGCACACTCAAATAAGTCTGCAAATACTCCAGAATTTCCTGATCCCAGCGGCCGCTTGCCGCATCTTTCAAAGTATAAGATACAAAAAATCCGCCGAAATCATCCGCATAGGCGGCGACCATCACCCCGCACTGCTTGAGGTTGTTGATGCAACTGGCCTGACGGCCGCGTTCTCTGGCGGAATTGAGTGCCGGCAGCAATATCGCCGCTAAAATAGCGATAATCGCAGTGACTACGAGCAATTCTATCAAAGTGAATGCGCTCTTGGGAAGAGGGGAAAAACTTCTTTTCACGGGAAAAGAGGTTTTTCCCCTCTCCCCAAACCCCACTCCTCTTTTCAAGAAAAGCGGTATTCTTTGTTTAGTTTCAATCGCAGTTTTTGGTGTCAAAAAATGCAATGGTGAGATAACTGTGCTTACGAGAAGTTCAATAAGAGTAAAGCATGTGTGCTTTACTCCACCATGGTGGAGTCGTTTCATGATCGTTGTTCCTTTCGTGGTGGTTGATTATTCAGCGTATGCTTCAAAATTGTCGATATAGACCGTACCGGAAAAATAGTTGTTGCCGTATTTCCACCCCAGAGAGTAAACTTCCACATGGCGGATATTGGTATAGGCAGTCAGATCCAGCGTGGCTGCCGCCCGGAACCACTGACCTTTGGGATCGGAGTTGCGACGCACTCTGGGCTGCGGATAAAACTGTTTGCCGTCGGCCGAAACGATGAAGTAGACCGGGAAAAAGTGTCCGCGCAGATCCGTCTCATAATAGAAACAGGCACTTACTTCCAACTTGCTTTTGCCCTGAAGTTTCGCCCCGGGAATGATCTGACGCAAACCGAAATAGTTCTGCCCGTCGCCGGTGATCTTCATGCTGTATTTGCCCTCAAAAGCCTTTTCATCGGTACGCACTGCCGGTTTGTAACCGGCCGCACCCCAGTTGGCGGCGGAAACTTCAGAGCGTCCGCAAGTTTCAAACGAACCGTTTTGCAGGAGATTTTCTGCGTTATCCTCCTCAATGGTAACTTCTTCCGCCACCACCGTCAATACTGCGGCACATACCAGAAATAACAGACCGGGGAACCATCTTTTTTTCATTTTTACACCTCTTTGGTTGTTGGAGTTGACCGTTTCAAACCGGTCACCCGTGTTGTGGAACTTTTTTCAATGAATCCCGCATGATCAATTGCGGGGCAATGAATATTTTGAAGTTTTCTTCAGTGCTTTGCAGATACTCATCCAGAGCTTCAAGCATCTTATCCGCATCGAAATCTATGGTACTTAATTTCGGGGTGAGCCACGCCTGACCGATGGAAGTATTGAAACAACCGATGACATCGACCTGCCGGCCCGGTTTGAGATGGTGCAAATTCAGCACATGGTAAACTTTCAAAGCATAATAGTCGTGAAAAACCACGATGCCATCCGGTTTGAATGTATTGATAATATTGTTGAGTTCTTTCACCGCTTTGAATGGAGCAGTAACCAGATTGTGCAGTTTGGCCGGGGAATTTGACAATACTTCACAAATCCCGGCCCGAATCCGGCAGTGGTAAGTTACCTCCGGACCGTAGGGCGGAAATTTGCGTCTTTCTCCGGAATCCGGCGCGATATAGAGGATCCTTTTACGGCCGTTGGCCAGCAGAGTTTCCGCAGATAAACGCCCGGCGGCGTGATAGTCGTAAAGTATCCTCGCGGAATTGCTCAACTCAAAGTTGCTCTCATAACGGTTGAAAAAGACAAATTTACGGAAATTTGAACGGTGCTTGTCGATCTCTTTGAAAGGCAGATAATAAGAGCCGTCGGCAATCAGCAGATCTGCCGGAGTACTCAAATATTCCCGGAGTTTTTCCTGTCTTTCCGCCGGGGAAAGATGGTCAAGTACGGATATCTCAAACATTGTCAATTCAGCATGACGGGCACAGAAAAAGTTGAGCAGTTTATCCAGAAACAGCGGCATGATCGCATCCTGACCGTGATAGATCAGCAGCACCCGGTAACGTTGTGAAGGCAGTTTTTCCGGCCGGTAATTGACAAATACACCGCGGCCGTGTACCCGCAAAATCAACTTATCCTCCTCCAGTTGATCCAGCACCCTGCTGATGGTAAGATAACTTACATCATACAGTTGTGCAAGTTGACGCACCGGAAGCAGACGACTGCCATCCGGCAATGTGCCATCTATGATTTCACGTTTTATCAACTCTCTGATATCAGACGATTTAGACATTGTTTACCCCAATGGATGCCTGTCAAAAAACAAAGTGATTTATATCACTCTCTGCTAATTACTTTAGCATATGAAAAATCATTTGTCAATATTGAAAAATCGGGCTTTTCTTATTTTTTTACAAAAAAATTGCCGCACCCCGAATCAGGATGCGGCTGCACTCCGGACAGACTGCCGGTCATTTCCCGGTACAATCAGCGTACTGCTCCATAACAGCCCGGCAATTGGCATTGATGGCTGACACATCAGCACCGCAATTGACGAAATCGAACCCCTCCGCATAGCATTGAGCCAGCGACGGCAATGAAACCGTACCGGCGAATTTGCCGTATTTATGGGCCGTTTCCACCACCAGTTTACGCACCCGGTGGACTTCCGGATGGTCAAATTCCGCCGGATGACCGATCGCATGGCTGAAATCGCCCGGTCCGAAAAAGATCATGTCGATACCGTCAAGCTGACAGATCTTATCCAATTGACTCAAAGGTTCCGGATCCTCGATCTGCACGATCACCATACGGTTGGCATTCATAAATTTGATGTAATCTTTGAATCCCAGCATACCGTAAAGACCGTCAGTATTGCCGCCATCGACCGGACGCAGGCCCAACGGCTGAAAACGCACTGTGCGGACGATCTCCTCCGCTTCCTCATAACTCATCAAATGCGGGATCATGATACCGCTGGCATCGGCTTCCAGCGGACGGATATAGTCACTGTAACAGCCTTTAGCCACCCGCACGATGCAGTCGCAATCATAGGCTTTGGCGGCAAGGATCTGATTGCACATGGTCGAATCATCAGTCGGCACATGTTCCTGACAGATCCAGGCCGCATCGAATCCGGACATGGCGGCGATCTCCACCGCCCGGGGACAACTGAGGTTGAGTTTGTAGGAAATGGCCTTTTTACCGGCACGCATTTTTTCCAATACACGGCTTCTTCTCGGAGTGATCATAATATTTCCCTTTCAGATTGAAATTTTTATAATATATTCAGTACTTGCCACTAAACCGTAAACTTCCATCAAACCGGCCTACCTGGAAGCCCAGAGAGATGGACGGATCAGAGATTCCGGAAATTCCGGGATGATATCAAATATCTTTGCCATGACCTCATCCGGCAATGCTCCTGCTCCGGATACCAGACAATTATATTCCAGTTGCTCCACGCTGTCCACGCCGGTAAGCACACCGTCGATCCCGCGGATACTCAATAAGTAACGCATATACAACTCACCGGGGGATATGCCGCAGTCAGCGGCCAGATTTTCCAACTTCCGCCGGTAAGGGATCAATACTTGCAATGCCTGCGGAATATTTTTTTCATCCATCAGCAGCAGCCCCTGCAAATACACACTGCGGTTGTATATCCGGCAGCCGTTGTCATGGGCCTTTTCCAGAAATTTCAGGAATCGGCGGTCAAACACGTTGCCGGGGACCTGTACGGCCTGACACCCGTATGCACTGTCCGGGATCTCCCCATCCATGGAAACGCCGATCAGCCGCACCAGACCGGAATTTTGAACTTTTTTCAGCAGATTGAGATACTTCAAATCCTTTTCCCGGTGAAACAATATCGCTTCAAGTTGATTTATTTTGAGGTTGCCCAGGGATCTTTCCACAGATGTAAAGATGAATTTTTCGGCTTCACCCTCACTTATATTTTCCGGCAGCGGCGGCACTTTGCTGATGATCTTCACCCGGTCAAGCAAATTGAGAGCGGATAATTCCCTGCCGAGTACCACTTCACTTTCGCCGTAGGCCGCCGCAGTATCCAGTGTACGGATTCCTTTGTCATAAGCCTTTTGCAAAATTTCCCTGACCCCCCGGCCTTCCGGACGGCCGCCGGTATTGGCGATGCCGTATTTCAAGCCGAATTGGACCGTACCGAGGACAAGTCTGCTTTCTTCCATGGTCGCTCCCGCCTTATTTTGCCGTATAACCGCCATCTACCGGAATATTGGTACCGGTAATGTAACTTGACGCGTCGGATGCCAGAAAGACGATGATACCTTTCAAATCTTCCTGACCTGCCAGACGGCCGAGAGTGGTTCTGGCACTGTAATTTTCAACAAATTCCGGCGGCAGATGATCTTCCTGCAATCCGCCGGGATGGATAGCATTCACCCGGATATTGTCACTGCCCAGAATACTGGCCGCCCAACGGGTGAAATTGACCATGCCGCCCTTTTCATAGAAGTAGATCGGCGAAGGATTGCCGTTGTACATATCCGTTCCGGCATAATTGGCCGTTTCCAGCCCGACCAGCCCCATGAATGAACCGATATTGATGACCGAGCCGGAGTGTTGTTTTTTCATGACTTCAGCCACTGCACCGGTGATGTAAAACATACTTGAAGCATTGATATGCAAACTGGCATCGTAATTTTCCAGATCCTGCACCCAGCCGCTTGAAGCACTGCGGGTAACTGCGTTATTGACCAGAATATCGATCCGGCCGGTCTGCCCGAGAATTTCAGCGATCAGGGCATCAATGCTCTCTTTTTTGCCCAGATCAAGCGGCAAGGCCCGCACATCGAATCCGGCAGACCGGAATCCGGCGGCACATTTTTCGCAATTTTCCAAATTGCGTGAAGCGACAAAAACGGTCGCTCCGGCTTCGGCCAATCCGGCGACGATCTGTTTGCCGTAGCGGCCGGCACCGCCGGTGACGATGGCAGTTTTACCATCAAGTTTGAGCATATCAAGCACATTCATATCATGATTTCCTTACCATCCTGATTCCTGCTTTCGATGCCGCCGGCAACCAGTTTCATAAGTTCTTCAGTATGAGCAAAAGGAACCGGTTCTACCCCGGTACGCAAATACTCCACGAATTTCACCAGTTGAGTGCGGAAAGCATAGTAGGAATCCTTGATACTGATCTGGATAACTCCGTCAGTTCCCTGTATCGTCAATGGTGCACCGCTGCAATCGTAAATATTGGAAATGACCACATCATAGCCGTCTTTGTGCTTCAAATGGATAAGGTTGCGGCGGTCGCTTCCGGTATTGCGGATGCTGACAAATCCCGGCCCGGTGAGAGCATAGACCGCTTCCAGAGCGTGAATACCGTAAGTTTCCCACTTCTTGGGCATGGAATAAGTTATCAGCCGTACGGAACCGATTTCGTTGAAGTGACCATTCAAATAAGGACTCAATTCTTTGGCATAACGCATACTGCTGGAGGAAATTATTTTGGCTCCGCCGGCAATGGCGTTTTTGAAAAATTCCAGATCCTGAAGATTGTCGCACAAAGGCTTATCTATGAATAACGGGATCCCGGCTTGGATAAAGGGAGTGGCTCTGGCAACGTGTTCACTGCCGATATCAGTGGCGATGATCACCGCATCGACTTTGCCGATCATATCTTCCGGTTCATCTGCGATATTGGGGATAAGTGAACATCTGGCAACGCTTTCGGCATCTTTGCGGTCATCGCAGTAAATATATTCGATCTTTGCTCCCGGTATCCCCATGGAATCACAGTCCTCTTTAGCCAGATAGACCGGAATCACCGGAAACGGACACTCGGCAGGCATCAATTCCCGATCAAACTTATTAAACATCGCACTCCATGAGTACGGGTGTCCGTTGCCCTCGGTCATACCGATAATGCCGATTCTGATATTGTTCACATCTTTAACCAGTTGCATAAAACACCTCCTGTACGATGATCAACAATATAAACACATGCTCACTGTGTTTAATGTATCTGACCGGAGAAGATATTTCAAGCCGGAAACGGAAAATTCAGAATAAAATTCACTTTTTCCTTTCCGGCACTTTTCCGGTACTGCCCAGAGCGATCACCGAGGCGATAAAAAACAGCAGACAGCAGGGAACGACCATCAAAGTGCCAGTAAGTCCGTAACGGTCGCCGATGGCTCCCATCAGCCAGGTGAAAAATCCGCAGCCGGGAATACCCATCGCTGAAAAGTAGATGTAGAGCAAAGTTGAATCCAGTTGCGGCATGGTACTTACGCCAAGCACCTGGGTGGTCGGCCAGTAGGAGGCGATCCCGATACCGGCAAGGAAAAGCAAAATGAAAAGTATGATAAAAAGCCACACGTCAGGCATCATTCCCGGCTTGAGTACCGCCATGGCCAGAGTTACCGGGATAGTGCCGGAGGCCGTGGCAAGCAGGATCCGCCGCAAATATCTGATTTGAGCGAAGTAACCGAAAACCGTCCGGCCGATGAACATTCCCAGAGCGATCATACCGGTTCCCGATCCGGCGACCCATGCCCCGGTCTGAAATGTCAACTGGATGTAGGCCGCTGACCAGAAAGTAAGACCGAATTCCGCACCGGCACCGAAAAACATCGCCGCACAACAGAGCCAGAAACGGGGAACTTTCACGATTTCCGCCGTGTCGGCAATAAGTTTGCCGAGATTGACTTTTTCAGCGGATTCCGGATAAGGGTGGGCGGGATTTTCTTTCCAGAGAAATCCCAGACTGGCCAGCAGCGTGAAAATACCGGCCAGACCGAGGATTATCCGCCAATTCACGCCCAAAGTGAGCAATCCCCCGGCAACAAGTACGGTCAGCACGATCCCTACCGACCAGAATGAATGGGCGATATTCACATAACGCTCCGGGGCATCCGGGTGCATATCCTGAACAAACGGAGTGGCAATGCCCTCGCAGACTCCCTCCCCCAATCCGGCGGTCAGCAAGCAGGGGATCAACACCCAGTAAGCCGGAGCAATGGCACAGCAGCTCATGCCGATACCGATGAGAACGATGCTCAAACCCATGGTGATACGCTTGCCGAAAAAGTTGGAAATAAGTCCGCAAAGCAACAGAGTGATCACCATCGCCGCACTGCGGGTCATATGCAGAACTCCTCCGGCGGCCATACCGCCGTCATCGATGGGGAAATGCAGATCTTTACCGATGGCCACGATCATCAGGGGAATGATCAGTGAACAGATCGAATACATCACAAAGGCGGAATATCCGGCATAATCGTAGCGGCCGAGTTGTAATTTTTTCATATTTTCCTGCGGTATTGAAATTGGTTGTCACAAAAAACGGTTCACATAATATACACCTTTTTGATGCTTAAATCAATAAAAAGATGTTGACAGAACTGTGCATATATGGAGAGTTTATTTCAAATGAAAGGAAAGATCATGGGAAATTTGAAAGATCTGCTGGAAGTCCGCCGGGGCAGATTCCGGGCGGTTTGCAATGGAAACGATCTGGGGGAGTTGGCCGGGCCGCCGGAGATCCGCGCCGGTTATGAGGCGGAAAACTTCATCATACACGATCCGGTCCTGCTGAGCCGGACGGTGGAAAGCGGAGCGGAATTGCACGCTTCGATCGTCTTGAAATTGAAGTCCGCCGCTCTGGGCTTGTCTCTGCTGGATTCACCGCCGCCGGAACCGCTGGTACTGGAATTACGCAATACTTCGGGCAATGGCCCATTGGTGCTGACTTTTCCGCATTGCCGTCTGCTGCCGGTATGGGAATTTGCCCCCGGATTTACGGGAGAACATCTGATCACCTTGAAATTTTCCGCTGCAAGTGATCCGAAAGGCAAATTATTTTATTACAGTTGCACTTGATATTGTGTGAAATATGTATTATATTAAGAAAGTGTAAAAAATTCCGGGCGATTAGCTCAGTTGGTTAGAGCGTTTGCTTTACACGCAAAATGTCGGGGGTTCGAGTCCCTCATCGCCCACCATTAAAAATTATTGGTTATCAGTAAGTTAAGTGCAAAATCACTGCAGTGCTGATAACCATTTTTTTGTGTCAAAATGCAAAAATCATGCTTGAAATGACACAAAAATGACACAAAAAATGCATTATTCCACAGAAAAGGTAAGTGTGATTCTCAAATCTGTATACCTTGTGTCTCTGACTTGAATATAATATAACCCATTCAAATGGACTTTTTAAGTCCACTTTCAAAGTGCGTCATAAAAAATTTGAAAAATTTTCAGGATGCTGTTAAGTAGAGTAATAACATAACCTAAAATCAACAAATAGGAGATTGTACCTATGATTTGGGTATATATTATCTTATGTATCGTGTGTCCCATCTTGTGTCCGTTGTGGATTTTCTTAATCATCTGCGAGATGATTGGTGGAGATCGTAAGTAACATCTAACCTTGATGGCGATCGTAATTGGTCGCCGACGGAGCAATTCTATTGATTGATACAGCGAGTTTTTTTGAAACGCCATCTCCGATATGTTTTTAGAAAATGACGGATTTTTCCGCAGAACGATACCAACGCCACCTTGAAACGCCCATCGGAATGTTCTCTGCACCGACCTACGCTTTTTTATTGTGCAGAAAACCGACATCTCACATTTTTCGCAAAAACAAAAAAGGCGGCTTATTTGAATTTTTCCATAGGAACGATGCCTTCTTTGTCCGGTTCGATTCCGTTTTTCGGGGCATATCCCATTTTCTGATAAAACTTCACGGCGGTAATGGAAGACGGAATTTCTATGCGGTTTGCCCGCAAAAAGTATTCATCCTGTTCCAAAGTATTGATGATGGCAGTGCCGATGCCTTGCCCGATCATTTCCGGCAAAACATAAATCGTCAGCAAAATGCTTTCTTTTTCGCTTCCCCAATAAGGTGCGATTGAGCCGGTTCCGAGAATTTTATCCCCGGATGCGGCAACATACATGTGTGCAGAATCTGCTTGACTTTTGATTTTTTCAAGCGTAAAATAAGCACAATATTCTTCAATAAGTTCTGCCGGATAATCTTTACCGTTGATTTCCCGCAAACCTCTATGAATAATATTTTGTACAGCCTCGGCATCGGACTCCATAAAAAAGCGGATAAACAATTTTTCTTTCATACATATACCTCACGCTATAATATAACCTCGCACAAGAGAAATACAATCAATAAAAACAAAAAAGGCGGCAGGATAATTCCTACCGCCAAACGCCGGGTGCGTTACTCGATGCCGATGGAGAAATCGTATTTATCGCGCATATCGGTAAACCAAAAAAGTGATCAATGCCGAAACCGTGTTCTTTGAATCATGAAATTATCCGGAAAAACTTTATAACCGGCTTATGGCAATACTCATAATACCAAACTCAAAAGCCATGTTGCAGAATAAGCCTACGTGATTTATTTACGGTGTATTAAAAATGATACAATTTCAAAATGCGATTTGTGATATGTTCAAAAAAACACCAAAAATCATTCGCTTTTCAAAAATCATCTATTGCAATCCAAATTTCCGCAGTCTATAATAGTTGACAGATCAGGTAATTATTTATCGGGAATAAACAATGAATTCAAATAAAAGATATCTGCAGGAAAGGCTGGCACGGTTATTCGGAGAGAAGATCCGTTCCGGTCAATGGTTGCCGGAATCAAAAATACCGGCGATCCGACAACTTGCCTGTGAGTACAAAGTGTCTCCCGGATCGGTTGCCGGAGCAATAAAAATTCTGGCAGAGAAAAATTTGATCGTTATCCGCCGCGGCAGTGGTTCTTATGTTACTCTGCCTGACTTCTGGCATGAGGATTTCTCTGCAGAATTGCAAAATACGGATCCGCTTCTGGAGAAAGGAGATATTCCGGAACCGGTACTGCATTTCCTTTTTCATCTTGACAGTGTGGATTCATCTGCCAATTTGCTCGGTATGGAATTGATCAATTTTTACACCTCGATAATCTCTCTTATGCAGGAGGAAACAGAGGCCGTAAAGTGGCGTTTGCGTATTGGCAATGCGGCAAAAATCAAAGAACTTCTGGAGAATGTAACTCTGGAAAATACCCGCGGTATAATTTATATGCCGGACAGTTGTCACAGTACAGATCTGCGTTGGCCGGAGTTGAAGTTCCCCAAAGTTCTTTTCAGTATCGGTGAAAAGAATCTGATGTCCAATTATGTCACTCCGGATAATTATCAGGGAGGCTGTCTGGCAGCATCTTACATGCTTAAACGTGTATCCCGGCAAATCATTGTGACATCGGCAAACGCCGATGAACAGTATCTCGGATACAAACCTTTCCGGGAACGGATTTCCGGATTTGTTGATTTCTGCCGGCTGACCAACGCTCCGGAACCGGAAATAGTCCGCCTGCCGGAATTGAGAGAATTGCCGAACATTTTTGAGCCGATTCTGGCTCTGCCGCTCAAAGAACGCCCCGGTGTGATTTTTCTGGGGGATTGTTTCCTGATCAATCAGGTGGAAAAGGCTTTCGCTCAATATTATCCCAACTTTTGCTTTGGCAAAGATGTGGAAATTCTTGCCTTTATGGATTATCAGGAACATAATAACCGCTGTTACGCATCCATAAGTTTTTCCAAACGGCAGATGTGTCGTGAGGTTGTGGATCTGGTTCGCAGAGCAGCTCTGCATCCGGCAGAAACTCCGATCAGAGTAAAAATACCAATGAAGTTGCGTTTTGCTGAAAAGAAGGATTGAAAAAATGGCAAAAAAACGAAATATCCAAGCTGAATTTTGTGTAATCGGAGCCGGTCTTGCCGGGATGTGTGCGGCGATTTCCGCCGCCAGAAGCGGCGTAAAAACCGTCGTTATGCACGATCGTCCGGTTCCCGGCGGCAACGCTTCCAGTGAAATAAGGATGTGGGTCTGCGGAGCCAGAGGCAGAAACTTGTGGGAAACCGGAATCATTGAAGAATTGTTATTGGAAAATTTGTACCGCAACCCCGGTGCCGTTCCCGGACTTTGGGACAGCGTGCTTTACGGTGCTTTGGAGTATGAGAAAAATATCACTTTGCTTTTGAATTGCAGCTGTCAGAGTGCCGTTACCGCAAAGGATGGAAGTATCACTTCAGTAAGCGGTTATCAGACTACTACCCAGACTTTTATCAAGGTAAAGGCCGATTATTTTGCCGATTGTTCCGGTGACAGTGTACTTGCTCCGCTGGTCAATGCCGAATTCCGGCACGGCAGGGAAGCAAAAAGTGAATTCGGCGAGTCGCTGGCACAAGATCGTGCCGACAGTTGTACTATGGGCAGCAGTTGTCTTTTTCAGGCAAGGCAATCGCGTAAAAAGAGCTCCTTTACTCCACCGCCGTGGGCAAAAAAATTCCGCAGTCAGGAAGATTTGCCTCCGTATCGCGGATTAAAGTTGGAAGGTTTGGAAAATTTCTGGTGGATGGAAACCGGGGGACTGGGTAATACTATCGCTGATACCGAAGAAAACCGCCATGAATTGCTGGAACTGGCTCTGGGAATTTGGGATTACCTGAAAAATTATGCTCCGGAAAGAGAGCATAATGCTTATTGGGAACTGGATTGGCTGGGATTTCTTCCCGGCAAAAGGGAAAGCCGCCGCTATGTCGGAGATTACATGATGAATCAGCGTGATGTGGAATCCCACGGCAAATTCGATGACTTGATCGCCTATGGCGGCTGGACTTTGGATGATCATCATCCGGCAGGTTTTTACTATCCGGGTGAACCGACCGGGTTTATTGAGGTGAAAGGGCATTTCGGGATACCATACCGCTCGATCTATTCGCGCAATATTCCCAATCTTTTCTTTGCCGGACGCAATATCAGCGTGAGCCACACGGCGTTAAGTTCCACAAGGGTCATGGGAACTTGTGCCATTCTGGGGCAGGCGTGCGGCACGGCGGCGGCGATCGCCGTGGAAAACCATATCTCTCCACGGGAGGTCGGCAAAAAATTCATTGCTGAACTTCAACAGCGTTTGATGGAAAATGATTGTTTTCTGCCCGGATTGCTCCGGAAGATCCCCAAATTATCCGCTGAAGCCGAGTTGAGCGTTTCAAATAAAGCAAATGCCGAAGTCCTGCGTGACGGCTTTGACCGGGATGATGAAAACACTTCCCACCGCTGGAGCTGCAAAGCCGGTGACTTCGCCCGGTACGATTTTGCTTCAGCACAGAAGATCAGCCGCATCAGACTGGTGCTGGACAGCGACTTGAACCGTCCGGAAAAGAATATCGTCGCATTGCGAACGGTCGATCAGCCGATTTTGAAACTGCCGGATCAGCTATTGCGGAATTTTGAATTGAGTTACCAATCAGTTCCCGGCGGCCAATGGCATAAAATTGCTGTGATAAAGGATAATTTTAAACGGCTGGTCACATTGGATAACCTTGATATAAAGGCTGTTTCAGTAAAATTAACGGTGAAAAAATCATGGGGAAACTCTGAATGCGGAGTTTATTCTTTTGATTTGGCATAGTAAAAAAACAGTTGTTCCCGGCAAGCATCATCAATACCAAAAAAAAGGAGGAAAGAACAATGATTGCCAAAAAACGTTTTACTTTGATCGAATTGTTGGTAAGCACAGTTATCTCATCATTGCATTTTTTGAAACAAAAAACTGCGGTTGAAACTAAACAAAGAATACCGCTTTTCTTGAAAAGAGGAGTGGGGTTTGGGGAGTCGGGAAAAACCTCTTTTCCCGTGAAAAGAAGTTTTTCCCCTCTTCCCAAGAGCGCATTCACTTTGATCGAATTGTTGGTTGTAATTGCGATTATCGCCATATTGGCGGCAATTCTGCTGCCGGCATTGAATTCAGCAAGGGAGCGGGGCAGAAGTGCCAGTTGTGTCAACAATCTCAAACAATTCGGCACCGCGACCAATATGTATACCGGTGACAATGAAGATATGTTCATGACTGATTCCGGAGCGGCAAACTGTCAATGGCTTAATGATGCCAATGGGTTTTCCCGTTATCTCGGCGTGAAAAATCCGGCAGAAAATGTCAGTTGGATCAATGTTGAGGCCGGAAATACGATCGGCTTGTGCCCATCCAATCCCAACAGCGGTTCCGGTACGACTCACACCAATATGGGATACGGCTATAACTATCGCATCTCTTTTGCATCCACTGTCACCGGCGGCAAAATCACCAAACTGGACAACCCGGCGTCAATAATTGTCTTTACCGATTTCGGTGATATAACTCAAAACGGATCACCCAGTTACAGAGTTGGCATCAATGGTGTCGGCGTTTGGAATTCTGCGGCACACATGCAGTTTATCCACAACAAATATGCCAACGCAGTTATGGCAGATGGTCATGTTATGAGTCTGACCAAAGAGATGATGAATGAAAAGACCACCGGACCGATCAAATGGGTTGCAACTGCTTCCAAATGGCTCTGTGATCCGAAATGGTAATATTGCCATGAAGTATATGTTTTTTGATGACCGCCATCTTGCCCAAAAGGATGGTTTTGTCTGCCGGGTGACATCACCCGGCAGGGCATCTGCGGTATTGACCGCCGATCAGCCGTGGGAAAGAGGCGGATTGATCGGAGATCCCTGTATGACGGTCATGACAGATGATGGCGTTGTCAAACTCTGGTACTCCGTGGCTTCCCCGGATGAAAAATCCGGAACATCCCGGCAATTGAGCGAGGCGGAAAAGGCAAATTTGGATTTGGATGATATCGATCCGAAATTTCTGGCAGATATTCTTTGCCCGCAGCGTTATTATCTTTGTTATGCTTACAGCACCGATGGCAAAAATTGGATCAAACCGGCTCTCGGTATCTGTGAAGTTGACGGCAGCAGAGAAAATAACATTGTCTTCGGCGGCAGATTGGGCTGTACCGTTTTCATTGATCCGTCAGCTCCCGGAGAATCCCGTTACAAAATGATCCACGGCGGGTCATTGAAACTGCCCCACTGGCTGAATGACAAATTTATCCGCATGGCATATACCGGTATCTATGGTGCTGAAAGTGCCGATGGTATCCATTGGAAATCTACGGATAAACCGATAATGCCTCATTATACAGACACAACGAATGTCTGCTTTTATGATGACGAACAGAAAAAATATATTGCGTTTGTCCGGACGGATAAGAATATGGTTTATGACCACGGTAAAACCGTAATGAGAGATCCGGATCACCGCACTTACCGGATAATTTCCCGTTCTGCAAGTAAAGATTTTTTCAACTTCCCCGCCCCGACAGAGATTCTTGCACCGGAAACTGCGGAAATTCAGGATTATCTTTCACACTGGCAGCATAAAGACGGGATGGATTTCTACAACTCTGCGGCGATGAAATATCCTTATGCCGATGGGGTATATTTTCTTTTCCCTTCATACTTTTTCCACAAAAGTGATGAAGCAGTGATCCATATTGCCACCGGTCGTGACAGTGTGAACTTCACCCGTCATGATGAGGCCTTGATAAAGCCGGATGATGCTCCGGGATTTTACGCCAGACAACAATATCTTGCCTGCGGCATGATTCCGGGAGAAAATGATTCTTTGACTGTCTATGCTCATGCGGTTGACAGCGGACACGATGCGCAGGCAAAAAATGGGAAACGAAAACATGCGATCATTGCTTATGAGTTTCAAACCGATGGTTTTATCGGTCAATACGCTGACTGCGGCACGTTGACGACCTCGGCTGTAACTGTTCCGCCCGGAGCCGGAAAGTTGAAATTGCGCTGCCGGAAAAGTGTTGGCGGTAAAGTCGCCATTGAAGTTTTTGATCAGCATAAAAATCTGTTGGCTTTGGATTTTACCGAATATCCGGCGGCTAATTCCGGCTCGGTATTCACGGCAGACCTTCCGGAAAATATAACAGAAGTGACCTTGAAAATTTCAGCAGACAAGACTAATCTTTTTTCAATTGAAATAATTTGACAAACAGTTAACTGAAAAGGAAATATCTATGACAAAATTATGTAAATTCATCACAGTTTCACTGGCATTCATGAGCGTTGTTATCTGCCGGGCAGAAAAATTGGTGCTGGCTGAAAATGGAACGGCGAAAGCAGTGATCATAGTTCCTGCCGATGCCGGAAAACCGGTCAGTTTCGCGGCACGGGAACTTAAACAATTTCTCGATGCCGTTACCGGAGCAAATTTTACCATCTCCGATCAAATTCCTGCCGGGGAAACGGCGATCATCCTCGGAGATTGTCCGGAAGCCCGTGCTGCCGGAATTGATGTAACGGCTTTGAAACGCGATGGCTTCCGGATTTTGAGAAAGGATAATCAGATTTTTATTGCCGGCAGGGATGATAAAAATTATGATCTTGATGCCTTCGTGCGTATGGATAATGTGCCGCCTCACAAAGGCAGAGGATGGCAGAGTACCGAAAGCAAACCGGAGTATGCCACGCTTTTCGGGGTTTATGATTTTCTGGAAAGAATCGCCGGAGTGCGTTTCTATTTTCCAGGCTCATTGGGTACTTTCATTCCCAAAACTGCCAAATTGACCATAGATGCTCTGGATATCACCGAAAATCCGGCGATGATATACCGTTTCAGTCTGGGGCATGGAGACCGCAGTCACGGCAATTACCGGCAGTGGAGGATGCCGGATTATGCCGAAATCGGGGTCACCAAAGCGGAATCCAATCTGTGGTCGTTGCGTTGCCGGCAATCAACATTTTATCTGCCGCAGAATCACGGCGTATGCTCCGCTGGCACAAACGTTTCTGGGAAAATCCTGCCAGACGTCAAGTTGAATTTTTCGCACTTAAAAGTGATGGTTCACGCTATGCAGAAAGTCAACACAAATTTTCCCTTTGTTACACCAATCCGGCAGTAATCAGACAGATGGCTGCCGATGCGACAGTATTCTTTTCCGGAAAAAAAGCAACTCAAATGCTTTATGCCCCCTGGAATGCCGTATGGGTTTCCGACCGGGCACAGGGCAATTACTTTTCCATCATGCCTAATGACTTCTACGGCAGCGGATGCCGCTGTGAAAGATGTCTGGCATTGATAGATTCGACTTTTTCATCCGGTCAGGATGCCGATCTGCCCGGCGAACACGTTACCAATCCCGGAGAATATTCCCGGATCATGTGGAATTATTTCCGGCAGGTTGCCGAAGCGACACAGGCCCGGTATCCGGATAAATATTACACCACGCTGGCTTATGCCAAATGGCGTGCAATTCCACGGGATATGACCAAACTGCCCGGCAATCTGCTGGTCGGAGTGACCTCCATTGCCAACGGCAACAGTGCCGATCACCCGGCGATGAAACGTATTTTTGAAGAGATCGCTAACTGGAATAAATATACTGATAATGGGGTGTGGCTCTGGCATTATCAGATCAACCGTCCGCAGTATGACGGAATTCCCCAACCTCGCCTCTGGGCCGCCGGCAGATTTTACAACGAACTTGCCAACCATAAAATTTTCGGTATTTTCTTTGAATCGGAAATGACTCATGGCTATCAGCACCATCTGGATATCTATCTCAATCACCGTTTGATGTGGAATCCCCGGCTTGATGCCGCCGCCATGATCGATGAATATGCCGTTAATATGTATGGTGCGGCAGCTCCGGAAATCATCGCTTTGCTCCACATCTTTGAAGATTGCTATCTCAAAGGGATCGTCCGTCCTGAGCCCGCAGGCTTTGCCGGGGCGGCTTACCGCGATGTCGTGGATTGGCCGGAAGGCCGCTGGCCGGGACGCGGCATGGCAGGTTTGCGGCAGGAGGTTTATACCGATGCCAAAATCAATGAGATCATTACTCTTGCCCAACGTGCCAAAAGCAAAGTATCCCCGGAATCCGTCGAGGGGAAACGGGTAAAACTTTTCACCGATCGTTTCGTCGGTCAATTATTGAAAAAACTTAATATCAAAAGGAACTATTGAAAATGAATAAATTGCGTTTGGGGGTCATCGGCAGTTGCTGCCGCGGTGAATTGGCGGATTGGGCCCATCAAAAAGAAAACGGGGTCGAAATCGTTGCCGGAGCAGATATATATGAGGAACAACTCAACAGTTTTATCAACCGTTATAAGGAAAAAGGTTCCACGGTAAAAGGCTATTATGATTACCGGGAAATGATCGAAAAAGAGCATCTGGATGGCGTTTTTGTTACCTCGCCGGATTTCTGCCATGAGGAACACGCCTGTTTCGCCCTGAAAAATCACGTCCCTGTATATTTGGAAAAACCGGTGGCGATTTCTCTTGAGGGAGCTGATCATATTCTGCAATGCGCCCATGATAACAAGACTAAATTGATGCTCGGTCACAATATGCGGTATATGGATTTTACCCGGAAAATGCGGGATATCATCCGCTCCGGTGAGATCGGTGAAGTCAAAGCGATCTGGTGCCGCCACTTTGTCAGTTACGGTGGCGATGCCTATTTCCGCGACTGGCACGCCGACCGTAAAAAGACCGGTTCTCTGCTGTTGCAGAAAGGAGCACACGATATAGATATCATTCATTGGCTGGCAGACAGCCGTACTGCTCTGGTCAACGGCATCGGTTCACTTTCAGTGTACGGAGATCTCCCCCGTCGGGAAAAGGAGAAACTTGACACTCTGACCATTGTCGGAGTATGGAGTACTGATCATTGGCCGCCGCAGGAACAGAAAGATTTTTCCCCCAATGTCAATAATGAAGATATCAATATGATCAATATGCAGCTGGCAAACGGGGTACAGGCGTGTTATATGCAATGTCATTTCACTCCGGACAGTTGCCGTAACTACACGGTTATCGGCACCAAAGGACGCATTGAAAATTTTGGTGATTTCGGAGAATCATGCACCATTCAGGTCTGGAACCGCCGTACTGACCACTACTCACTGGCGGGTGACATAACTTACCGTATGCCGCCGCCGGGAGCCGGTCACGGCGGTGCCGATCCCCTGATCGTCAATGGCTTTATCGATATGCTTCGCGGAAAATCTTCTCCGGAATCAACTCCCCAGGGAGCGCGCTATGCAGTGGCCGCCGGTATTCTCGGTGCGAACTCCATCCGCAACGGCGGTAAACCATATCAGATTCCGCAACTCTCAGATGAGTTGGAAAATTATGACTTTTCCAAATAAGATACGATGGAGAATTTTATATCATGAAAAAACTTGTTATCAGTGCCACAATCACTCCGCTGTTTGAAGACAGTTCTCTGGATAAAGCGGGATTGAAAAAAAATCTTTGACCGCAACATCGCCCATGGCGTCGATGGCATTTTCATTCTCGGCAGTATGGGCGAATGGGGCAGTTTCAGCGAAAGCCTCCATCGCCACCGAAACCGTTTCCACTCCATCCGTCGCCATCGCCATAACGCCATCGACATCACCGACAAACCGGATAGAACGGTACAGTTCCACCGGTGAAGTCTGGCACACCACTTTGCCCAGCACCCGCAGGGCATCATTCAATACACGCTTTTCAACTCTCATAAAACCTCCTTTAAGTTTAGAGTTTAAAGACAAAAAGCCCCACCGATTCCGAAGAACCGACAGGGCTTATATTGATCGTGAGCTTATCTCACTATAGTGATATATAACTCAAATTTTTTGAAAAACGGCCAGCAATACCGCTGCAAAAAACTGGACACATGCCAAGTTGTTGTGCATTAACAAAAAATATTTTTATGATTTTTTCAAAAAATGCTTGCAATATCATGGATAGAGGTGTACTTTAAGATAAAGACGAAAGGATCGGGGTGGAGCCCGACCCTTTCAAAGGGGAATTCCCCAGCGTATCAAGAACGCTTGATCTGTTCTTAATATACTGGTCCTCTGGTAAAATTTCAAGCGTTTGGGGTTGATGGCTTGACTCCTTTTTTAAAAGGAGGGCTATCATGACTGCATCGACTGGTCAGACATGTCCTGCTTCCGGAGTATGGAAGGTCATTGGTTATCCTTCGACCACTGCGCCGATTGCCAAAGGTAATCGGATGCCTCCATACAACGGCAAAGCGGTCACTTGGCAACTTATTCAGTATGCGTAAGTGACAAAACTCCCGGAGGGTTTCCCTCCGGAAAACTTAAATCAGAAACGTAATGAATCAATGAGCTATCTTCAAAAAACAATTGCAGAATGCGCAGAAATAATTTCCGGTCTGGTGGAGCAAAAAGATTCCGGAGCGACCTCGTTTTTGTATGAAGCGGTATTGCCCGGACAGATTACTCCTGCCGGTTTCATTCCGGAATATGGTCAAATTCAGCGTGTTCCGACTTCTTATATGCCGTTTTTGAACATTGGCGATGTTGTTATTAAACGGTTGAATCCGGACTGTGCTGTAGTTTTTGAAGATAAGGCAGTGCAAGCGTTGCCATCAGCAAATTTGTTTGTAATCAGACCAAATATCGAAATTCTTGATCCGTATTATCTGGCATTTGTTTTGGAAAGCTCCAACGCTCTGAATCGCATTTCCCAGCGTTCCGGGATCAACACTGCGGTTTCTGCTGTGAGTGCAAATCAAATTAAAACCAGCGTGATTCCATTGCCGCCGATAGAGAAACAGCGTAATCTCGGCGCATTGTGGCGATGTGCCAAGATGCGGAACAATCTGCTGCTGGAATTGATTGCAGAAAACAACCGCCTTTTGCGGTCAATAAGTGAAAATTTATATCAATAACATATATAAGAGGTAAAAATGGCTACAACAATTGAAGACATCAAACGGGTTCTCTGGGCAGGGGCAGACACCTTTCGCGGGGTGATCGATGCTGCCAATTACAAAGATTATGTTCTGACGATGCTTTTTATCAAATTTCTGGATGACACCTTTGAAGAATGGGTTGATGAATTAAAAGCGAAGTATCCCGATAAGCCAGATCGGGTGGCGAGAGCGATTCCGCGACTTCCTTTTCAGCTGGCGGATGATATCCGTTATACCTATCTTTACGACAAACGTTATGATTCAGATATCGGAGCAACTATCAACCAGGCGTTGCAGGGAATCGAAGATCTCAACGGCGAATTGCGAGGGATTTTCCGGGGGATCGATTTCAATGCGGAGTCGGTTTTTGGCAATCAGCAGCAGAAAACAACCAAACTCCGGTTGCTTTTGGAAGATTTTCATGAATTGAATCTCCGACCCAGTGAAATTGTGGTCCCCGAAGGTCAGACCGCAGCCGAAGTAATCGGCGATGCTTATGAATATATGATCGGGGAATTTGCCGCCAGAGCGGGACAAAAGGCAGGAGCTTTCTTTACGCCGCCGATGGTTTCTGAACTTATGGGCAGATTGACGGCTCCGCAGAATGATGAAACGATCTATGACCCGACTTGCGGATCAGCTTCATTGCTTTTGCGGGCGGCGAAACAAGCCGATCTCAAAAAGGTGGGTATTTACGGTCAGGAAATCAATGGTTCTGCGTATGCTATGGCGCGGATGAATCTGTTTATCCACAATGTTCCGGATGCTCAAATCAAGTGGGGCGATACCCTTGCCAACCCGCTGCATCTGGATGCCGATGGGAATTTGAAGCAGTTTGACGTGATCGTTGCCAATATGCCGTTTTCGCTGGATAAGTGGGCGGAAGGTTTCAATCCCGGCGGTGAAAGCGACGGAGAGAAGGACAAAAAAGGGAAAGACAAGAAATTCAAAATGGAAGCGAGCCATGACCGGTTCCACCGTTTTGAAATGGGTGTGCCTCCGGCGAGTAAAGGTGACTGGGCATTTCTGCTGCACATGCTTGCCAGTTTGAAAAACTTTGGACGTATGGCAGCGGTCGTGCCGCATGGAGTGCTGTTCCGTGGGGCTTCGGAAGGAAGAATCCGCCAGACGGTGATCGACAATAATCTTTTGGATGCGGTGATCGGATTGCCGGAAAACCTGTTTTTCGGAACCAGTATCAAAGCGTGTATTCTGATCTTCAAAAAGAACCGCAATACCGATAATGTTTTGTTCATTGATGCCTCGGAAAAAGACGCCCAGGGCAACTTGCGTTATACCAAAGGTAAAAATCAGAACCTTCTGGAAGAAAAACACATCCGGGCGATCTTTGATGCTTATACCAAGCGGGAAGATGTGGAAAAATTTGCTCACGTGGCAAGTTTGGAAGAAATCAGAGCCAACGATTACAATTTGAATATTCCCCGGTATGCCGATACCTTTGAAGCGGAAGAGCTGATCGATATTGACGAAGTGCAAGGCAATATCAAGCGGATCAAAGAGGAGTTGGCAACTGTGGAAGTGCAGATGGAAAAATACCTCAAAGAGATCGGTCTGTGAGGTGAAGAATATGAGCAAAGTTAAAGAATTGAATGTTCAGGGATGTAATGTCCGTTTTCTTACACACAATGGCTTGGATTATGTTTGCATAACTGATATTGCGGCGTTGAAAAATCCGCTCGAACCGAAAGATGTGGTAAAAAACTGGCTCCGCAGCCGCAGTACTCTCTCTTTTGTCGGATTGTGGGAAAAACTGCATAACCCTGATTTTAAAGGGGTCGAATTCGACCCCCTTTTAGCGGAAGCCGGAGAAAACTCATTCACCATGAGTCCAAGCCGTTTTATTGAAGATTACAATGCGATCGGCTTGATTTGTAAAACCGGTCGCGGTGGAGCAACTTATGCTCATAAAGATATCGCCTTTGAATTTACCTCGTGGATTTCAGCGGAATTCAAACTTTATTTGATTACTGAGTTTGAACGGTTGAAAAGCGATGAACAGAAGTTGCTGGGCTGGAGCGTTAAGCGGGAGTTGACCAAACTCAATTATCGTATCCATACCGATGCGATCAAAGAAAATCTGATCCCCGCTGAATTGACTGTTAAACAGACAGCGATCGTGTACGCCAGTGAAGCGGATGTTTTGAATATGGCACTTTTCGGAATGACCGCCAGAGAGTGGAGTGAACAGCACCCTGACTTGAAAGGCAATATGCGGGACTATGCGGATATCGCCCAACTCATCTGCCTTGCCAATCTGGAAAGCCTCAACGCCGTTCTGATTGAAGAACAACTTTCCCAACCGCAACGCCTGGAAAGATTGAACCAAGTCGCCATCAAACAGATGCGGATTTTGACCGCGGAAAAGAATAGCAAACTACTGGAGGATAAATAAAATGGCAGATGAACAAAATACTCTTGCGGCCATGGCTGTTGCAGTGGCAACCGAAGTTGCCAAAGATGGCTATAACGATATTGCACATCCTGCATTATCTGCAGCTGGGAATGTATTGGCAATAATTCCGCAGGTAATTGAACGAGCATTATTACCGGTGCGGCAGTGGGTTGCCGAGGGACAATATAAGTTCAAAGAAACCCAAAAACTATTGGGACAAAAATTACAAAACACCCCTCCTGAACAAATTGTTTCTCCGGAACCATACGTCGCTGTACCTGCGTTGCAAGCAATAAGTTATTCAATGGATAATGAAGAAATTCGCAATATGTACGCCAATCTTCTAGCTTCATCCATGAGTGAAAAGGTTAAAAATGATGTACACCCGGCTTTTGTAGAAATCATTAAACAGTTATCGCCGGATGAAGCAAGGATTTTAAAATTTTTATTCAATGGAGTTGGAAACGAGCCTATAATACATCTGCGTTTAGTTGACAAAAATACCCTCGGTGGCGTTGCGGTTATAAGAAATTTCACACAACTATTTCGCAAGGTCGAGAATTTGGAGCAAAAGGATTATAATAAAGTTGCTATTCTATTAGACAATTTATCTAGACAAAAACTTATTGAAATTCATGAGGGGTCCTACTTAACCGATTCCAAGCGATACGAACCATTGGAACAAGATGGAATTGTGTTGAGCTTTAAAAATCAAAAAATTTCAGACAATCAGAAGTGGAATATTGAGAAAACATATTTGGACTTGACGTATTTAGGTAAGTCTTTTTGCCAGATTTGTATAGCTGACGAAATAAAAACGGTGGGATTAGCATAAATGATGAATATTGAAAAAACAAATAACAAATCTTATTCATCATGGAAGAAACTTCTACTGAAAGATTTTTGCAAAAAATGTATTGTAAAAAACACAGATAAAAAGCACAGCCTTGTTTTCACTAACAGTGCAATTTATGGAATTGTGAAGCAAGCAGACTATTTTGAAAAAAATGTTGCAAACAGTGATAATACGGACTCTTATTATGTGGTCAATACGAAGGATTTTATTTACAACCCTCGTATTTCTGAAAATGCCCCATATGGCCCGATCAGGACAAATGAGACAGGCGAAGTAGGGATAGTATCACCCCTTTACTTTGTGTTTAGAATTGCCGATGAGACAATTGCAGATTACAACTTTCTGAAATATTATTTTACTTCGTCAAACTGGCATCGTTACGTTTATTCCATTGGCAACAATGGAGCTCGCAGTGATCGAATGAATATTTCAGACGCAGACTTTATGGCAATGCCAGTCGCATTGCCCCCGCTGGAGGAGCAGCGGAGGATTGCGGAGATTTTGGGATGTTGTGATCGGGTGATTACTTTGAAAAAGGAGTTGATTGCGGAAAAGAAAAAGCAGAAAAAGGCTTTGATGCAGAAACTTCTCAATCCCGATAGCGGCTTCCGCCTCCCCGGCTTCTCCGGCGAGTGGAAAAGCTGTAACCTTGGTTGCTTCGGAGAGTGTATTCGTGGCGTAAGTTATCAACCATCAGAAGATCTTCGGAATAACTATTCAAGTGAAACATACACATTGCTTCGAGCAAACAACTTTGGTCAAAGTGAACTTAATATGTCTGAAGTCTTCTTTGTTGATAAAAAGTGTGTATCTTCAGAACAAGAAATTATATCGGGCGATATACTTATTTCGATGTCTAGTGGTAGTAAAAAAGCAGTAGGAAAAATAACGTTAATCACTAATATTGCACCTAAAACATGTGTCGGAGCTTTTTGTGCAATTTTTCGTTCAAAAAACAGCAATTTTTTGAAGCATTTTTTCGAAACTAGAGATTATCAACAGCAATTATCTCTTTTATTAGAAGGGACTAATATCAACAATCTTACGCCTCAAGAAATCGAAAACTTAAAAGTTAATATTCCAGACAACCTAAAAGAGCAACAAGCTATTGCCGATATTTTGTCCGCAGCAGATAAGGAAATCGATTTGCTCGAACAGGAACTCGCGCAGCAGGAACAAAAGAAAAAGTCCCTGATGCAATTGCTTTTAACCGGTATCGTAAGAGTGTGAGAAAGGAGATAAAAGATTATGTTTTTTACTTCATTTATTTTGGCAACTGTATCAACAGCAAGCGATGCAGAAAAAATCATTGGAATTAGTCCTGATATTTTAATTTCCAGCGGTGTAACAATTTTTATTACTATTTTGGGATTTTTTGTCACTTATCGTGCATCAAGGAAAAACCTTTTGGATGAGATTATGAAGTTTAAACAAACTTCTCAAGTCGATCAAGCAAAAGATTTGCCGCTAGAGCTTTGTAGCTTATTGCAGAAAATATATGATAAAGCTCCACAAGATGAGTTAAAGAAATCCTATACAGAATTGATGAACAAAGTATTATCTTTCGCCAGTAAAGATGCTGTAAAAATTGCAATTTGGGGTCAAAAAGTTTCTTTTGAAATGGAAAAGACTGGTAATAAAAACGCTCCGTTGGTTGCTTTGTCTTTATTGATTTCACAATTAAAATATGATTTTTCAAGTGTCGTTATTCCGGCAGATGCGTGGTTCCAGATGCGGGTCAGTGATTATCATGAATCTGGTATGGATCAGGAAATAATTCAAATCATAAAAAATGTAGTATCGCATTTGGATTTGAATAGGGGATTCATTCCTGTTCCTGATGAAGGAAATCGAAAATAATAAGAAATTAGATAATTAATGGGGTATATGATGAGCAATGTGGAAGACATCCGCAATGAGTTTAAAAAACTAAAATGCTTAAAAGAAGTTAAGGACTTTTTAGACATTCGTGCCGTAAAACATAAAAACTATTTTCACTATACGACGGTGACGACACTGAAAAATATGCTCGTAAGTAAGAAATTATATTTGTCACTTGGTCGAACAATGAATGATCTTTTGGAAATTCAAAAGATTGCACCAGAAAAATGGAATCGATTGTATGTCGCAAGTTTTTCATATACGGCAAATGAAAGCGTCGCGTTATGGCATATTTATGGCAATCCATTGTCCGACGCTATTCGTATCCAATTTTCTAAAACGGCAATTATGAATATGTTAAACAAAACAAAAGATAATTTAACTTGCAAATCTGTTAATAATGGTGGGAGATATAAGATAAAAAGTATAAAACTTGTTGACATTGCGTATTTACAGAATAGTCAAAAATCTTTGAGATGGAATAAGGCTCTACTGACAGATTCATATTGTAATGATCTTTCTGAGATAAACACTCATGAAGAGTTAGCTGGCTATATAAAAAATATCGCATGGGAATATGAAATTGAAACAAGATTTCTAGTTGAGTTGGATGGAGAAGAAACTGATACATTTCCTGAAAAAATTGAAATTGATGCAGAAAATCTTTGGAAAGGATCCAAAATACTTTGCGGTCCCTGTCTTCCTGCAGAAAACTTAAAAAAACAAATGAATGAGTTTTTTGAAAAAAATGAAGATGCTATACATATTGATGTTGATAATATAACAAATTCGAGTTTATTAAACAGAGTTCATTTCAGGCCTCTTTGTATAAATTGTAAAGCAGAAATCGACTGTAATTTTAAAAGTGAGCGATTAGGAAAAAACAATGCTTGACCACAGAATATTCAATGAACGGCCGGAGTCGCAGGATCGGGCGATCGATCAGTTGCGCTCGATGGGGTATGTTTATGTTTCTCCGGCGGAAGCCGAAGTCAAACGGGAACACTTGAGCAAGGTCATTTTCCGGGATGAACTCCGTAAATTTTTGAGTGCCCAGAGTTTTACTTATCGCAACAAGATCACTGCCTTTGCCGATCAGACCATCGGCAGGGCGTTTGAGGATATTGATGTCCCTCTGCAAAACGGTTTGCTTCCCACTTCTAAAACTATCTATGACACTCTTCTGCTCGGTCGCTCCTATGAAGAGCATCTGCACGATGGAGCCAAGCAATCTTTTGACTTGCATTTTATCGACTGGGAACACCCGGAAAAAAACATCTGGCAGGTAACCGAGGAATTCTCCGTCGAACGCTCCAATGGCAAATATGCCCGCCCAGATATCATCATCATGGTCAATGGTATTCCGCTGGTGGTCATTGAGTGCAAACGCTCAAGCGTGGATGTGACTGAAGGCATCAAACAGAATGTCCGCAACTGGCACCCGGATTACATTCCGCAGCTTTTCAAATTTGCCCAGTTGGTTATTGCCATGAATCCAAATGATGTCCGCTATGGTACTTGTGCCACTTCCGCAGAGTTCTATGCCAAGTGGCAGGAAGAAGATCTCCAATGGCAGGAGGCGGAGGTCAGAAAGCACGTCAAAGCCAAAACTTTCACCAATCAGGATCGGGCAATCATTTCGCTCCTTACTCCTGAACGGCTTTTGAAACTTATCCGTTACTATGTCTTTTATGATAACGGGATAAAGAAAGTCGCCCGTTATCAGCAGTTTTTCGGTGTGGAAAACATCATGCGCCGCATTACCGGTGCCGACAAAAAAAATACCAACAGCGGCTATATCTGGCACACCCAAGGCAGCGGCAAGTCACTTACCATGGTGATGTTGGCAAAGCGGATTCTTGCTGAAAAATCCATGCGTAATTACCGTTTTGTTCTGGTTTGCGACCGGGTAAACTTGATCAAACAACTTGGAACCAATTTTGTCCGTACCGGTCTTAATCCAACTCATGCCACAACGGGAAAAGGGTTGATTGCTCTTTTGGAAAAGAAAGAAAATACCATCATTACCACCACCATCAATAAGTTTGAAACCGCTGCCAAAGCAAAATTCAAAATCGCCGACAGCAATATCATTCTGCTGGTGGATGAAAGTCACCGTTCCCATACCAAAGATTTGCATAACTACATGGTCGAAACTCTCCCCAATGCAATCAAACTCGGGTTTACCGGAACTCCGCTTTTAAAAGAGGAAGTTGCTACCTATAAAAAATTTGGTCCCATCATCGGCAATCCTTATAAATTCGCCGATGGCATCCGCGATGGCGTAATCGTCCCCCTCGTTTACGAAGGGCGCATTGTTAATCAGGATTTGTCCAGTTCGGCAATCGACGATTATTTGAAAACAATTATTGAACCGCTCACGCCGGAGCAAAAAGATGACTTGCAAAACAAGTGGAGCCGCTTTAAGGCGTTGGCTCAAACTGATCAGCGTTTGGCGATGATCGCACTGGATATTCACCACCACTTTTCCACCTACTGCAAACCTCGCGGCTTCAAAGCGATGGTAACTGCCACCAGTCGTGCCGCTGCCATTGATCTTGCCGAAAAAATCAATACTATGGGGGGCATCAAAGCCGCCGCTTTGATTTGTCCTGAAAATGTCAGCGAAGGAGAAGACCAGGAATTGACAACACAAGAGAAAGTCAAAATTCGCGACTTCTTCAAAAAACAGATCGAGCCCAAATGGGGGCAGAATTACGAAGGATATGCCGACTGGATCAAAAATAATCTCAATGCCGGAGAGGACTTGGACATTGTTGTGGTCCAAAATATGCTCTTAACCGGATTCGATGCACCTCCTCTGGCAGTGCTTTATATTGATAGACCTCTCAAAGACCATACTCTTTTGCAGGCAATCGCGCGGGTGAATCGTATTCATCAGGGAAAAGAGTTCGGATTGATCGTTGATTATTATGGAATTTTCGGAAAACTCAATATCGCAATGGATATGTATAACTCCGAAGATGCCGGTTTAGACAAGTACAATCCGGAAGATTTGACCGAATCTATTTCTGCAGTAACCAGCAAAAAAGAGGAACTTTTTGAAGCTCATCGCAATTTGCTGGCAATCTTTGACGAAAAAGATGTGGACTTCAATGATTCGCAGTCCTGCCAAAATGTTTTTGCTGAAGAAGACAATCCCGACGCCGTCAGTTTACGGAAAGAATTTTACGAAAGATTAAAGAAATTTTCCAGTTTGCTGGAACTCGCTTTAAGCAGCTTCGCTCTCTACAAAGAGATCGGCTTTGATAAGATTCAGGAACTTAAACGGGATTTGACCTTCTTTCAAAAGTTGCGTAAAGCATTGATGCTTATTCATGGAGAGAAAGTTGATTTTTCCAAGTATGAAGATGGCATCCGTTCTTTGCTCAATACCTTTGTGACGTCCAAGCCAGTTCAGCAGAAAACTGAAGCTGTCATGCTCCATGATACCAAAGCCATGGAAGCCCAGATGGTAGAGATCGAAGGTAAAAAAGCCAAAGCCGCTTACATCAAAACCCGCCTGGTAGCCGAACTTGAAGGCAAACGCTATGAAGACCCGCTGATGTTCAAAAAGTTTTCCGAACGGATTCAAACTACCATTGATGAATATCGCAAACTGCGGGATGAAAATGCTTACTTTGAAAAAATGCAGCAGTTAGCTGACGACTTCAAACAAGGTCTGATCGGTCAGCATTATCCGGCTTGTATAGCCAATGACCAGAAAGCCAAAGCCTTTTATGGTATCGCGGTTGACGCTCTGGGCAAATATGGCGATATGGATGATGTTGAATACGAAGACGCTTTAGGACAAATGGCAATGGAAATCAATCAGGCAATCAGCGAACT
Organism: Victivallaceae bacterium; assembly: GCA_045588835.1. Taxonomy (GTDB): domain Bacteria; phylum Verrucomicrobiota; class Lentisphaeria; order Victivallales; family Victivallaceae; genus UBA1784. The sequence continues at coordinate 95,262 of JAZNEV010000005.1, forward strand.
TGCCCGGGTTGATTGGCATCACAATAACTCCATACACAAAAATATGACGCAGGCAATTGAAGATCTGATCTGGGATTTTGCTGATGATCATGGGGTTGATCTGGATATGGACGAGTTGGATAAGATGCTTGAAACAACCAAAAAAACTGCAATGCGGTGGTATTGATTTATGGAGTACTTGTTGCAAACCTGCAGGGGAGTCTTGCCGGTAGAAATTACATTTAAAGATGTAAAATCATTGCGGCTTAAAGTATTCCCAAATACAGAAATAAGGTTGTCTGTTCCATTAAATACGCCGAAAGATTTTATTGTCAATTTTCTGAATCAGAAGTTGACGTGGATCAACAAACAGTTAGAGCTTTTCGGACAGACCGCAGCCATTGAAAAAGAGCAATCCATAAAATCCGGAACCTCAACCAGGATTCTGGGACGGCAGTTATCTATCAAAATAATACCTGCAGCCAGAAAACGCATTATCCGGGATGATCGCTGGTTATTGATTTATACGACCGAATCCGGCAATCAGGAAAATATCGACAAACAATTCTTTAACTGGTGGCAGAAAAATTCCAAACAATATTTTTTATCGCAGTTGGAAAAAATGTTTCCGATCGTGCAAAAATATGGTGTCGAAATGCCTGATTTGCGGGTGAAGCAAATGCAAACCCTCTGGGGCAGCTGCAGTAGAAAATATCAAACAGTAAATCTCAACTATTATCTCTACAAAGCTCCGGTTGCCTGTGTAGAATATGTTATTCTTCACGAGCTTCTACACTTTATTTATCCCAAACATGACAAAGCCTTTTGTGAAACCTTGACTGTTCTCATGCCCGACTGGCAGGAGCGCAAACGCTTACTGGATTACGAAATCGTTTTGGGAGTATAAATAATAAATTTCAGATGAACACAGCAAATGATATCAGAAATAATTATGAAGGGAGTAGCTTTTTTATGATAGACTTTTTGGGCAGAAAGTTTTATAATTCTTTACGTCAAGACTGAGTTTTTTATTGTTTTGAACAAGTGCCTTTTCACTGTACTTGATAATATGGCACTATTGTGATACATTAAGTGCAGGTTGTTTTGAGAATTGAAAAGCTGAAATGGTAATGGTATGGTAACTCACGGAAACTGTGTGGCCGCTTCGTGTTGCGATCCACCACCCACCGCATACCACAGGACATACACCGCACCCGGCCGAGCCGGGCGCAGGAGTGCCGGGAGCTTACGCCGCCCCCGGCCAAAAGGGTTTTGCAACAACCACTTCCTTTATCGTTATCACGGTTGAAGCATTTTCCGGTATGCCGTCAACTCCCGGCGGCAACTAGCGGTCTGGCGCAGTTTCCACTCCAGATGCCAGCGGTCAGCGACATATTCCATGCTCGGTTCCCAACCGAGCCGGGAATCGATTTCCACTGCCGGAATGGTTTCTCTGGTGTTGCTTTCCTCCTCATCGAGCAAAGTTTCCATCTGATCCAGCACCTTTTCCGCATCCGCAGCTGAAACGCACGTCTGCAACTTCATATTCAACAGCCACCAGCGTTTGATATTCAACGTGGTTCTCACTGAATTGCGGATAAAGAGGGCCAGGGCCCAAAGTCTTTCGCCCTCGGCAGTTCCGGTGCAGTTTTCGACCTCGGCCAAACCTTTATTCCACAGTGCCAGCATCTTTTCCAACGAACGGATCTCGGCGGGGAAACGCAAAAATCCGGGTGACTGATTCTCATTTTCATAGGGCTGGTAAAAGGTCTTGACGATCATTGAACCGCCGAAGTGACACCCCGGTTCAGTCGGGAATTCGATATCTTTGCGGCTCATCGTGCGGGTGATATTCGGGTGGAAAATAAACGGATAAGCCGGACCAACCCGCCACGGACCGTACTGATCTTCATTGGAAGCGGTATAATGATCCATTGCTTCGCTGAAAAATTCCCATGCTTTAAGCACATGAGGAGCATCTTTTTTTCCGTAATCCCGAATGGCGATTTTCTCAAAGAGTTCATCGTAATCCGGTTCAAAATCCTCCCAGCCGCACCATTTGACCAGATCGGAAGCCACACATGACCACCAGCCGTAGTGGTGAGTGCAGTAAAGACTGCGTAAATTCCATTTTTTATTGGCCTCACGCAAAACCTGATTGCGGCGCAACCATCTTTGCGGCACCGGCACAAAAGGAACCGTGCCGAATGACCAACTGATACCGGCGGTATTCACATTGCCACTGAGTTCGATCCCCCGCTTATGGGCTTCCTCACATTCGCTGGTAAAGTAATACCCCGGTTCAGTTTCGGAAATGGTGTAATCCATGACCGGAGTGCGGAGTCCTTCCAGAGTTTTTCGGGAAAAGATCTCATAACATACGCTCAATGACACTTTTTCCGGGAAGTTATCCAGAAAATTTTTGCGGATCTCCAAAGGTGCCCAGCCCCAGTTATAGGTGCTGAAACACACTTTGGCTCCGGGAGCGACCTTATGCACGGCTTTTTCGATTCCCTGAATATATGCCGGATAATCGCTGCACGGATACCAGCCGGGAGCCGGACGGGTATCCGGAATACCGTCGATCACGCTTTCCTCAAACTTTTTACCGGTGGTATGGGGGTCTTTACTGGGAAATTGCAAAGTTTCGCCGCAAAGACTGAGCCCGGCGGCTCCCGGATAAAGTTTGAAAATCCCGCCGTAACACTTATCGAATTTCTCCTGGGCATCGGAATCATCCGGATGTACCCAGGTGGTGATATAATTGTGCATAAATACGCTTATGCCGTAACGGGATGCTCTTTCGATCAATGAATTGACATGGCACTTCTGTCCGGCGGCGACCACATCCACATCTTTGAGAAAGATGAAAAGTTGATTGTAACCGGCATGGATCATCGCCGCCAGTTCCTCATCCGGATAATCGTCGATGCCGCATCCGGAATGTACCGACCGGACATCGAATAACGGTTTGCGGATGGTTTTGCCCAGCGGCAGAACCGGAGAACCTTCCAAACTCATGTGATCTTCCAGATAAACCACCGCCGGGAAAGCCGATTTTTCACCGGAAACCGACAATTTTATACCGTCAGGCTTAACCTCAAAGGCAAATCCCCCGGTCAGGGAAAGATCAACTTCCAGCCACAAGGTTTTCTCTTTACATTCACGGGTGACCGGCAGGGAAAGATCCATGCTGACCAGCAGATAATTCTGAAAATCGACCACTGCCCGGAATAAGATATCCGGAGCATCCGGGGCGCATCCCAGCAACCATGACTCATCCAGCATACACTCCTGTTCAGCGGCGATACGTTCAACATTGCGCATACCGGGTTTGTGGTATTGCCAGTGACGGCGGATGAAATCGTATTTATTTTCCATAATTTCTCTTACATTTTCAAAGTTTTTTCCAAATCAAGCACCGAAGCATTGAGCCGTTCTTCGCCGAATTCACGGGTCGCCTGCACCGCATCGGCGGCGAACCAGTCACGCTCAACCATCTTCTCCATATGGACCAATTCAGGATAAAGGGCCATGATTTCGCTGGTTTCCGCTTTACCGGCATGATCGCCGGGATAAACTTTGTGGAATTCACCGGAATTGGTATGGATCTGGATCCAGTCAAAATAGTTGGATTCCGGATTCAGATAGTAATCTTTCATTGCCGGATTACCCCACCAGCCGCGGCCCTTGGTACGCTCCAGAAAGGCGAATATCGCCCGGCGGCCGGCAAAGCGGAACGCCAGATCGGTCGGCATACCCTGGGCGAAATTTTCAGTCTGATGATAGATGATACCATGGATATTGCGGAAACCGACTTCCAGCAGATTGGCAAAAAGATCTTCGGCAAAACGGCAGACATTCATTGAATCGATGCTGATGGTTCCCTGGCCGTTTTCCGGCCCGGCGACGGCATAACTGGATGTACCGTAATAAAATGTGGGCAGCAGCACGATTTCCGGGTGACGGGCCTCCAGACCTTTGGCGATTCCTTCAGCGACCATGCCATCCACACCGACCGGCAGATGCTCGGAGTGGTACTCCAGAGTACCGATGGGCAGAATTGCCGGAACATTTTCTTTGATGGTTTCTCTGATTTGCGAGGGGGACATTTCGTAATAAAGCATGATTCAAACTCCTATTTTAAGTAACTTGCTTTATTTGAATACAAATGGTTCCAGAGGGGTAAGCTGCCGGACATACCTTTTGCCATTCAGCGTGAACCGGCAGGTCAACTCCACCGGCGAAGTATTGACCGCCAGAATCATTACCTTGCCGGAAGTGGTGCGGACGGCTTTGTAGCGGATTTCTCCGGCACTTTCATTATGTACTTCGGCTGTGATATCCTCTCCGGCAACGAAATCCGGATAAAATGATTGTATTTCAGCCAGAATACCGGAAATCAGTGACCACACTCTGCTGCGTTCCGCCGGCAGGAAACCGTGGCCCAAGTGAATGATGTTGCCGGATATCCCGTGCAATATGCAATAATATGCGGCACAACGCAACTCCTCGGCACTGCGGCAATATTCGTTCGGGATCGTGCCGCCCAACCAAAAAATCAACGGCTTATTTGTAACACTTCCGGTCAGATGAGCGATATCAAGCGGCAATCTATTCATCATATTTATCGCATAACTTGATGAAAATGACGCATATTCAAAGATATCACAAGCAACGACATAATCTTTGATCCGGGAAGGATTGTCTATGTGGATCGTATAAAATGCTGCCGGATTGGTTCTTTTGAGTTGAGCATACAGCTGTGTAAAATAGGATTGCGAATCAGTTACTGACCTTGAACCGTCAGGATGGATGGTCAAAAGCGGCAGAGCCGCTTCGTAACAGATACGATGCAGTGCCGGGAGCGCCGGATCAAGCGATGCAGCGTATTCCCGGGCGATCCTCATACTGCTTTGCGGATCCGGGAATGCCCATGAATTTTCCGGATTGCGGTGGATTTCACCTTTGGGAGGCATTGAAATACATCTAACACCATTTTCCTGTCCTCCGTTTGGAACACAGAGCAGATTGGTCGCAGGATCAAATTGAAAAAAGTATTTATCAGAAGCGGAAACGCCCCAAAAAAAGGTCGGCACATCATTCAAAGTCAAATATCTGCTATCGACTATTTTCAGCCGGGACCGGGGCGCAGCCGTGAATAATTGCGGCTTCTCCGGCAGAATGAATATAACTCTTGTTGTATAAATTTTCCCTGACGCAGCTCAATGATGTAACGGCCGGGAGCGATCCCGGTCAAAGGTATGCATTCTTCTCTTTTCGGATTGATGATCCGGGCGATACATGCGACATCATTTCTCAAACTTAATATTGCGTTATTCCCCAAAAACTGCCGGATTTTCATCTCTTTATCTCCGGCAAGATAATAAAAACGGTCAGGCACAAGCAAATCAGTGTGCCGGACGACAGGCAGATATGCCGTTTGCGAAAATTCCGTTGATCCGGTATTTTTGTTTTTCAATGAGATCGAAAACTGCCGGGAACCTTTGGGCGGGATATACCCATCCAGAGGCATGGTCACAGAATAAAAACCGTTTTCCCCGATCAACGGCAGCGAAGCGGTCGATCCCCCGGTGGTGCACTCTGCAACCAATTCCCCCGGCGAAGCGATCCGTTCAAAAATAAATTTGACAAAGGTTTCTCCATTGATGACCTGACGGAGCAGGGGAACTTCTGGGGCATCCACCCTGCCGAATGTGACCAAAGCATACTGTTTGACATCATGAAAATTCATCGCTCCGCTGAAGCTGGCACACTCCATACGGCCTTGTGCGTCTATATTGGTACGGCAGAGGTTGATCCGCCATTGCTCGCCTTTTTTCGGCAGATCACATCCGATTGCCGCATATTCAATGAATAACGTCACTTGCCAGACATTGCCGGAAATCCGGCATTGGCGGATGATGCCGGTCGGATTCCAGCCGAGATCCCGTTTTTTTGCCGTATACATAGCGGCTGAAGGACCAATAGCCAGATGATAGTATTCATCACCGTCAACACCCGGAGCGATCTGCACTTCAAAGACATCTCCGGCAAAAAGGGCCAGATCATCCTCCCCGGCACCTTTGAGAATAAAATTTTCTCCGGCAGGTTTCAATAACCTGGCAGAGATGATGATCCCTTTTTCATTATATGACAACGATATATCAGAGGGCGGCAAATTGCTCCACGAACCGTCAATGCTCATCAATATACCGCACTTGTCAGAAGGACTCAGCATCAATTGGGCTGCTTGGACACTGCAGACGAGCGTGAGCAAAATTAATAAAATTGATTTAAGTTTCATCATTTACCTTTCTGTTAATGTCCGTAAATCACGAAAAAAGACCTTTTATCCGGCAATTCAAGTAGAATATAGCATCTATTTTTCAGTTTTACAACATTATTCTGTGGAATTATTTTATTTTTTGTTCAAATATCGTCATAAACAGCTGCAATAAATATGTAAATTAAGCGTTTTCCATAGAAAATGTCATACCTCAATCACCGGTGAATCAACAACAGCCTGAGATATTCTATGGAAATTCCTTCTAAAAACTACCGCCCGTCATCCGGATCACCCACGCGTGGAATCCAAAATATACCGCATAAAGATATTCATCGCATTTCCGGAGGCAGACATCTGTTTTTCATTCACCTTAATATTTGTTGCCGCAAGTAATTACATAAAATACAGTACTGTGCAAACCAGCGCTGACATCCGGACTGTCCGAGGTAAAAAACAGCCTTGTACTCTGTAAAACACGATGTTGATAAATTTATTCAGCATTCTCTTTTTTCCAAAAAACATAAAAAAAATAATAAAATTCCATAGAAAATCATTTGCAATTTGATTTTTTGCATGATATTGTATATGCCGGTGGTTGAAATCTGCAAAGAAGTCCTTTGCAAAAAGCGTTTGGTCAATCTCCAAAATAAAAGAAAGGAAAATCCGGTTATGCTCAAGAAACATCATTCACACTCCAGCTGGAGTGTGAAGTGCGTGCACTTCACACTTATCGAATTGCTCGTCGTCATCGCCATCATCGCCATTCTGGCGGCCATTCTGCTCCCCGCCCTCAACTCCGCCCGTGAACGCGGCCGGGCAGCCAATTGCACTTCCAACCTGAAGCAGTTGGGTACTGCCACCAGATTCTATCTCGATGCCAATGACGGCTGGTTCCCGTTGGCCAGTGAGTGGATACGGCACATCATCATCAAAACCAATACCGATCCGCAGATCCTGACCTGCTCAAGCAATCCGCGTACCGGTTTGACCAGTACGTTTCTCAATGATGACTCCATCAGTATCCATTACATTACCAATGGTACTATTTTCGGTGATCCGACCTATAACGCCGGTCTGTATCTTTCTCCCGGCAAAAGTTTCATCAGAGAAACTGAAATCACCAATGCTTCATCAAGACCGCTCATCTTTGATATTACTGCTACCAATGACGTGAGTTACAACTTGTCGGTCAGTTACTGGCTGACCTGGGCCACCGACGGCGGTACTGCTCCGGGAGATGCCAATTGCCGGGTCGGTTACATCCATAACGACTTCTGCAACATGGTTTTCGCTGACGGTCACGTTGACAACAGCAAAAAAATCGAATATAAATCACTGCATCCCTGGCTTTAAGCCAAAGCCGTCAGGCAATTGCCCATCCGTGAGGTATGGCGGATGGGCTGTAAATTTTCCTTTTCATCAAGTGGTAAAACTCCACTCTATGACAGAAAAACGCCTTAATTCCGTATCAGAAAAACTTAACACAAAAAACAGGAAAGATCAATCGATTTATGAGAAAAAAATTTCTGCTCGCAATATTCATGACTGCCGCCGGAGCATTGTCAAGTGCCGGTACGGTTCATGAATGGCAATTGAAAGAAGGTAAAGGATACGACACGGTTCGGGATTCCGTTGGAGGATTATCCGGTCAGATACAGCCGGATGGTCCGGTGACTTGGAGCCGGGAGGACGATCACGGTTCATTTTTGAATTTCAAAGGCGGCACGGTAACTGTTGCTCACCACAAATCTTTGATCTACCCGACCGGGTTCATTGCCCAATTCCGTTTTGCCGCCGATCTGAATACCGGCAATTCGCCGTGGAGCGGTTTTTTCGCCAAAAACGGCAGTTATGCGGTCATGCTGAAAAATGACGGCACTGCCCTGCAAATCGATTTGCAGGGAACCGATCCGCAAAGTTTCACCTTTCCGGTGCAGATCGAATCCAACCGCGAATACAAACTTACCGTAGCCGTCGGCGGCAGTAAAGTCAAAATCAGTATCAACGGCCGGGCCGCCGGTGAAGCGGCATATTCCGGTAATCTGACTGACAATGGTCAGCCCCTCCGTCTGGGATCATTCGGCAGCAACCTCTTTTCCGGTAATGTCTACTCCTTTTCCATTGAACCGTATGCCGGAAACCGGGCAGCCGCTCTGCTCACCTCTCCGGGCTTCGTAATGGCATTGCCGGCCGGAACAAAATTTCCGGCACTGAATCTGCCCGATTCCGCCGGTACGGTCAAAGTTGTGGATTTCACCAGATTCAGCCCGGCCCCGCGGGTCGGAGAATTTTCTTCCGGTAATAATTGGCTTTTCCGTAAAGATGCCCACTTCGTTTCCGCCGATGCCGGAATCCTGCATCCGGATAACTCCGCTGATTCCAAAAATATCGAGTACGATCCGCAATTGACCGGTACTTACGATCTTTACGTCGGCATCCGGGCGGTGGATGATGCCACCGCCATCGGTATCGGACTGGGCGACAGATGGTTCCGTATCGACCTTCCCGGTCAGGGCATTGATTCCGGTCACTGGTCAATGGAACAATTGGTCGTGCGTGATATCGACATGACCGGCCGCAAGATCATGCTGGCCTCCATGCGTAAACACTTTTATCTTGCCTATTTGAAATTCATTCCCTCCAATAACCGCCGGACGGTGGATTATCCGGTCTTTGAGGGGTACAAAGCCACCGAGATCGCCGTTCCGGATGATGAAGCCAAACAGGCGGCACAGGATGCCGAAAACAATGCCAAAATCGCCGCCGGACACTATGTTCAGCGGCACTATGTGGAAGACCGCCGGATGCCCAGATTGACGGCGGCGACTCTGGCCCGCAAATTTGTCGTATTTCCGTGCAACTGGATGGATCTCATTTTCCGGGATACCGTTCCGGAGCGTGACCGGGAAAATATTTCCATGACCAGTGCCGGTACCGCCGGTGAAACTTTAAGACTGGCTCTGGCAGTGCGTTCGCTGGATCAGGCCATGCAAGCGACCATCAGCATCGCCTCTCCGCTGCGTAACTCCGACGGCGTGGAACTGGCGGCCACCATCACCCCGTCAACCGTGGAATATGCCCGCAAACGCACCACCCAGTACACCGGCAATACCGAATTTATGGTCATGCCGCACTATCTGGAACCGGGCGACAAAATCGACCTCGCCGCCAATGAAACCAGAGAATTCATCCTGTCACTCAAACTGGCAGACAACGCACAGCCGGGCATCTATCGCGGCGTGGTCAGAATCACTGCCAACGGCAAAAGTGCCGATGTACGGGTCGCAATAAAGGTTTACAACTTCAAACTGGATCAGGCCGACGGTTATGAGATCGGATTCTGGAACCTGATCAATCCGCAAACGGTTCGTCAGGTGGTCGCCGCTCAAGCCGCCTACGGGATCAATACAATGTTCATCAATGCAGCGGATACGGTGACCATTTCCGGCAACACTCTGGAAACGATTTGCGTGGATTGGAATAATTCGCCGCTGGCCATTATCGGTGTGGAAATGAAACGACTCGGCATGAATGGTTCGATCCATCTGGGTACGCACGGCGGAATTTATCAGAGGATCATCCAGCTGCTGCCTGCCGCCGATCGGGAGGCCGGTTACGGCAAGATCATCCGGCAGATCCAGGAAAAAGCCGCACAGGAAAACTGGCCGCCGATCGTTTTCCACAGCGTGGATGAAGTTTTGAGTTATCCCGCTCAACTTCCGGCCTATCTGCAGGAAGTAAGCTGGCAGAAAAAGTTGAATGTGAAAATCGGCAACAACCACATCTGGTACAAAACGTCCCGGCCGCTGCAAAGAGAGGTCGATATCGCTTCACCGATGATCGATGTCTTTGTCAACCGCTTCTCGACCACCCCCATCTGGTACGTTGACACCTGGGAAACCATGATGGCGACTGCCCGTGAACGTAATGTCAAACTTATCGCTTACAACAGCAACAACGCATTGACCTTTTCCCAGCCCGCCGCCATGCGTTTCAGCAACGGATGGTTCTTCCGCTCACCTTTGGGCAACAACTGCTCCGGTCAGCTTTACTGGGTCTGGGCTCCGGGCGGTGCCAGTGCATTGGATGACCTGCCGGATATCAACTGGGTATATATCATCCCGCCGATCCGGTACAGAAACATCAAAGGCGGCCCGACCTTTGACCTGCTCGGTCTGCAAGCCGGGGTGACCGATCTGCGTTACATCATCACGCTGGAAAACGCCATCCGCCGGGCCAAAGCCGCCGGTAAAGATACCAGTGCCGCTGAAAGACTTCTGAATAATCTTTGCTCAAGTTTTGACTGCGAAAGATTCAAACGTGAATCCGTTTTCGTCGAGAGCAAATGGACCAGAGAATACACCATAGGCAATAAACGTTATGCTTCAGGCGACCTCAATATCCCCATCGGCTGGAGTCTGGATCAGTATGACCGCAACCGGGCAAGGATCGCCGCCGCGATCGAAGCTCTGAATAAAAACTGAAATTTTTCAACCGGGTGAAAGAGATAATTCTTTCACCCATTTAACAACAATGTTGCAATATGGAGATTATTGTACCTATGAATCAAGCTTTCAGCCTCCGGGGAAAAACTGCGGTAGTCACCGGCGGCGCACAAAACTTCGGCAAAGAGATCGCCACAGCCCTGATCGCCGCCGGAGCACAAGTGGTCATCACTTCACGCATCCTTGAAAAAGCCCGGAAATGTGCCGGAGAATTATCCGCCGATGCCGTCGGTATGGCTCTGGAACTCAACAGCGAGGAAAGTATCGTAAATTTTTTCCGGGAATACAGTACCCGTTTCGGTGCGATGGATATTCTGGTGAATAACGCCGGGGGCCATTCACCTACGGCCTGCGGTCTTCTGGAAAAAGAAACTTTGCAGGGTTGGAACGACTTTATTTCTTCCAACCTCACCGGTACATTTCTGATGCTCCGGGAGTATGCCAAACTGATGATGCCACGGCAGAGCGGATGCATCATCAATATCGCTTCCATGGCCGGATTGGTGGGCCGTGACCGCAGAATATACGGTTCAGACATGACCCCCAACCCCATCGCTTATTCGGCGGCCAAAGCCGGAGTTATCGGTTTATCCCGTGACACCGCCGCCTATCTGGGGCCTTACGGCATCAGATGCAACGCCATTTCACCCGGCGGTTTTGAACGCAATCAACCGAAACACTTCATTGAAGACTATTCGGATTTGACCATGCTCCGCCGCATGGGACAACCGGGCAATATCGGCAATACCGTGGTATTCCTCGCCTCACCGGCCGCAGAATACATCACCGGCCAGAATCTGGTCGTAGATGGCGGATTTACGGAGATCAAATAATATGAAAAATTTCGGTATGGTGGGAATGAATCCCGGCAACGGTCATCCGTTTTCTTTCACAGCGTGTTTCAATGGTTTCGATCCGGAAGCGTTGGAAACCAGATGCAATTTTCCGATCATTCGCAAGTATCTCAACGAGCATCACGGCAACCGGGAATTCATTCCCGATGCCCGCATCACCCATATTTGGACTCATGACCCGAAACTTTCCGCAGATGTGGCGGCGGTATCCAAAATCCCGAATATCGCCTCATCTCTGGAAGAATTGGCCGATGAGGTCGATGGTATCATCTTTGCCAGAGATGACATCTGGAACCATGATGAAATGGCTCTGCCGTTATTCAAAAGCGGCAAACCGGTTTATATGGATAAACTGATGTGTGCCACCCCGGAGGAATTGGCCCGCTGGTCCAAGACCATTCCGGCGGATTATCCCTTAATGACCGCTTCCAGTTTCCGTTTCGCACCGTTGGTCAGTCAGGCGGCACAAATGATCAAAGACAATCCGCCATTGACCATCCGCGGTATGAGTCCGTGTGTATGGCTGCGGTATGCCCCGCATCTGCTCGATGCCCTGTTTGCCATTTGCGGCCGGGAGGTGGAAACGGTGCAAAATTCCGGTTCAGACGGCAAAGATATCGTCACGCTGACCTACCGTGACGGTTTGCAAGTGGTTCTCGAAGTCTTTGACGGGGTGGGACTGCCATTGGGACTTACCTTGCATTTCCCCGCACCGCAGGGCCCGGTGGAAGTACCGTATACCGACAGTGATCTTTCCTCATATTTTTTCAGCATCGTCAATATGATGAAAGAATTTACCGGCATGGCCGAAACCGGCATTACGCCCACCCCGCGGGATCAGATGTTTCATATGAACCGGGTGGTGCTGGCCGGGATCGCCTCGCGTGAACAGGGCGGTATCAAAATCAAAATGGATTCATTTTATCCTGAATCAAAATAGAATTTCAAATTTGAGTCATTATGAAACTTGCTTACACCCCAGAATATCTGACCATTGAAACGTCATCTTATCTGCTTCAACTTGCTCCTGTGCCGCACAACAGTTTTCTGCGTGACAGGCACAGCGGGCGGCTCTTTGCCTTTGCCGCCGGCGGCGATTGCGACCCGACCGGCAGATCCGACGAAACCATTGATGCAAGTGCATGGGAAGTTGTCGAAAAAACCCCTTCGTACATCCTGTTGGCCAACGAGGTCATTTCCCCCTGCTGGGAGAGCAAAAAATTCCTGATCCGTCTGGAAGAAGACCGCATGGAATTCTGGCATGAGATCAATGGTAAAGGCTCTTTGCAGGAGGTGCGTTTTTTCCGGGTTTGTCACCACGGCAACGAATTCGGTTTTTGCGGCGATGTGGATGAAGTTTTCACGGTGGCCCCGAATTTCCACGAACAACGCTACTACCACACCAGTCAAAGCGTCATTCACTGTTACGGCACCGACTGCTCTTTGATTGCCGGCTGTATGGCACTGGCTTCAGTGCCTCATGTACTGGCTCTGCATGACCGCAATGACGCATGGTATACCGTTTTCGGAGCATTTGCCCGCCCCGGCCACTACGACTGGGATGAATTCAGATGGAATCCGGCAAGCAAACACGCCCCCACCGCCTACATCGGTGATGCAGTACTCGGCGGCGGCTTTGCCCTCTGCTATTTCGGCAAAAAAACCGTTGACGGCCAATGGGAATCGCCCCGGCTCTGCGTCACCTTTGCCGATGGCGAAAACCAAGTGCTGACTTCTGCTCTGGCCCAGGCCTATGACCGGGAATATATGCCCCGGCCCGCCGGAAAAAAGCAATTCCCCGATTGGTGGAAAGAACCGATCTACTGCACCTGGCACGATCAGGCCGCCATCGCCGACGGCGACAAAGTCGATTTCAATACTCCGGGCGAAACTCCGGTCGGTGAACTTTGCACTCAAGCCAATACCGACCGCTGGCTGGATCTTTTGTGTAAAAATAATTGCACCCCGGGAACCGTTATATTGGATGACAAGTGGCAGCGTACATTGTGTTCAGGCGAACCGGATACGGCCAAGTGGCCCGACTTACGCAAATGGATCGACGAATGTCACCGCAAAGGCATCAGGGTATTCCTCTGGGGCATGGCGTGGTATAAGGATGGCATACCGGAAAATGAGATGATCACCCGTGACGGGAAACCGGTTTGCGGAGATATCACCCATCCGGCATTTGAAACACGGGTCAGAGAGATGGTGCGGAAAATGTTCTCCGATGCTCCGGATTGCCTCAATGCCGACGGTATCAAGATCGACGGATTTCTGGGACTGCCGACCGGAGCCGGGTTGAAAAATTACGGCAACATCTGGGGATTGGAGTTGCAGAAACGTTTTCTGGAAATTTTCCACGGCGAGGCCAAAAAACATAAACCGGAAGTGTGTATCAGCGTGTACACCGCCAATCCGTATCTGGATGCGTATTCGGATATGATCCGTCTCGGCGATATGTGGACCAGCCGGATCTCCCCCAGACAGGCAATGATCAGCCGGGCCGCCGCCATCAGAATCATGCACCCCGGTACGTTGATCGATACCGACGGACAATTTTATTACAGCGGTGATCCGGATTATATTTCCCTGCTTGACACTCAAGCCGGATTGGGTATTCCGACCATCTATGTCGCTGAAAAATTGCGGCACGGCCACTTCTATTTGCAGCCGGTATTGAAAGATCTGTCGGCCGGTGATTACCGGCATATCGCTGAAGTATTTGAAAAATACCGGAAAGAAAATAAACTCGAACGATGAAATAAAATTGTCTCATTTTTGTGAGAAATCAAACCTGCGGTGGCGGCTTGCGGACAATCTCGCACCTTGTTTTGCGATCCATCCGCCGATTGGCTCTGACCGGTAGTTGCCGGTTTGACAAATCACAACTTATATGATATGTTTAATTTGTTTGCAAATTTATGCTTGAGTTTCGCAAAATTTGGGACATTAACAACGAAAGAAAATATTACCATGCGTATTGAAAAAAGTTTCACGATCTATCAGGATAAAGAGTTTTTCAGTGCCTTTCCGGGATTGGCCAATCTCAGCAACGGTCATCTGGCAGTCGCCTTCCGCCGGGCCCCGAATTATCAGACCCTGCCGGGCATTCCCGGTGATTTTGTCGCTCACGGTGATGCTTTGAGCCAGTTGATGTATATGGAAAGTTTCGATAACGGCGAAACCTGGGGACAACCCCGTCTGCTGGCTTCCCCGCCCCTCGGTGCGGCACAGGACGGCGGTCTCTTGTATGACGGCAAATATCTGTTTGCCAACAGTTTCATCTGGCGGGTGATTCCGGATATCGTCAAAGATCAGTTGTCTGATGAGTGCAATAATGAATTTTTTGAACACCACCTCTCATGGCTCGTGCCTTACGGCAGTTTTGTCATGAGATCCGATGACGGCGGTCAGCACTGGGGCGATATCGTGCTGCCCGAAGCACTGCCCGGCAATATCGAAGTCCTGCCCGGCCAGCCCCGGCGGCTCCACAACCGCTCCAATCTGGTCAGAACGCCCGACGGCCGCCTGCTTCTCGGCGGTCAGGCTCTGCGTTACAAGCCCCGGTACCGCAGTTCGATCGTGCTTTACTCCAGTTGCGATAACGGTGAAAGTTTCCAATATCTGACCACGCCCGTGGATGATGCCGGTGAAGGCGTTTACGAAGAACCGTGGATCTACATCACTCCCGGCGGCCGCTGGGTGATATTGATCCGCTGTCACCGCACAGTGGATAAAGAGGAATCCGCTCCCCGGGCCAGACTGGCATATGTATACTCCGACGATCAGGGAATGACCTGGAGCAAACCGGTTCACACCGACATCCATGCCGAACCGTGTGCCTGCTGCCGGATGGATGATGAAAAAGTGCTGTTGGTCTACGGTTACCGTCAGTCCGACGGTTGCGGTGTCCGGGGGAGAATATGCTCCGCCGAATTTGACGATATCGTTACGGCCGAAGAATTCATCATCCGTGATGACGGCGGCTGGTGGGATGTGGGATATCCGAGTGTCGCACCTCTGGGCAACAACAGATACATGGTCGCCTATTACATGGACAAACCGGAATACCGGGGTGCTTCGGCATTGGAAGCGAGCATTTTAACGTTATAACAGGAAATTGTGCCATGTCAGAAAAAAATGAGATGTCTTATGAGGCTTTGACCCGGGCCGGTTCGGAAAAATATTTTTTCACGTCAGACCATAAAATCGATTATCCTTCCGGTACGGTCACTGACTTTTACGGTTACCGGCGGCACAATATCGAAGTTGACGGCTGCGAAGGTTTCATCGTCGAACCGCCCCATCCGGCCCCCGGACTGCCGTGGAGCTGGTGTATCCAGTGGCCGGAGGCTTTTGTCCGGCGTACTCCGGCATTGCAATTGCTGGAAAGGGGATTTCACCATGTTTTTCTGAATATTTTTCCGACTTATATGAATGACCGGGGCGTACAGATACTGGAAAAGTTCTACGCTTTACTGCAAAGTATGCACTTTCATAAAAAGTGTGCTTTGATCGGATTGAGTTACGGCGGATTGTTTTCATTGCGTTGGGCCGCAGAACACCCCGAAACGGTCGGGGCGATGTATCTGGATGCTCCGGTATGCAATCTGGCTTTCTGTGCCGAACGCCTCACCATGAACCCAACCGGAATATTGCAGGATTTCATTCGGGAAGAGTCTCAAAAACACATGGCCGCCTATCAGGTTGAAAGTGCCGCAGAACTCTTTGAACACCCCAAAAATCCGCTCAATAACTATTCGCCGGTGATCCGGGCCGCAATTCCCATTCTGGCCATCCGCAGCGGTCAGGATCAAACGGTTCTGCCGGAGCGTAATATCGATCTTCTGGCTGAAGCAATACAATCCGGCGGCGGCAATATTCAAATTTTGAGACGGGATCTTTACGGCCACCATCCGCACGGTCTGGATGATCCGACACCATTGACCGGATTCATTTTGAAACATTATCCGGAATTGTAAAATAAAAAAACGGAACTGGTTTTGCCGGGGGCGGTGTACGGCCTTGGTGCAACTCTTACTCTGTTTGAAACCAAGTGTTATTGCTCAAAACGGGCATTCAGGAGAAATAATTTCTGTTGAAATTTTCAATTATGTGTAAATTATAAAAAGGGCTGTTGCAAAATTTGAGTTTTGCAACAGCCCCACTTTTTTTATTCTGATTCAGCGGTCAAATTTTTTCAATACCTGACGGAATATCGCCACTTCCTTATCCAATTCCTCCCGGGAACCGTAATGGGTTTTCAACTGCACCATCCGGCTCTGAAGATATTCGGCATTGGGGCAATTGGCATTTTCGGCCAGATAAGCCATTGCCGGTTCATGATAAGCCAGACGCCATGCACCGTAATATCCGTCAGATCCGGCGGCAATCATGGCGTTATGGAAGTCGTGCCACGACACAAAATCCGTATCCAGACAAAGTGCCGCCGCCCAGAAGGAGTTTTCCACCCCGGCCGGAGATTTCTGCGGAGTGATCCACGAATATTCGGAAGCCGCTTCAAAAAATGCTTCACCGCACTTCTGCCGCAACTGCACAAATTTATCCAGATTTTCCAACTGGGCCAGCGTAAATGCCGCACACAATTCCGACATCCGGAAGTTATAGCCTAAGTGAGTGTGCCGGATCGTTTCAGGTAAGGCAATATGATTTTTATCGATCTTGCTCTTGCCGGGTTCGGGACTGATCATTCCGTAACCCAGACTGCTGAAGCGGCGGACTGAAGCCGCCAGCTCCGGATCATCGGTAATGACCATACCGCCTTCACCGCAGGTGATATGTTTGGAATTCTGAAAACTGAAAGATCCCAATTCACCGATCGCACCGGCAAGTTGACCGTCGATCTTGCCCAGAAAACATTGGGCACTGTCTTCCACGACGGGCAAACCGAGTTTTTTCAATTCCGGCACCGGGGCGGGCAGACCGTAAAGCGAAACCGGCATGATCGCTTTGGTTTTCGGAGTGATAAGTGCTTTGGCGGATTCCGGAGACATGACAAAAGTTTCCCGGTCAACGTCGGCATAAACCGGTGTCGCCCCGGCCTGAATGACGGCCAGAGTCGTGCTGGACATGGTCAATGGCGGCACGATCACCTCATCCCCCGGCCCCACACCGAGAGCGACCAGTGCCGCATGGAGCGTAGCCGTGCCATTGGCAAAACTGATGGCGAATTTCACTCCGAATTTTTCAGCGAAAGCCGCTTCAAGTTTTCCGGTAAATCCGGGTTCAGATTTTCCGGGGAATCCTCCATCGAGCAATTCTTTCAAATATTTTTCCTCATTTCCGCAAATTCTCCACGAACGCATAATGATAAATCCTCCACAAATTAACCGTATTTTCTGTTTTTATACCCATTTTTACCGAACTTTGAATAAATATACATCAAAAAAATATAAAGTCAATAGAATCTGTGGCTAAACATAGATATTTTTCATAAGATTTCTTGATTTTTTGCACATATTCCATAGAATATTTCCAAAAAAGGTTTTGAATTCCGTTTCTGGGAATTACCGCTTGACAAATATCTTTACCGGCGTTATATTAAGGATCATATATAAGTTACAGGGGAGTAAAAGCATTATGGCAGCATCCAGAAAATCGACTTCGATGGATAAAGTTTATGAGAAGATCATGCAAAAGATCATCTCAAGACAGTTGCCGCCGGGTACTCCTCTGCGGGAAGAACATCTGGCCGAGGAATTCGGAGTCAGTTCCACCCCGGTCCGGGAAGCATTCCGCCGTCTTGAATATGAGGGCTGGATCCAAAGCCGTCCTTATCAGGGTTCATTCACCCGCAAACTTTCCAGCCGGGATATTGATGAATTGTATCAATTAAGAGAGATGCTGGAGGGCATGGCCGCCGCATCAGCCGCACGCAACGCCACCGATGAGGAGTTGCTGAATATCCGGCGGGTGCTGGAAGAAGAAAAGGCCTATTTGCAACAGGCCGCCGCCAATACCGGCGATGTCACACCGACTTTCCGTGAGGATCTGGATTTCCATGCCGCCATAACCGGTGCCTGCCACAATCAACTTTTACAACAGCGTCTGGTCATGCTCAAAGCCCAAATAACCTGTGCCTTTATCATGGAATCATCCTTTTCCTCCGGCACATTGGCCGATCTGGAGCGGGTATTTGAGGAACACTCCATGATCTGCAATGCCATCACCCGGCGTTGGGATGATATCGCTGAAAGCCTCATGCGGCGGCACATCGCCGATGCCCGCCGTAAATACATTGCAGGCATCAGCGACGGCAATTGACCGTCATTCATTTGACCAGCCGGGCAAAGGTGGTGTGGGCCTCCGGAGCATCCAATGCCGCATAGATCGCAGTTTCGTTTCCGGCGGCGATACCGGCCAATTCCCGGAAAACCTCTTTAACGGCGGCGGCGTAAAGATCGAATTCCGCCTGACCGTGACATAAGGTCGGATAAAATCCGGTACCGGCCATAATGCCGCGATCCAACATTTTCCGGGTGAAAATCGTCCGCAAAGCATTGGGGGCGGCAGTTTGGAATGAAAAACTTGCCAAACAGCCGAATTCGCTGGTCAATTTGAGCGGCAAGCCGTTTTCAGCGGCACAATTTTCCCAGAGGGCCATCACTTTTTTGCCGTATTCATTGACTTTAACTGCCACATTGCTCTTTTCCATTTTTTCCAAAGTGGCCAGTGCGGCGGCAGGTCCGATCCGCTCCGTCCAGTAAGTGCTGCTCAAAAACGCTTTGCTTGCCCCGTCGAATACCTCTTTACGGCCGAGAACTGCCGCAATCGGGTGGCCATTGCCCAGTGCTTTGGAAAAAATCGCCAGATCCGGTTCCACGCCGAAAGACAAATGTGACCCGCCGAAACAATACCGCCAGCCGATCGTGATTTCATCATAGATCAGCAATGCTCCGTATTTGTCGCATCCGGCCCGCAATGCTTCGAGAAATCCCGGTGCCGGCACTTCGTGGCGGCATGGTTCAAGGATGATCGCGGCTGTTTCGTTGCCGTGAAGTTTCAGTAATTCATTGACTTTTTGCGTATCGCCATGCATACAAGCCATCGCCGTACCCTCAAGTTCAACCGGCACACCATGCGGAGAAAGTCCATTGAGCCACATTCCGCCCAAAGCATCCGGATCACCGAGATTGGCGGCCAGATACCAGTCATGCCAGCCGTGATAGCCGATGATAATGACTTTACTGCGGCCGGTAGCGGCTCTGGCGATCCGGATCGCCGCCGCCCCGATCTCACCGCCCCCCCGGGCGGAACGGGCCCATGGTGCCCCCGGGTGGGTCGCACACCGCCGGGCGGCCAATTCCACTTCTTCGGGC
>JAZNEV010000006.1:0-21904 GCA_045588835.1 Victivallaceae bacterium
CCAGCGGCGGCTCTTCCAGCGGCGGCTCTCTCGGCGGCGGCTCTCTCGGCGGCGGCTCTCTCGGCGGCGGCTTTTTCCGCAGCCAGTCTTTCGGCGGCGGCTCTTTCGCTGTCGCCACTAACTCCGGCAGCAGAACGCGGTTCAGCGGCGGCCGTCATAAAAACCGTTGCCCAAACCATCAGCAGCAATAAAAAATATCTCATTTCAAATCAAAATCCCTTTCCGGTATACATATGTTATACAATACTGCATTATCCTTCATATTGCAAATATATTCTGTTGAAAAATACTGTTTTATCCTCCTTGAATATTCAGCGGCACACCACTATATTAACTTGAAGCAGAAAGGAACTGGTATGACAACCGTTGACAAAGTAAAAGAAATCGCCGGAGCCATCGCTCAAGCCGGCGGCAGAGCAATGCTGGTCGGCGGCTGTGTACGGGATAATATTCTGGGTATACCGGTCAAAGACTTCGATCTGGAAATCTACCGGATGGATAATCCGACTTTGCTGAAAACTCTGGAAAAAATCTGCGACTTTGATGCCGTCGGCATGAGTTTCGGAGTATTGAAAGTCAAGCACTTCGATATCGATATCGCCCTGCCGCGCAAGGAAAATAAACAGGGTTACGGACACCGGGGCTTCATTGTGGAAGTCGATCCGGCCATGGATTACGCCAGTGCCGCAAGCCGCCGGGACTTCACCATCAATGCCATTATGCAGGATGCCCTGACCGGAGAGATCATCGACCCCCACTGCGGCCGGGAAGATTTGAAAAAACGGATCCTGCGGCACGTTTCAGCGGCCTTTACCGAAGACCCGCTGCGGGTATTGCGCGGAATGCAATTCACTGCCCGTTTCGGACTGACCCCGGATAAGGAAACGGTCAGGTTGTGTGCCACCTTATCCCAGGATGAATTGCCCGGTGAAAGATTGGCCGCCGAATGGGAAAAATTACTGCTCAAAGGAAGAGATATCTCCGCCGGATTGAATTTTCTCAAAGAGTGTTGCTGGATAAAATTCTACCCGGCCCTCGATGCTCTGACCGGTTGTCCGCAAGACCCCCGCTGGCACCCGGAAGGTACAGTATGGGATCACACTTTGAAAGTCGTCGATGCCGCCGCCAAAATGCGGAATGGTTCACCGGATGATCTGATCCTGATGCTCGCCGCACTCTGCCATGACTTCGGGAAACCGGCGTGTACGGTCATCCACGATGACGGACACATCAGCAGTTGCGGACATGACACTTATTCAGACCCGGCGGAAAATTTCATTACCTCGATCTGGTGCCGGAAAGATCTGCCGGAAAAAGTCCTGCCGCTGATCACCCATCATATGCACCCGTGGCAATTAGTCGAGAACGATGCTTCAGACAGGGCTTTCCGCAAACTGGCACTGCAAACCGGAAATCCGGAATTGCTGGCCAAAATCGCCGAAGCCGATGTCCGGGGCATCGGCGGGACTCAAAAAAATCTGGAGCGGCAATTGAAAAATATTGAAAAATTCCGGCAGTGCTGCCGCGATTTGGCCATCGCCGAAGCCGCCCCGCGGCCATTGATCCTCGGCCGCCATCTGATCGCAAAAGGCAAAACCCCCGGAAAAGAATTCAAACCGCTGCTCGATGCCTGTTTTGAAGCACAGTTATCCGGTGAATTTACCGATATGACCGGAGCCCTTACCTATCTGGATAAACTGTTATGCGGAAAATAATCCATATTGACATGGATGCATTTTTCGCATCCATTGAACAGCGTGACCGTCCGGAACTGCGGGGCAAGCCGGTGATCGTCGGCGGGGCACCGCAACGCCGGGGAGTGGTTTCGACATGTTCTTATGAGGCCCGGAAATTCGGAGTACACTCGGCCATGCCCAGTTCCACTGCGTTGCGGCTCTGCCCGCAGGCGGTATTCATCAATCCGGATCACCGCCGTTACCAGAGAGTTTCAGCCCTTATCCGGCAGGAGTTTCTCAAAGTCACACCGCTGATCGAACCGATGTCCATCGATGAAGCGTATCTGGATGTTTCCAATGTCTGTGAAACCCTTTCCGATGCCGTAAAAACCGCCGAAGCCTTGCAAAAAACGATTTATGAACGCACCGGTTTGACCGCTTCAGCGGGGGTGTCATTCAATAAATTTCTGGCGAAAACCGCTTCCGACTGCCGGAAACCGGCCGGATTGACTCTGATCACCCCGGAAGATGCCCCGGCATTTCTCGATGGATTGCCCATTGAAAAATTTCACGGCATCGGTAAAATCGGTGTCAGAAAACTGCATACCATCAATGTCCGTTACGGCAGAGATCTCAAAAAACTTTCACCGTCGATCCTCAAAGGGATGTTCGGCAAAGCCGGAGCGTTTTATTACGGTATCGTCCGGGGGATCGATGAAAGACCGGTGGAACTGGAAGGCGACCCCAAATCCATCAGCAAGGAGATAACCCTGCCCTGCGATTGTCAGGATATGCGGGAATTGCGGATCCTTTTACGCAATCTGGCCAGTAAAGTTTCCCGGCAGGCAATCAAAAAAGGTTTTGTCGGTCACGCCGTAACGATCAAATTGAAATTTGCCGATTTCCAGACCATCACCCGGTCGGTGACCCTGCCGACCCCGACCAATAACGGAACGGTGATCGGCAGATACGCCGTGCAATTACTCGAACGAAGTGCCGTAAAAGATAAAGCCATCCGGCTGGCCGGTACCGGCATCACCCAATTATCGCCCGCCGGAGAATTATCCGCCATCCAGCTGCTTTTGCCGCTGAATAAATGAGTTTCAGTTTTCCGGCAACACAAAGTCCCAGATCTTCATCCCCCGGCGTACCGAATTTTCCTGAAAAAAGTTATAGAAATATTCCACCCAGTTCCCCGCCTGAAATGCCGCATCGGCATTGGCAAAAGGATTGACCGCAAAATATATTACTTTTCCATTGCCGACCTGACGGCGGTAAGCGGCACACCGGCCGTTTTTCCAGACGGCCTCCACTTCAGCATCCGCCGGCGGCACTACCGCCCGGTACTTTGCCCCGTTATCCGCGAAAAGCCGCAAAGGTTTACGGGATTGCCCGAAATAGATGAATCCGGATGCCGGTATCACGGACGTAACCGGATCGCCCAATAAACTTTGCCGTTGAGTCACCGGATCACCATCCGGAGCGATCCGGAATGCTTCCGGATCAAGAATGATCAACGTACCGCCGTTGCGTACAAAATTTTCCAATGCACCGGCCACTTGCTTATCCACATATTCCAATGCCGGAGCGATACAAACTTTGACCCGGGACGGCACTTTTTTATCTTCCATCAACTGCCGGTCACTGATAAAGGCAAAATCCCCCTTTATCTTTTCTGCCAAAATGGAATAAAGTGAATAATAATCCATTTGGCCCCGGTCAAAACGTCCCCAGTTGCCCACATAATTATACAGTATCGCCACCGGACTGTTTTCCGGTAAAGCCAGAGGTTTCATCGTTGTAATCCTCCGGCTCAAACTCAATATTTGCGGATAAATATCCGGACACTCTTCCAAATTTTTCAAGGCGTAGAATGAAATTATATCCGCCCCGTTTTTCAGTGCCTGTGACACCCATTCAGTGAGATTTTCCGCACTGGGTGATTGGCCATGATAACGGAATGCCTGCACATAAACAAAAATTCTGCCCGGAGCTGCCAGATCATGAGCCAATTTGGTGCAAAATCCGGTGTGATAAACCGCTCTCGCCGCTGAAAAAATACTGCAAGTGGCAGTCGGATAAGGATCCACCCCGATCCAGTCACCACAGCGGGCAAGCAGCGGTAATTCTTCAAATCCGCTGTACGCCGCAACGGTGTTGCACACCAGAGGCATGAATGGCATTTGCGGAGCATGGCTTTTCAAAACCGCCCGCAACCGGTTGAAAGTTGCCGCCGCCTGATCATTCCACCAGCGGCAGAAGGCAATATGACGCAAGCCGTCATCCGGATCGGCCATTCCCCGGTTCAAATCCGGCATCCCGTATTTGCCGTAACCGTAATTTTGCCGGATAAATTCATCCAATGCCCGCAGTGCGGTGAGGTTTTCCGGATTCAGCGAATAACTGAAGCAGGAAATCAATGAGTTTGTCGGTTCATCAAACCCTCTGGCAAAAATACTTCTGCTGACAGCATCGGCATTTTCAGTGAGAAATTTCTCCAGAAATTCCGCAGTACATTTCCCCAGTTTTTCATCACCGATATTACTTGATCTGCCATGGAAATAGGTTGCCCCGCTGTCGATGACACTGCGGTCATGTGAAGTGTTGTGAATGGCCAGTGCAAACTTCAGATCCGGATATGCGGCAATGATCCGGGCGTAGTTTTCCCGGCCGCCCAAATGCGGGATCACCCACGGATAAAATGCCGGAACCGACATACCGTTATTTTGCATCGCAGCGATGATCTCCAGTGTTTTTTGCGGCCAGTTTTCCCGATTCTCCTCCCGGAAAGGTGCGCTGTAACGCTCCAGATAGATGTCACATCCGGGGCCGATGACCAGATAATTTCCATCGCGCCGGGGAACATTGGCAAATTCCCGTTTCTGCCGGCTGACGGCCAATGTATCACCATCCATATCCATCATACTGCGGCTGAAAAGTGCATCACTGTTTCTGAATGTGATCAAACTGAAGTGAACATCATTTCCCGGCATTCCGAAACGCCGGTCAAGTTGAGTCTGCTCCGGCCCTGTCCCCCGGCGGTTGCGCAATACATTTATCCGCAACACCGCTCCTTCGACCGGAACAAATCCGAGATCGGCAAAAGGAACGGTAAATTCCACACTCCAGGATCCTTCACCCCTGTCACTTCTGACCTGCCATGAACCATTCCACGACACGTCAAAACGGCGGGGATCACCGGGAATGACTGTTTTCAATTCCCCGTCACAGCGGACTGCGGCACTATTCGCCACCAACTGCCAGACCCGGTCGCCGTGAGCCAGAAACAATTCCACCGAGTCATCAAGATAAACCGGCCCGTCCGGCTCCCTTACCGCGGTACGCAACCGGGATATGTCACTTTCATGGCAAATAACTTTCACATAAAGATTTTCCCGGTCATAAGTCAGAAAAAGCGTGGAATCAGCAGCGGCAGGATAAGCACTGCCGTAACGGAAAAATCCGTTGATCCCGGTTGCCGTAACATAACGGGCAGCGGCCGTCTTTCCGGCATCTGGCACGATCACCGCGACCTGCGGCAAAACTTCCACCCGGCAATCTGTCACGGTTATTTTGCCGGAAATACCGGTAAAATACAGGGATATCTGATAATCGATCGCACCATCAGGCATCACAAAAGAACAACTGAAACGGTTTCTGCCATCGGTCAGCGACGGCAGATCTTGAGAAATTTCCCCGGCACCGCCCGGACGTTTGCTCTCATCTTGAAATGCGATCCTGATTTTCGCAGAACTGCTTTCACTTATCTGCCGGTTACTGCATTCAAATTCGATATCCAAACGGCAAAGTTCACCGGCATTACCGGTGCCTCTGGTATAAACAGATACCGGAGTTGCAGAACTTTGAAACTCGAACGACACCGTGCGTTTTCCCCGGTCACGCAAACTTTCCACCCTGCCGGCATTGCGCGGCCAGCAACTCCAGAATGCTTTGTTGAAATCATACCCGGCGGCAGCAGAAAAAAACATAACCGCCGAACTCAGGAAAAGTATTATATTTTTCATGATCAATACCAGTATTTTTCATATTCAGCGATCGTGCCGGGGATCCCCATTCGCACCTTTCCCTGAGCGTCACTGTAACTGCTGGTTTTCACCATGCCGACGTGAGCATCATAAAAACCGACCGTCACCGATCCGTTATGTGCCCCGGCTCCCTGACCATACTCTTTCTCCCCGGTGTGCCGGGTCAGCCGGTACCATGCCGCCGTACCGAAACTTTGCACAGTATTACCGTCATCACCATCAACAAAAACCAGCGTATCAGACGTATTGGGACAATCCGGATCGGCATCCTGGGTCCGGCCGTGCATGGTGCGTGTAAAGTAGTGTGCGGTAAATTTGTAAGTCGGCGCACCGCCCAATTCATTATTTTCATGCTTGACCACCGACGGACAATCATAAACCGAACTGCCCTGTCTGGTACGCAGATCAGCCAACAATTTGCTGTGCGACTCATAATCCGGCAAACCGGCATAAGGAGCCAGATACCAATACCAGCTCAACCACGGTTTGCCGCTGCCCTCTCTGGTCATGCGCGGCGGCAGAGGCATATCGGCATCATCCCAATACATATGATACCCGGAGATCATCTGCTTCATATTGGATGTGCAACCGGCCGTCCGGCCTCTTTCTCTGGCACTATTCAATGCAGGAAGCAAAATTGCCGCTAAAATAGCGATGATGGCAATGACCACCAGCAATTCTATTAAAGTAAATGAGTGTGCGGGGGACAAGGAAAACTTTCTTTTCACGGGAAAAGAGAGTTTTCCCTTTCCCCCGCGCCCCCTTTCGCTTTCAAAGAAAAGCGGTATTCTTTGTTTAGTTTCAATCGCAGTTTTTTGTTTCAAAAAATGCAATGATGAGATAACTGTGCCTACCAGCAGTTCGATCAACGTAAAAACTCTTCTTTTTTTCAACATTTCCCAATCTCCTTTTCTGATGATTAAAACATACTTTTTTTCATATATTCAAACAGCATGGTCAATGCGATCGGTGCATTGGTCCAGCCGGTATAAATACTGTTCCCGCCACCCTCGAAGCGGTCACCGCCGCCCCACTGGCCGCTTTGGGTATCATACATTCCCCGCCAGCATCCGGCAAAAGAGCGGTTATCTGACTTATCCTGGATCTCCTGCAGAAAAACGATAAGTTTGCCGGCGGCATCGGCACTTTTCCCGCCCAGAACAATTCCGGCCTCCCGCAGACCGGCAACGGCCCAATTGACCGTGTAGATCAAATCCGCCAAATTGGAACCTGCCGGGGTTTCCCTGCTGTGTTCAGACGGGGGCAGTCCGCTTACCGGATCACAAACGTCAATTATGGCATCGACATATTTTCCCACCAGAGGCAGAAAATCTTCTCTGCCGAATTTCAACATACAATTTACAGCCCCCAAAAGTGCATACGCATATTCGCTGACATTGGGGATAGAGACATTACGGAAATATTCCAGACAAAACTCCCGGTACTTATCCATATTTCTGCCCCCGGTCTGGGCCAGAGCCATTGCTGCCAAAGCCCCCCAGTGCGGTTTGGCCAATTCTCCCCGCCACAATGGGGTTTCAGCCGGATCAGTTGCTCCGCAATATAAACTTTCGGCTAATGTTTCAGCCCAGAAACGCATATTGTACCGCTTATCCAATTCCGGAAATTCCTCGGCAATCCGCAACTGAATGAATACACACCACGCTTCATCATCAAAATAGACCACCGAATCACGCTTGATGTGCGACCAATTCCAGTTACCGGGGACATCAGAATTTTTTTTACGCTCCAGCAAACCACTGCGGAAATAGAGAAAATCCAGAATATTTCTCCCGGTTTCGCCATAGGAACATCCGGGCAATTCCCGATCCGCCAGTAAAAAGAGCCATGCCGTTTGGAAGTTGCAATCCGCCCGCCGCTGTTCGATAACATAGCAATCTGACTTTTCCGACCAGGCCGGAAAAGACTCCAGGATCTCATCCAGTGCCTGATTGCCATCCTTTACCGCCAGCCGCTCGGCCACCCCCCATAAACCATTTTCCGGGATCATCACCCCGGAGGAGTAAAACCATTGCAAGTTTTTCTCCACTGCCATTTTGCATCTCGTTTTCATAGCCGCTCCTTTTTTTGCACAAACGTTTGTGCAACTATTCAAAAAAACTCAACCGGCAAATCATGCGGTTTGCCGCCCGACCAAAACCGGCTTGAGTATCTCCGGTACGATCGGCCGGTTGTAAATCATATCCAGCAGATATTTGACCGCCAGACGGCCGCTTTCAAAAAACGGCTGTTTGATGGAAGTAAGTGCCGGACTCAACACATCAGAGTTGTAAGTATCATCATAACCGATCAATTTGATCCGGTGTCCGGGAATTTCACCGGCTCCGGCCAGACGTGAATAAAGTCTGATCGCCAGACGGTCACTGCTGCAAAAAACTCCGGCCGTTCCGGAATGATTCATAAGCATTTGAAAAAGTTCTCCGGTGCCATCCTCACTTTTCGGCAGCCAGATCACCTCTTTACCGGCCGCTTCGATCATCCGGACAAAGCCGAATGCCCTCGGCCGCCGGGGAGCCTGTAAAAAGAATTTTTCACATCCGCACTCCAACAGACGTTTTGCCGCCAATACACCGCCGTATTCGTCATCGACCAGCACTTCAGCTGCCCGCAAAGAGGAGACCGGATCACGCTTGCAGTTATCGATCAGCACCACATAACCGCCGGCATCACAATAGCTGCTGATCAATTTGAAAGATTCACCGGCCAGCTCCAATTCCGGGGCACAGGTGATGATACCGCAGTTTTTACGTCCGATGGTGTCACGCATGAAACAACTGAAATTGTCAACTTCCTGATCGAAGAAAAATGAAAGGGGAAATCCGGCTTCTCTGGCTGCTTCTGAACAACCGCGTACAATATCCAGAATCAGCGAGTTATTGAAATCCGGCAGAAATACTCCGATCTCCGGAACTCTGCCGTATTTCAGGAACTCCGCCGTCCGGTTCGGCCGGTAGCCGAGTTCAGCCGCAGCCTCCCGCACCCGATCGCGGGTCGCCGGAGCAATACGGTCACTGCCGCCGTCTTTGGGCTTCAAAACCCGCGAAACAACGGATACCGAACAACCGGCCAAAGCCGCTACATCTGCAAGAGTTGCCATATTTTATGCTCCGGAAAATTTCTTTGCACAAACGTTTGTGCCAATAATATATACTCTGTTTTATTTAAATACAAGTATCCGTGATCTGAATTTCATAAAAAAACCGGGAATACTTCTGCATTCAGCAGAAATACTCCCGGAAAATATTTGACGGAATCAGATTCAGAACTTGAGCAATGAGGGGAATTGATCAAGTTTGGCAGCCAGCGTACCTGAATCGCAGGCCGCCATGAATTCCGGATTCAAAGGCAACTGGGCGATCAGCGGCAGACCGTAGGCCGTCGCCAGAGATTTGCCGCCGTCAGCGGAAAAGAGTTGATGGGCCTTGCCGCAATCCGGACAGACAAAGTAACTCATATTTTCCACGATACCGGCTACTTTGAGTTCCAGTTTGTCACAGAAATCCAGACATTTGCGGCAGTCGGCCAGTGAAACTTCCTGCGGAGTGGTGACCACGATCGCATTTTTCTCACCGGGGATCAACTGACAGGCTGAAAGGATCTCATCACCGGTTCCCGGAGGAAAGTCCAATACCAGATCATCCAACTCACCCCAGAGGGTGTCTTCCAGAAGTTGTTTGATCACGCCCATCTTGGCCGGTCCGCGCCAGACGATCGCCTGATCCGGATCATCGAGCAGCAATCCCACCGAGAGAAACTTCAAATTGCCCATCGGCAACGGAATAATACCGTCAGTTTCAGAATAATCCAGTTTTTTGTGCGTGACACCGAGAATGGTCGGCAGACTCGGCCCGTGAAAGTCGCAATCCAGCAAACCGACTTTACGGCCGCCGGCGGCCAGTTGCAAAGCCAATGTGGCCGCCACTGAACTTTTACCCACACCGCCTTTGCCGGAAAGCACAAAGATCTTACGCTTGATCAAGGCCATTTTTTTAGCGAGTTTATCTTCACCGCATCCGCCGCAGGAAGAACAACTTCCGCAGGAACCGCTGCATGAATTTCCACATGATTCAGACATTTTTCCGATCCTTTGTATTTATATTACTTCAAAAGTTTCAAAGCATTTTTGACAATGGTCTGGCCGACAGTGCGGTCAGCCAGCGTGCGTGCCGGACTGGTCTCATAACCGCCGTTGCCATAGTGTTGCGGCATACCCACATAACCGATCTCCCCCATACCCAGTGCGGCCAGCACGGTCAACGGGTATTTGGAACCGCTGCGGATGCCCTCACCCAATTCGATAAATGGTTCGCAGGGCAGAGAGATCAAAGCCACTTCCTCACCGAATGCGATCATCAACTGACGCTCGATACGTTGATCAGTGATGGGATTTTCCCGGCAGCCGATGGCCATTTCAGCAAAGAGTTTTTTCACCGCAGGCACGCCTTTGGCGATATCCTCACTGGTGAAATCCCGGCCCTCTTCCATAACGGCATCTTTATTTTCCTCATAGACCCGTTTGGCTTCAGCATATTCCTCATCGGTCAACTGCAAATAGGGAGCCTCAAATTCACAAGTCCCGGTAACGATCGCCGTGTTTTCCAGTTTTTTCAACTGATAAAGCGAAGAAAGGATAACTGCGGCATAGGCTTTACCGATACGGCACGCTTCATCATAACCGGTCTGGCTGCCGGGAGTGTTGACATTGAAGTGGTTGATATTGCCCTGCGGTGCAATGATGGTCATCACCGGCAGATCGAAGCCCAACTCCTGCTGGATGGCCTTTTCCATACGGCCGGGCCAGTCGGCTGAAACGATATCTCCGCCGATGGTGTCGGTGTGGTTGGAAATATTGGCGATCAACAGAGCCGGACGGTCAAACTGACGCACTTCCAGCAGAATGATTTTGGGATCGATACCACCTTCAGGGCGGACTATATCCGGATTGAATTTACCCGGATTGGTACAGGTTTTGCCGCCTTTCATAATGTAACGGCGGTTGAATGCCAGCGTGGTGCATTCAGTTTCAGCAGCATACAACTCCGCCGGAGCCAGCGAAGCAAAGGCCCGGCTGATGGCGGTCAAACTCTGCTGTTCCAGAAATTCCATATAAGCCGGATCGGCCTCATCATCAAAAATCTTTCCGGAATAAGGACCGGTATGGGTGTGAGTGGCACAGTAAAGCACCTTGTTGGCCAGCGGCGAATCCATCCCGGCCAGTTTGGCATCCAGATCACGGAGAAATCCGGCATCCAGCAGACAGAGGTCATAGGAGACCACTGCGGCCACCTCTTCACCGGTGCGGAAGACCGCCGCCTTGACTGACAGACGGTCAAAAGCACCCTTATTGGGACGGGGATTGAAGTAACCGCAAAGCGGCATACCGATCGACGGAGTAATATCGCATTGAGCGAAACCGAATTCAAAATTGCTCATAAAAAAATCTCCTTGTTACAACACTTGACCACAGCACTATAATATACCACTGCCGGGGGATTTTGTCAACTCAAAACAGCGGTCATTCTCCGGAAGCAGAGTCCGGATGGCCTTCACTTTTCCGGTCATGCAGAAACAGTTGCACCGAATTCCAGAGGTTGTGAAAAAGAACATAAAAAATCGTGGCCAAAGCGGCGATCCCACTGGAAAATTCAAGTGCCAGATAGATGGCAAAGGTGGTATTTTTCTGACCGAGGATCTGGGACGTATCCCGGCGGTATTCCGATTTGGTCAGAAAATAACCGACGGTAAAATTCACCGCACAGATAACTCCGGCAGTCAAGGCCAGAATTCCCAGAACTCCCAGCGAAGCATCGGAATTCTGATCGAAATTCAGGCGGGCGACTGCGGCGAGAATAAAGAGCGATGCACTCCATAAAACAAGTGTGAGACTTTTGAATTTGGCCGTGTGATCCAGAATCCCCGGCAGAAAATGACGCACCGCTCTGGCACACGCCATGGGAATAATGATCGTCGTCATAATGGAGTAAAACACATTGAGCATGAATACCGCAGTGAAGTTACCGGTGACCAGCGGCAGAAGTCCCAACAGCAAAATGGAAATCCCGATATTGGTAATGAGAAATCCGGTAACGGCAAAACCGACGTGACCATCGAGCAGCCCCACGATCACCGCCGTTGCCGCTGCCGTAGGAGCAATACCGGTGAAAAATGCTCCGTGAGCATAAATATCCGCAGACGGTATCAGCAATTTGAAAAGATAAAACGGCACGATTCCCATGAAAACATTAGCCGCCAGTACCAAAAAATGTTCTTTACGGGGTTTGAGATCGGCAAAATTGATCTGCAATACGTTAAAAAAAATCATCGCAACCAGTGCCCAGCGGATGAAGTTCCACGGACCTTGAGCCAGAATGGCCGCCTGCGGAAAAAATATTCCGGTGAATAAAGGCACTACGAGCAAAGCCGGACGGATCAGTTTTTTCATGATTGCCAATAGGGAAACGGGGTTGCCGAAAAACATTCAAAGTTTTCCGGCAGCCCCGCAAACATCCATTTGTTACCGGATAAATGAGGTCAAATCCTGAACTCCGCCGTCTTTGATGGAGTTGTAGACCGCATCGCCGATGGCGATCGCCCGGAGACCATCGACCGATTTGGCCAGAATATCATATTTGCGGTCGGGATCTTCACCGATGAAAATATCCTCAAGGATGAGCGGATCACCGCCGCCGTGACCGCCGGCTCCGGCAGGAATATCGATTCTTTCGCGGCCTTCAAAGATGGGGAAGTAATCAATGTACTGATTGCCTTCATGGAATTTGGGCAGCTGGGAGGCTCCGGCTCCGATGAATTCCATCGTTTCCAGACGTCCGTGAGTGCCGTTGATGGCCAGACGGTAGCCCTCATAGGGGGTGGAAAAGTTGGCCGAGTAGTTGAGCAGTACGCCGTTACGGTATTTCACATTGGCCACAAAGGTATCGTAGATATTGATCTGGGAATCAAACATGCACATTTTGGGGCTGTAATTGGTGTACTGAGTGACTTTGCTCTCAAAGGAGTTGATATGGTCATCAGGTACGAACATCGTGGAGTTACGCGTGGCCCAGCGCCGTTTGTAGGCACACTTCAGAAATTCGTCACAAGTATCGCAGTTGCGGCCGTCTTTCTTTGAGGGATTGAAGACCCCCTCCGGCCCGTAGTGATTGAGTGCGCCGAATGCGTGTACCTCCTCCGGAATGCCGTCGACCCACCAATTGACCAGATCGAAGTGGTGACTGGATTTGTGGATGGAAAGACTGCCGGAATTTTCCCGCATCCGGTTCCAGCGGTGGAAATAACTTGAACCGTGTTTGATGTCGATGTACCAATTGAGATCGACGTGAGTGACCCGGCCGACTTTACCGGCAATGATCAATTCACGCAACTTGCGGTGTACCGGATTGTAACGGTAGTTGAATGTGCAAATGACCTTGCCTTTGGATTTTTTCTCGGCTTCCAGCACCCGGAGTGCATCAGCGGTATTGGTGGTCATGGGTTTTTCACAGATGACATCCAGATCGTGTTCCAAACCGGCAATGATATAATCGATATGAGTGCAATCCATACCGACCACCAAAAGAGCATCCGGCCTGGTTTCAGCCAGCATTTTCTCAAAATCAACTGCCGGATAGGTGGGAACATCTTTGGCTTCCGGTACAGCATCCACACAAGATTTGAAACGGAGCGGATCGATATCCAACATCGCAACAAATTCCGCACAGTGAGCGAAATTTCTCATCATCGGACCGATATACATACCGATAGCCCGCATGGATACACCGCAAACTGCATAACGTCTTTTTTCCATTCTCAACTCCTTTAAATCACCGATAGTTAGACAACTTTACAAACATTTCTGAATAATATACACCCTCAATATCCGTTTTCAACACCGGAAAGGAAAAATATCTGAAATAATCAGCCCTCAAACTTTATACGGCAGACAATAAACTTGCTGCCATCACTCGACGCATCACCGTAAAAATCCACCGCCCCGGATTCCACCGCCAGAGGTTTCTCATCTGCCGGACTCCAGCCGGCATTTTTCAATGCGGCACTGACAGCATCAAAATCGGCCCGGCTGACTATGAGCAACGCTTCGCCGGAGTGGATATTTTTCAGGATCCCCGCAAATTCTCCGGGTGACTGCACCACGGTACAACCGGCAGGCAGTGCCATATAATAGAGATGCTTGGAGTCGGGAAATGAACCGCAGTAAATGATCTCATGCGGCGGCAGATGATGGGCAAGATCTCCGCAATGCTTCCAGAAGGGCCGCCCGGAGCGGAAAGGATCCACCGCCGAGAGTGCCACCACAAAAACCGCCGTCATCAAACATACTCCGGCTAAAATATAGCCGCTCCACGGGCCATTCATACCGCTGACCCTTTCCACAGCACAGCCGCCGCCGGTGTCAAAAACCAGAAAGAGCAATGCCGCCACCCCCAGAAACGGTACTCCGAGCATCAATTGCAAAGGCGGAGAAGACCGGAAAATCATCTGCCACAAAGGCCAGGTCACGATCACAGCGACCGCCAGCGATCCGAGAAAACAGAAACTCCACCACATGATCCGGTCGGCGATACGGCTCCATGAATCCATGCCCACGCACTCCACGGTCACTCCGGCACAGATCATGATGAAAAACGGTAACGCACCCAGTAGATACTGCCAGCGGCGGCCGGGGAAAAGTGCGGCACAAAGCAGCATGACCAGAGTCCCGGCCAGCAGCCGGCGGTGAGAACCGGACAGATCACTCCACTTGCGGATCATGCCGGCAACCGCCGCGGCCACCGGCAATGACCACGGAAATAATACACGGAGCAAATTGAAAGACGGCTTGTAAATATTATTCAATCCATATTCCGACCACACCGGAGCAATACACGATTCTGCGAATGATATTTTGAATTGATACCAGAAGCGTGCCGGATAATCCAGCCACGGCACTCCGGAAGATCCCACCAGCAGACAACTGACGGCAAACACGACCAATGCGGCAAACCCAATGGCGATCAGTGAACTTTTCCAGAGTAATATCCGCAAATTGCCATTGAAAGAGATGATCACTATTCCCGGCAGAAAAAGCAGATAATTCATTCCCCACCACACCGTACCGGAAAAGATCAGTAAAAAGAATATGCTCCGCCACCAGAAGCGGTCATAAACATTACGCAGACAGATCACCGTGAGCAATACCCATAAGGCAAGACTCATAAAACTGCCGGCATAACGCCCCCAGTATATGAATCCGTAAGATGCGATCATCATCCACGCCGCACATGCTCCGGCCCGCCGGTTGAAAAATTTCCCGGCCAGAAACATCGTACCGCTGAGCAAACATATCGCGGAAATGATCGTAAAAAGCCGGCAGATCAATTCACCGCCGCCGAAAAACAGTGCCGGCAGCATCCTCAAACGGCAAAACCACAAAAATGACCGGGTATCCGGCTGCCACCAGCATTCAGATGAAAATATATCGTTCCCGAGAAACATCTGGCGGATTGCTTCGGCCAGATCGCCCTCATCACCGTAAAGAGCATTCTGACCGGAAAACGCCAGCAGGATGATACAGGCACTTACATAGATCAGCAGCTTTGTCCGCCGCATGGGAGCAGATTCCGGAGCGAAATCGATAGTCGGGAAATTCTTATTCATTACCGCCACCTGTATCAGATATTTTGGGCATCCGCTTTGACCTTTTCCCAGAGTTGATCCATTCTTTCGGGAGTTGCCCGGGAAATATCCTCATGGTTTGCGGCGAACTCTTTTTCCAACTGACGGAAGCGGTTTTCAAATTTCAAATTGGCCCGGCGTAAAAGTTCCGAAGCATGAGTTTTTTGGCGGAACCGGATCAGATTGACCACGGCAAAAAGCAGATCGCCCAGCTCCTCGTCAATATGTTCATCATCATTCTCCGCCAGAGCCTCCCGGACTTCGGCAGTTTCTTCGGCGATCTTATCCAGCACCTGTACTTCATTCTGCCAGTCAAAACCGGTTTTGGCGGCCGTTTTCTGCAATTTTTCCGCCCGGTCAAGCACTGACAGAGCGGGTTTCACCTCATCCATCAATGATTTTGATGCCGGAGCATGACCGGATTCAGATGCTTTGATCTTTTGCCACAACCGGGCAACTTCAGCGGCATCGGCGGCCTTTTCCGAACCGAAAACATGGGCGTGACGGCGGATCATTTTGTCAATGATCTCCTGCCACACATCTTCCAGAGTAAATTCGCCTTTTTCCTCGGCCACCACGACCTGAAACAAAAGATTCATCAGCACATCCCCCAATTCCTCGCGGATATTGGGGACATCATCACGGTCAATGGCATAGATCAATTCGGCACATTCACCGTCAAGGTGACGCACCAGACTCTGGCGGGTCTGTTCCCGGTCCCACGGACAGCCATCCGGAGCGCGCAGTTTCCGGAGTATCGCCATCAGAGAATCGGCATTGGGCGGATATTCACTCATCAGAAAGAGAATCCGACATTGAAGTGGATACGGAATTTGCGTTTCAGGTTGTCCTGACCCCTGACCACCGGATAAGCCACATCAAGTTGCAACGGAGCCTGGATCATCGGCAGTTTCAAACGCAAACCGTAACCGACACCGACATTGATCGTATCCCAATCCATACTGTAAGCATTGCTCCACGCATCACCGGCATCAATGAATGCCGCTCCGCGCAAGGGCCCCCAGATCGGATGGGAAACTTCCGCAGACAACACCAGCATCGTCTGGCCGCCGACATTGCGGTCATTGACAACTTTACCGATGGAGCGGTGTTCAAACCCCCGTACTGAACCGCTGCCGCCGAGGAAGTACCGCTCAAAAACCGGCACATCATTCTGATAATCAAAGCCGGATACCACACCAATACGGCCGCCCAGCGAAAACACAATGGCCTTGTCAAAGAAACTGTAATGATAACTGCCTCTGGCTTCCAGACGGTAGTAGTTGGAACTCGATCCGAGCACTTCCGGAGTGATCGAACCGAAAAGGTTGATGTAATACCCCTCCGTGGGATCAACGATGCTGTCGCGGGTGTCACGGGTAAGACTCAAAGAGAACTGACTGACCCGTGAAGTGCCGTCAAGATGATTATCCTTGAAGTACCGTTTGAGGGTGTGACTGATATTATGCACCCGCACCGTTTCAAATTTGTACCCCAATGCGATCCGGGTGAAGTCATCAAAGATCCTGCGCTGCAGCGAGGTGCGAACCCCGATGCGGGTTTCATCCCAGTCATCATATTCGGAAGTGGTCAGAAATGCGGATAATTCGTAACGCAAAGGCAGATCAAAGAGCCACGGCTCGATGAAGTCGATATTGAATCCGGCATCATCCACACCGTAAATCCCCTGGATCCGCAACCGCTGACCGCCGCCGTAGAACCAGTTACGGGGATTGGTGATGTCAAAGTTGTTGGTGGAAATTTCCGCCATACCGAAAAAACTGCTCACATCAGATGCTCCGGCACCGATACGGAAGTTGTATCTGGCCGGATTTTCCTCGACCGTGATCCGGATATCTTTTTCATTGAGAGCGTCGGCATTGACCGCTTCGGCTTCCACGCTGGTAAAGTACCCCATACCCATCAACCGCTGACGGCTGATCTGGATCCTCCGCTGGGTCACCGGATCGCCCGGCTGGATCGCCAGTTCCCGGCGCAACACCTTTTCTCTGGTGGAAGTATTGCCGATGATCTCGATATCCCGCACAAAATATTTGCGTCCCTCGGTGATCTGGAATACCACCGTAACCTTGTGATTGGGATAATCTGTCGTATGCACCGGACGCACCGTCAGATCGCTGAATCCCTCTGCATCATAGATCGCACTGATCGCCTGGATCGTGGCATTTTCATCGGCCAGCGAAAAATTTTCTCCGGCTTTCAAACGCACCATCGGCATGAGGATCTCCGTGGCGACCTGGGAATTTCCGGCGATGGAAACCTGTTCGACCACATAGGGTTCGCCCTCTTCGATGACAAAATGCAAATTGACAAATTCCGGATCATCCGCGGTCGGAGTGATCTTGATATCGACCACTTTGAAGTCCAGATAACCTTTGTTGTAATACAACTCACGCAATCTGGCCCGGTCAGTTTCCAACTCCTGACGGTCAAGCAGACCGTGATTGAGAAAATCATTGATAAACGGCAGTAAATTCCAGTAGCTGTAACGGTTATACATTACTGAACGCAATTCGTTTTCCGAAAATACCGTCACTCCCTCAAAGGTCACATCGTTGACTTTCAGCCGCAGATTTTCTTCGATCGTGATGGTCACGATCACCCCGCCGTTGCCGTCAGGCAATATGGCCGGCAAGCCGATTTTCACATCCGTATAGCCGTGATCGATATAGTATTTACGCAAATTTTCCACCGATTCACTCAAGGCTTTACTGCTCAGGCGGTCACCGTCGGCGACCACCAGACACTCCTGCAGATCACGGGTGGAAAACTTCTCATTGCCCTCAAGTTTGAATATGGAGATCACCGGCGAAGGTTTGATCTTGTAGATCACCTCGACCGTGCCGTCGGACAACTCCCTGAATTCGGCTACCGCATCGGAAATTTTGCCGGTGTCAAAAAGACTTTTCAAGTCCGCATCCAGATAAGAAGCATTGAATTCCATCCCCGGACGCAAACGCAAAACCACATTGAGCAACTCCGTCGGGATGGGATCGCTGCCCTCCTGCTCAAACTTGACGGAACTGATTTTGGCCGCCTGCAATGCCGTTGCCGAAAAAATCACCGGCAGCAACAGAAATATGACAATTTTTTTCAACATGGTACTTTCTCCCCTGATATATTACCCCTCACCGCCACCCGGAGCATATTCGCGGCCGACCGGAGGTGCGACCTCAAACAGCATTTTTGAGGGGAAGAAATTCAATTTTACCGTACCGATCTTACCGTTACGGTTCTTTTCCACGATCAATTCAGCCTCGGTGGATGCACCGTCGGCGATATTTTTGGCATCATCCCGGTTACGGTGCAGGAATGTCACGATGTCGGCATCCTGCTCAATGGCTCCTGATTCACGCAAGTGGGCCAATTTCGGCCGGGCATTGGCACTGGCATTTTTGTCGATCTCACGGTTGAGCTGGGCCAGAACCAGTACCGGTACATTGAGGTCTTTGGCCAGTTTTTTGATGCCGCCGGAAATTTCGGCGACCTCCTGCTGACGGCTGTCAACTCTGGCGTCAGCGTGCATAAGTTGCAAATAGTCAATGACTATCAACTGAATATCATGCTCATTTTTCAATCTTCTGGCCTTGGCCCGCAATTCAGAGATCGTCAAACCGCCGGTGGGATCGATGAATAATTGAGCATCACGGATATTGGCGGCAGCGGCAGTGAGTTTGTGCATATCACTGTCATTGAATGAACCATTCCAGAAGACACTTTCCGGGATCCCCGCCTCGGTACACAGCAGACGGCGGGCGATCTGATTGTCGGTCATTTCCAAACTGAAAAAAGCCACCGGACGACGGATTTCGCCTTTCATTGCCACATTGGCGATGATATTCAATCCCAATGTGGTCTTACCGATGGAAGGACGGGCGGCCAGAACAAACATTTCACCCTTTTTCAAGCCCCCGGTAAAGTCATCCAGTGGAGAATAACCGGTGGGGATGCCCGATTCGATCTTCTTGTTTTTGATGTCGAGCAGAGTTTGAAACTCCTGGGCGACCAGAGTACGCAGATCTTTGATCTTTTCCGTCGCTCCGGAAGTACGGATGCTATAGATATCGGTTTCGATCTCCTCGACCAGTTTATCCGGGTCGGCATCAGAATCAAAACACTTCATCAACGCTCCGGAACAGGCATCGATCATCCTGCGGAGCATTGCCAGATTGCGTAAAATTTCACACCACGACTCAATATTGACCGTCGTGGCAATAGCGGAATAAATTTCCGCCAGATAAAGTTCGCCCCCGGCGGCTTCAAGTTTGTCAGAAGCCTTGAGTTTCTGGGCGACACTCAAAAGATCCGGTACAGTACCGTTCTTATTCAATTCGACAGCCGCCAGATAGATACTGCGGTTGGCGGCACTGTAAAAGACATCGCCGGCAGTACCGAGTTTTTCAACGGCAGTGTCGACACAACTTTCAGGTTCGCGGAGTATGGCAGCAAGAACGGCCTGCTCCACTTTTAAATTATGCGGCTGCGCCCGGTCGGGTAAAATACCCGCCGGGCGTGCAGACACCGAAGTTTTTCCGGCAATTTCAGCCATAAAGATCTCCTGCGGAAATTAACCGCGGACAACCCAGACTTTGACTGCAGCGGTAACTTCGCTGTGAAGTTTGACCATCGCTTCGAAACTGCCGAGCATTTTGATCGGGGGATCGATCATGATGCGGTTGTGTTCGATAGCGAAGCCTTGAGCATTCAACTCCTCGGCGACCATGCGCGGAGTGACGGAACCAAAGAGCTGATCGTCTTCGGTGGCCTGCATCGCGATGGAAATTTCCACGGTCGCAAGTTTTTCAGCCAGTGCCTTGGCGTTGGCCAGATCGGCGGCGCGGCGGGCAGCGATAGCGGCCTTGCGGGACTCGATCAGACGCAAAGTACCGGGAGTGGCTTTGGCGGCGAGTTTTTTGGGGATAAGATAGTTTCTGGCATAACCGGGGGCGACACGCACCTCTTCACCGGCCAGACCGAGATGTTCGACATCATCCAAAAGAATAAGACTGACGTTAGCCATGTAAATACCTCCGTTTATCAGTAGACCAGCGAGAGCATCCGCGCACGTTTAACGGCGATGGAAAGCATTTTCTGGTGATCGAGGCAATTGCCGGTAATGCGGCGCGGCATGATCTTGCCTTTTTCGGTCTGAAACTTCATCAGAGTTTCAGCATCTTTGAAATCGATGTAGCGGACTTTTGCCTCACAGAAGCGGCAAACCTTGGGTTTCGCAGCCGCGCGACGACGGCCGCCTTGTCTTTTCTGACCCTGCATGGGAATCCTCTCTTTTCTTTATATTATACTCGGTTTTTGTTTCAAATTACTGCAGAACTGCGATCAAAACGGGATATCATCTTCCGGGGCTCCGGCAGAATTGCTGCCGTAGTCCGGTTCGGGCATCGGCGGGAAATTCGCCGGAGCAGCACCGCCCATAGCCGGAGCGGAATAACCGCTGTTGCTCTGGGGGTAGCCGTTTTGCTGATAACCGTTATTGGAAGCATATCCGTTGTTATTGGGATATCCGCCCTGACTGCCGTTATTGTTTTCATCTTTACGGCGATTCATGAATTGGACATTATCTGCAACGACCCGCAATCTGGAACGGCGTCCGCCGCCGTTGCGGTCTTCCCAGGTATCCAACTGCAAACGGCCCTCGACCATCACCTGTGAACCTTTGGAAAGGTACTGGCGGCAATTCTGGGCGGCTTTGCCCCAAACCACCACATCGACGAAACAAGTTTCCTCCTGCTCCTGACCATTGCTGATAAAACGGCGGCTGATGGCCAACCCCAGATCGCAAACACTCTGACCATTGGGAAATCCGCGTAAATCCGGATCACGGGTCAGATTGCCCAAAAGAAAAACTTTATTCAACGAAGCCATGATACTTTCTCCAGTGTTTCAGATGATTGTTCTGCACTTGATTTCGCAAACTTACTCGAACCGGAGCGGCTCGGCATTGTCCGCACCTTCCGGCCGGTCATAGATCAGCGTCATGCTGCGGAGGACCTGCTGGTCGAGGTGATATTTCTCACGGATGGCGACCAGTTTGGCCGGATCCAGAGTGAAAATGAAGTCGAAATACAGACCGGCACGGCGTTTATCGATCTCATAGGTGAATTGTTTACGGCCCATTTCAACGGTTTTTTCGATTTCGCCGCCGAGAGATTTGATCAGCTCCGCGAAACCATTGCAGAAAGCAGCACCGTTGTCATCCGTCTTGCGGATGTCCAGAATGAATACAGATTCGTATTTTTTCAAAATAAACCTCTTTTCTTTGATGGCTTTTTTTACTTTGTTTCAGTATCGTTCTTTTCTGCGGCATTGAATTTATTCATTGCCGCTGTCATTCCGGCACCGAGGATCGTTTTCACCGCCTCGGCGGCCCGGCTGATTGCCAATGCAAAGGATTTTTCCTCATCGCCCTCAAAACCGCTTAACACATAGTCGGCAGTTTTGCCTGCTTCC
>JAZNEV010000007.1:0-121183 GCA_045588835.1 Victivallaceae bacterium
TCCCGTTGGAGATGCCATTTCTTAAAGGTATTTTTTGATAATTTTTTTGCAAGCAGTATGTGCTTTTGTCATGTTTTGCAAGGCGAGAGCGAATGAGCATACTTTGTATGTGATTGAGCGAACAACGCCAGCAAGGCATGAGAAAAGCCATAATGCGCCGCAAAAAGCAAGCGGCAGTCAGCGGATGAACTTGTTTTTACCGGCTGATATATTATATGTTTTACCGTTGACTTCCAGAATGAAATTTCCGTTGGAATTTACGGTTATACGATTTTTTTCAGCAATAAGATCTGCTGTGATATCGCCGAAGTGCAGATTTTTTATTCCGGTTCGGCCGGTAATGTTTTCCGGAAGATGCCATTTGATCACTTTTTTGAATGCATCGATATCGTAAATGCCGATCACAAATTCGATCAGGGCCGCAATCGGACCGATCGCACTCCAACCGCAGAAATCTTCACGCACGATGCGGTTGTTTTCATCGCATGAAAGAGCCGGGGCATCGGCACATGGTGCATAACACTCCCAAATTGTATGCGGAATGTAATTCTGCCATGTGCGATACATATGTTTGAGCAGTGCAATACCGGTTTTTCTCGCCGTCTGAAAAAATCCGTAATTTACGCACCCTTTCAATCCGGCATACGCTGTCGGCAGCCACACCGAACCCCGCCAGTACATGCCATTGGCCGCATTGAAGTCACCGTCACTGCGTGAAAGAGAAACCCACGGGCGTTCACCGCCGAATTTTTCCGGGTCATTCAAGTGAAGTTCCATCTCCCGGGCCTGTCCGGCCGTGGCCGTGCATGAGGTCAAGGCCCAGAATGATCCGGCTGATGCCACTTTGCACAATTCCCCGGTTGAATCACTGCGGTCAAAGAAAAATTTTTCTTCATCATCCCAGTAATATTTTTGAATGATCTCCTTTTTTTCCGCAAAACGTTTCTGCCAGATTACCGCCTCTTCTTTCATGTCGAGCAGTATGAAAAGTTTTCCAATGATATCGGCCGCCATTGCCTGTTGACAGATGGCATCTATCCAGAGCAGATCTCCTGTCGCCGGACGCTGTGCGGTTGAAGTTTTACCGCTTCTGCCGCGGGGTGAGTTATCCATCCCTGAAACACCGCCTTCCCAGTGGTAACCCAGAGCAGTTTTTTTCCAGTACGTTTTGTTTCTTACACCGGGAATCTCTGTCCCGGCAGAAAGATTTTCCAGCAATTCATAATGTTTTTGCAGATAACGTTTTTCCAGAAGCAGACTCTTGATATGTCCGGTATTGCCGGTGATTTTGGCATTTTCATATTCCGCCCACGCAAAAAGCGGCGGATTATCTGCGATATGGATTTTTATCCCGGCTTTTTCTCCGGCTTTGACCGGTCCGTCAAGGGGGACATTTTGAGCGATGATTTCCGGCAGTTCCGCTCCGTCATGGATGACGGAGTAGAAGTTTTGCAAAGACTTGTATCCGGGATAAAGTTCAACCGGAGCATACTTGCAGTAAAGTGCCATGAAACAGGTATCCCATATCCAGATATCGGTATCGCAGAATCCCTCATCCATATACGGGGTTTGCGGCATACCGGGAATCTCTTTTACATGATCCCACGCAAGTTCCCATGCTTTCCAGTAGAGATCAATGAATCCCGGATATTCATCAAAAAGCGGTTCCGGTAAGGTTGAACGTATTTCGGAAAAATCTTTTTTCATCGTTAAAATCCCGTAAAATAATCAAATTTCCGGTAATATAGCATTATACGGTGTTTTTGCAAATCGCAATACAGAATTTTCTATTCAAAACCATGTTTTTGCTCCGGTCATACGGAGTGAAATCAGGTGCAGAAAGATACTTGTCAAGCGAGTGTGAGAAGGACGTGCATTTTACTTGAAACGGCTTGATTTTTTCCCTTGCGGTGCTATATTATCCGGTAAAATAACATTAATCAAGGAACTATCCTATGCAGAAAATTGACTGGCGTAATTTTTTTGACCTCTTTACCGGGGCAGTGCGGCCCAATGTGCGGATGAGCAGAAAATTGCTTGATTTTTACAGCACTCCCCCCGCTTTCTGTATCCGTTCGCATTGTTCAAGCGGTATAACTCTGGCGTTGGAAACCGATTCGGAATTTCTGGTGACCGGATTCACTTTCGGTGAAACTGCCCGTGAAATATATTCATTTGATGTCGCGGTGAATGGCGTTATTTCTTCTTATGACGGCCGGGTGGCTCAAAAAATCGCTTTGGGTGACGGCGTGAAGCAACTGGTCATATATCTGCCGCATCTGGTGGTGATAAAGGACTTTACTTTGCAGATAGATGAC
Organism: Victivallaceae bacterium; assembly: GCA_045588835.1. Lineage (GTDB taxonomy): Bacteria > Verrucomicrobiota > Lentisphaeria > Victivallales > Victivallaceae > UBA1784. Next base: position 2,319 of record JAZNEV010000007.1, read on the forward strand.
GGGGCATTTTACCGGCCTTTGCCGCACCGGTCGGGCAAACTTATTCTTTGCGGAGATTCGATCATGCAAGGTATGACCGCTTCCGCTCCATCGCGTACTCTGGGGGCTTTGGCGGCGGATAAACTCGGTCTGGAACTTTTCAATGTTTCCGTCGGCGGTGCCAGAATGAATGCCGGTGCAGTCGCCGAAGCGGTGCGTTACGGCGGAAAAAATGATATAATAGCGGTCGGTTTCGGCATCAATGATGTCGCTCATGCTACTTCGCCGGATGAATTTCGCAGTGAAACCCGGAAAGTTCTGGCTCTGCTCGACGGATTTCCCGGCAAAGCATTTATTGTTGCACCTTTGCCGGCATTTTTTCAAGGTGCGGAAAAACGCCCCGTTTACAGCCGGATAATCAGCGAATGTGTTGAAAAACACCCTGAAATCACTCTGCTTGACGGTTCACAGTTTTTTCCGTGTGATGAAGAACTTTTTGTCGATGGCATCCATCCCAACGATCAGGGTATGATGATCTATGCCGACAGTCTGGTAAAAGCGATTGCTCTTGATTAACTTAAATCAGTACTCCCCGGGGATTTTTACCATTCCATTTTCCGGCCCGGTTGGGCATCGCCCCGGATGAAACGCAAACTTTGCGGATGCCGGGTAAGCATTATACTTTCGTACAATTCGACTTCGTCAAGTTTGCTTTGCCTCAGATTTTCCATATCTCCGGCTAATTCATATCCATCCGGCCGGGCGACCATTTCGCGAAAAATTCCCAGTTTGACCGGATGGCCGCCGGTTACTTCATCGGTGAAATACTCCGAATAATCGACGCCGTTTTCAAAGTTTTTGCCGATCATGATCACACCGTCGATGGATTTGTCGGCAAAATATTTCCGGTACAACCACGGCAACGGCCCGAATGAGGTGTTGTATGCCGGATGATCCGCATACTCCGGCGGCATCGGTCCGGAAATATAAAGCGGCCGGCCGCCGGTAAGATTGCGGCAGCGCCGGAAAAATTCAGCGATGGATTCGGCCCGGATGCGGAAAACTTTGCGTTTATCATCTTCACTGCCGCTGTACTGCCGCTGATAACGGCGGGTGAATTTTTCAAGGACTTCCGGATTATAACCGTACTGTTCAGCGAAATTCACTGCACTGTGACTGCGGGTATTGAATATAAATCCGTCAAAACCGTAGTCCGTCAATTCCTTGAAGCGTGCGACTTTGTGTTCCATCGCCTCCGGAACGGTGAATTCGGCAAAACCGTAAAGAAATTCATTCAATTTGCCCGGTCCGGCACATCCTGCCAGATAATTTCGGCCGCAATCCCAGGCGGCATTGCCCCTTATGCAGTTGAAATCCACCGGAGCATTTTCCAAAATGCCATTATTGACCGCCCAGCATGAGGGCTGTTTTTCGCCGTTGCGATCGTAGATCTGCGTCTGATTTTCCGGGTTGTGCCAGACCATTGTGAATGGTGAATTTTTATTTTCACGAATACACACCAATTTGAAAAATGGTTCCCTGATATCCAGAGAACTTATTTCCAGACTGTTTCTGCCGTTTTCATCCTGACCGGATCTGACGGCGAAATCTTTCTCATAAGTCCGGAAGGTGCAATTGTCACTGCTGACAAAAATTTTCAAATTATTGCGGTCGATCCCGGGGGCAGGCAGTTTGTGATCCCATTCCGGATGATTGACGAATACGATTTTGCCGATGCCGTATTCAAGCACCCGTTTGCGGACACCGGCGATTTTTTCATCCGACGGCATCAGTTCCGGATCTCTTTGGGCCATGGTATGCGGATTGGTCAGGTAAAACGGATCGATCGAGTAGCGTGCATTTTTGTATCGGAAAATATGGTGGAACCTTTCCGGTACCTGTGAGATATCCATGCAAACGCCGGCATCATCGAATAAACTTTCCCAGGCCCATGCTTCGGCTCCGTAACGGTGAGCCAGACGGATGGTTTCTGCACAACAGTCATAATGCTGCATGGTTTTGATCAGGCGTTCGGCCATCGGGTAATTGCTCCATTGGCAGGCGTCATTTTCTCCGTAAACAGGAACTACTTCAGACGGATAAAGGCTCAATCCGCCGGAGTTTACCCGCAAATTGAGTTTTCTGATACCGCCTTCAGTGACCAGTTGGCGGATATGTTCTTCGTATTTTTCCAGCGGCAGGAAACCTTCCGGGCCGTCATACAAATACGCGATACTGCTGAAGTCGATGGTTGCACTGAATAACATATATGTTTTTCCCGATGATCGTTGAATAGAACACAAATAATCTGTCATGTCTATATGTTGAACATATTTTAATATAATCAATCATGATATGATTTGCAAATTGTTATGCCGATTTTTGCGGATAAAATTTTACCGCATGCTCCGGTAACCGCTCCGGCGGAGTATTTTTTGCCGGATCATGCAAAAAAATCATTTCTCACTTGACAAAAAGATGTTTCCGCTGTAAATTTTATCCAATGGATCAAAATACAGCACAGGAGAAGAATATGTCAGACATCCCACGGCCGGAATATCCCCGGATGCAGTTCGTCAGAAAAGAGTACCTCAATCTTAATGGCCAATGGAGTTATGAATTTGACTTCAGTGAAAGCGGCATCGATGATCCGGCGACGGCCCCTTTGAGTGCATTGAATTCCGGTTGGAATGACGGCAGTAACGGTTTGCTTGATCAGGCTCCGTACAGTAACATGATCAATGTGCCATTCTGCCCGGAAAGCCGTCTGTCCGGCGTGGAACATAAAGACTTCATCCCGGCCATGTTCTACGCCCGTAAAGTGATCATCCCCGGCGAATGGCAGAATAAACGCATCATCATCCACTTCGGCGGCGTGGATAACGTTGCCGGACTTTTTATCGATGGCAGATTCGCCGGCAGGCACAAAGGCGGACAGGGATCATTTGAGTTTGATATCACTTCTCTGGTCACCCCCGGCAGCGAACATTTGCTCGTACTCCACGTCACCGATCATCTGCGTCAGGGACTTTCCGGCCGGGGGAAACAATCATATCTGTATAAATCCTGCGGCTGTCTTTACACCAGAGTTACCGGCATCTGGTCAACGGTCTGGCTGGAAGCCGTTGCCGTCTGCGGTTTGAAACGCTGCCGCATCACCCCGGATTTTGATAACGGTTCTTTTGTTTTCACTCCGGAATATTACGCTTGTGATGCCGGAAATCAGCTTGAGGTGGAAATTTCGGCCGACGGTCAGACGGTCGCCAAATACCGGGGAATTTGTGCCAATGGAGTGCCATTCGGCCTGAAACCGGAATTCTTCCGGGCCTGGACTCCGGATGATCCGTTTCTTTACGATATAAAATTACGGGTGTTTGACCGGCATGGAGAACTCATTGATGAGGTCGATTCTTACAGCGGTTTGCGTAAAATTTCGATCGTCAAAGACCGTATTTACCTGAATAATCAACCGTTTTTCCCCCGGTTTGTGTTGGATCAGGGGTACTATCCCGATGGCATCTGGACTGCTCCGGATGATGAAACTTTGCAGAATGATATCCTTTTGAGCAAGGCCGCCGGATTCAATGGAGCCCGTTTGCATCAGAAAGTTTTTGACGAGCGTTTCCATTATCATGCCGACCGTCTGGGCTATCTCACCTGGGGGGAATACGGCAGTTGGGGATTGAATTTCAGCAATGCTCAAGCCAGGGAAAATTTCCTCGCCGAATGGCGGGAGATAATTCAGCGGGATATCAATCACCCGTCGATCATCTTCTGGTCTCCTTTGAATGAAACGGTGCCGCCATTGGATACCGATCTGGCCGCCAGATTTCCCAATCAGGAGGCTCTTATCACCTACCGGGACTTCATTTCGGAATTGGTCGATCTGACCAAAGCACTCGATCCGACCCGTCCGGTCAGTGATACCAGCGGCTTTATCCATGTGAAAAGTGACATCTGGAGCGTCCACCCTTACTGCAAAGATGTTGAAACGCTCAAGGAAAAACTTCTGCCTGCTGACGGTGGAGTCATGCACCATGCTCCGCAGGTGGAAACCGGTTACTGCGGTCAGCCGTATTTGTGCAATGAATTCGGCGGATTCATGTATATCCCTCCCGAAAGACGCAACGCCGGTGACCGTTGGGGGTATTACGGAATGGATCTGAAAACTCCGGAGGATCTCTGTGCCAGGATCCGTGAACAGGTGGAATTTTTGGTGAATACTTCGGCCATCGGCGGCTATTGTTACACCCAGTTGACCGATGTGGAGCAGGAACAGAACGGCATTTACAATTATGATCGCACCCCGAAATTTCCGGTCGGAATGATCCGGGAGATCTTTTCGATCAAACCGGATTGGTCAAAATATTGATGTTGCCGCAGAAAAAAACGGGGGATGTTGCAAAACCTCAAAAAGATTTGCCACATCCCTGTTTTTCTTTTATTGAGATAATTTATCAAATCAATAAAACAATTCAGCGATATTGCGTTGAAAAAGTTTTTTCCCTGCAAAACGGTTTTGCAACGGCCCCCTGATTTTTTGCAAGCCGGATCAGTTGAGCAGTGAACCGGTCAATTCACTGATGCCGCCGAAGCCGGATGCTTGCTGTCTTCCCATCATAAGCATCGTAAAAAGCCGAAACTTTACTGCCGGCTGTCGGGGGGGGGAAGGTTCTCTTTTCTGATTACGGCAAAGCAGGAAAGTCCGGGCAGGGGCAGTTTGATCCGGCTGAATAGAAAACTTATGCCGGTATCGATTTTGAGGATCAACGCCGCCAGTGCATTGAAAAAACGGTTGCCCGGGCGCAGGGAATTTTCTTTCGCCGCCGGGATATGCAATATTTTCTGGATGATACGCAGCGGCAGCAGTGAAAAAAAGATATAACCGGAAAATTCGATTTTGAATCCGGCAGCTTTCAGCACCCGGCATAATTGTTTGCGGTTATAGCGGCGGAAATGGTGCAGAAAACGGTCATGTTCAGTAAAAAGCCGCTGAAATGCCGGTACGGTGACGATCATTGTGCTGTCTGACTTCATAAGTTCTTTTATGTGCAGCAGAAACTCCTGCTCATTTTCAACATGTTCAAGCACATCACACAGCAAAACCACATCCGCCGGGGGAATTGCTTCATTGTTACTGCCGGTATGCAGCGAAATATTTTCTTTTCCGGCAAAACGTTGTTTGAGCTGAGCGATGCTTTCCTCTGTCAGTGCCGTATCGATGCCGGTGAATCTGGTTCGCGGCAGAATTTTGCTCAATGATTGGAGAATGAAACAGTCACCGCAACCGATATCGGTCAAAAATCCGGCTTCCCGGCAATAGCGCAAAAGCAGTTTTTTTATAAAGTGCAATCTGGCAATCTCCCAGAAGTGCCGCCGGGGATCAGAAGCAAGATTTCGGGTTTCCCGGATATCCATGTGTATCAACCTCTGGAAAATATCAATTTTATAAAGTCTTTAAGTGCAGAAAAATAGTTGATCTTACTGCCTTTTTCATCGATCCATCGGCTCAATGGATATTCCAGTGTGTGATCCAGTACCCATTCTCTGCTTCTGGCTCCGGTCATACGCCGCAGGATCTCCACATCAAAGAACCATTTGGTGACAAATGGTTTGCTGAAAAGTTCCCCCGCCAGCTCCCGGGCAAAGATCTTTGCTCCGCACTGGGTGTCATACACCGGCAATTTCAGATGCAGCGATGCCGCCGTGGCAAATAGCCGTCCTGCCAGATGACGGTACCAGTGGCGGTTTATCGTGCAACCCAGCCGCGAAAGCCGACAGCCGGAAACGTAACTTCTGCCATTTTCCGCTTCGGCGAGCATCGGAAGTATATCTGACAGCGGTGTGGCAAGATCGGCATCCCAGAAACCGAGAAACGGCACATCTTCTTTCGCGGCAAAGAGTATACCCTGCCGTACCGCTTCGGCTTTTCCGCCGTTGCATGGCAGTAACAGGATATCGGAGTTGGCATATTCAGTTGCAAGTTTTTTCAATACTCCGGCAGTGTCATCTTTACTGCCGTCATCGACAAAGAGTAATTGAATTTCCGGATTGGATGCCAGAAAAGCGGAAAATTCATCCGTTTTCAATCTTTTTTCTTCATTGTAACAGGGGATGATGATGACTGCTTTCATTACTTTTCTCCCGGAAAAATATCTGTTTCCATACCCTGTACCGCTGGTACGGGAGTAAGCAAAATGGATTTTTGAGCGTATTTCAAGGCGTAATGCTGATTGAGGAAGTGTCCGGCATCTTCACGCAGAATATCGGTTTTGTAAAGTGCATTGTAACGGCTTAAACCGCATGTCGGCCGGAATATCCATGCTTTGCTTTCCCCGTTGTTCTGTGCGGTTTGCATCGCGGCGAAACGGCGGTTGCAGATTTGGTTGGTAAAACTTATATCCCGCAGGGCAAAGGCGGCTTCGGTCAGGCAGAACATTGCCGTTGTCCCGGCGATGATATGCCGCACCGGCAACCGGATTTCCTGATCGCTGAATATTTTTCCGGCGGCACAGAGCAGAAAGATGAAAGTGCAGAAAACTGCTCTGCCGGGAGCATAAGGCGAAAATGCCATGCTGTAAGTACTGCCGAGAATCAGCAGTAAATAGAAGATCATCAACTGCCATTGATCCGCTTTTATCCGGCGGCAGTTGAATGCCAGCATCAGAATAAGTGCGGCAAAAATTCCGGGGATGGTGTGGAAAAGATGCACCGTCTGCGTTAAAATATTGCTGAAAAACGGTACGCCGTGATATCCCTCGTAAGCGATCCTGCCGCTCACTCCGGGCGCACCGAGCAAAATAACACAACCGGTTACTGCCCCTGCCAGACCGCAAAACATCCACCCCGGAATTTCACGCTTCTTCCGGGCGGTAAAGATGATCACCAGTGCAATGACCGTAACAATGGTAATGGCGGCATTTTCATTGGCTGTACAGCCAATGATTCCTGCGGGAATCATTAAAAACATCTTCAAGCCGGAAATTTTTTCATCTCCGTATTCCAGAAAATTCCGGTATGGATAGAGCAAAAGCAGGTAAAAGAGGGCTGTCCACATATAGATTATCGCTCCGTTTGCCCAAAAGAGGGTCAATCCCGGTGAGGGGGCGCAGAGGAAAAACAGTGAACAGACGGTAAGCAGTAAGGATGGGGTTACTGCTTTTCTGCCGCAGATGTGGCGGCAGATCATCCAGACCACGGCGGCTGCCATTATGCCGTTGAGCAGATCAAAAAGTATTTTGCCGCCGAAAAAGACGGCATAAACGGTAAACATGGCGATCGCCCTGCCGCTCCACGCCAGATAGGAATTTTTTACCGACAGAAAAATATCGTGCCACGAACTTATATGCGGAGTTATCCCCGGCCGGATGTCAAAAAATGATTTTCCCCCGGCGTAGCAATAGTGATAAGCAATGTCATCGTAAACATACGGTGTGATATATGACAGCAGAATGAATGATCCGGCAAACGCCGTTAAGATAACGGCGTTTGTCATACGCCGATGCCTGGTGATTTTCTGATATGATTTTTCAACAGTTTTGAAAAAATTCCGCATGACTTCGGATCCTCTGGTTTTACGGTCAACTGAGCAGAGAACCGGTCAATTCACTGACACTTTTCATGCCGTGACGGTCACAGTAATCATTGATGAAGTCGATCACTTTCAAAGGAGTGTACGGATCAACGAAATTCGCCGTGCCCACCGCCACTGCCGTCGCTCCGGCGATCATGAATTCCACTGCATCAGCACCGTTGCAGATGCCGCCCATGCCGATAATGGGGATCTTCACCGCCTTGTAAACTTCATTGACCATGCGGATCGCCACCGGTTTGACCGCCGGACCGGATAAGCCGCCGGTGCGGTTGGCCAGTTTGGTCCGTCTGGTTTCAATGTCGATGGCCATTGCCGAAAGAGTATTGATCAGAGATACTGAATCACTGCCGCACGCTTCGGCAATACGGGCAAATTCGGCAATGCTGGTGACATTGGGACTCAATTTGGTGATCAACGGCAGAGTCGTCGCATTGCGGACGGCGGAAATCACCTGTTCGGCAAGTTTCGGATCGGTGCCGAATGCCGCTCCTCCGGCTTTGACATTGGGGCAGGAAATATTGATCTCCAGAGCCGTGATATCCGCTTTGGCTTCCGCTTCCAGACGGGCGGCCACTTCGGCGTACTCCTCAGCGGTTTTGCCCCAGATATTGACGATGACCGTCGCTCCGGTCTTTTTCACTCCGGGCAGATAATGTTCATCGTGAAGAAATTTTTCCACGCCGGGGCCCTGCAGGCCGATGGCATTGAGCATCCCGCCGGTGACTTCCGCCACGCGGGGAGTCGGATTGCCGTCGGATCGTACACTGCGGATGCCTTTGACCATGATGGCTCCGAGTTTGGAAATATCGTAAAATTGAGCATATTCCAGACCGTAACCGAATGTGCCGGATGCGGTCATCACCGGATTTTTCAACTGAAATTTGCCGAAATCAACTTTTAAGTCTGCCATAACTTCTTACTCCGTATAAATATCTGCCAGTTTGAATACCGGGCCGTCTGCACAACTGCGGGCATACATCCATTCTCCCGGATGAGCGTGGTCATTTACCTTTACCACACAGCCGAAACACGCTCCCACGCCACAGCACATGATGTGATCCACGCTCAATTCGCCATCCAGACCTTTTTCCCGCAGTAATCTGGCCAGAGCCATCAGCATCGGGTGCGGGCCGCAACCGTAGAAAAAGAGTTTTTTACCGGCATACTCTTTGAGCAATTCCGGGAAAAGATCAGTCACCCGGCCTTTGGTTCCCATGGAACCGTCATCGGTAGCCACTTTGACCTGAAAACCGGCTTGAGCATATTCTTCGGTCAGCAGGATATCTTTTTCATTGCGTGCACCCAACAGCAGCACGCCGCCGTTTTTGCTCTGCCGGGTGAGCATGAAGGTCGCCGCCGCACCGTAACCGCCGCAGACCGCCACCGGGATCACATCATCCGCCGGAGGGGTAAAGCCTTTGCCGCAGGGGCCGAGAATGTCACAGACCGTGCCTGCCGGCAATTCGGAAAATGCCTGCGTACCTTTGCCGACGACTTTGTAGACGATGGTAAGTTTGCCGTCGCAGGCATTGTGGATGCTGAATGGCCGCCGGAGCATCTGATCGAGACGGTTGTCGATCCGGATGTGGACAAATTGACCGGGATTGCTTGCCGGGGCGATTTCCGGAGCATCAAAGACCGCCCGGAAATAGAGCCCATGCATACGCTCGTTGCTGATAAGAGTACAGTTTGGCATATATATTCCTTTTTCAATTTAAATATGGATTGTGCTTTTTTTCAAAACCGATCGTCGTTTCGCCGCCGTGACCGGGATAAACCGTAAGATCATCGGGCAAAGTGAGCAGTTTTTCAGTAATGGATTTGATCAGTGCGGCGTAGTTGCCGCCGTAAAGATCGGTTCTGCCGATCGAACCGCAGAAGATCGTGTCGCCGGAAATCAGAAACTTTTCCTGCCCGTCATCAAAGAGAAATCCGCTTCCGCCTCTGGTGTGGCCGGGCAGATCGATCACGGTGCAGTGGTTGATCGGGTCGAAGCCGGAAACTTCCGGCAGGTCGGCCGCCGCTTCAAAATAGGGCGGCAGGGCATTGGCTTTGCTGTGATACATATCATGGTCGGCCGGAGCAAGTTCCACTTTGGGGATGTTGAATATTTTTGCCACTTTTCCGGCGGCGGAAATGTGGTCGATGTGGGCGTGGGTCAGCAGGATCCTCGCACTTTTAAAAGGGAATTTTTCAACTTCACTGATGATCGTTTCCGCTTCTGCTCCCGGATCGATGATGAATAATCCGCCGTTATCCGGCTGATAGACGATAAAACAATTGGTGGCAAAGGGGCCAAGCGGCAGAATTTTGAGTTCCATAGGTGTTACTCCGTGACAAAAAGGATGTTTTTTGAATCATTATTGTTGATTGAACCGCTTAAATCCGGCAGGCGGTGGAATATTTCCGGATCGGTCATGCAGATATTGATCCGGAGCAGATGATCAAAACAGTGGGTCATGCCGTCACGCACATAGTCACGCCGCCAGTGAACGCCGGAAACGACACTTGTTTCGGAATGGATATTGCGGATAAGAGTGTAATTTTCCGGTACGGTGATCCGGTAAGTCAGGCGGATGTACTGATCTTTACTGAATAGATGCGGAGCCTGCCGGCCGATGGAACTGAAACGTAAAATATTTTCCAGTTTCCGGTATTCGGGCAGTTGCAAGGTGACAAATCTGCCGGTTTTCCGGGCGAATTGTCCGACGTGCCATCTGACGGTCAACTGCGGCTGTTTTTCCGGATCAAACGTATATCCGGTCAGATGTGCTGAAGTGTCGATCCCGGTGGAGAGCCTTTCGATGTACTGCCGTTGCAAAGCCGGGGTCATCCGGGCAAAACGCTCGTTTTCTTCTTCGGCGGTGTTGCCGGAAAAGGTGTAGTTTACCGTTATGTCGGCACCGGCATCGGCTTTAAGCGTGATATCGCAGACGATATGGATACCATTGGCATTGCCGTAAGCGGTAAGGCACCGGGCACTGACCGTGCCGTCGCCGGTACTGCGGAGCATGATATTGCCGCAATGCCGCAATATGCCCGGTATGCCGTGGAGACCGGAGTCATTGAGAAAAATTTTCAGCTGCGGCAAATAGAGCAGTAAACCGGTGTAGATATTCTCCGCCGGATCAAGTACTTGAGCCAACCGGGAAGGTATGGCCGGGGTGGAAGATACCGGCACGAATTCAAAATCGATATCCACCGATTTGAGCATCGCCGCCAGCAATATCGCCCGGTCAACGCTGTTGGCATAGCCGTCACGCAGGGAAATTTGCGGCAGCGAATACTCGCTCAGCAGCATCTTATTCAGCGGCAGATCGATTTCCCGCAGATGTTGATAAAGGTATTTTTCCAGAGCGTAAGCGACATAAAATTGCCGCATTTTTTCTGCTCCGTGGATTTGCAGCAGTTGTTCTTTGCCGGTGATATCGATTTCCGGGGCATTGGCGGCGATCTGCCGGGCCAGTGCGGCGACAGAACCATCATCCTGACCGGCCTTTTGCCGGGCGGCAGTATTTATCCGGTCAAATAATTGAGGTGCGGTAAAACCGGATATCCGCAACGTCGGCACAAAGAAATTGTACGGCGGCTGGCCCGGTTCAAAAGGCCGCCGGGGGGTGTCGGTTATCTCATAACGGCGGATGATGGTTTTGCCGCCCATGGTACTGCTGTGCCGGATAACAGACGGGATATCCACCGCCATTTGCATTTGAGCCGGATGCTCGATGATGATCTGCCGCAGACGGGCCGGGGTGTCATCAGCGGTGACCAATTCAGTGTGGAAAAACGGCTGCCCGGTGACGTGCCGGATAATACGGCAGTCAATGGTGCTTCCGGCATCGACACCCGGAAAACTGATAACGGCGATCTTCCGTTTCAAATAGCGCGGGGCAGAAGCGGTTTCCGGAGCATCCATATAATTGATCTCTTTATCAGACAGGATGAATCGTCTGCCTTGCGAATCCGTTACCGAGGCGGAAATTTCCAGGGTTTCACTGCCTTCGATAAAGGGAATGGTCAGATTGGCGGCCTCTTTCATACCGGCATAGTTGAGGATCCGGCGGATGTGGCGGGTATCCACGCTCCACGCATCCGGAGCGGTGATCCGGTAATGCCGGGTGTGTTCGATGATCTCGGTATTGGTGCTGTCGGCATCGTATGTGCTTATCCGGCGGACGACCGGCAAACTCTGCCACATGGTTCCGGCGTTGGCGGCGGCATTTTTGAATTGCACATAATCGGCGGGGGAGACCAGCATCGAATCCACGGCAAAATAGAACTCCTCCGTCAAGGTGTCGTTATTGAATGAATGATTGCCGCTTACCCGGAAAAGTCCGGGGATTTGCGAAGTGACATTTTCCGGCAGGGTCAATTCAAAACCCGGAAGCAATTTGAGTGAGATATTCTCCCTGACCGACCGGGGCAGCATTTGCAAGGGAAAACGACGCCCGGCAGGGGCGGTGTGGGTGTAGAGTGAATCGAGCAAGCCCAGAATCAGCGAACTGCGGGGGATGGGCAGGATCTTTTCCGCTCCGGCATCCTTGAGCGAGTGCGGCACGGTAAAAGTAAGTTCTACTTGCAACGGCTGCTCCATATCCCGGATGTTTTCCGGCAGCACCCGGATACCGGTCAATTCCGCTCCGGGGGCGATGCGGCGCAGACGGCTGGAAAAGAAGTTGCGGATATCCTCTTTCGTCCATTCGGAAAATGCCGACCGGTACATCTGATCGTAGACTCCGGAAAATTTTACGGTGGAAACAAAATTGAATTTTTCCTCATCCATCGTGCCGCTGCTCCGGATATCCAGCAGGTGATCTCCGGCATCCACCGGCGGGGCGAGGCGGAGCGTTTCGCCTTCCGGTTTGGCGACCAGAAAGGGGAATCCGGCCAGATATCCCGGGAATAATTCCGTGGTGGTTTCAAAGGTCGGATCCATCAGCAGATAGTTGCCCGGAGCAACTTCCACTCCGGCAATGGCGTGGTTGAAGTAGATATTGGCCACTTCCCGGTCTTTGGGAGTTCCGGCCATGAACAGCACCGGGTACGCTTTGAATCCGGCCAGTTTCAGCATCGCCACCAGCAATGCCGCCTTATCCCGGCAGACCCCGTGACGTCTTTCAAAAGTTTGGGAAACATCGTGCGGTTCATAACCCGGAGCGCTTTCCTCATCGGTGATGCCGGTGTAACGGATCTGCTGGGAAACAAATTGAAACAACGCCATGATTTTTTCCATATCGGTCGTTTTTCCGGAGATCAATTCATCGCATTTGCTCTGCATTTCCGGGGTGACAGCGGCCAATCTTGCTTCACACAGCTCATGATACCAGCGGGAAATATCCTCCCATGAAGCGACGGTGGAAACCAGCACCCGCTGGACACAGGTATAGAGTGCGGGCATGGCACTTTCCGGAGTTATCTGCGGCACATCGCGGGCGATCCAGGTATAGGTGATGAATCCATCTTTTTCGGTTTTGGTATAGGTTATACTGCCGGGAACTTCATCTTTTATGCAGATGCCACGCAACGGTTTATCAACCGGGGTATGCACGATATATTCATAATATTCGATGGGAAAATCGGCTTGCAGCACCGTGATATCGCTCCAATGGCCCGGCAAACGGGATTTGGTGGTGACTTCGAGGGTGGTGATTTCCAGTTTATCCCCGATTTCCAGCCCCGGCACCCGGACTGTGAGAATTTTATTTGCCGGATCATAGATGGATGAAGCCATCTGGCTGTCTTCCACGGAAACCGAGGATAACGCCGCCGGATCCAGCACGATTTTCCTGCCGTCGGGTTTGACCACTGCCAGATGAGTGACTTCTAAAGTGCCGTAATCGGAATTGAAGTGCATTTGCGGTGACCGCATCCGGGTCAATCCCTCATAATTGACGATCTGATAGATGCACGCATCGACCGTGCGGGAAGTGCCGTCGGCATTGACGGTCACCTCTTCCCGGTCAAAAAGCAGAATGATCGGGGAATTTTCATTACCGGCGGCAGTCAGCAGCAGAAAGAACAGTGAGAAAATTACCGTTAAAATCTTTTTCATATCCAATCCTTGTCAAACAGTTTATTATCACAGGATAATTTACACCCGATTCACCCTTTCATCAAGGAAAAAAACAAGGATTTTGAAAAAATACCTTGAATACTGCCGCCTTTGCCGGTAAAAAATTTGAAATTTGATAAAAATGCGACTATATTAAGAAATGACAGGAATGATTTTTCAATCAATCATCAACGAAATGAGGATAAAAAATGGGACAGCAGCACAACAAGATCGAGAAACGCAACCGGCGCAAAGCTTACCTCGCCCGCAAGCGTGAGCAGATCAAAGCCCTGATCAAGAAATAATCTTTATTGACTTGATCGATACGGCCGGGAGCGGAATTCCCCGGATGCCTTGCAGGTGTCACGGAAGAACTCTGTTTCCGGCTTGAGTTTTTTCAGGGGGAGAGATTTATGAATGATTTGCGTGTCGGGCAGGGATTCGATGTCCACAAACTGGTGACGGATAGAAAACTTATCCTCTGCGGTGTGGAGATCCCCTGCGAATACGGTTTGCTGGGCCACAGTGACGCCGACGTGGCGATCCATGCGCTTATGGATGCCTTGCTCGGTGCGGTATCGGCGGGGGATATCGGGATGATTTTTCCGGATAATGATCCGGCTTATGCCGGGGCAGACAGCATGGTTTTATTGCAAAAGGTGTTATCCTTGCCGGTATTGACCGGATACCAAGTTTTTAATTGTGATATAACCATCATCGCCCAGAAACCGAAACTTGCGCCGTACCGGGAGAGTATGCGGCAGCGGATATCCGCTGTTACCGGTTGGGAAGCAGGAAGGGTGTCGGTCAAATTTACCACCACCGAGAAACTGGGGTTTACCGGCCGGGGCGAGGGTATTGCCGCCACGGCGGTAGTTTTGCTGGGAAAGGCGTGAAGCATGGAGAGCAGACTTACTGCAAATGAGGCGGAAAAAAGATATCTGGATCAGGATTTTGTTATCGCATTGATCGATGAAGCCACCGGAAGGATCAAGGTTTCCAGTCGCAAAGATCACCGGAAAATTTCCGGCAAATGGCAGTTGGAGATCGATGGGGTGCGCCACTCATTCGGGCAATTTCTCATCAGTGAGATGGCAGCCGGTGAAAGCCGGGAATTTCTGCTCTCAGTGGAAATTCCGGATATGTTTTTCGGCAGTATTGCCTGTCTGATAATCCGGCTTTATGATGCAAACGGCGATATGGTCGCCGTGGAAAATTTCCGTATGACACCGCCGGTGCGTTTGATGCCGGAAAAAACTACCGGAGAATTTTTTACCGGAGTACGTTTTGATGTATCACAGGCGATCATATCCAGCGGTAAACTTTCCGCAGTGATCGAGGCCGGGGGGATGCGTGAATTGCGGTTCAACGGTGAAAAATTGCTTACCGGCGGCCCCCGGCTGGCTCTGTTCCGGGCCGGAATGGTGCCTGAAGCATTGAAAGGATTGAAACTTGACCGGATCAAGATCGCTCCGGATCGTTTTGTTTCCGACGGCCAAAGCGTGGAGTGTCACGCACTGGCCCTGCCGACATTGATGGAGATCGACGAACTTGAATTCACCCAGCGGTTCACTCCGCAAAATGACGGTTCCATCCGCTGTGATGCCGAATTCGTCGTGCCGGAATCATTTGCCGGTATTCCCCGGCTGGGGGTGCTTTTCCGTCTGCCCGGCAGTATGAAACAGGTTTCTTATTTGGGCAACGGCCCGCATGAGAATTATCCCGGAAATTGCGGTTCGGTATTTTCTGCTTATTCGACCACCGTCGATGAGTTGTATCCGGATTATTCCCCGGCTGTATCCGGCGGCGGCCGCAGTAACACGGTCAGAGTCACTTTGAGCAATGCTGACGGCAGTAAGATATTGCATATCACCGGCGGCAGGGAATTCACCTTTTCCGCTCTGCCGTTTTCAGAATTGGCCATTGAGGATGCCGCTCTTGCCGGAAAATATCCCACTGCCGAAAGCGAAATATTTGTGCATATCGACTGCCGCATCGGCAGTGAACAGCCGGTCAAAGCCGGAGTATACCGGATGACTTTTTTTCTAAAAAGCGGTATCTGATAACAGCGGGTGAAGAATAAAATTCAACGGCGGCCGCAATCGCGGAGCGTTTTCAGAATCCCTGCCGGGTCGGGAGCGTGCCGAATTTGCGGAAGCGGAATGCTTCTGTCGTGCCCAGCAACTGGTAATCGCCGCTTACCGACCAGACGGAACCATTTTCGATCCGGAGTTCAAATACCAGCAATTTTCCTTTGAGATCATCCAGATTTTTGCGGTTTTTCCACCGGGGTTCCCAGGCGATCGAGTCGCCGGAAAATGCAATGCAATCTTCGTGGGAAGCGATCGTTTTTTGCGGTCCGGTCAAATCATAGATCGCCGCAGTGGCTTTTTCCGCTTTGAGATTCCACAGCAGTTTTCCGCCATTAAACACACACTCACGCAGAGCCAGAGTACCGGGGACACCGGATGCGGACAGGGCCATGAAACGATTTTTCGGAGTGCGGAACACCCGGATCTGCGAACACAATTCTTCAGGTTTGAAATCCCCGTGTTCCCGGTTGGTCGATGAACCGTAAATATAGTGGTAACTTTCATCCGCCCGGATCGCAGAGGGGAAAAACATCATATTGTTCTCTCCGGCAAAGGGGCGGCGCAGTGTCCGCTGCCAGTTTTTGCCATCTTTGGAATAGACCAATTCGCAGGAAACTCTGCCGCCGTCAAATTTGTGAGCAAGAAGTTCTTTTTGCCCGGGGTTGTAACAGTCGAGCAGACCGATCATATATCCGCCGCAATCGGCGGCACACATACCGTAAAATTCTACCAGTTCGTCATCGAGTGAATCCGGATGCAGCAGCAATTTGGGCGGGGTAAAGGTTTCCCAGTCTGTGGTCCATACCCCGGCGATACGCCGGTCGCCCCAATCCGGACGGCTGGCTATGAACCAGCGTTTCCGGGCTGAATCATAGCAACAGGAGCCGACCGGTTCCGATCCCCGTGAGTGCCAGAGTACGGTCGGAACCAACTGCCAGTGCAAGGTATCCGCTGAAATCATCAGGCGATTGTATAAACGCTGTTCTTCCTCGCTGAAAATTGCCGTCAGCATTTTGTACCGGGCTTCCGGGGCGGCAAAAGGATCTTCAAAGACATTGACGATTTCACTGGCCGGGGGGAGATCTTCAAGAAGCTGGTTGGGTACGACCGGTGATTTGATCCCGGCTGCTGCCGCCGCAGTATTGTCTTTTTCAAAATGAATGCCATCGGCACTGACCGCCGTCAGAAAATGAAGTTTGCCGTTTTCCAGTTCCGTACCGTGATAGATTATCCGGAAGGTGCCATCCGGCTGTTTAAGCACAAAGCCGCCGGGCAGGCAGGTATTCATCGTGCCATCGACAAAAACAGCGGCTTCTTCCACCGCGGTGTATTCACGGGTCAAATCATTACGTCTGAAAAACCGGGTGTCATCAAAAAACAAATCAAGCGTATACATCGTTTTTCTCCTGTCGTTTTGCATGAGGACTTTGGAAATCGCCTCGCATATCAAAATAAAACAAAAGTGCGGATATGTTTTTACCCGTATAAATATATCATCCGAACCGGGATTTGTCAATAACGGGCAATGGGGGAAGCGGTATATCCGGCGACCTCTCATACCATAGCCGGAGATGACGGCAAAATACCGCAATAACGGAAACTTTGACCAACGTAAAAAGTCAGCGGAAAACATCTCCGTAAGGATTCAACTCCCACGAGGCCGGAGTGTTTTGCGGTATCGGACTTATACCGTCACGCTCGATTTGAGTACATCCGGAACATATCAACAAAAATACCGCTGCCAGCAAGACAGCGGTAAGGGTAAAATATCCGGCTTTCATAAGGTGTCACGCACCGATACCGAAGCGTGTTATCAAGGTCTGGAAAAGTTCATAAGTATTCATTTCCAAAACCTGAAGCGTCACCGTCGCGATCGTCAGGATCAGCGTTAAGATGATCATCACGGTAAAGAATTTTGAATTAAGCATGGTTCAATACCTCTTTCCCGGATTATTCCGCAAATGTTACTTTGTCACCGACCTGGATCATATCGACTTTTGACGGCGGGATGTCAGCCGTGGACTCGTTTTCACCGACATTATTCAGCGTGATTTCAGCGATAAATTCATTCTCACCGCGGGTGATGTTGAATTTCAGTCCGTCAGTCAGCTGCGGGTTGATCTGAAGCGTCTGGTTACCGATCTGCTGAAGTACGATGCTCTTGGTACCGAAGTCGATCACGATATATCCGAATTCTTTGGAAACCTTGGTGACCGTACCGACCAGAGCCTGACGGGCCTCTTTGGAACCGACACCCCAGATTTTGACCTGGGCGGCATCCTGTGATTCGCCGAGCTGGAGCGTACGGCTCAATTCAGCGATGGTCGCCTCGTGGCGGCGGATGGTCGCTTCGTGACGGGCGATGGTCGCTTCATCCTGACGTTTGGCTTCAGCGGCGGCGACCAACTGGCGTCTGCGCTGTTCGGATTCATTGACTTTGGCCTGTGATGCAGTGACGATCGGGGCCGGATTGGTTTCGGCTTTGGTCAGATCATCACGGAATTGGATACCGAGCATACCGGCGATGCGGCTGAGGGCGTTGGCATAAGCCTGACGGGCTTTACGCTGTTTGTCGATCACGCGGAGCAACGGAGCGATCGCATCGGGCACCTGGGCACTGGCGGCCGCGAAAAGGGTCTGTTTATTGAGGGTTTCGCCGTTGTTGCGGGCGAGGGCGACCAACTGGTTGCCGATGGCTTCACGGTTGTCAACGATCTGAACCACTCTGGAAACGACTTTCTGGACACGGGCCTGATATCCCTGATCTTTCTGGAAATCAGCCTGAACTTCATGTCCGGCACCGGCACCGGTCTTTTTGCCGATCTGAGCCAGACCGTTGGCCATATAGTCACGCTGGGCTCTCAAATTGTTGCGTTCGGCTTCGATGCGTTCACGGTTGCTCTTTTCAGTATTGTATCTCTGGGTCATATTGGCCAGATTGCGCTGGGTTTGGGACAATTCGGCCTGAGTGCGGGCCAATTCAGCCTGCAATTCAGCATACTTACGGGCGACCTCGGCGCTTTGACGGGCAAGGGCATTCATCTGCTGCCGGAATTTGCCGGCGTCAAAGTTCTGCGTGGCGAAATCAGTTGCCGGAGCCGGAACGATCTTGCCGAGTACCCGGGCATTGGTCTGCAGGGTATTGCTCATGGCTTCCCAGCCGGTGGCATACATCGTGGCGAAACTGCGGGTCAAAGCGGTCAACCGGGCAAACCTGGCCTGATAATCGGCGATGTCGAATTCATTGTTGTTGAAAACCAGTGCTTCCGGGGTGAGCGTGGTTTGAGCGGTATTGCCGCCCATCGGACCATCCATGATCCGGGCACTGGCCTGGATCGCGGCGGTCATGGTATTCCACGCTTCGATGGCATTTTCATATTTCTGCACGAAAAGGTTGCTCTGCTGGGTCAGGTTATTCAATGCTGCCTGCAATGCTGCCTGATCATAATTTTTGTGAGAGAGCTGCTCCGGAGTAAGTTTGGGAGCATATTTCTGATCGCTCTGTCTGTCGATGGTCGTGGCACTCTGGTGGATCGCTTTGCTCATTTGCTCCCATCCATCGACGAATTGGACCCGCTTCTCATAAAGGAAGTAGGAAAATACTGCACTTACCAGTGCGAGTATAAGGACGATAATACAGGCGATAATGTTGAAAGTTTTCATTCTCGGCACACCCTTAAGTTTTTATTTATATTCAAATTAAAATGATACAATACAAATGCACTTTATAGAATCTAACACTTAAAATCCACTTTTCAAATCAAGAATACGGTTTTTTTGCAAAAAAATGTGATTTTTTTTGAAAAAAACCATTTTAAAGTATGAATCGCACTCCCTCTGCCTTTGCCAGCAATGCCGCCAAAGCTCTTGCTCTTTCAATGCAATCGACTTCACAGGCCACGTGCAATGCAGTGTATTTGCCACCGCCTGAACTCTCACCGGCAGTGATTTCAAAGGCGGCGTTCTCCGCCTGTCCGATCGCTTCTGCCGCGACTCTGGTCTTTTCTGCGGTACCGGTCATGGCGATCAGACGGAATTCCCAACGGCAGGGGAATTGTATTTCCGCTTTCTTATTCATCATTTATTCTCCCAATATGGTGAAATTTCCCGCAGTCTGGCGATGATCGCCGGAAGTTTTTCCGCAACGAAATCGAGTTCTTCCATATTATTATAGCGGGAAAGGCTGAACCGGATGGTGCCGTGGGCCGCACTGTAAGGTATGCCCATGGCCCGCAGAACGTGTGATGGTTCCAGACTGCCGGTGGTACACGCTGAACCGCTGCTGGCACAGATGCCGAATACATCCAGCAGCATCAGAATGCTTTCGCCCTCGATGCACTCAAAACTGATCGAACTGGTCCCCGGCAGACGGTTGGCCAAATCTCCATTGATCCGGATCCGGGGGATCGAAGTCAGCAACTTCTGCTCAAAAGCATCACGCATATTTTTAAGGTAATCATATTCCTTATCCAATTGCTCTCTCGCGATCCGGCACGCTTCGCCCAGACCGATGATCGAAGCGACATTTTCCGTGCCGCCCCGGCGGTTGCGTTCCTGATGGCCGCCGCAGATGAGCGGGGTGAAAACGATGCCCCGGCGGATGTACAATGCTCCGACTCCTTTGGGAGCGTGGAGTTTGTGTCCGGAAATGGAGAGGAAATCCACCCCGGTATCCTGCACATCGATCTTCACTTTGCCGGCCGCCTGAACTGCATCGGTATGAAAGAATGCCCCTTGGGCATGGGCGATCGCGGCGATCTCTTTTACCGGAAAGATCGTTCCGGTTTCGTTGTTGCCCCACATCGCTGAAACGACGGCGGTATTTTCATCGACTGCCCCGGTCAAAGCATCCATATCCAGTCTGCCCTGACCATCCACACCGATAAGTGTCACTTCATATCCCCGGCGGGTCAATTCTTCGCAATAGTGGAGTACCGCAGGGTGTTCGACGGCGGTGGTGACGATCTTTTTTCTTTCGGGCAGGGCGGCCAGTGCGGCGTTGATGGCCGCATTGTCACTTTCCGTGCCGCAACTGGTGAAAATTATCTCCGTGGCACAGTTATCCTTATCCCGGTAAGTTGCTCCGAGCAAACCGGCGACTTCCCGTCTGGCGTTTTCCACATCGGCAGCCACACTGCCGCCGAAACGGTGGATGCTGGATGGATTCCCGTATTTTTCGCAGAAATAAGGCTTCATCGCCTCGAAAACTTCCGGAGCGACGGCGGTGGTGGCATTGTTGTCAAGATAGATGGGAGTATTCATAGTGCGGTACACTTTCAAAGATTTTCCAAAGCGGCTCTGATGATCTCTCCGGCGGCTTCCGGTGCGGCGGTGTCGATTCCCGGCTGGACTTCATAACCACCTCTGGCAAAACACTCCTGCATCGGCACATAACCGGATTGGCTCTGGGCAAGAGAGACGATGACAGTATTCTTGAATGGCGAATTTTCCCGGATCGCCCGGCCGATACCGTTGAATGGTTCACCGGGCAGGGAGACGAAGGCCAGAGTTTTGCCGAATTCGATCGCCGTCAATCTCGCATCGTGTGACGGCGTGCTTTTGGCGTGGCAATCCAATGCCCGCTGGGCAAAGTAGCGCAAAGCGGCGGGAACTTTATTCGCCAGATCCTGACTTTCAAAGTCGCCCTCTTTGGGGATATCCGGCACGGTATCGAGGATATGCTGTGCTTCAGCGACCTCTTCCGCGGTAAGTTTGCGGTGCGGGATGGTCACGGTCGAATTTTTGACTGTGATCTCCTCATCGGTCAGTTTTTCCAGTTTGTCCAGTGCATTGAGTACGATGGCGGCGTAGCCGCGGCCGACCCTTACTGCCTCATCGTAACTGGTCTGATTGATCTTCTGGTGGAAGTCAAAGTGGTTGATATCCCCGGAAGCATCATCGACCACGATCACCGGCATACTCGCTTTGAGTGAATGCTGGATCTCCTGGGTGAACCGGCCGTACCAGTCGGCGGAAACCAGATTGCCGCCGATGGTGTCGCCATGCTGGGCGATGTTGCAGATCAATGCGGCGGTGCGGCCATTCTGGATGATACGGACGATACCGATATTGCGGTCGAAATCGCTTTCCGGTTTGTCGATATCGGGGTTGCCCCAGCCGGGGTTGGTGACGATGGTGCCGTTTTTCATCCAGTAACGGCGGACGAAGCCGTAGGGATTGTTGTAAACTGCACCGTATTCGATTTCGCCGGGGAGCAGATTCATGATCGCTCTTTCGATGGCGCGCATGGCGGCATCGACGATCTGGTTGAAGGAATATTCAGTCAGGTCATCCTGATCTTTGCGCAGTTCCGGACCGGTATGGGTATGGTTGGCGCAGATGATCAGGTGGTTGAAAAGTTCTTCGCCGAATTTGCCGGAAATTTTCTCTTTGAGGGTATCGAGCAATCTGTTGAAAACCGAACAGAGGTCGAATGATACCAGACCGCAACGGATTTTGCCGTTGTCGATGATGACAGTTTTGACGTAAAGATCGTCATACATACCGGCATTGGGGCGTTTATTCATATATCCGGCCAGACCGACACCGACCGGCGGGGTGATGATTTCCTGGGCATAACCGATGTTGAACATTTTTTTCTGCTCCTTAATTATATAAAATCAACTGATATGCAAATGCAGATAGTGTCCTTTGGTTTCCGGAATTTTCCACGAAAGGGCGAAAGAACACATCGTAACAACTGATACGATCACAAACAAGGTCAGATAAGCGGCATCGGAATAGACGACCGCGCCATTCTTTTCCACCGTGTCAAAGCAATCCAGCAGTAAGCCGATCAACTGGGAAAAGACCGCCACCGAGAGGTAGCCGAACATATTGGAAACGGAACACGATTGGGCGATGATATCTTTGGCATTGAGTTCCTGCACGACCATGGAGAATATCTGCGGAATACCGGCGGCCATGGCAAAGAGGCAGTAGATCACCGCAAAACACCATGAATTCCAATGCCAGTAGATCGCCGCTGTCATCAGCAGTGATGCCGTTGCGCATACGCCGCAGGCAAAAAGCACCAGCGGACGGCGGCGGGTGCCGGTCAACCGGGTGAGAAAACTGGTGGTGAGCATGGTGGTCATGCAGACCACGGTCAGAATGAAGATCACCGCTGCCGCTTCTGCGGATGACAATCCGGCGAAGTCCTCCAGAAATTTTTTCCCGAAAACCGTCTGGATGATGAAGTAGGTGCAGAATGTCACGTTGGCGCAGATAAAAAGCAGCCAATTCAAGGGGTTGCGCAGAATGTAGCCGAATGGCTTGAGGGAGAATGGCGTTTTGGGGATCGGCGGCAGAGTTATTTTTTTGCGTCCGGCAAATATCGCCAGATAGAGCAGCGCGGAAATTACTGCCGCCACCAGCAGGACACTGCGCCACGGGAATATGCCGCACAATCTTTCAAACGGCAGAGAACCCATCAGACCGCCGCCGTAACCGCAGAAGTAGGCGATCCCGAACATGACCGCATAATTTTTCCGGCCGAAAAAGCGGTCGGTTTCCCGCACCAGACTCAAATACATGGTGCTGGCACCGATGCCGGTGAGCATCCGGGCAAAGTAGAGCCAGTAGAGATTGCTGCACAGGGGAAAGAGGAAAATGCCCGCGAGGAACACCAGACCGCCGGTCAGCACGACTCTGGTGCCGCAGAAGCGGTCAACCAGTGCGCCGGAAACCAGTTGAAAGAGGGCGTAGGGATAGACGAATGATGCCGCCAGAGTACCCATTTGAAAGGCGTTGAGCGAAAATTCATCGGCAAGTGTTTCATAGATCGTGCCCGGCAGTGCGGTGCGCTGAAAGTATGAGGATGCGTAAAGCAGCAGCAGCGGGATGAACACCCAGAATGCCCGTTTGTTTTTTGAAATTTCCTGCCAGATAGCCATGATCCGATCCCTTCATGTTTGTCGATCTTATTAATATAGCATTCCGCAGTACTTTTTTCAATCCCGGCTTGACAAAAAAGCAGTTGTGTGTTATCTTTTGCGGTATGTTTTTTCAGGATGGTGGATTTATGGAAAAAGTAGTTTATTTTGATCATGCGGCGTCTTCGGGGGCAACTCCGGAGATTTTGCAGAAGTTTCAGGAATATTCCCTGCGTTATTACGCCAATGCCGAAGCGGTACATCTTCTGGCCTATGAGTCACGGGAAGTGCTGAAACGGGCCGGTGAAAAAATTTCTGAATCGCTTTTCGGGGTGAAAGATCATCCGGTCATCTGGGGGAATTCGGCAACGGAACTTTTCCGGGTGGCAACTTCATTGCCGGATTTTGCGGCGGCCAAGGCCTCAAAATTGGAGCATCCGGCTCTTTTGGCCAATTTGCAACGCTTCACCCGGCATGAATTACTGGCGGTGGATGAGTGCGGCAATGTCAAACTGCCATCCGGCATGGGAAAGTGCGATATCTGCTGTCTGCATCAGGTGCAGAGCGAATTGGGGATCATTCAGGATACGGCAAATATTTTCAAAGTCGTTTCACCCCGGTGCCGGTTGATCGATGCCGTGCAGAGTGCCGGCAGGATGCCGGTGGATAAAAATGCTGATATCTGGATCATTTCCGGGGTGAAATTCGGTGCCCCCGGCGGGGCGGCCATGCTTCTTGCTCCCGGAGGAAAATTTACGGATAAACTGCTGAAACACGCTGAAAACTACCGCAAAAATGATTATGCCATCGGCCGGGTCAGTGTGCCTTTGATGCTGACTGTGGCCGATGCTTTGACTCTGGCCGTGAGCAATATGGAGGAAAATTGCCGCCGGGTGACACAGATCAATGACTTCATCCGGCAGTGTTGTGCGGAAATGGGCATCATGCCCACCCTGCCGGAAACGGTCAGCGTTTCGCCGTACATCCTCAATCTGATGCTGCCGCATCAGGAATCGGCGGTCGTCATCCGGGCATTGAGCCGGCATGGGATTTTTGCGGCCAGCGGCAGTGCGTGCAGTGCCGAGAGCAACACCCCTTCACCGGCTCTGACGGCATTGGGGTTTCCTCCGCAAAAGGCTTACCGGGCACTGCGTTTGAGTTTTGCACCATCCAATACTTTGGAAGATGCGGAAATTTTCATTTCAGGCTTGAAAAACGTGTTGAAAAATTACTGAAAAGGTACTATCTTATCAATGTTGCAAAAATACATTGTGAAAGGAATTTTTTTATGCTCAAACACCTCTTTGCCGCCGCCCTGATCTCCTGTTTCTGCACTGTTCCGTGGATGCTCCGGGCGGAAGATATCGTGATCCGCAAACGCTCTCATGATAATCCGACGATCGTTTTCAACGGGGCCGCCGGAGATACTGAAATGAATAATGCCATCAGCCGTTTCCTTTCGGTATGCGGCTGGTTCGATGCTCCCCGTCAGGGGAATTCCGCAGAATATACTCTGCGTTCGGAAAGGGTCAACGGCTTTTTGCATATTTATCTTTACCGGGCCGATCAGCGGATCGCCGGATGGCGGTTCACCGTTTCCGGAACCGCCCGTCAGACGGCCAAACAGGTGGTCGATACGGTCATTGAACAGGTCTTTGAACAACTCCGGGTGCGTGGTTTCTGTCAGAGCCGCATCGCTTTTTGTGCGGAAACTGCTCCGGGGATCCGCAATATTTTCCTCTGCGACATCGACGGCGGAAATATTGAGCAGATAACCAATTACAATACTCTCAATGTCGAACCGTGCTGGAGTCCGACCGGCCGGACGATCTGTTTTTCCAAATACGGCCGCACCGGGATCGATGTGATCGAAACCACGGTGGCCACGCCCCGGCGCAGCCGGATCATTTCCTCATTCCGGGGGATCAATACCGGAGCGGCGATCTCTCCGGATGGAAATTATCTGGCAGTGATCTTAAGTCCCGATCATCAGGTCGATCTCTATATTCTCGGTTTGAATCAGCGTACCCGCCGCCGGTTGACCAGCGGTATTGCGGTGGAAGCTTCACCGTGCTGGAGTCCGGATGGAAAGAAACTGGCTTTTGTCAGCGACCGCCGGGGCAATCCCCGGATATTCATCGTCAATGCTGACGGCAGTAATTTGCAGATGCTGCCGACGGTGGGTATCGATGCGGTGACTCCGGCGTGGAGCAGTGACGGCAAAATCGCTTATGCCACCCGGCGCAGCCGGGGATCGGCATATTCGATCGCTGTTTACAATTTGAATACCGGCAGTAATGAATTTGTTTCCAGAGGCGAAGGCGGCTGGGAATCGCCCGGCTGGGCGGCGGATAACCGGCAGGTGGTTTGCAAGCGGATTTTGAATGGCAAATCGTCGCTGTGGATCGTCGATACGCTCACCGGCCGGGAACGGGAATTGCTCCGTACCGGCACGGAACTTTTCGATCCGGCGTGGTCGCCCTGTATGGCAAGGTGACCGGTCATGTTTGATTGTGCGGAGTATTTCAATTCGTTGAATATGTTCGGCATCCGGCTGGGGTTGAGTGCCACGCAGGAGTTGATGGACAAAGCCGGACATCCGGAAAAAGGTTTGCGTTTCATCCATCTGGCCGGAACCAACGGTAAAGGATCGACCGGGGCCATGCTGGAAAGATCTTTACGCAGTGCCGGATTGCGGACCGGATTTTACACCTCACCGCATTTGATCGATATCCGGGAAAGGTTCCGGATCGACGGCAAGGCGGTCAGCGTGGAGGAATTCAACCGGCTCGGCGAAGAATTGATGATGCAAAGCGGCGATGGCAATTACAGTTATTTTGAATTTGCCACGGTGCTGGCCATGAAAATTTTTGCCGCCAATAAAGTTGATGCGGTCATCTGGGAAACCGGTATGGGCGGCAGGCTCGATGCGACCAATGCGGTCATGCCGCAGGCCGCTGTCATCACCAATATCGCTCTGGATCATCAGGGGCATCTCGGTTCGACGGCGGCGGAGATCGCCGCCGAAAAAGCCGGGATCATCAAGCCGGATATCCCGTTGTTCCACGGAGTTCTGCCCGGTGAGGCCGAAGCGGTCATTTACCGCAAGGCGGAGGAGGTCGGTGCGGCGGTATATCCGCCCCGTGCCGGAGTGCCGGAAATCGCCGGATTTGAGGGGATTTGTCAGAAATTTATCTATGACGGCAGGCCGATCGCTCTCTCATTGCCGGGAAAAATGCAACGGGAAAACTTCCGTATCGTTTACGAGGTACTGGATCATTTGGCACCCCGGTGGCACTTTGATATGGAGCAGGCGTTGCGTGGCTTGAGTGAAGTGCGGTGGCCGGCGAGATTTCAGCATTTGGGGCGTATGATCATTGACGGCGGTCACAATCCGGATGGGGTGCGGGCATTGACCGAAGCGGTCAAAGAACGCTATCCGGAAGAGAAATTTCTGGTGGTCTATGCCGCATTCGGCGACAAACAGGCTCCGGAATGTCTGAAATTTCTGGAAACGATCGCCGCCGGATTTATTTTTACCGTCCCCGGTGCCGGAGGCAGGGCGGCATATTCACCGGAGGAATTGCTGACAATGACTTCACTTACCGCCCAAGCGGTCGCCGATCCGGTGCAGGCGGTAAGGATCGCACAGGAGCAACAGGCATACCGGATCATTGTTTCCGGTTCCCTTTATCTTGCCGGCATTGCATTGGCAGAATCAAGTGACCTTGAAGCGGTTCTTGATCTCTGACCGGTAAGATCGCCGCCAAAACAATCTAAACTTACCAAAAGATAAGGGCAGTTGCAAACAAATTTGCAACTGCCCGTTGTTTCTGATAAGAATCAGACCAGAACTTCAATCGATGTTATCATAATTGATGTCATCGGACTCATCTTTTTCTTCGTGATCATTAATCTTTTTGCCATTGTCTTCGAGCCAGCTTCTGCCAACGCCTTCGAGAAATTCTCTCCGGGAGATTTCAACATACTTGTTATCAGAATTTTTCTTCAAAGTATACACTTTGGTGATGTTTTTTTCATTGATTTTGGATTTGGCCGACACAATGGTATAATCGCCTTTTCCAGAACTTCGTATTCTGCGTCATCAATACAATCATCACCGAATTTATCCCAAAAATAAACTTCTTTTGAAAAAACATTCCATTACGTCCGGGTGATGCTGTAACTTCAAGTCGTATAAAAAGCAATAGCATCTGCAAAAAATGATATTTTTTTGCAGATGCCAAGTTTTTTTTGCAAAAAACAGATATTTTTTATGCCTGTTCGCTCTGATTGGCCAGTGAGATGACCACTTTTTTCATAGCACCATCGCCGATGGATTCGGTGGTGACTTCCGGATCATCTTTCAATGTGATGTGGATGATCCGGCGGTCATGGGCATTCATTTCCGGCAGTTTCACCGGTTCGCCCCAGCGCTTGACCTCTTTCGCGGCATCTTTGGCCTGTTTTTCCAGTTGTTCGACGCTGGACCGTGGCACGTCATCGCCACGGCGGGGACGGCGGCGGTACTCTTTGTCACGGGGAGTGCTTTCTGTGTCAGCGGCGGAGCGTTCTTTATTATCCCGGTCGCCGGAAGCGTAACCATCGATATCCAGCGTGATATGCGGACACTCCTCATCCATTTTGAACATCATCCGGTTGACCAGCAGTTGCAGACTTTCCAGTGTCTGTCCTTTGCGGCCGATGATCCGGCCGGCATTGTCGCTGGAAATACTTACGCCGATACGCGAACCTTTTTCCTCGATTTTGAAGTCTCCATTGAGTGAGAGGTAGTCAAACATTCTCGCAAGGATCCGGATGATCTGATCCTTGTACTCATTGAATTTCGGATTTTCTGCCATTTTCTTTTTTTCCTTGAAATTTTTATTTGCTCTGACCGTCACTTGCGGCCTGCAATGCCCGGTTGCGTTTTTGCTGCAGCCAGAGTTGAACTATACTGAATATGTTGCTGACCGTCCAGTAAAGCGTCAGACCTGACGGCAGTGAATAGAGGAAAAGCAACATGATGACCGGCATCATCATCATCATTTTTTTCTGTGCCGGATCGGCGGACATCGGAGTCATCCGCTGCTGCACGACCATCAAAGCGGTCATCATCAGCACCAGCGGATTGACGGGAATGGCCTCAATGCCGAATAATGAGAAGCCCAGCGGGATGGAACAGACCGTATCGGCCGCCGCCAGATTTTTGGCCCAGAGAAATGATTCGTGGCGCAAAGCAATGGCGTTATCCAGCATGGCATAGAGAGCGAAAAATATCGGGATCTGCAACAAGATCGGCAGACATCCGGCCAGAGGATTGATCCCTTCCTGACGGTACAACTCGGTCATTTTCTGATTGAGCAACTGGGGATTATCCTTGTACTTCTCTTTCAATTCCTTGAATTTCGGCTGAACCTTCTGCATTTTACGCATGGATTCGTTGCCTTTGGCGGTCAATGGATAAAATGCCGTACGCACCAGAAGCGTCAGAATGATGATACTCAATCCGTAACTGTGGCAGATCGCATAGAGCAGACTTAAGATCCACATCAGGAAGCGGGCCAGCAGATTTATCGGTCCCCAGGCCAGATGCATCACATTTTCGCCGCCTTTGACAAATGCCGCCAGAGCATCGGATGATTTCGGGCCGGTGTAAGAGGAAAATTCAAAACTTTTACTTTCACCGGAAACCAGTTTGATTTCCGGTATGACCGCCCCGGCAGTCAGCACAAAGTGCTTTTTGCCTTTGACATCCTCAACTTCACTTCTGGGGTTGGGCAGATAGAGTTGGAATGTGCTGTTTTCAGCCGGTTTGAAAATACTGCAGAAATAACGGTTGCTCACAGAACACCATTTTACCTGCACCGGAGTTTCCGGATAGAAGTCCTCATCATCCTCATCGCCGTCGATATCCTTGTGATCACCGTCATCGGTCATGTAATCCAGCCGGTAGGAGATCCGGCGCGGATCATCGCCGGAAACGATGTGCCACGGGGCAAGTGATGCTCCGCAGATAACGACATTCTTGAGGGTGACGGCCGTATCGGATGGGTTGGAAACGGCAAGATCACACTTGACTGAATAATCGCCGTCGATCGTGTAAGTACGGGTCAGGATCAGCGGATCGCCATTCAAAATCAAGGTGGTCACAGTGACAACTTCAGTATCACTTTTTTTGTCGGCAGTCACGTTGACGATACGGGCTCCGGGGATTTCCACGGCAAAAAGTCCGGCATTGTCAAGTGCGATCTGATTTTCCCGGTCCTCGTGTTTGTGTTTGAGGAAACCGATGGCAGTTACTGCGCCGTTTTCACCGGAAACTGTAAGTGAAATAAATTGGTTGCCGAATTCGGTATTTCCGGCAGAAACGACCGTTTCCACCTCCGGAGTGCTTTGAACTTCCGGAGCCGGAACCGTGGTTTCACCGGCAGGGGCAGCGGCCGGCGGGGCAGTGGTGACAGCCGGAGTATTTTCAGTTGCTTCATCCTGCGGAGCCGCCGCTTCTTCAGCGACCGTTTCCTCCGCCGGAGTCCATCCCATGGACCGGCTGATCATCGGCCACGCCAGAAGCAGTACCATACAGATACTGATGCCGATAATGGTCTCTTTATCAAATTTCATTGTTCATCCGCTTCATTGTGTTTGATTTCCGGCGGATTCCGGAAACCTTTTTCCGGAACCGGGTCATAGCCGCTTTTGGCAAAGGGCTGACACCGCATCAGCCGCCAGACGGTGAGCAGAAATCCCATCCGGAATCCCCGTTTGCGGAATGCTTCGGCTGCGTAATGTGAACAACTCGGCGTAAAGCGGCACTGGCAAGGCAGATAGGGCGAAATCGCTTTCTGGTATATCCGGATGAGAAAAATCATCATTCCGGCTGCGAAAGAACATTTTCTGCCGGGCGCAGTATCTGCCGGGCAGTCAGTATTTCCGCCAGTTCCGCAGTGGCTTTCTGCCGTGAGTAATTCATCATTTTGCGGCGTGGTATCAGTAATATGCGACACGGGGAGAGATCCGGTTTCAACATCCGGAAACTCTCCCACATCAACCGCCGGGCCCGGTTGCGGACCACGGACAACAGACTGTATTTTTTGCTGCATATGACACCACACTCCAAACGGTTTTCCGGGGAGGGGGCCACAACCACAACCATACCGGGAGCGACACTTTTGATCCCATCGCGCCGGATTTGGTCAAACTGTGACTTGAAACGCAGTTTTTCCTTTTTTTTCAGGCGGAAACGGATATCTCTGCGGCAATCCGCTCCGGCAGGTGCGGTCGACACGTCACACCGGATCAGGCGGTGAGCCGGGCGCGGCCTTTCTGACGGCGGCGTCTGATGACATTACGGCCGCCGGGGGTGGCCATACGGGCGAAGAAACCAAGCCGGCGTTTGCGGCGGCGGTTCGAGGGCTGAAAAGTTCTTTTCATTTTCGTTTCATCCTGTTTTTTTGTTATTACCGTTTCAATAAAAACTTTGCCGCAGAATACAGCGTCTGCGGGCATTATACCACAACTTAAAATTGTCGATCAATTAAAATAACTCCTGAATCAACTTTTTTCAAGTCATTTCTTCACAAAAAAACGTTTTTTTCACCGCAGACCGGATGATCCGCAAAAAAATCAGATTTTGTGTTGACCAGGCAGTGTATTAATGGGTGAACCGTATTTCCGCTATCCGGTTCCGGGAAAATTTTACATCAGGAGCAGACAAAAATGAATTACAGCGAATTCAGACAGAAACTTGATTCGATATCTGAAAAACTGGAAAAAATTCTGGAAATTCTGGAAAAATCCGTACTTTCCGGAGTAACTTACAAGTGAGGCATGAACGATGAAAATCCAACGCAGTATCGGCGATCAGCGGCGGCTGGATAACTCCGGCCGTTGCGAAAAAGCCCGGATAAATTATCTGGTCAGCGGGGTCGGCAGTGACGAAACCGATCTGGCTTTGCGTAAAGTCTTTGAGCAGGCCCCCGGCTTTTGGCAGGATATCCCCAAAGATTCCGTGGAACTTCTCCGTTCACCCGGCGGCGGGATGCTGGAGATCGGGGTCTATTACCGGAGTGATGATTATTCAGCATCTTCCGGTTCCCGGCGGCGTGCCAAACGGGCCGGTGACCGCCGCTGGCAGGCCGAAGTCAATGCCGGGGCCAACTGGAAAAAGTATGCCGCCGGAAAAGTTTTGAGTATCAAGGCCGATCCGTCATTTCCGGATATCGATCCGCAGAAACTGGTCAATTGGAACGGCTTGCCCGGTTCAAGTTCCCGTTCGGAAAAATTCCGGGTCTATGAGCCGCAAATGAGTTTACGCTGTGAAGCCACATTCCGCAGGAAACAGGCCGAATCACGCGACTATCTGCGGAAAGTGGCCGGTCTGGTCGGCAAAGTGAATTCAGAAGCATTCCACAACTGGAATGCCGGTGAATTGCTCTTTCTGGGGTTGACTGACAGTGATCCGTTTACCGGTGCAGACGGCGATGAACTTTGCGATCTGACCTTCAATTTTCATATCAGATTGAATTCTTTCCGGCAGATCGGCAATATCCAACTGGGGGTCGTTGACGGCTGGGATCACTGCTGGCCGCTCTACACCCCTGACGGCAAACTTCATTCAGCACATGTTTCCAGACTTTACGAAAGAGCATCTTTTGCAGTGCTGGATCTTTAAGGAGAAAATATCATGTTATTCAGAGATGTTGCTGCCGGAGAAGCGTGGCAGCCGGAAAGTGCCTCAAGGCACAATGCCGTGAATTTTTTACTGCGTTCCGGGGAAAATGCCGGTGAAACAGAGACGTCACTGCCGGCGAATCAGGCGGATTTCGTCAATACTTCCCAAACTGATATTCCGGCCTTTACCCCGGTGGCGGTCACCGGAATATTTCAGAATGGCGACGGACTTCAGCAACTGGCCCGTTTATCCGGCCGGGCGGTTTTGTGCGGCATGGCGGCCGTGGATGATTCCGGCCCGTGGGCGATCGCTTTGCAGGATATTCCGGCGGGCAAAAGCGGCACGATCGCTCTTTACGGAGCTGCCCCGGCCTTTTTCAGCGGCAGCGGCCGGTTCGTTTCTCCGTCACCGGCCGGACTTGCCGCCGGGGAAAGCGGCAGTGCATTGATCTTGGCTTTGCCGGATGGGGAATATCCCGGACTGGTGATCCTCGGCGGTGCTTCAAGTGCGGCCGCCACGATTGCTCCCGATGAATACCGCGGATATTTCAAACTGCAATCATCCGGTTCAAACGCGGTGATTTGCAACGGTTATTATCCGGATACCGGATATTGCGGATCGACCGATGTTCCCGGTCTGGAAAATATCCCCCGTACCGTATTAACGTTGCCTGAAAATACGGCGGTCTGTGATATTTATCTGGTCTTTTTCTTTGACCGTACCGACCGGAAATATTCGGCTTCATTCATGACGTATCTGCCGGAAGATATGGTCTTTTTCCGCTTGATCGGCACGATCGACCATGGCCGGGTACTGCAAACTTATAAAAACAGCGACCGGATGATGAATTTCGGGAATGAGTGGTATCTGTCATGAAGTGGATCAGTCAGACCCCATGTTCCATAGTAAGTGCATGGAATAATTTATGTGAGGCCCTTTGGGAAAGGCAGAGTTTTTACGGCATTTATGCGGTGGATTATTCAGATGCGGCACGGTTGCCGGATATTCCCTGTACCCGGCAGATGGGTATCGACACCATGCGTTACGCCATCCGGGATCTTCTGAATAACTCTTTTGATTTCCGCAAAGCCGGAAAGTGGGTGGATAATGAGGCGGCCAAATTTGTTTTGGATGAGCAGTTCTTTGCTGACTTCGGCACCGATATCCACTCCTTTTGGGGGAGTTGCACCGATATTCCCGGCCGCCGTCATACGCAAAGTGATTTCATCCGCAGTGCCGCCTGTCTGCTCAATAATGCAGTGCGTTATCCATTGCCGTTCTGGGGCGATCCGTCGGCCCGCAAAGGTTTCGCTCTGCAATGCGATCTCTATGGCGAAACGGCCGGTGGCGGTACGATTTCCGGAAACTGGCTGGATGACGGCAGTCTGAGTTACGGCGGTATGCAGATATCTTTGAGTACCCTGGCACTCTGGCATAAAAAATCCGGCCGGGGCAGAAGTTCCGGACATCACTGGGTCTATCTGCCGGGGACCAAAGACAGCGGCCGCCCCGGCCGGGTCATGCCGCCGTTGCGGGGAACGGGAAAGATCCGGGCTGATTTCACAGTTTCTTCCACTGCGGAATCGGAAATCGTTGATTGCGGCACTCAGGAGTTTGATATCGATTTTTCATTGAACCGGGCCGCCGGTACGGTGGATTTCAGCCGGGCTGAAAATTTCATTTCCGGCGTCTGGAATACCGCAAACAACTGGCGCAATCAATTGACTGCAACTGCGGCATGGCAAAATGTGGAAGTTTTATTGAAAGAGGAAAATTTTCCTGAATTACCATATAAATATCTGGAGTAAATATGCAAAAAATCCGTTCAATTTTGAAAATCGGCACATCCGGTGCCGCATTGTGTGACGCTTACGGTTCGACCAACGGGGTCGTATTGGAACTTATGAGCGGCACATCTTATATCCTTGAGTTTGATTTACGCAGTGAAAGTGCCGGTGAAAGTGCCGTGCTTCCGGCTTATCCGGCGGCAACTTTGCAAACTGCCGGCTGTTATTGTGCTTTGGATGAAAACAGTGCCAACAGCGACGATCCGCCCATGTTGATCTGTTCCGGAGTCACTTTGACGGTGGATAAAGATGGATATTGTATTTTGAGTGTGCCATTCAACGGCAATGCCGGAAGCAAACTTGCCGGATTGCTCACCGGTCAATCTTCGGTGGATTTGCTTTGCGAACTCGGCGGCTTTGACTCTGACGGTACTGCGGTTTTTGCGTGGCAGTTCCCGGTGACTTTACGCAGTCGGGTCTACCGGGGCAGCGGCAGTGAAAGTGTGCCGGATGATCCGGCTTACCTCACGGCAGTTCAGGTGCAGGCGATCGCTTCCGGATTGGAGGGGCAGATTCGCGAATTATCGGATAAAATAACTGCCGTACCGGAAATTTCAACTGATAAACTTGCGGTGAGTGACACCGGAAATTACTTTGACGGTGATTCGGTGGAGGATGTATTGCAGGAGATCGGAGCTGAACTTGACGGTCTGGAACATATTCTGGAGGGTATCTGATGAGTATAGCCAATGAGATCCGCCGCATCCGGGCGGCAAAAGCTGCGTTGAAAAGTGCGATCAATGCCAAAGGCGGCACTTTGACCGGGGAAATTCTGGATGATTATGCTCCGGCGGTATTGAATATTTCCACCGGGGCGGATGTTTCGCAGGTTACTGTAACTGCCGGAGATATCCTGGCAGGTAAAACCGCAGTTGCCAGTGACGGGCAACTGATCACCGGCACGATCAGTACGGCAGTGCCGGTACAAAATGGAAATACGGTGGATATTCCGGCCGGATATCTGGCCGAAAATTACTCTTTTACGGTGGAATCCGGCGGTACTGATACTTCCGATGCCACCGTCAGTGCCGATAAACTGCTGGCCGGGGTTACGGCTTACGGTGCATCGGGCAAAGTTACCGGAACCATTGAAACGGTTTTGCCTGCGGTGAACGGTAACACCGTCGAGATCCCGGCCGGTTTTATCAGTACGGCACAACGCCTGACTATACCGCTTGCCGCGGGAGCACAGATTGCCGGTAATACTGTTACTTTATTCAAAGGTTATCAGGCCTCGGAAAAAGTCATTACCATCGGCACAACTCATCCCGGCGGCGTATTTATGCCCGGTGTCAAAGATCAGGAAATTGCTTCTGATACTTATTTGAGCGGTTCAGTCACCTTGAAAGGCGATAAAAATCTGCTTCCCGGCAACATCCGCAGCGGAGTGACGCTTTTTGGAGTTTCCGGCTCATACGGGGGCAGTGTGATCATGGGCTCCATGGAGTTTTACAGATGTGCGGCGGTTTACGGGCCAAAGGAAGTCAAGGCTTATCAGATTTCCGGATGTCCGGCTGCCGAATACAATGGTACTTATATGCCTGCCGAGATCACCACGGAAAATTGGGAGGGTGAAAAGTACACCGTCTACAAGCACGAAACCGCCGATTTATACTACTATTACGATGCCAACAACTATTTGAGTTGGGGTGTAAGCCCCGGTTATACCGGGGATTTGGTGTATTACGGTTCGGGAACTTCATGGAGCGACCGGAACTGGAACACGGTTGACGGTATGGCGTGCAGTGAAGTTTGGGTCACGCTCGATGCCGATGTGCCGAAAACCTGGGATGGGTACAAGGCGGTGTTTGACGGTGAATATTACTCCTTTGAAGATACTGTGACCACGGGGTTGAGTTATGGAGGCGGATTCACTCCGAAAGTGGAGAATATATACAACCAAAATGCCACGGTTACGGTAAATAACCTTTATGTGGAAATACCGCCGGTCACAACGAATGATACAGCCTGTCTGATTTACATAGACGGCACATCTGTTACCAATCAGGCTCTTGCGGAGAATAAACATACTGTAACTTTTGGCAGCGGTGTGACAGCAGACGGAGAATACCTGAATATACCCGCTGCCGAAAACGGGCGTATCACCACAACATCCAAACTTGACGGTTTCGGCGGCAATCTCAAGACATGGACTTGGGACTATTTCTTCTTTGCCGATGGTGATTCCTTGTCAATATCCGGGCATAGCAACTACGGTTGGACATTGGAGGGTAATTCCGGAGGCAACATATACTTTCGTGGACAATCAAGTGCGGGGAAACATCTTAATGTCACATATGTAAAGAACGAATGGACGTATTTGTCGATGCAATACGACAACGGTGTACTGCATGTATGGAACAAAGGTAAGTATATAGGCACCTGTACTCCGACTTTCAATTCAACGGAGGGTAGATCTCTTGGAATCAATACAGATACTGACGGGGGGCGGGTTGAGCGGATGCCTGATAAAATCCGTTTGTACAGATTCTCAAATGTCCTCCGGTATGTTCCCGGAGAAGACTTTGAAGTAGACAAATATTTGAACAGCGGTGCTTGAGAAATATGCAAGGGAAATTGAAGACAGTTTTTATAAGGTTTGATGACTATGGACTGCTATTTTTACACGCTTGAAGAGATCGACCGGCTCCGCAAACAGGTGGAGGCTCTCGGTCTGGAAGTGCCGGACGGATTCCGGCAGATGTCACCGCTGCAGCTCCAGCAGGAATGTAACGGATGCGGTGCGGAATCAATGCCGGAAAAACAACGCAGAGTATTGACGGCGGCACTGGCCATGTATGAGGCGGCGTTCTTCGTCCATGATGCCGCCTATGCTCTGATCGGCAAAGGCGAGGCTGACGATATGATGTACCGCAATATGGTGAAGATCGTCAGGTACAATTTCGGAACATTCTGGTGGCTGAAAAAATCTGCCCTGATCGAGCGTTTTACCATCATTCCGGCAGTGTACGGCATCGTCGCTGTCGGCGGCGACGATGCTTACGAAGCGGCACAGAAAGATGGTGAGTGAGATGACAACCTATGAATGGCTCGGACTTATCGTGGTTTTGATCGGCGGCTTTTGGAAGTTGAGCAATAAACTCACCAAAATTGAGGTCGTTCTTTCCGGCAAGGTCAGTTTTGAGGATTGTACAGAAAAGCAGGGCAGATGCCCCTGTCACAAAAAAGTTGAAGAAATGGAGAAGCTTATGGAGACGCTTCATCCGCACCAAAGATAGAAAGGAAAAAGAAAAATGAAAGAATTTATCGCACTTATCGCCTTTGCAGTGGTACTGCTCCTGACCGGATGCACCACCGCCCAAACGCTCGCACAGGGCGTTTCGGAAAAATCCATCACCGCCAGCGGTATGATGTCATACGGCCGGGTCGGACTTGATAACGTCACCCAGACTCCGGAGATGTTCAATCTTTTTATCTGGGGCGATTACGCTTCCGGTGCCCCCGGCAGCGAAGTGCTGCGTTATGAGGAAACTGAAGATGCCAGTATTTTCAATTCACAGGCCGTTTCCAAAAGCAGAAAACTGGTTTTCATAACCGGGGATAAATCCCGGATGGATGAGGTGATCAGCAATATAACCAAAGACGAAGCAGAAAAGTAAATGACCCTTGCAAGGACAGCCGGTGCCGTTTTTACCGGAAAAAAGCCGCTGCTTCCCGGTCACCGGCTTCGGCTGCCCGGCGTAAAAGTTCCATGCCCAAAGTCTGATCGGCCTCAATGCCGTGACCGTGGAGCAACGCTTTTCCGGTTTCCCGCAGTGCCGGTGGAAATCCAGCTCTGGCGGCCATCTGGAAGAAGTGGAATGCGGCGGCCGGATCCTTTTCCGTCAGAGTGCCATCCCTGAAAGATTCACCCAGAATGAATGCTGATTGAGCATCTCCGTTTTCGGCGGCCAGCATATAATACCGGATCGCTTGAGTCCGATCGGGAGCGACCCCGATGCCGATTGCGTAACAATCGCCCAGTTTCCTCATTGCCGACGGATAATTCCGGGCCGCCGCCCGGGAAAAGTATTGGAATGCCCCGGCCGGATCATGAGCGGTCAGAAATCCGGCCAGTTTCAACATCCCCATATCGGTCATGGCTCTGGCCGAATCCAATTCGATCGCTTCGGCATACAATGCCAATGCCCGTTCCCGGTCGGCCGGAACGCCGAAACCATTGAGGAGCATTTCGGCCAGCTGGGCGATCGCTTCAGGGTTTTTTGCTCCGGCGGCCCGCTCCAAAACGGCGAATCCGGCCGCCGGATCAGGTGGAAATCCCCCGATCCCGGAACGCAGACAGGCAGCGTAAATGATCAATGCTTCGCTATCCGGTTCGGGGACAAGAGCGATATATTCCGCCAGCAATTCCCGCAGTTCCCGGCCGTGCCTGGCGATGTCGGCAAACAGAAATTTGGCCAACAGCAGTTTGGCATCACTGTCGCCGCTTGTTGAAACCGGCCGCAATATTTCAATGGCCCTTGCCGGATCGGCGGTGATTTCCGGCAGATTTTCTTCCTCAAAAGTTCCGCTTTCCACCCCGGAATAGAGCATTTTTGCATATTGGACAGTGGCTTTTTTGATCCCTTGATGCATGGATCTTTCAAAAAAACGGAATGCGGCGGCCGGATTTTTCTCACATCCCCAGCCATTTAGCAGACATAAAGCGAAGTTGTATTGAGCCTGCGGATGACCGGCAATGGCGGCTTTGCGGAACCAGTAGTGAGCCAGAGTCAGATTTTGCGGACGGTTATTACCGAAAAAATACTCCCCGGCCAACAGCAACTGGCTTGGCAGATCCCCGCTTCTGGCCCGGTTCAGCAATTCACCGGCATTGCAGATGAAAACGGCGGCCAGAAGTGCCGCCGTGAAAAACTTTTTTTTATTGCCGTACATGACCGGATTATTTGGAAAGTTCTTTGATTTTGGCTTCCAATTCTTTGATTTTGGCATCCAGTTTCTGCACTTTTTTGGGCAGAGCCAGACGGCCGAGGAAGTCTCTTTGGGATTCTGCCGGGGCACCGAGGACGATTTGTCCGGGCGGCAGACTTTTCATTACGGCACTGGTTCCGGCCACCTGACAGCCGTCACCGATGGTGATGTGACCATTGACTCCGGCTTTGCCGGCGAGGATGACTCCGCGGCCGAGTTCCGCACTGCCGGCGATACCGGCCTGGGCAACCAGAATGGAACTTTCACCGACCACCACATTGTGAGCGACCATCACCTGATCATCGATCTTGACATTGTCCTTGATGACCGTTTTGCCGAAACGGGCCCGGTCGATGGTGGTATTCGCCCCGATCTCCACATCGCTGCCGATGACAACGATACCGGTCTGCGGCACTTTGACCAGACCGGCCGGTCCGGGGACAAAGCCGAAACCGTCAGCACCGATGACCACTCCGGGATGAATGATACATTTGGCCCCGATCTCACAGCGGTACATCACAGTCACATTGGGATAAAGGATGGTGTCGGGGCCGATTTTTACTTCATGACCGATGTAGCAAAGAGCCCCGATCACGGCGTTGTCAGCGATGACGGCTCCGGCTTCGATAACGGCATTGGGACCGACGGAAACATTTTTACCGATGACTGCTTCCGGAGAAACGACGGCAGTCGGATGGATACCGGTGACCGGGGCCGGAGGTTCTTCCGCGAAAAGAGCCGTCATTTTGGCGAAAGCATAATCGACATTTTCGCAGACGATCAATGAGCGGTTTCCGGTGGAGGCATTGGCCAGGTCTTTGCAAACCAGCACGATACCCGCCTTGCTTGAATCGAGCAATTCCTCATAACGTTTGTTGCCGACGAAACTCAATTGATCGCAGTTGGCATCTTTGATGCCTGAAATGCCGGTGATGACCCGTTGCGGATCACCGCAGACTGAACCCTGGACGATTTCAGCAATCTTTTCAGCGGTCATGGAAATCTGTTTCATAATTTATCTTCCTGAAGTTGGTTGATTTTGCATCTGAATGGCGGCCCGGTTCAATTCCCTGATGACCGCATCGGAAATGTCATTGGCCTGCGGATAGACCAGCACCACCGGCAGGTCATTGGCACTCTTTCCGGAACAATCGAAAACAAAAGTGTAATTTTCAGCAGCGGCCCGGCGGCGTACTTCCCGCTGAATATCCTCAATGATCTCCCGGCGGCGTTCCTCTTCCAGCCGCCGCAACTCCCTCATTCTTTCATTGGTGTAGAGAGAGATCTCATTTTCCGTGGCCCGCACCTGGGCTCTGGCTGTGGCGGCGGCTTCGGCGGCACTGCGGCGGTCGGCTTCACTCAATGCCGGATTGAGGGCATTGGTTTCCAGCCGTCTGGCTTCGGATCGTTGTGCTTCCAGCCGGGTATTGAGTTGAGTCATGTAGAGCCGGGCGGCTTCGGCCTGCCGGGTGAGAAACTCCTCGGCGATCCGGCTTTTGTAATATTCCCGGAAAACCCGGTCGAGATCGATCACGGCAATGCGGAGTTCTGCCGCCGTAACGGTGACGGCGGCGCAGAGCGACAGCAGAACGCAAAGGAATTTTTTCATATGTCAGATGGAGTTTGAAGTGTAGTTCGGGGCATCTTTGGTGATGACCACGTCGTGCGGATGGGCCTCACGCAAACCGGCGGCACTGACCCGGACGATTTTGGCTTTTTCCTGCAATTCGGCAATGGTCCTGGTGCCGCAGTAGCCCAGACTGTACCGCAGACCGCCGACGAATTGGTGGATCACATTGCGTACTGCACCGCGGAAAGGCACCATCGCTTCGATGCCTTGCGGCACGAGTTCGTTGTCATCTTCCACATCATCCTGACCGTAACGCTCGCGGCTGCCCTTGTTGCACTTCATGGCCTCAAGAGAACCCATGCCGCGGTAGGTGACATAACTTCTGCCCTGATGCAGGATCACATCGCCGTTGCTTTCGCTGGTACCGGCCAGAGCGGAACCCATCATCACGCTGGAAGCACCCACGGCGATCGCTTTGGCCACGTCACCGGTCTGTTTGATCCCGCCGTCGGCGATGACCGGGATATCTTTGGGAATGGCACTGCGGACTGCATAGACTGCGGAAACCTGCGGCACACCGACACCGGCGACCACCCGGGTGGAACAGATCGAACCCGGTCCGATACCGACTTTCACGCCGTCAGCACCGGCATCGGCCAGAGCTTTGGCCCCTTCGGCGGTGGCGATGTTGCCGGCCACGATATCGACTTTGCTGCCGTAACGCTCTTTGAAAAGTGAAACTGTTTCGATAACGCCCTTGGAATCGCCGTGGGCAGTGTCGATGACCAGAGCATCGACTCCGGCATTGACCAACGCATCGGCCCGGACTTCATCGTAGGGGCTGATGGCGGCTGCCACCCGCAACTGATGGCGGCTGTCGCGGTTGTAGGCCGGTTCATCACCGGCGATCAGGGTTTTGACATCAAGGAAACTGAAAAGTCCGGTAAGTCTACCTTCTTTATCGGTCATCGGCAGTTTGCCGACCTTGTTTTTGAGCATGATCTGATAAGCATCGGCGATCGCGGTATCGGTATTGGCGGTGACGAGATTTTTGGTCATCACTTCGCTGATTTTGATGTTGTAATCAGTGAGGAATTTGATATCCTTGCTGGTGATGATGCCGACGACTCTGCCGTTGTCATCCACGATGGGGAAGCCGGAAAAGTTATATTTTTTGCGTTTTTTCTCATAGAGCATTTCAGCGACGGTCTGCTCCGGATGGAATACGACCGGGGTGCTGATTACGCCATTGAGATAGAGTTTGACTTTGCGTACTTCTTCGGCCTGCCGTTCGGGGGAAAGGTTTTTATGGATCACGCCGATACCGCCGAGGCGGGCCATGGCGATCGCCATGTCGCTTTCCGTGACCGTATCCATAGCGGCACTGATAAAGGGGATATTCAACTTGATATTGCGGGAAAAAAAGGTGCTGACATCAGCATCATGGGGCAGAAAATCTGAATATTGGGTGACGAGTGAAATATCGTCGAAAGTCAAACCTTCAAAGGGGAATGCCGCCATAAACTGATCGATGTAACGCATAGTGATTTTCTACTCCATAATTAGTGTATATTATACCGTTTGCTTAATATACCATGCGTTGACAAGTTTTTCAAGGATTTGCCGCACAAAATCCGGTAAAAATCCTCATTCCGGAGTGCCGACCGGGTGAACCAGCAGCGGTGTATTGCCGCCGAGTTTCAATTCGC
This sequence comes from Victivallaceae bacterium, assembly GCA_045588835.1. GTDB lineage: Bacteria > Verrucomicrobiota > Lentisphaeria > Victivallales > Victivallaceae > UBA1784. The sequence goes on from JAZNEV010000007.1 coordinate 44,643, forward strand.
TGATCAGTCTGGCCCGGTCGGTGATCGATCCCATGGCACAGGTGCCGAGATTTCCGGCGGTGGCGGCCAGATAGATATTCTGACTGACATATCCGGTATCGACTGCGGCGAATATCTCATTGGGCTGACGGTTTTTATCCGGCACTAAAATCAGGTAACAGGGGGCTTGATAACGGCCGCAGAACGGCCGCAAATCGGTATCGCAGATCTTTTCCAGAGAGTGTTTATCCGGATCGTAGAAGCAGCCGCCGCCGGGCAGGGCGACATAGATGAGGATCTCTCTTTTATCCAGTGCGCTGGGTGCGGTGCGTTTACCGTCGGGGCGGTTGACTCCGTTGGCACTCCAGAGGATATCGGATAACTGCTGCATGGTCAACGGGGTGTCGGCAAAACGGCGTACCGTGCGGCGGTTTTGCAGAGTTTCCTGCAAACTCATTTTTCCGGCAGTTTGCGGAGGCGGCAGAGTTTCGGCGTAAGAAACGATGGCGGCGGTCAGGGCGGCGAATACGGCAGGCAGTTTTTTCATGGTGATCCTCCGAGTTTATTGCAGTTGTGAAATCAAGGCCGATGTGTGATGTTTTAACATACCGCATAAAAGTTGAGATGATAACAAAAAAGAAAGCAGGTGTATTACTCGCGGCGACACGACGTACAGTAAGCTCAAAAGAGAGCCCGATGCAAATATTGTTCCGAGAAGAACCTGCTTTCTGAAGGTGAATATATACCATCGGGCCGGGTTTTTCAAGTGATTTTCATAAAAAATTTTTGTTTACTGTTGAAAAATCCTCTGCTGAACGCTATTTTTAGGATATGGAGGATTTCGTATGAGTACAGAAATAAAAATTTGTATGCTGGAAAATTGTGAAGATCTTTTTCCGGCCAGAGCCCATGATGACGATGCGGCATTCGATCTGCGTTCGAGAGTGGATACGGTTTTGGTTCCGGGGAAAAGTACGTTGGTCCCGGCCGGATTCCGCATGGAATTGCCCGTCGGTTTTGAGGCCCAGATCCGTCCCCGCAGCGGACTTGCTTTGAAACACGATCTGATGCTGACCAACTCCCCCGGCACGGTCGATGCCGGATACCGCGGCGAAGTCGGAGTGATCATGTATAACGGCGGAAAAAACGATTTTGAGATCAAACGCGGCGACCGTATCGCCCAGATGGTCATTTGCAAACTGCCGGAAGTCACCTTATGCAACTGCGGCAAATTAAGTGAAACTGACCGCGGCGAAGGCGGCTTCGGCAGTTCCGGACGGAAGTGAGATACTGACAAAAAACAGTATTTTTTTTGAATAAATATTACTTGAAATTTTACAAAAGCAGTCTGTTTTATTTGGAATTTTCCGTGATTCTGTAAAAATAAAAGAGGATCGAAAAATGCAAATGAGATGGTTGCTGATCGCCGGTGTGTGTCTGACCGCTCCGGCATCCGAGTAGGTCAAAACTCCCGGAAAATTCGGTGAGGAACAAAACGGTGCTGAAGCATCGTATGATTCCACAGTCAGGTATTATTCCGGCAACGGAGTTGAACGCAATCACTCCGAAGCCTTCCGGCTTCTCCGTCATGCGGCGGTCAGCGAAACTGTAAAGTGGTACCGTCTGGCCGTCCGCTGGTTCCGTCTGTCAGCGGAACAGGGCTGTTCGTGGGGGCAGTACAATCCGGCTGTCTGTTACCGTGACGGTAAAGGCGTGCATCAGGATCGTGATGAAGCGATTGCTGTAAAGAACAGGGTTGTTGCAAAATCTCAAAGGAGTTTTGCAACAACCCCGGGCAAAAAGTTCGGCCAAAGTAACTGATTTACGGTTTCACGCAGATCGCCCGGAAACGGGGGAATGCGGTTCCCGGAGCCTTGGTCAGAGTCACTTGCAATTCACCGTTTCCGGCGGGGATGTCGATGACCGCTTTGCCGTCGGCATCAAAGGCGTACTGCTTTTTGCCGCCGTTATCCAATTCACAGCAGAAGTCGGATGTTTCAGTTGTATCACCGGAGATGACCAGTTGTGAACCGCGTTTGAGACACATTTTCAAATATCCGTTGGGAAATACGGTATTTCCGGCGAAGCGGAAAATTTCCCCGGCATTGATGGTGGAGTGGGCGGCGTGCATATAACGCTCGATCCGCCACTCATCGGTGATACCTCCGGCGATAATGCAGTCGCTCATACCGGCTGAATATTTTTTACGCATGGCAAATTCCACATCGTACTCCATTTCCAGAAGACCGAAAATGGCGTAGAAGGGATTGAGATAGATCTCCCTGACGCTGTTGGATTTGCGGAAAAGGTGTTTGCCAAGTCCGTTGGTGAAATCCTCTTTGGAGATCGCTTCACCGGATAAGTCACATCCGGCGAGGCGTGAGAGTTCCGCCTGACCGGATCTGACGGCGGCTTTGAGCGTGGAAGCGTTTTCATCGCCGTTTTCCATGTCGTCAAAGTAGGCACAAATGCATCGGGTCAGAGCGTAAAATGCCCTGGTAGCGGCGGCGGCATTGCTCCAGAGGCGTTTGCGCCATGCCAGTTCCGCTTCAAAACCGGGGACGGGTGACATTTTATCCAGAATGGCGTTGCCCCGGTCGGCGATCTCCACCGCCTGTCTTTTTTCTTCCAGAATGGCCCGGCGGCCGGGAGTGCGGTTTTCCCAGAGGATGCTCCATACCTCCTTGCCGTTGACCAAAGTTACATCATTTTTGAATGCGGCAAAGATGAATCCGGCTTTGAGCAGTTTCAAAGTTTTGTGGCTGGGGAACTGGTGAAAGATCACATTGCCGGCAATGAAGTTGTTTTTCTTGACCAATTCAAAACCTTTGATATCCAATTCGGCAAAAGCGGCACGCTGGCTTTCCGGGGCGTGTACGGCCAGATATTCCCGGCGGATCTCATCGGCAGTGATATTCTCATCTTCGATGGCTCTGGTGTAGGCGTAAAGATTGACCTCATAACAGTCAAAAGTTTTGTTGCCGATGCGGTCGAGCCGGATGGCGTAACGGTCAACATCTGCGGCCTGACCGTTGCGGACATACATGACGATATTATCCACATTTTCCGCCGGAAGCATACCGGCACCGAGAAATTCGCCCAGACAGTCGCACTCTGCACCCAGCGTGGCCCCGGGTTGTTTACGCAGAAACGGATTGACCGGCAGAAACGGGTCGAAGTCGTAAGGTGTGATCTTGGTTTCGATCTCAAAAGCGTAATCTCTGGCCGCTTCTCTGGCTCCGGCAAGAATATCCTCATAATCTTTGGCGATCGAACCGAATGAACGCAGAATAAAGCGTTTCTGCCGTTTGCCCAATTCATCGGCAAAGATCCGCACGATGTGATCGACGACCTTGCGCGGCGGATACTTATCCGGAGCTGAACTGTGGATGACGGAATAGGTCGCTTCGGTCAGGGTCAGAACCAGACCGTCAAGTTCCGGCACGGCTTCAAAAGTGGCACTGATCTTGTAGCGGAGCAACTCCTCGTAAGCGGCACCGAGCAGGTCAAATTCGCCGTTTTCATCCAGCAGATGCGGCATATCTTCCAAAAGTCCTTCCGGAACCATCGCTTCCCGGTGCCAGTAGACCAGCGGTTTGCCGATGCTGTGGGCCAGAGCGATGATCTCTTTGAGTTCGGCTCTGGTTTTTTGGATCATGCCTTGATCGATGGCTTTGAAAGTATTGGGGTAGCAGGCGTAGTCGGCAAGACCATCCATGCCGCCGAAATCCCCGTGGCAGGCGGCACACAATTCAAAACTGTCCACATGATACTGCTGTGCTTTGGCGATGACCTGTTTCATGTACTCCACATCGATCGGAGTGGGGTGCATCAGACTCCAGGTGATTTCCGGTTTTTTGCTCATGATAAAGATCCTTATGTATAGAGGTTTGTATTTCAGATATCACTCATTATCTTCATTACTGTTTGCTTCTGCCGGATGCACTCCGACGACGATCTCGCCTTTCCAATCCCGTTTCAAAGCGGCCAATTCAGCAGCCGATCCCCGGAGTATTTCCTCATGCAGCTTGGTCGCTTCCCGGATGACCGCTACTTTGGAATCCGGGGAAAGGGCCGCCAATTCATTGAGCGTGCGACCGATACGGTAGGGCGATTCAAAGAAAAATCCGGTACGTCCGTCGGCCAGTATTCCGGCGAAAAACCTGCCCCGTTTGCCCGGTTTGACCGGAGCAAAACCCCAGAAAGCAAATTTATCCACCGGCAGAGCCGAGGCGGTCACGGAAAAGGTCAGGGCCGAGACACCGGGGATCACCACCGGTTCGATACCGGCTTCCAAGGCAGTGCGGACCAGCAGAAATCCGGGGTCGGCCACCGAAGGGGTCCCGGCATCGGAGACCAGAGCCAGCGAGTGGCCGGATTTGACAAATCCGATAAGATCGTCCACTTTGCTGTGTTCGTTGAATGCGTGGCAGCTTTCCAGTTTGGCGTGGATGTCGAAGTGTGAAAGCAATTGCCGGGTGTGCCGGGTGTCTTCAGCGGCGATCAGATCGACAGATTTGAGGATATTCAAAGCCCGCAACGTGATATCTTCCAGATTGCCGATGGGGGTGCTGACCAGAAAAAGTTTGCCATCCATAGCATTTTTCTCCATAAAATTACTGTAAAGGTATAATATAACACACATTGACCGGTATGCAAACTTGCAGTAATCCTCTGTGTGTGATATTTTATATAAAAAGCATAAAATTTTTTAATTGACACAGCATGGATAATCTGGTAAAATTTCTCGCTTCCGGCGGTGCTGCTTCCCGGAGGCAGAGCGAAACTCTCGTCCGCAACGGCAAAGTTACGGTCAATGGAGCGATCATGCTCAATCCGGCCTACCGGGTCGCTCCGGATGATGTCGTGTGTCTGGAGGGCAAACGGGTAATTCCGGCGGAAAAAAAGTGGTATATTTTACTGCATAAGCCGGCCGGATACGTTTGCAGCAGTGCTGACCGCCATGCGGAAAAACTGGCGGTGGATCTTTTGCAGAGCATTCCGGCCCGGCTGGTTTCCGCCGGCAGACTGGATAAAGACAGTGAAGGGGCGATCATCTTTTCCAATGACGGCAATTTTATCAATATCCTTGCCCATCCGCGTTACGGGATATTGAAGCGTTATATCGTACACACCGCCGGGAATATCCATGAAAAAGATCTGCGGCGTATGGAAAAGGGCATCGCCGATCAGGGCGAAGTGCTTAAAGCCGAAGCGGTGCGGCAGATCGGGGAAAACTGTTACGAATTCATATTGAATGAGGGCAAAAAACGGGAGATCCGCCGCCTGACCGCCATTTGCGGAGCGCCGACGGTAAGGTTGGTGAGAGTGCAGATCGGACCGGTGGCACTGGGCGATCTTGCTTCCGGAAGTTTCCGTGAACTTGATGATAAAGAAGTGCAGGCATTTCCGGAGGCGGTCAGATGAGGTGTTTTCCGGCTTTGAGTATAAAATTTCCGGAAAGGGAAATTTTTCTGCGTCTGGGCGGGCACTTGAGCAAAACGGTGCTTTCGCCGGATGACCGGTACCGTTTCCAAAGAGCGGCATTCCGGGCCTTTGAGGTGTGTCATCCGCGGGGATGCTGGGAAATTTTTCCGGTGGATGAGGTGACTGACAATGCCGTGATCTTAAGTGAAGGCAGAGTGATAAACAGTGGTGATTTTGCCCGCCGCTGTGCCGGGATCACCCATCTGTGGGCCGGAGCGGTGACTCTGGGGGAAGCGGTCACGGAATTGCGGGATGAGGCGGCAAATGTTTCTGATGCCGCTGTTTATGATGCCGTGGCTTCGGAGTGTGCCGACGAGGCGATGGATCTGCTGCATGAACTTGCCCGGCAGGAACTTATGCGGCAGTCGCTGGCATTGGAACTGCGCCGTTATTCTCCGGGGTACGGCGATATGGCTTTGGATATTCAGGCATTTTTCTTTGAAAAATTGGATCTTGCCTCTCTGGGAATGAGTTTGAGTGAAATATATTACATGACACCGGAAAAGTCGGTCACCGCCTTTGCCGGAGTAAGACAGGAGTTGTGATGGATAGAAGCGGATTTCAAAAACTTTGTGCCGGTAAATACCCGGTGTTGGATGGTGCTACCGGTACTGAATTGATCAAACGCGGCATGCCCGGCGGAGTTTCACCGGAGTTGTGGGTCTATGAAAATCCGCAGAGCATCTGCGACATCCACAATGCTTATATTGCTTCCGGCAGTGATATCGTCTATGCCCCCACATTCGGCGGCAACCGGATAAAACTTGCGGAATTCGGCTTGAGTGACCGCCTGCACGAAATTGTTTCATCACTGGCCCGTATCGCCAAAGAAAATGCCGGAAACCGGGCTCTGGTTTTCGGTGATATTGCTCCGACCGGCCGATTCGTCGAACCTTTCGGCGATTTGCCGTTTGAGGAAGCCGTGGCCGTTTTCCGGGAGACTGCTTCGGCGATGCTCGATGGCGGAGTTGACGGTTTCGCTATCGAAACGATGATGGATCTGCAGGAGGCCAGGGCCGCTTTGCTCGGAGTGCGTGAAGTTGCTCCGGATCTGCCGGTGATCGTCACCATGACCTTTGATGTTTCCGGCCGCACGCTGACCGGCACGGCTCCGGAAGCGGCACTGGTGACGTTGCAGGCTCTGGGCGCGGACGCATTCGGCTGCAATTGCTCCACCGGGCCGCAGGAGATGGCCGGGATCATCCGCAAAATGAAGCCGTTTGCCCGGATCCCTCTGATCGCCAAACCCAATGCCGGTCTGCCGAAACTGGAAAACGGCAAAACTGTTTTCTCCATGGATGCGGCAGCCTTTGCTTCATATGCTCCGCTGCTGGCCGATGCCGGAGCCTCGGTTTTCGGCGGCTGTTGCGGAACTGCTCCGGAATATATTGCCGCTTTGGCCGGAGCATTGCAGGAAGTGCCCCGGAGAGTTTTTCAAGCTGCTCCGGGCGGTGTGGTCGCTTCGGCTTCGGAAATTTGTGAATTCGGCAAACGCTTCACCATCATCGGTGAACGCATCAACCCCACCGGCAAGAAGGCTCTTCAGGCCGAATTGCGTGAAAATAAACTGGATATGGTCGTGGATTTCGCCATTCAGCAGAAAAGTGCCGGGGCTCATATCCTGGATGTGAATATGGGGTTGAGCGGTATCAATGAGGGCGAAATGATGCGGAAGGCCGTCTGCCGTCTGGTCAGAACGGTTACTTTGCCGCTGTGTATCGACTCGACCGATCCGGCCGCTGTGGAAGCGGCATTGCGGATCTATCCGGGGCGGGCCTTGCTCAACAGTATTTCCGCTGAAGACGGCCGTTTGGAAAATATTTTGCCCATTGCCGCCAAATACGGGGCGATGTTCGTGGCTCTGCCTTTGACCAGTCGCGGCATTTCCGATATTCCGGATGAACGTATGGCCGTTGCCGACCGCATCATCGCAGAAGCATCCGGATACGGTTATTCTGCGGATGATATCGTGGTCGATGCTCTGATCATGGCTGCCGCCGTCGATCCGCTGGCTGCTCAGGCTGCTCTGGGGGTGGTGGAAGCCTGCCGGAAACGGAATTTACGGACGGTTTGCGGTTTATCCAATATCAGTCGCCGGGCAGCCGGAAGACCGTTGCTCAATCTGACCTTTCTGGGAATGCTCATGGGGCAGGGCCTGACCGGAGCGATCGCCGATCCGCAGGAGATCTTGCCCACCGTCAGAGCCGGTGAAGCACTTATGGGCAGTGATCCGCAGATGCTTGACTATACCGCCTTTGCCACCGGTGCCGATCAGAAGGCGCTGGTGCCGCTGGATGAATTGCCGCCGGATGAAGCGGTAAAAGCGTGCATTTTGCGTTGTGACAGTGACCGGATCGTGAAGTGTATCGACCGGGCGCTGGCCCATGATCTTGCTCCGGAATATCTGCTCAATGAGTGTTTGATCCCGGCCATCGGCGAAGTCGGGGTGAAGTATGAGAAAAAGGAATTTTTTCTCAATCAGCTCACCGGGGCGGCCGAAGCGATGAGCCGGGGTGCGGACTATCTGGAAACCATGCTGACCAAAAGCGATGAAACGGGCAAACCGAAAACGAAATTCATTCTGGCTACGGTCAAAGGTGATATCCATGATATCGGAAAGAATATCGTGGGGGTGGTTCTGAAAAATTACGGCTTTGAGGTGATCGATCTGGGTAAAGATGTGCCGCCGGAAGTGATCATCGATACGGCGGTGACACAGAATGTGAAGATCATCGGATTATCCGCATTGATGACGACCACGATGAAAGCGATGGGCGAAACGGTGGCATTGGCACGCGAGAGGGGATTGGATGATCTGCGATTTATTGTAGGCGGAGCGGTGGTGGATGAGGATTTCGCCGCTGAAATCGGTGCAGTTTATGCTGCCGATCCCATGGGAACCGTGAATGCCGCACAGAATTTGACCGGAATTTGAGCAGGATCATATCCGGGAGGCAGAAGAAATTTTCAAAAAAATTAGTTTCAACTAATTGACAGACGGTTTTTCCCGCTGTATATTATATGCAAAGCAGAAAAACTTGAAATCAACGGAGTAAAACTTGAAATGAAAATGCGGTGTTTTTGCAAGGAAAAAGACGTTGCACAAACTACTCTTGCCGAATTGCCTGTCGGCATCAAAGCCACGATCGCCGGAATTTCCCCCCGCTTCCGCGGAGCAAAAAAATTTGCTGATGTCGGTATCGTTCCCGGCACGGAACTGCTGATCGAGGCACATGCTCCATTCGGCGGACTTATCCGGGTCAGAGTGCTGGAAAGCAGCATGGCTTTGCATCGTGACGATGCCAAATGTGTCATCCTCAAGGAAGCGGAGGCCGCCAATGCGTAAAAATTTCCGTATCGCTCTGGCCGGTAATCCCAATTGCGGCAAGACCTGTATTTTCAATTCGCTTACCGGAGCAAGACAGCATGTCGGCAACTATCCCGGGGTGACGGTGGAGAGTAAGTCCGGCAATTTTTCACTTGACGGAGTTGATATTGAATTGATCGACCTGCCGGGCGTTTACTCCTTATCCAGTTCCTCGCCGGAAGAGGCGGTGGTTTTCCGCGAACTTACTCAAAAAGGCATCGATCTGATCGTCAATGTGATCGATTCGACCATTCCGCAGCGCAGTCTGTATTTGACCACCCAGCTTGCGGAGTTGCATATCCCGATGCTGCTGGCTTTCAATATGAGTGATGATGCCAGGAAAAAAGGTTTGCAGTTTGATATTGCCAAACTGCAGAAGTATTTCGGTTCACCCATTGTGCAGACAGTCGGTAATACGGTAAGCGGTGTCCGGAATTTGAAAGATAAGATTTCTGAAATCCTGCCGCATCTTGACGATCACGGTGTGCCGATGCTCACTTACGGTGCGGATTTCGATGATGCGATCAAAGCGGTAGCCGACCGGATCGACGAACTTCAGGTGGCAAAATATCAGCATATCCCTTCACGTTTTTTCGCCATCAAACTGTTGGAAAAAGACACCTGTGTCATGCAGATCGATGATTTCAAACCGGCGTGGAAAGAGGTCGATCTGCAAATTGAGCATCTGCGGGAAAAACACGCCATTGAAGCCGATACCTTTATGGCCGACCGGCGTTATGCGATGCTGGCCGGAGCCTGCCGGGATACGATTTCCAGTACGCAGGAAAAGCGGCGGGAGATCTCCGATAAGATCGATTTGGTGATGACCAATAAATTTCTGGGATTTCCGCTGTTTCTGGCGATCATGTACGGAACATTCTGGTTCACTTTCATCTGTGCTGACCCGCTGATGGGTTATATCGAAGAATTTTTCGGCTGGCTGGGCGGCTTTGCCGGCAGATACTGGAGTGCCGATACTCTGCCGTTTCTGCGCAGTCTGCTGATCGACGGGGTTATTTCCGGTGTCGGCGGGGTGATAGTCTTTCTGCCTAATATTCTGTTTCTTTTCTTTGCCATAGCCATACTGGAGGAATCCGGTTACATGTCCAGAGCGGCTTTTGTGATGGATGGTGTGATGCGTTATTTCGGTCTGCAAGGCAAATCCTTTGTGCCGCTGGTGCTGGGTTTCGGTTGTACTGTACCGGCGATCATGGCCACCAGAACCATCGAATCGGAGCGTGACCGCAAAATAACCATCATGGTTCTGCCTTTTATGAGTTGCGGTGCGAGATTGCCGATCTACGCATTGATCATACCGGCGTTTTTCGCCCAAAAGTATCAGGCATTCACCATGTGGCTGGTTTATATCATCGGCGTACTGGTCGCTTTGATCGGTGCGAGGATCATGAAATCGACCTTGTTCAAAGGTGACGGCGAAGTTTACCTGATGGAGCTGCCGCCGTACCGTATGCCGACATTCAAAAGTCTGATGTTCCACATGTGGGATCGCGGCCGGATGTATCTGCAAAAGGCCGGTACGATCATTCTGCTGACCAGTGTGATCCTTTACGTCTGCAACACCTACCCGGAGAAAAAGGAGTTTTCCATGGATTACGAGGCCGGAATTGAGGAAGTTGCCGGCAATGAAAGTGAAATTGCCGCATTGGAAAATGCCCGTAAAGCCGAAGCGATGGAGTACACCATTTCCGGCCGGATCGGTAAAACACTGGAACCGTTATTCAAACCGATCGGCTTTGACTGGAAGATTACCACCGCCACTATTGGTGCATTGGCGGCCAAAGAAGTATTTGTCGCCCAGATGGGTATTTTGTACAGCGAGGGTGAAGCCGATGAGCAGTCCGATGGTCTGCGGGCACAGTTGAAGAAAAATTATACGCCGCTGCAGGCATTCTGTATTATGCTCTTCTGTCTGCTTTCCATTCCATGTCTGGCAACACTGGCGATCATCAAGCGGGAACTTAACTCATGGAAGATGGCTTTCATTGAGGCCGGAGCTTTGTTCGCTTTGGCATATGTCGTAACATTTGTTGTGTATCAACTGGGAGTGCTGTTTGACATCGGCACGAAAATACTTTGAAAAACAGACATTTTTTTGCAGCTCTCTGTATCCGACGGGCAACCGGAACAGAGGGCTTTTTTGCCTTGCCGCATACCGCTTGACAAAAGTGGCGGGGACGAAAAATTCCGGCCGGTTGTCACTTCCCTTTCCGGTACCGGCCGGGTGATGAACCGGTTTGCTTTTTGAACCACGCCGCAAAGTAGTAGGCATTGCTGAAGCCAAGTTCATACGCGATCATCCGCAAAGTGTAACGGGTATTGAGCAGATATTGTTTGGCATTATTGAGCCGGTAACTCTGCAAATAATTCATCGGGGTGACACCGAATTCCTTTTTGAATATTCTGATCGTCTGTTCCGGTGTCCGGCTGATGAATTTTGCCAGATTGGTCAATTTCAACTGCTCCCGGAAGTGCTTGTGGATATAATCCCGCAGCAGCAGACCGCTGCGGTTGCTTTGTTCAAAGGTCAGATTCAGGCGGTGGTTGCTCAATCCGGCGACTATCCGGTGCAGGGTCAGAGCCACATTGGCGGCGGTATCGGTCCCCGGGAAGCTGACCGTATTGATCAAATCCTGAAACTCTTTGTGCAAAGGGCAGTTGCGGAAAAGTACCGTATTTTCCAATGCGTAACTGCTGATCAGTGCTTTCGGCAGCGGGCCGCTGATATTGATCCACAATTTTTCCCACGGATCTTCCGGATTGCTCCAATATTCCAGCGAGGTATCCGGGTGCATCAGATAGCAATCTCCGGCGCGGGGGTGGAATACCTGATTTTCCACCCGCAGAGTACCGCTGCCTTTGACCACATATTCCAGAACGTAAAAATTGACACCGTCGAGCCGGATGATATGGTAATCCGGATCGGGATAGGTGATCCCCACCGAGCCGAGCTGATAGGCAGGCATTGTCAGGTTTTTGTCGAGAAACCACATTTTTTCTTTGTAGTTCCAGTAGACGTTGCGATCTTTGATGATACTCATGGATATCCTCTTAAATTGATACATTGCAAAAGATAATACAACTTTAAGATATTGCAAGCAAAAAAACTGCAAACATCAAAAAAACACATCTTTTTTTTGGAAAAAATATTTTTTCAGACGTTTTTTTGCGGTATAATATACGCAGACGATTCAACCCCCTAAAAAAGGAGAAAAATGCTATGAAAAAATCAAATTGGTTCCGTCATGACGGAGTAAAACGGGTACGTTTTACTCTTATCGAACTGCTCGTGGTCATTGCCATCATCGCCATTCTGGCTGCGATTCTGCTTCCGGCACTCAATTCTGCCCGTGAACGCGGCCGGGTGGCGTCATGTGTCAATAACCTCAAACAGATCGGCACCGGTATACTGATGTATGCTGATGACAATGATTCGCGGATTCCGGCTCCATATGCGTCAGGTTATGTCGCCAACTATTTCCACACTTACAAACCGACTGTCTGGGCACATCACATGGCGAATTTGATCTATCGCGGTTATGCCGGGGCCAATGTGCCTGCGGATGCGGTTTTCAATCAGGCTTCTTTTGATGCCTATGCTTTCATGTTCCGCTGTCCATCTGATTCGATCGTGAAAAATTGGCAGAGTTTGAGTTATCTGTATTTCTGGATGGAGCAGGGAAGTATACTTACCAATAATTACGGCGGAAAGAGTTCAGCAGAACGCTGGCGTATCGGCGGAGATGCCAGTCCCAATAATACTATTCTGCACGATCATCCGACGGTGGATTATACCGGCAGCACCGAAACTCAAAACAGTGCCAATCACAGTAACAGCAACAGTGTCTTGCATCTCGGCGGCCATGTGACGACTTTTACCAAAGAGGCGGTTTCCAAGTATAAACGGTCAGAGTGTTATACCAAACTCTATCCGGAATTGTTTGATAAATAATTTGTTGCGAAGTTTGTTATGAAAAAGTTTTTTCTTGTACTGTGGGCTTTTTGTGCCTTGATTTGCGGGGCCAAAGAGGTGATCGTCAGCAATGGTCAAAGCCTTTGGAGCATCAGTTTGTCTCCGCGGGCGACGGCGACGGAACTTAATGCCGCCAATGAACTTCAGCGGGCGGTGAAGTTGATGACCGGTTGCGAATTGGCGATCGGCCGCTGGGCGGTCGCTCCGGAAAAGAGTATCGTTATCGGTATTGAGGAGATCTCCGGTGTACCGGCCGGTCAGGATGCTTTGCATGTTTACAGTGCCGGTGGCAGGATCTTTTGCATGGGCAATAATCCGCGCGGCGCACTTTACGCCGTCTATGCTTTTCTGGAAAAATGTGCCGGTATCCGCTGGGTGTGGCCGGGGGAAAGCGGGGAGATCATTCCCAAACGCTCCGTCTGGGAGGTCGAAGTGCCGGATTTCCGGGAGGTTTCCCGTTTTGAGTACCGCGGTTTTCACGTCTGCGGTTCATTTTACAATGACGAGATGGAACTTTTCATGTCCCGCAACCGTCTCAATATCATGCGGAGCAAGCCGGTCAACGGCAAAAACTGGGTGAAAGAGTGGAATGACAAACGCATCGCCAGAGGTATGCGTATCATGTTCAGCAATCACAATATCGCAATTTACGACCGCACTGTTTTTGCTGAACGCCCCGAACTTTTCGCTCTGGTCGGCGGTAAAAGGGTGCGTGATCAACTCTGCTGGAGCAATCCGGAAGTCGATCAACTCATGATCGATCGATTCGTCCGTTACTGCAATGAGTACCCGGATGTGGAAATTTTAAGCCTTTTTCCGGCGGATAATACCAATTACTGCCAGTGTGAGAAGTGTGTGGCAAAGCCGCGCACCGATCTCTGGTTTGAGATGTTCAACCGCTTGAGTGCGGGGATCCGGGCGAAGTGTCCGTGGGTGAAAGTCGCATCACTGGCGTATCAATCCTATTTGCAAGTGCCGTCAACTCCGCTGGATGGCACGGAATTCATCGAATATTGTATGTATAACCGTTGCTATGTGCATAAACTGGGCAGTTGCCCGATCAATGGCCGGATGCTGCAATCTCTCGGATCGTGGCGGCAGAAAGGCGTGCCGCTGGTGATCTACGGTTATGAGTTTGATATATTCACTCCGGTGATGTTCACACCTTTTTGTTCAATGCTTCAGGATCAGATGCAGCAGATGTCTGCTCTGGGGATCCGGGGATTTATTACGGAAGTTTCCCCGCCGGGATACCGCAACCGCAATGGCGTACTGCCGCCGTCCGGTTTGAATCCCGGTGTGAATCACCGTCTGGGGCACTATATTTACGCCCGGCTTTTGTGGAATCCGGATGAATCCATGGATAAACTGCTTGATGATGTGACGGCGGCCGCTTTCGATGCTGCCGCACCGGAAATGAAGCAGTATTATCAGGTGATGGATGAAGCGTGGAGCAATATGAAAGTGTGTTATTCATACTTTTTCAATTCGCCGTTGGCCGGGGCGGCGGCGTTGCTTGATCCGCAACTGATCGCCCGTTGTGATAAGTTGTTTGCCGATGCCGCTGCCCAAGCTGCCCGGATAAGCGATCCGGCCCGCAAGGCACAGGTGTTGGAAAATTTGAATATCGAGAAAAAACTTTTTGATGCGTGGAAACGCTATTATCAGGATTATTTATCCAGCCGGAATGGTTCAAAGATCCTGCTTCCATGCACCGGCAATAAAGATAATGCGGTGAAATTGCCCGCATTTGTCGCCGGAACGGGCAAACCGGCGGCGGAAACTGAAGTGACCATGCGTTATGATGAAAACAATATCTGTATCGACGTGATCTGTTTTGATCCGGATATCACCAAATTGCGCCGGGGACCGACGGAAGATGATGGACCGCTCTGGAATGGCGAAACGATCGAAATGTTTTTCATCATCCCCGGTGATACCGAGGGCATTTACCGTCATATGATCGTCAATCCCAATGGGGCCCGTTACGATGCAGTGGCACTGGGCGGGATGACATTCAATACAGCCTGGAGTCCCCAATGGCAGGTGCAAAGTACCATCGGCAGTGACCGGTGGTGTGCTTCGATCGTCATTCCCTTCGCCGCATTCGGCAGGATGCCGCAAGCCAATGAAGTTTGGGGATTCGGCATCAAACGGGCCAATGGCGATGCCCGCAAAGAGTTGCCCAATTCCGGTTTCCCGGATGCTACGTTCCACGATCAGAATTCCCTGGGGTTGATCCAGTTCTGCCCGCAGGAGCGGATCGCAGGCACGCTCTTTTTCTGCAAACACAAAGTCGAGGATGTCCGGGAAATGACCATGCTTATGGAAAACGCCGGATTTCAGGTGACGGTCTGCCGCGATGAAAAAGCACTTACCGCCGGTTTCCCGGGAAAAGATGTCTATGTCATCCGCCATTACCGGGGAATAAAGTTAAGTCCGGAATTTTTCCGGAAAAGTGTACTGCCCCGTCTGGAAAACGGTGCATTGGTGCTTTTCGCCAGTTGGGGCGAATTGCCGCTGGCCGATTACTTCGGCCGTCCGGAATTTGCCGTTAAGTGGTCGGGCTGGCAGATCGATCCGGCCCGCAAAAGTATCAATGTCAAGCCCGGAGCGTGGCAGACTGTACCGGATGATATCAGCCATATTCTGCGAACTTCACTGACCCCTGCCAATGGTTATCTGCCGGAAAATCCCGCCGGATGGGGAAATTACGGTTCGCTGAAAATGAAAGACGGTTCACTTTACTCCTTTCTGTTGGTGCGTAAAGTGGGAAAAGGGCTGCTGGTTTTGACCAGTGCCGACTTCGGTATGGCCGGGGGCGGAGCCATGTTCGGCAGCCGTAAATTCCAGTCGGTCAGATTGTTGAATAATTTCTGGCATTTAACTTCCGGTCAGGGGGAGTAAAGTTTGCAATTTGCTGAAATACCGGTTATATTTTAACGGTAAGTTTTTTTCAGTGTTTTACAGAGCGTGTAAATGGATATATATTTGAAAAAGGATGGTTTCATCCTTGGTAAAAAAGACGGCAAGGTGCTTTTTGCCGACAGTCAGGGGCACAGTTTATTCATTCCGGCCGGGGAATATTGGGCCGTGGCCGCCGGATTTGACGGCCGCAAGCCGGATCGCTGGTATTATGCAGCGGTGACTGAAGTGGAGCCGGTCGGTGATGCAGTGGTGCTTGCCGGTACGCTGACTCTGCCGGAAGGGGTGTTGTTTCTGACCGACTGCTGTGAGATAAAAAACGGTCTGCTGAATATCCGCCGCCGCTGGAGTTACCGGGGAAAACGGATGGATCATGTCACATTAAGTTACCGTTTCCGTCAAGCCGGAACCGGCCGGATCCTGATACCGGGAATTCTTTATTACGGCAATCCGGCGGGTAAAAATACCCCCGGCGTACCATACTTGAATGGCGTTCCCGGTGAAAAGGCCTTCTTTGAAGAACACCGTATGCCCATGCCTTTTGCCGCTTCGGAAAGCAGCGATGGTACTGAAATGGCGGCCATCCATCCGTTACCGTCACCCGTGCCTTTTGCCGATGGAAATGATATCTGGTGGAGTTGCGGGGTGGAGTATGCCGGAAATTTCACTGAATTGGCCGGTTTTTCCGGTTTTGTCTCATGCAACGGCATGGATGGAGCCGTGAAAAACGGCCAGAAAAGCATTGTCCCGCTGCCCGGTGACGGTATGAGTCTTATCGATCATATGACCGTGGAAAAGAGTTTCCGTCTGCAACTTGCTCCGGTGGAAAAACGCGGCAGCGGCTTCATCCCGGCGGTGGATGCGGCATTGAAACTTTATCCTTTGAATCCAGTTCCGGTCGATGCCGGGGAGTTGATACGCAAAAAATACCGTTATGCTTTGAGCCGGGAGTATCAGGATGGGGCGATCGCCGGATCATTATTCAACATTCCGGAAAACGGTTCGCTGTCGATCGTATTCGGCTGGTGCGGACGCAGTGAAACGCTGGGCTTCGCTGCACCGTGGATCGGGGAAAAATGCGGAGATGATAAAGCATGGGAGAGGGCGGAGAAGTATTTCGATTTTCTGGTGACTTCTCCGGTGAATGAAAACGGATTCTGTGTGGAATATTACATCGATGACCGGAAATTTCAGGAGTACAACTTCGTTTCACAGGGGCAGACGATGGAAACATTTGCCATGGCTCTGACCGCTTTGAAAGGATCCGGCCGGCCGGTCAAGCAGGCGTATCTGGAGTTTCTCCGCCGGGTGTGCCGGTTTTTCCATGACCGGGTGATGGCGGCAGATTGGCATCCGGTTTCGACCAATGAGGCGTTTTTCGGGGCACCGCTGGCGATGGCATCAAAGTTGCTGGATGCTCCGGAATTTGCTGAAAGTTCGCTGAAAATTGCCGATCACTATATGATGCGGCACTTGAGTATGGATGAACCGTACTGGGGCGGTACGCTGGATGCCTCATGCGAGGATAAGGAAGGGGCCGTGGCGGCGATGAGTGCCTTTTATGCGGCATGGGAATTGACCGGAAGTGAAAAATATATCCGGGCCGCCGGACATGCAACGGCAGTATATTTGAGTTATTTGCAGGTGTGGAATATCCCGTTGCCGCCCGGCAGATTGTCCGACAACGGTTTTACCAGTGCCGGATGGACGGCGGCATCAGTTCAGAATATGCACCTTGATGTATACGGAGTCTGGGTCGCTCCGCTTTTGTGGAAGATCGGCAAAGCCCTGAATAATAAAAAATGGCAGGATCTGGCGTGGCCGACCTTTGTCAATTGCGGCCAGATGACCGATATCTACGGCAGTCAGGGCGAACAATTTGAACAGACCAATTTCTGCCAGCAATCCTTCCGGATACCGGATGCCCCGTTACGCGGCGGATATTCGGAAAACTGGGTGGTGTTCTGGATCACGGCGGCATTTTTGAACAGTGCCGCTCAATTTGAATTAATGGGTATTTCCGTATTTGACCGCCATTGATGCGGTGGATGGCAAATTACTCCATCAGGGCACGCAATTCGGCCAGCGAGAGTCCGCCGGAAGCGGCGGGATTTTCCACGAGGGCGTGAAAGAGTTCGCGTTTTTTCTGCTGGAGCATCAAAACCTTTTCTTCCACGGAATCTTTCATCACCAGTTTGATGGTCGATACGGTGCGGGTCTGGCCGATACGGTGGGTGCGGTCGGCGGCCTGAAGTTCCACTGCCGGATTCCACCACGGGTCATAGATGATGACGGTATCTGCGGAAGTGAGGTTCAAACCGGTACCTCCGGCTTTGAGGCTCAACAGGAATAAAGGTATTTCCGGATCGTTGTTGAATCTATCCACTCTTTCCTGACGGTCACGGGTGCTGCCGTCGAGGTATTCAAAGGGGATATTGGCTGCCTGCAATTGCGGGATGAGCAGTTTGAGCATGGAAGTGAACTGGCTGAAAAGCAGTACTTTGTGGCCGCTGTCGATATTCTGCTGGAGCAATTCCATGAGCAATTCGGTTTTGCCTGACGGCAGACCGGCGGCATTTTCCGGCAGCAATCCGGGGTGACAGCAGCACTGCCGCAACCGCAGAAGCAGAGCGAAAAGTTCGGCACTGCCGCCTGATTTGAGGGTTTCCCGGTTTTCTTCGAGCAACCGGTTGTAAATTTCCCGCTGATCGGGATTCATCTGACAGAAGATGATGGATTCGTGCTTTTCCGGCAGATCGGAAGCGACTTCCTGTTTGGTTCTGCGTTTGATAAACGGCGAAATCCTTCCGGTGAATTCCTCCTGCAATTCGGTGTCGTTGGCGATATTGGCGTAACGTCTGCGGAATGAAGGCAGAGAACCGAGCAGGCCCGGTTGCAGAAAATCCATGACGCTCCAGAGGTCTTCCGGGGTGTTTTCCAGCGGAGTGCCGGTCAATACCACCCGGTGGGCGGCGTGGATGCTTTTACAGTTTCTGGCATTGGTCGAACCGGGATTTTTGATGTGTTGTGCCTCATCGAGTACGAGGAACTTGAAGTGCAGTTTTTTCAGGGTGTTGTGACAGAGTTTGGCTGCGGTGTAAGAGAGTATGAGCAGATCGAAATTATTTTCGGCCAGTATCTTTTCCCTCTCTGCTCCGGTCGGGGCGGCAATGCGGAATCCGGGGACGAAACGGGATGCTTCTCTGGCCCAGTTGACGATCAGGGAAGCCGGGCAGACGATCAGTGACGGCGGGCCGTTTTTGCTCATCCGTGAACTTAAAAGGGCCAGTAACTGTACCGTTTTGCCCAACCCCATTTCGTCGGCCAGAAGCGGATTGAAGTTGCGGTCGGTCAGATATTGCATGAAGCTGACACCCTCCCGCTGATAGTTGCGTAATTTGCCGTCAAAACGGAAGGTTTCATTCAGGTTTTCAACGGAATTTTCCGGTGGGTCGAGCAGCAATCCGGCCGGCAATGCTCCGGGGATCTCTCCGGCAAGTTTACAGAAAAACTGCCAGTTGCCCCGCGGCAATTCAAAGGTGCATCCGACGGAGTCGATATTGCGTAAAAGAGCCGATGAGGCCCGCATGAATTTGCCCAATGGAGCGGAAATGCGGTAAATTTTCCGGTGATGCAAAAGGTAGTCGTTGCGGTTGACCGCCGCTTCAAAAAGTTTATCCCATGACACGATCTCCCCGTCAAAGCCGATTTTGAATGAAAGGGTGAAGGTGTCGGGATTTTTTCCGGCAAGAGCGGTGGTAAAGGGCAGACAGGTAAGATGATTGCCGCCATTGGATAAGATGGATAAGGCGGACGTCAGTACGAAATTTTCCGGATCGTTGCGGAGTATTTCGGGCAGGGCCCGGTCGAGAAATACTCCGGCCTTTTCCGGATCGTGCAGAAATCCGGCGGCGGTAGCATCATCGGTTTCCATGCCGAAAAGGGCGAGGGCATTTTCAAAATTCCTTTCCATCTTGCAGTCACGGACAAAACATTTTGCTCCTCCGGCTCCGATCCTGCCGCTCCGCGGAGAGCAGATTATGGTACGGTTGCCGGCTGAATAGAGGTAACTGATCCGCAGAATAAGTGAATCATGATCATCAAAAGAGCCGTCGAGCATGATTTTGGCTTTTTGCGGTTCCGGGTCGATGCTTCCGGCTTCCATCACCGGCAGCGGGAAATCCTGCAGATCACCGGTATTACGCGGGGCGGTACGGAAAAAACTGCGTAAGAATCCGGCTTCGCAATCGCCGCCGATGAAAAAGTATTCATCATCCCTGCCGACCCAGCAACCGGAACGTCCGGCGATAAGTCTGGCTCCGGTCATCGGCAATACCGCCTGATCGATGCAAATGCCGGGGACGATCTGATTTTTCACTTTGGTCAGCACCGCTTTGGCTCTTTCCGGGCGGATGATGATCTGGCGGTTGTTGCGGAAAAACCGGGGAAAACCGGGAAGGGCATGAAACAATTCGGCAGTGGATTCCGCACCGAGGGCGATATTGGAATTTTCCGCTTCTCCGTTAAGTGCGAGAAAGCGGATTATCTGCTGGTCATGCAGCGGGAAATCCTCATATTTCATAACAGCACTCAAAGATTTCTCAAAGTATAACTGCCGCAGATTATTCAAGTTGCCGGAGTATTCTCTGGATGAGCCGGTCAATTTGGCCTGGAGCAGTAAAATTTTGTATTGATTGGGGGCGTGGAGTTGATCTTCGACCACCGACAATCTCAATACGGCCGAGCGTTTCATGCCCCGGCGGGATAATTCGGAAAAGTCCTGCATCAGAAGACCTTTGCTGTATACCGGCGGCAATTCGGGGGAGTCGTCGAAACTGCGGAATCTGCCGACATACATGATTGTGGCGATCGCATGGGGACAAAGTTGAGGGCCGCATTCGCCGCAAGTGCATACTGCCGAAGTGTTTTCTCCGGTATTTACAGTCACTTCACAGCCGTTTGATGCGGGATCTTTAAATTTTCCGCACCACCGGTCCCGGTGATCTTTCCATGCTCCGGTGAGCATTTTCAACTTCAAAAGAGCCTTGGCTTTTTTCAGGATCGCTTCACTGGATAAAGCGATCAGTCTGTCTTCAAAATTTGCCATCAGAATCTATCCCGAAAAATGTTGTAATTACTGTCGGTTTCGGGAAATTCCTGAAACCGGCAGTAAAAATATTTTTATTTTTAAATGTAATAACCTATTAATTTAACTCTTTTCGGCAAATTTTTCAATAGGCAATATATAAAAGTTGAAAAAAAACTGTTCAGGATGTACATTATGCAAAGGACACATCTTGATTTCAGGCGTGTCGGAATATTTGTCTGTGCAAATGAAAAATAAATAACAGCAAAATTAAAGTATGGGGTTTTTATGATTGAGAAGTTGACTGAATTCCGGGATTGCTTTATTCCGTGGTTGGCCGATTGGTATGGTGTCGTGATCGGCGTGATCGTTTTTCTGATCCTCTGTTCTCCGAGGATAACCTTGAAGATCGCCGCATGG
Source organism: Victivallaceae bacterium (assembly GCA_045588835.1). Classification (GTDB taxonomy): domain Bacteria; phylum Verrucomicrobiota; class Lentisphaeria; order Victivallales; family Victivallaceae; genus UBA1784. The sequence continues at coordinate 65,898 of JAZNEV010000007.1, forward strand.
ATCGTGCGTATGGTGATGTTCCGGTTACGGGTGGTCGGCAAAGAGAATATGCCCTATTCCGGTCCGATCCTTCTGGTTTCCAACCACGTTTCGCTGGTGGATCTGCTGATGATCCAGGCGGTGGTGCGTCAGCGGGTGCGTTTCATGGTGCGGGCCGAGATCGTCAACTTTATTCCGACCCGTCTGATTTTCTGGTACATGGGGGTTTTGCGGGTTCCCAATGCCCGTCATCCCAAGGCGATGAAAAAGTTTTTCGGCAAGATCCAGGATCGTCTGCGTGCCGGTGAAACCATCTGCTTTTTCCCTGAAGGTGCGATTTCCGGCAGCGGTAATCTGATGCGTTTCCGTTCCGGAGTGCAGGCTCTGATCCCCCCCGAGATCCAGGTGACGGTAATGCCGGTGCGTCTGGGAATGATCCACGGCCGTCTGACCGGTATCTACAAGAACCGTCTGCGTTTCCACCGTCTGACCCGTTGGCCGGTCGATTTCTCGGTGGCCATCGGCGAACCGGTCGATCCAAATCTGTCGGCATTCCAGTTGCGTCAGAAGATCTCTGAACTCGGTGCCATCGCCGAAACTTCACCCCAGCCGGGTGAAAGACCCATACATACCGCCTTTATCTATCATGCCAAACGTCACCTTTTCGGCAAGATCTTCTACGATGCGGCGACCGATAAATGGCTCGGCAACTTCAAAATGCTGCTTTTGAGCATCCTTTTGAGCAAAGTCATCCGTAAAATCGACAAAGGAACTTCCGGATATACCGGTATCCTGCTGCCCAATATGCCGGTGAGTGCCGGTGTGCTGCTGGCCATCCAGTGTGCCGACCGTACTCCGGCGATCATGAATTTCAGTGCCGGTCAGCAGGTCGCTCTGGATTCCATGCGGCGGGCCGGAGTGAAAACGATTCTGACCAGCAAAAAATTCCTCGACAAACTCAAATGGGAAAAAAGTGAGGAAATGGTCTGTCTGGAAGATGTCGTGCCGGGCATCACCAAATGGCAGAAGATCAAAACCATGCTGATGGTGCTTTTCCTGCCGACCAGGACTTTGGTCCGCAATATCGCTCCATTGAGTTGTTACAATATGTTCCAGCAGGCGGCTCTGCTTTTCTCCAGCGGTTCGACCGGCACTCCCAAGGCGGTGATGCTGACCCAGCGCAACATCAACTGCGATATCCAGAGTTTTATCCGGGTGGTCAATTGGACTCACGATGACCGGGTCGCCGGAAACCTGCCGATTTTCCACTCATTCGGCTTTACGGTCTGCTTTGCTCTGCCGGCGACCAGCGGTACTCCGGTGGCTTATGTGGCCAATCCGCTTGACTCCGCCATGATCGTTCGCAGTGTGCGTGACTTCAAGATCACGATCCTCTGTGCCACTCCGACCTTTTTGCAGAAGTATATGATGAAAGCCAATCCCAGCGGCGAAGACTTCAAAACTCTGCGTCTGTGCGTGACCGGAGCGGAAAAACTCCGCAGCGAATTGGCCGAGCGTTACCGCAACATGACCGGCCGTGACATTGTGGAAGGTTTCGGCTGTACCGAATTGTCACCGATCGTGACCATCAACCTCAATAACTCCATCTACACCATGGGAACCAAGAGCGATCACCCGGGAAGCATCGGTTGTCCGCTGCCGGGCATCCATGCCCGGATCGTGGATATAAATACCGGCGTGGAACTGCCTCCGGGGCAGGATGGCCGTTTGCAGGTGCGTGCCGGTACAGTGATGAAAGGCTATCTCGGTCAGCCTGAACTTACCGCTCAAGTCATTCAGAATCACTATTACGACACCGGCGATATCGGTCACATGGATGAAGACGGCTACATCTACATCACCGGCCGGGCCAGCCGCTTCAGCAAGATCGGCGGCGAAATGGTTCCGCATGAGGGCGTGGAAGATGCCATCGTCAAACTGCTTCACTCCGAAAACCGTGAGATCGCCGTAGCCGGACGCAGTGACCGGCTCAAGGGCGAGCGTCTGGTGATCTTTTACATCAATGAAACATTGGATATTGCCGGTATCATTGCCGGTTTGCGTGAAGCGGGGCTGCCCAATATCTGGATCCCCAAATCCGATGATTTTGTGAAAGTCGATTCCCTGCCGCTTCTGGGCAGCGGCAAACTGGATTTGATGGGATTGAAAAAGATGGTTGAAAAACTCAATCAGTAATTCCCGGAAAATTGACCTTTGATGCGCCGCAAGATCGTTTTCTTTTGCGGTGCATTTTTACTTTTTGACGGTGAATGGAGATGGATGAAGTAACTGCGGCATTGCAAAAATTTTTCGGTTTTGAGGAGTTCCTCGACCACCAGAAACAGGTCGTTGAAAAAATTCTCAAGGGCGATGATTTGTGTGTGGTCATGCCCACCGGGGCGGGTAAATCGCTCTGTTACCAGTTGCCGGTATTGATGAGACCCGGTTACGCATTGGTGGTTTCGCCCTTGATCGCTTTGATGTATGATCAGGTGACTGCATTGCGTAAACGGGGGATCCCGGCGGCATTCATCAACAGTTCCATAACTTTCAATGAGCAGATTCAGGCGGCGGATGCGGCGGCAAGGGGCGAAATAAAATTGCTTTATGTTGCTCCGGAAAGGTTGCAGACCGATTTTTTCAACCGCTTTATCAGCAATAATCCGCCGGAAATGCTGATCGTGGATGAGGCTCACTGTATCAGCGAATGGGGACACGATTTCCGTCCCAGTTACCGCCGGATCGGGAGTGTTGCCGCCAATACCGGGATCCGTCAGGTGTGTGCATTCACTGCCACTGCTACGCCGATGGTGTGCCGGGATATCCGAAGCGAATTGAAACGGGAAAATATGGCGTTGCTGGTGGCCGGATTCCGGCGGCCGAATCTTTCATTCAAAGTCGTCAAATGCGACGGGGGCAAAGATGCCAAACTCAAGGAATTGCAAAAGATCCTCAAAGAGGGCGATAAGCCGACATTGATCTATGCCGCCACCCGGCAGGCGGTCGATGATCTGTCTGCTCTGCCCGGAGTCACCGGATATCATGCCGGTATGAGTATGGAAGCTCGCAATGCCGCCCAGGAATATTTCATGCGAGATCCGGCTCCGGTGCTGGCGGCTACCAATGCTTTCGGCATGGGAATTGACCGGCCGGATGTCCGCCGGGTGATCCACTACCAGTTATCCGGTTCGCTGGAAGCATATTATCAGGAAGCGGGCAGGGCCGGTCGTGACGGCGAGAGTGCCGAATGTATTTTGTTATTCAACTATGCCGATACTTTCATCCATAAGTTTCTGATCGAGATGAATAACCCGCCGCCGGAAGTGATCCGGGCGGTCTACCGGGAACTTTATTACCGCACACAGCAAATGAGTATTCCCGGCGGGATTGAAATCACCGCTTCGCAGTTGAAAGATGAGATACCCGGAGCGAAAAGCGATGGACAGATCTCGGCGGCTCTGGGAATTCTGGAAAAAATGGGGTGCATCCGCCGTTCAGCGAAAAAGAGCGGTATGGGATTTTTGCGTTTTACCGGAGATCCTGACCGCTTGAGGATCTTGCATCAGGATGAAAAGACCCAGCGGTCACGTTTCATCCACCGGGTGATCGGCCATTACGGCCGCAGTGTGATCAAAGAGTTTGAAGTGTCGGTGGATTTTCTGGCGGAAGTTGCCGGATTGAATAGCGATCAGGTCAAACGGGTGATCAATGCTCTCAATGGCGATTGTCTGGAGTGGCACACCGGTTTTACCGGCCGGGCCGTGGAGTTGACTGACCCGGCATTGAGGATGCCGGAACTTGATGACCGGGAGTTGAGTGCCCATTTGGATTATGAATTATCCAGATTGGATGATATGATAAATTACGCCCAAAGCCGCCGCTGCCGTCAGGTGGAGTTGATCGAGTATTTCGGTGAAAACAGTGAAGCCTGGCAGTGCGGATGCTGTGACCATTGCTCCGGTGATCCGGTCACTGCGGAAATCCCCGGAGTGAGATCCGGTGATATCCGGATCGCCCTGCGCGGAGCCGATCTGCTCAATGGCCGGGTGGGGATCGGCAAACTCGGTCAGATCTTATCCGGCAGCCGCAGTGCCACGATCATTGCCGGTAATTGGCATCATAACGCCTGTTTCGGCTCTCTGCGTCACTTGAAAAGTGCCGCTGTGGAAAAACTTCTGCGGCAGTTGGCCGATGCCGGTGATCTGGAAAGGATCGACCGCAGCGGTTATCCATGTATAAAAATTTCCGCTTCCGGCCGTAAAAAACTTCAGATGCAAAACTCCGGCAAATAAGATACCATTCGCCGGAATTTTTTTGCCGGAACCGGTACCGGTTCCGGCAAAAGAGTTTAGTATGGAATCTCAGATCAGTCGTTATCGACTTCCAGTTCTATATCATCAAAGACCATGACACCGCCTTTTCTTACACCGATGGTGATTTTGAAACGCCGGGGCGGAGTTTGCCACGTATGATCCCGCAAATCAAGGAACGCATCCAGATCATCTCCGCGGAGAAAGAGTTTGGCCGGCATGACTTCACCGCAGGCAGTTCCGTCGGCATTGAAGAACTGGAACTCCACAAAAGGTGTGCCATTTCCGCTGACATCGGCCGAAACATGATAGATCATGCGATGCTGATAGGTGAAAAACTGATTGTAAGTCACTCTCACATCGGAATCTCCGGCGGCAGTCAGTTTCAGACCTCTGGTTTTCCAGAAAAGTGAAACGATTTCTGAATTTCCGCCATTGGCCGCAGAGAAGTTGTTGATCCGCAGATCAGTGTCGGCAAAGAGCATGGCAGATACGGAGCAGACGGCAGCAAGCAACAGTTTTTTCATGATAATTCCTCCTTGGTTAGAGTTGTCTAATAAATATAATACTGTTACATCCGGTAAAAATCAATAGCGTTTTTGAATTTTTTACAAAAAAATTATCGGCAGTTTGTTTTATTATTGATCTGCCGGTGGTTTCGGATAATCTTTTTTTACCGGATGTGAGAATAAAAAAACGGCATGAGTGCGAATCACACTCATACCGCAGAAAAGATATTTGAGTAAATTACTTGCCCTGTTTGAGTTCTCTGACCGCTTCGACTGTGGCTTGAGCCTGATAGACGAGTTGTTCTTCTGTGAGCGGATAGAGCGGCAAATGGGTGTAGGAGTGGTAGAACATCTCCTCTGTACGCGGACAGGTCGCGGCCAATTCGTGTTCATTGTAACCCAGATCACGCATGATTTTGAAACGGTACATCGGGCCGAAGTGGGTGATGTTGGTCAGCCCTTTGGCCGCCAGTTTGGCCGACAACTGCTGGATATTCCCGCCGACAACTTTGGGATCGATGCGGAGCAAATAGAGGTGGTGCGTGCCGTAAGTGTCGGCAGTATCGGGTTTCTCCACAAGAATACCCTTTTCCTCACTTAAAACCCCATTCATATATTCGGCGGCTTTACGGCGGATGGCGATGATCTTATCCAGACGTTTCATCTGGAGAATAAGTCCGAGAGCCTGAATTTCAGTGGCGGAGTGGTTCTGGGCGACCTGAATACTGCCGTCACGGGCGGTCAAAGGAGATATGTCGTAGAGCCAGTCTTTGATTTTACGGGTGAAATCCAAGCCGAGGAACCGGCCGCCGGCAAGTTGTGAGCCGAAAGCATCATCACTGGTCAGCAAAACACCGCCTTCACCGAGAGAATTGATGTTTTTGACTTCATGGAGCGAAAATCCGCCGAAATCACCGATGGTACCGAGTTTTTTGCCTTTGTATGCTCCGCCCATGCCGTGAGCGGCATCTTCCATGACCATAATGCCGTGTTTGCGGGCAACAGCCATGACTCCATCCATATCGACCGGGAAACCGCCAAGGTGAACCGGTACGATCATTTTGGTTTTCGGAGTGATTTTGCGTTCCAGATCGGCCGGATCAAGGTTGATGGTTTCCGGATCGATGTCGGCAAAGACGATTTTTGCTCCCACACTCAAGGGATATGCCATGGTGGCAATGAATGTGACTGCCGGCATGATGACTTCATCACCGGCAGAAATACCGGCAAGTTTATAGGCGATTTCCATGCCGCCGGTCCAGTTGTCGGTGAAACAGGCATATTTGCTGCCGAAGTATTCACAGGCGGCACTTTCGGCTTCCGCAACCTTTTTACCGAGCGTAAGTTTGGTGGCCCGGCCGGAAACTTCAGCCAGAGCGGTCAGGGCGCTGGCGGCATCGGCCAGTTTGCCGGCATAACCGGCCTGTCCGTTATCCGGAAGCAGAAATTTGACCAGTTCCAAAGCATCACTGCCATCAAAAAATTCGCCTACGGCGTGCCACGGCACTTTGCTTTCACCAACGGAATAACGGAAGTCACCACCACTTTTTTCGCTCATGATATCTCTCCAATCAACATTTTATATTGTTTTATCTTTTTGTCATGCGTATAATATAACGCCAAAAAGAGTTTTTTCAACCGGCGTATACAAAAAACAGTATTCCTTTTTTGCGAAGCATTATGGGCAATCTCTTGTCAAACTGCGGTCATCGTTTCGGTCGAGTACACAGTACACTCCCTCACCGCTGCCCTGTTTTGACTTCGACCTTGCCTCATACTGCTTCGCAAAAATAACCATTCACGCCGTGATGCCGGAGCGTGTTTTTGCTTCGTATTATGGGCAATCTCTTGTCAAACTGCGGTCATCGTTCCGGTCGGGTACACAGTACACTCCCTCACCGCTGCCCTGTTTTGACTTCGACCTTGCCTCATACTGCTTTGCAAAATACCGGAGTGAACTTCCGCTTTTCCGTAAAAATAAAAACCGGCAGGTGTTTCCCTGCCGGTTTGGGCTTTGTATAATTGGCAATTTTTGGTCAAAACTGCCGTTCACGCCGCGAAAAGAAACGTAACTTACGCTTTATTGTGACGTTTGCGGACTTTGGCTGCCGCATTTTTGATACCTTCGATGGTGTCAAAAATATTCTGTTCGGTCAAACGCGGGTGCATCGGGATATTGAGTTCGCGTTTGTAGAAGAAATCGCTGGCTTTCGGACACTGATCCGGATCGTAACCGAGGTTTTTGAGACCGGTGAAGTGGAAAGTCGGCTGATAGTGCAAAATACCCTGCACGCCCTCTTCCTCGTAGAGTACCCGCATGAATTCATCGCGGCTGCCGCCGAGTTCCTTTTCGTTGACACAGACGGTGTAGAGGTGGTAACTGTGGTAGCAGTTGGGATCTTCGTAGACCGGTTCGATACCTTTGATATCGCTGATACCGGCGGTGATCTGATGAGCCAATTCACGGCGCTTGTCGATGAGCATATCCAGTTTATCCAGCTGGCAGCAGCCGACGGCGGCCTGAATTTCATTCATACGGTAGTTGTTGCCCCAGTGTTTGCCGAGCCACGGACGGACATCGAAGTGGGCGGGAAGCCAATATTCGAGCAGATCGGGGCTTTTGGTACAGGTGATGCGGCTGCCGAATTTCCATTCGGGCTTGTTGGGATCTTCGAGGACGTCATTCCAACTCCACGGCTGATTGCTCATGCAGCGCAATCCCATAATGCCTTTGGCGAATTCATCGTTGTTGGTGGTGATCATACCGCCTTCGCCGCAGGTAGTGATGTTTTTGAGTGAGTGAAATGAGAAACAGCCGATATCACCGATCGAACCGGCCATTTTGCCTTTGTAGGATGAACCGGTGGCATGGGCACAGTCTTCGAGGACGTAGAGACCGTGTTTTTCGGCCAGTTCCATAATGGGATCCATATCGACCATCTGACCGGCATAGTGTACAACGTAGATCGCTTTGGTCTTGTTGGTGATCTTTCTGGCGACATCTTCGGGGTCGAGGTTGAAAGTTCTTTCGTCGATGTCAGCGAAAACCGGAGTGGCCCCCTCTTTGAGAATGGGCAGACAGGTGGCAACGAAAGTATTGGGAGTGACGATGACTTCATCACCTTTGCCGATATCGAAAATCTGGGTGGCGACCATCATACCGGTCGTGCAGTTGCTGCAGGCCAGAGCGTGTTTCGCACCGTGTTTGGCGGCGAATTTGGTCTGGAACTCCTGGGTTTTGGGCCCCATGGTCAGGGAATCCTGTTTCATGGCGGCCAGAGCGGCCTGTTCTTCCGCTTCGTCGTAGATACTGCCCATGAATGAGTAGGGGACTTTGAGTTTCACGCCGTCAGCGGTGGCGTAACTGCTGGTGATACCGCCTTCGGTATCTCCGCCGGTGTAATGTTTTTTGTCGATAGCCATAATGAACCTCCGTCGTTTTGGGTTGCTGTGTATATTATACCATAAAATTTTCTCAAAAGCAACCCGTAAAAGAGTCATTTGAAGAAAAAAACAAAAAATTTTGCAAATTTCCCCGGAGAATAGATACCGAAACGTATTACAACTGTACTGAAAACAGTATAGAATTGTACTTGTGAAATATTTTACTGCACTTCCGGATGAAAAGCAAGTTTTTGTCGTGTTTTATAATACGTTTTTGTATTAAAAAGCAAAATGGCAGTGCCGTAATTCGATACCGCAGAAAATGAGATACTCCGGAAGTGTTCTCCGGGGATGGAGCAACAGGGATAAAAATTGAAAAATACAGTATATATTATTTATGGAAAGAGGGCTGACAGGAGAAAAAAAGAATTTCAAAAATATTTTTTTCATTCAAGTTGAAAATCGTAAAAAGATGTTGTATTGTAATAGTGACTTTGAGAAGTATCAAAAAAATGTGTCAGAAACAGGAGAAAAATTATGTTTGAATTTAATTGTCCGAAGTGCGGTATGACCTTGGAAGCTGAGGATTCATGGCGGGGGATGGAAGTTGATTGCCCGAATTGCAATGTTGATCTGGTCGTGCCGGAAGCACCGTCTGTTTCCGCGGCAGTTACGCAGAAGAAAAAGTGGCTTATTCCGGCCGTGATCGGTGCAGTGGTATTGGCCGGCGGAGCGGCCGTTGCGATTCTGCTTGCTTCCGGATCTGCCGATGCTCCGGCAGAGGCCGCTGCTGTTGAAAGCAGTGAATCGGCGAAAGAAGATATTTCGCCTGATGTCCGGGTACGCGAGTTATTCCGTTCGGAAAATCCGGATATCAAAGAACTTGCTGATTTGATTGCCCAAACGGCAGATCCGATGGTGTATGAAAGTGCTTTTTTGCGTGTTTTTGATGATGCGTTGAATAGAACAACTGATTTGACTGCCAAATATCAGATATTTGAAGCGGCAGGTGCTTTGGAATGGGGAAAATTGAATGAACGCTGGCAGCGTTATACCGACAATCTCCGTTCTGATCTGGATAACGCGGTGCAGTCGCTGGTGATCGAAGATATCCGGGCGTTGCGTCCGTTGATGGAAAAGGCTCTGCCGAATGACCCGCTGATCGCAGAAGCGGCTGCCGCAGAAAGATTTCGCAATTTGTTGAACCGCCGGGATATTGCCGGATTGCGCAGTTTCGCTGAAGAGTGTACTTTTCCGAGAATCAAAACCCGTGCTGAAAATGAATTGCGGAATATGAGCCGCATGCAGACGGGAAGGTTGTTTCAGAATGCCCAGCGTGAATTGAGCCGGGGTAATCTGGCAGGTGCGGAAAGCATTCTGGCCGAGTTGCAGGCGATCGATCCGGATGATGAGCGGGTGCGTGCTTTGCAGGGAATGATCCGGAATGCCAGAGATAATGCCGGCAACCGCCCCCGTCGTCAGGCTCCGCCAAGCGGCAATGTACCTTTGGAAAGCCGCGTGGTACGGGCGTGTCATCAGGGCTTGACCGTCGAAGTTGCCAATTTGATGAGATCCGGAGCTGATTTACATAAGACGGTCCGGATCAGCCGGGGCGACAGTCAGCGGACAATGACCTTTTTTATGATGTTGTTGGAAAGAACTTCCGGACGCGGTCCGATGGCGGAAAATGTCAAACGCTGCCTGACGGTGATCCTGCAAAACGGCTTCGTCCCCAATGAAGAGGAAAAAGCCTATATCCGTGAGCATTTGCCGGAATTGGAAGATTTGATAAAGTAATTTTTCTCTGACGCAAGTTGAGGAACTGCAACAGACCTTGAAAAAGATCAGTTGCAGTTCCTTGATTTTTTGTTAAAAACACCATGACCCTTTGCGGAAAACGGGGATCTTTTCGCCGGAAGCGGTTATCCCGTCGATATCCAGCGTGTCGCACCCGACCATGAAATCCACATGGATCATACTGTCATTGAGCCCCATGGCGGTCAACTCCTCTTTGGTATAGTTGGCGAAGTCTTTGATACAGCAGTCAAAACCTCTGCCGACGGCGAAGTGGCACGAAGCATTTTCATCGTAGAGGGTATTCCAGAAGAGGATGCCGGTTTGATTGATGGGGGAGTCGACGGCGATGAGGGCACATTCGCCGAGACAGGCGGCACCTTCATCCATAGCGATCATTTTTTCGAGGACGGCTTGATTTTTTTCAGCGTGTACTTCGATGACTTTGCCGTTTTCAAAACGCATGGAAAAGTTTTCGATCAGTGACCCCTGATAAGACAATGGTTTGGTGGCCACGAGCGTACCTTCGGCAACTCCACACATGGGAGAGGTGAAAATCTCTTCGCTGGGGATGTTGGGGTTGAATTTCCTGCCGGCAAGATCGGTTTCCTGTGCCCCGGCAAAAATGGCTTGCGGCATCAGGCCGACTTTGAAATTTGTTCCGTTGTCAGCATGGTATTCCAATGCCGTGAAGTGGAAATCATTGAGCATGGCACTGCGCCGGGCGATGGCGGCATTGTGGGCATCCCAATTGGCAATGGCATCGCCGTTGGCTCTGGAAGCCGTAAGAATGGCTTCCCAGAGTTTTTCAACTGCTTCATCGACCGGGATGCCGGGGAAAACTTTCTGTGCCCATGCTTTGCCGGGAACTCCGGCGATACACCACTGGTGGCGGTTTTCCATCGCATCGCGAAAGGGTTTGATGACGGGGAATTTGGCCATTTGGGCTCTGGCCCGTTTTTCCGGATCGGTGCCATCCATGCCATCCGGATCATCGGAATCAAGCCACAATCTGGCCGGGAGTTTCTCTGACTGCCAGCGCAGTTTTTCAACTTCCCATGCTTCAAATTTGCTCATGCGTTCTTCGGTTTGATAAAGGCAGTGGAGTTTTTCAAAGGGCATATCCACCCAGTTGAACCAGACTTTACCGGCTCCGCGCTGATAGCATTTTTCAGTGACGAGCCGGACGAAATCGAGTTGATCGAATCCGGCGGTGATGACGACATCCTGCCCCGGATCGGGGTTGATCCCGGTATTGACGATCAGATCGGCGTAAGTTTCAAGACGTTTGCTTTCCATAAAAAAGATCCTTGTAAATTATGGTGTTTTTTTACAACATAATGCACAAAGGATCAAAAATCAAATCGAAATTTTATTTTGCCGCTTTGAAAAGCACAAATTGCATGGGTGCAAGGTCAACTTTCACCGTGTACCGCACCGCTCCGGTATCATCCGGATCGGGGATGGGGTCGGAAATTTGCACCGGTACTTCGCCATCTTCCGTAATTTGAAGCACCCCGCCGGCGAATTCCGGGCCGCAGGCCAGCGGCAATTCATCGAGGCAATCGGTGGAACAATTGATGAAACCGGCATACAGGTTCCCGTCGGCATCCTTGTTGAGCAGACACCAGACATAGGGAGCGGATTCCGTAACGGCCACCGGTACCGGGCGGCGGGCAAGGTAACTGAAAAGCCGTCTGAATTGTCTGGTGCGGTCAAAGGAGCAGAGAAAACGGTGACAGACATCGCCGAGTGAGGGGATGACGGCAAAGCGTTCACCGGCTTCGTTTTCCCTGACGAGCAATCCCGGGGCGATATCCTGTTGCAGATAGTTGCGGATGACCGACCACGGCCGGGCTTTGGAATCGCTTTCCAACTCATAGAATGAGGAATATTCATCATAGTAGAAGAATTTCAGGGGATGGCGGCTTTTGGTGGAATCGAATTCCGGGCCGAAGCCGAAATTGAATTCCTCCATGCCGATATCACCGGCGGCCAGCCGTTTGCCGCATTTTATGCCGATGCGTTCACCGAAACCGAGGTCATGCAGGGCATTGAGGGCAGAAACATCCATCAAAGCACCTTTTTTCAGGAGTTGATCGATATCCGTTTTATCCATGGTACGCAGATCGTCGCCGGTGAGTACCTGAAATGGCGAACCGGGATCGGTTCCCAGCGGCAGACCGCAATTGGGCAGTGCCAGAGCCAGTTCCCGGTCATTGAAAAAGGTATTTGGTCCGGCGTGGCGGCAACGCAGTGTATTCCGGCCGACGACGGTATTTATTCCGCAGGCCGGGGAATTTTCCGGGATCAGAGTTGCGACCCGGTTGAAAAATTTATTGTAAGAGGCAAATGCTTTGGTCAACTTGTCCGATTCGGTGATCGGGTGGCCGAGGGTGTCGAAAAAGGTGTAAGCCTGCTTGGGAAATCCCTGCATGAGCAAGGCGAAAGCGTGTCCGGCGGTCATGGCGGCGGATTTGGCGGCGGTGCCGTAGGGGGTGGATTCCAATTCAGCGAAGAATTCCGTATTTTCCGGCAGAGAGGCCCGCATGAGCGAGGGATTGAATACCAGTGCCGGGAAATCGTGGATCATCACTTCCCCGTAAAGTGACACCTGCGGACGGAGCAGCGGCCGGTCACTGCCGGCCAGGGCAAGCAGGACTTTTTCCAGATCGACCCCCATGGTCGCATGGGGCAGCACGGCACTCATCAGGCCGATTCTGGTATCCGGTGAAACGGCTTTCACCGCCTGATGGATATCTTGAGCCAGCGTGACAAAGCCTTGGGTGGTGACGTCAAAATAATATTTTCTCAAAGGAGAATCAGGTTCATTGAATATGGCATTGACCACTTCTTCTCTGGTCACGTTGGATCCGGCAAGTTCGCTGATCCGGGCCAGATGTTCGGGGCAAAAGCAACTTATACCGCCTTTCATCATCGTGCGGAAGTCATCATCGACAAAGAGGTAATCCGGCTTGAGAGAAGCGTAAACGGCGTAGGTTTCCCGGACCCACTGCCGCAAATTTTTATCGATGGGGCAGGCACCGTCGCCGGCGGTACCGTGAATGGTGATACGCTCCTGAAAGGGGAATTTTTTCCGGTATTCCGGGGTGTCGGGAAAGTTCTGGTGGCCGCAGGTCTGTATGACATTGAGATTGACCTCAAGTCCGGCGGCTTTCCAGGTGTTTATGGCGGGCCGCAGGATATCATCCACCCTTTTCTGTACCTCATCCGGAGTATCGAAACATGGGAAATTGTCGAAAAGTCCGGTAAAGAGCATCACTTCACGGCAGTTGATTTTTTGGCAGAAGCCGATGGTCTCCTGCACTCGGTCGGATTCATTATCCAACGGCAGAAAAATGCGGACGATCTGACGGAAAGGATTTTTTTTCGGCATGAAAAACCTCCAGAATGAAATAAATCCGGTGAAGCGGTCAACAAATATTGTGGAATAATATAATCTCGATGCCGGTATATTGCAAGCACAGACATGGAGTAAATCACCGGAAAGTTGTCTTTTGAAGTTGCATCGTTGTGTAAAAGTTCATAAAAAATGTTGAAAAAAACTTGCTTAAACATAGAAAAAGCTGTATATTACTCAGAATAATTTTCAAATGTTTGAAAAAGAGGTGTAAATATGAAAGAACAGAGACGTTGTTTTTGCAACTTCCTGCAAGTCAATAATATAATTTGCGGGGTTGAGGAAGAAAACGGCAAAGTGGTACTCGGTAAATTGATCGGGTTGCTCAAACGGCACTACCCGGAATTGGATATCGATTATACCCGGCGTGAGATCGAGAGCCGTGAAGCATTGTTCCCGACGATGATCGCTCCGGGGCTGGCGATACCCCATGCCCGTATCCCGGGATTGACTGAAGCACTGACGGCGATCGCCTGTATCCCCGGCGGCTGTGATTTCGGCGGAGAAAGCAAGGCGAAAGTGATGATCCTGCTGCTGACTCCGGTGGATGAGCCGAATTTGCATATTCAGCTGCTTTCCGCACTGGCTTCGGAATTTGAAGACCCGGAAGTTACCGGAAAAATTTCCAAAATGAGTTCTGCACAGGATATCCTCAATCACTTTTCCTGCGGATTGGCGGCGATCCCGGATTACCTTAAAGCGGCAGATCTGATGGAAAACTTCCCGGAAATGCTTCAGGAGACCGATTCGATCCTGGATGCGGTGAAAAAATTTGCCGTCACCCGTTCCGAGGAGCTGCCGGTGATCGACAATACCGGTGATCTGCGGGGAATATTGTCGCTGACTGATTTGCTCAAATACAGTTTGCCGGAGCATTTGCTCTGGTTGCAGGATCTGTCTCCGATATATCAGCTCCAACCGTTTTCCGATATGTTGAAAACGGCCGATGAGAATAAAGTGGCCGATATCATGCGAGAGGAGTTTGTCAAAGCCCATGTCGATGACCCGGCGGTGGTGCTGGCCAAAAGTTTTCTAACCAATAAACTGTCGCAGTTGATCATTGTGGATAATGCGGGGAAACCTGCCGGTGTGGTAACGCTGAAAAACTTTTCAGCAAAACTTTTCTGGGATTGATGGATTATGAGTGAGAGTGCTTCAAGTAAGTTGTCGGTCAAAGATATGACCATCCGCTTTTCGATTTTGCTGGCGGCGGCGGCACTGGTCGGTTTCGGCGGTCAGAGAATCGGGATGAATGGAAATCAATCCATTGCCTGTGCGGTGTTTATTTCCATTATTTTCGGCACATTGTTTTTCTGGGGCTTCCGTCTGGCGGTGGCATTTCTGGGATTGGCGGTGCTGATATTCAATAAATCCATGGATATTCCGACCTTTGTCAGTTCATCGTCGCTGGAAGTTATTATGTTCCTGGTGGGGATGATGATCATTGTCGGGGCATTGCGTGACCTCGGATTTTTCACCTGGATCGTGCAATTGATCGTGTCTTTGCCCAATTTGAATGGTAAAAAATTCATTTTTGTCACCGCTACTGCCAGCGCTCTGCTGGCCTGTGCGGTGGATGAAGTGACGTCGATCATCTTTATATCGACCTTGATTTTTCAGGTGTGCGACCGTTTGAAACTCAATGCCACGCCCTATATTCTCATTGCGGTACTGGCGACCAACATCGGCTCGGCGGGTACGATGATGGGTAATCCGGTGGGTATTTTCATCGGTACCAAGGGGCAGTTGACCTTTGGTGATTTCATGGTTTGGGCATTCCCGCTGATGCTGGTATCGCTCTTTTCCACGATCGGGCTTCTGCTCTGGTACTTCCGCAAGGATCTGGCGAAATTTGACATCAGTCTCAAAGAACGTCTGGCCCGCGGCTTGAGCATTGCTCCGGTGGTGAAAGTGCCGTATATGAAAGGATTGATCCTGATCGTACTGACCGTTGTGGCCATTGCTTCGCACCATCAGACTGAAGAATTGCTCGGCCTGGATAAGAACAGCGTGCTGCTGGTCATGCCTTTGATCTGTGCCGGTGTGGTGATGATCCTCAAACCGGATCGGGCCCGTCACTATGTGGAAAAAGAGGTCGATTGGTGGACTTTGATCTTTTTTATGCTGCTGTTTGCAGTGGCGGGAACATTGGAACACACTCATGTCGATCAGGTGTTGGCCAATGGTTTTTCCAAGATCGCCGGTTCAACGACTGAAAGGCTGGTGCCATTCATATTTATTGTATCGGCTTTCGGTTCGGCATTTGTGGATAACGTGATTTTCGTAGCGGCATTCAGCCCGGTCATCGAACAGTTGTCGGTGAATATCAAAGATCTGCCTTTATGGTGGGCATTGCTTTTCGGTGCCTGTTTCGGCGGCAATATCACGATGATCGGCAGTACGGCCAATATTGTGGCTCTGGGGATGTTGGAAAAACACGGCGGCAGTCAGATCTCCTTTTTCCAGTGGTTCAAGATCGGTCTGCTTTGCACTGTGCTTTCCGGGGCGATCGCCATCGGGGCATTGCTTTTCCTGGCTCCGCATATGCCGGATCACAAGATCACATTCAACAAACTTGCTGCGGGATCCGGTTATGTGCCGGTTGCGGAAACATTTGCCGGTGAATTGACCGGCACGGTCATCCGGCAGGATGGAGTGCGTTATCTCACAGACGGCAGAGGGGCCCGGATCCGGGTGGAATTTGCCGATGGTGTGGCCGCTGAAGAACAGGTCAAAGTGCGGGTCTATGGTGAATTTGCCAAAGATGAAGCCAATGCGGAGTATCCGTATATGCTTACGGTGCAGAAATTGACAGTATTGGAAAAAGATTGATATACAATCACTTTTTTCTGACGGTTGTATCCGGGGGATTGAATTGTATTTTCGGTTCAAAACTCCGGATTTTTTATTTTTGAACTTGAAAATTTCTGCACTCAAGGATATAATATAAGCAATGAACTAATCATTTTTGACAGGTGGAAAGTTATGTGTGAATGCAAAAAAACGTTCCGGGATCCCCGGATCATTGAATATTTGCCGGTACAGCGGATCGTGAGTGCCACCGGTATCGCAAATGCGGAATTTCTGATCGGACGCGAGATCATTCAGCCCTCGGAAGGCTTCAAAGAAGATGAATACATCGATATTGCTCCGGGCAGTTCACTGGTGCTGGATTTCGGTATGGAATTGACCGGCGGGGTGCGGATCGTGGCCGGACGCAAAAGTGGAAAGATCCGGCTGGTTTTCGGTGAATCGGTTTCCGAAGCATTGGCCGCTCCGGAGCAGTGGCACACGATCCATGATGTTGAATTGCCGCTCCCGGCGATGGGGGCAACGGAATTCGGCAATACCGGATTCCGCTTTGTCCGGATCGATTTTTCCGGAGAAACGGCATTGAGCGGAGTGATGGCCGCTTACCGTCACCGGGATCTGACTGCGTTGGGTGAATTGGAATGCAGTGATGAGCGTATCAAGCGGATATGGGATGTCTGCGTGCATACGGTTTCACTGAATATGCAGGAATATATCCTTGACGGAGTGAAGCGTGACCGGCTGGTGTGGATGGGGGATATGCATCCGGAAATGTCGGTGATCAATTATGTTTACGGTCGTCAGGAGGTGGTGAAAAAGAGTTTGGATTATATCCGTGACCGTTCACCGCTGCCGCATTTCATGAACAGCATCAGCAGTTATTCTTTGTGGTGGGTGATCTGTCACTACGATCTTTATATGCATTTCGCCGATTTGGAATATTTGCGTGAACAGCATGAGTATTTGAGTGGTTTGATGCATTTGCTGGGCGATTATATTGCTGAAGACGGCCGGGAAATTCTGCCGGAATTCCGTTTTATCGATTGGCCGACCAAGGGTGATGATCCGGCGGTACACGCCGGATTGCAGGCTTTGATGGTCAGGGCATTCAAAAGTGCCGCTCAAATCGCCGGATATCTGGAAGATGGTGAATTGGAAAACTTCTGCCGGGATAAACACGCCTTGCTTTTTCAATATTCCGTGCCGCCGGTCAGCCGCAAGGCTCCCAATGCCCTGATGGTTTTGGCCGGTATTGCGGATAAAGAGGCGGTCAACCGGGAAATTTTGAGTGTCGATCCCTGTGACGATCTGGGTACATTTATGGGATTTTATATCCTGAGTGCCCGGATGGCAGCCGGGGATAAGGCCGGGGTGGTCGACACGATCCGCAAATATTACGGGGCGATGCTGGATTACGGAGCAACGAGTTTCTGGGAGGATTTCAATATGGATTGGCTGGAAAATGCCGGTCCGATCGATCAGATCCCCGAACCGGGCAAGCGTGATCTGCATGCTGATTGCGGAGCATTTTGCTATAAAGGTTTGCGGCACAGTTTATGCCATGGCTGGGCCGGGGGGCCGGCGGCGGTGCTGTTGCGTATGTTGAGCGGTATCGAGATACTTGAACCGGGATTCAAAAAGATCCGGGTCAAACCGGATTGTGCCGGCATGGATTATTTCAGATGTGCAGTACCCACGCCGAAAGGAGTGATCCGGATATCGCTTAAAAAGGGCGGTTCTCCGAAAATCGAATTGCCCCGCGGAATTGCTTTGAGCCTTTAAGGTTGCCTCTGCTGTATAAAAAAATATTATGAGAAACCGTGCATGGTTTCTCATAATATTTTTTTACCGGTTCTTTAAACCGAATCAGAATTTGAACCGGATATACCATTTGCCGTCTGCTTCGACCAGTCCCTCTCCGGTTTCGGCCGGAACGAGCATTTCATCGATCAACTGCTCTTTGTTTTCATTGAATTTGCGTCTGAAATTGGCGGTGTTATCCCGGCCGATATTGATACGCAGAGCGTTTTTAGCGGCTCTTTCATTGCCGAATCTTTCGATGTTTTCATTGCGGCACTCAGGGGAGATGCACTCCCAGGCGGCTTCGGTATCGCGGTCGATGATGGCTTGGATAAAGGCGGTCATGACCGCACGTTTGGAAGCATGGATACCGGCATTTTCAGCCGCCGGAGCATTTGCCGCCGGAGTTTCTGCATCAGCAGATTGTGCCGCCGGAGCATCGGCTTGAGTTTGATCCGCATTGTCTTTGTTATCTGTGACTTTGTCGGCTTTGGCTTCGATTTTGCTATTCAATTGCGGCAGGAATTTGAAGTAAACATAAGCACCGCCTCCGGCGACTGCGGCCAGAGTCAGGATCGGGATGATCAGTGCGATCACCCCGCAGACACTGTTTTTGGGGATGATTTGAGTTTGTACCGGAGCCGGTTCAGGCATGGGAATCGGCGGCGGCGGCGGAGCGATCACGACAGTTCCGCAGGACGAACACTGAAGTTTTGTCCGGCATAGATTTCATCGCAACTCAACGTGGTTTGACAATTTGAACACTTGAACATCAACATTTGATTTTTCCTTTTTATATCAAATGGTTGCTTTAGAATTTACCTGTATAGTGTATGTCCGGCAAATTTTCTGACAGTGGCAGAACAGATTTTCAACAACATTATTTGATGCAATATATACTGTTTTATTGGAGTTGTCAAACTTTCTGGAAAGATTTTCTGTTATTTTGTTGGAAATCCACTTGCTTTTTCGCTGATAACGGTTTATATTATGCTTATTACCCACTTGAAAAAGCGGGCGGTTAGCTCAGTTGGTTAGAGCGCTGCTTTCACACGGCAGAGGTCACGTGTTCGAGTCACGTACCGCCCACCATTTTTTTTGCCTTGATTTCAAGGCAAAAAAACATGAAGCCTGAAAAGGCTTCGCTTCATGCACCGAAGGTGCGCTTCATATATTTTGATGCTTGACGAGCAAAGCTTGCAAGCACAAAATGTGCTTCATACTTTTGTGTGCTTGACACGCCGGAGGCGTGCAAGACACAAAGTGCTTCATCATCCGCCTTTTCGGATGAAGCATTGTTTCGTTTCACTGCACAATATGAAGCATCTCCATTTCATTCCGATATGAAGCATTTTCGCTGTCGCTCAAATATGAAGCACAATCGTCTGAAGCCGATCGTATTATAAGGTTGTTTTCAGAATATGAAAAGCCTCATCACCGGTTGGATCAAAAACGTGCAGGCCGGGTTGAAAAATCTCAATTTATGTGATATGTTTTATACGTTAAAAGAAATATCGCTTTGCAAGTTTATATGAAATTTGGGAAATTACCCATATATTAAATTCAAATTATATTTTCAAATACTTGCCGAAATTGGTGAATGAGGTCGGAATTTCTTAAAAAAATCAGCAAAAGCGGATTGAGGATCATTACGGCACTGGCCGTTATTCTGGGTATTCCGGCGTTGGTTTATCTGCTTTGGCAGCCGGGCAGTGATGAGAAATTGCCGGAATATGCCAATAATGCCATTTGGCTGGGACACGGCTGGCTGGGCGATGATACCTGGTTCGCCGTCAACGGACGCGATCCGGATGATTTCCGCAGTGTTGAAAAAATTTCCGCATTATTCCGGCAGTTGTCAGACCACCGGATCTCCACGGTTTTTCCTCACTTATGCCCGGCCCGGGGCGACGGCCGGATCGCCGCTTATGACGATGAACAAATTGAACTTTTTCTGGATGAAGCGGCCAAATACCATATCCAAGTGATTCCATGGGTCGGCGGAGTTTTCGGTGAATCGGCCCGGCCGTCAGATGATGTATGGCGTGGAAATTTTATCGGATCGATCGATGAATTGCTGAAAAAACATCCGAGATTGGCCGGAGTGCAGATCAATATTGAGCCATGGCCGGAATATGAAGTCGGTTTTTTAAAGCTTCTGGATGAGTTGCGGCCGCTTATGGCGGGTAAAATTTTGAGTGTGGCGGCCTATCCGCCGCCGACGGTCTGGCACCGTTTCCCGGATGTGCATTGGCGTTTGGCATATATCCACCGTTTGGCCGGTCATTGTGATCAGATGGTGGTGATGATGTATGATACGGCGATACCTCTGGAAAAATTTTATATAAATTTAGTCAGTTCATGGAGTGATGAATTGGTGGTATCGACCCGCTCCGGGGGATGTGAATTGCTTTTGGGAATACCGGCTTATGAGGATGCTGACAGCGGTTATCATCACCCTCAAGCGGAAAATATAAGTGCGGCATTGCGTGGCATTTCCGATTCTTCACATAAAGACGGGATCGACGGCATTGCCATTTACTGCCATTGGGAAATGGATGAAAACAAGTGGCGGATCTGGCGTGAATTCATACAATAGAAACTATTTCAAAAGTCATTTGCGACGATGTTTTTCCAGAGTTTTTGAGGAGTTTTGAAATCACCTTGACCGTGTCAGTCATTCCTCATTTTGTCCGGAAGTGTGACTTTTGCGGTATTTTTCCGGGGGGACGCCGAAAAGATTTTTGAATCTTCTGCTGAAGTGATAGCGATCCATGTATCCGAATTCCATCGCGGTCCGGGTCACGGAAAGATTTTTGGTGATCATTTCGTAAGCGGCCTGATGGAGTTTGAAGTTTTCCAGATAGTTTTTAGGGAGCAGACCGGTGTGTTTGAGAAATTCCCGGCGCAGTCTGCCAGGTGAAATGCCACGCAATTCGGCGAGTTCTCCCACGCTCCACCAGTAATTTTTAGGGGCATTGCGGATGGTTTCCAGCAAAGTTTCCATCGGATTTATTTTGCGGTTGTTTTCGATGAGTTTCCAGAGCAGTGATTGCAGTAAAATAGCTGATTTCAGCCATGCGTCTTTGCTTGATGAAGTGGTATTGGCGATCAGGGGCAGTAATTCCCGGATCTTACCGAGGTGATATTTCCCGGATCTTAAAATACCGTTGCGGCACAGAGTATCGGGCAGGCGGCCGACGAAACGGATGGAATCTTCCACATAATATTCGCCGTTGCATCCGCAATAATAGTGCCAGTCGCCGGGGCAGATGAGTATGCAATCGCCCGGCAGCACATCTACGGTATTCATTCCGATACGCAATTTGCCGCGTCCGGCGAACATATGCGACAGACTGTAAAATTCAAAACGGCGGTCTTTGCATTGATCGATATCGACCAGTCTTTCCACGAAGTTCTCGGTGCCGTCGATCACCCATAATCCGTATTCCCTCGGCAGTGCCGGCATATCCTCAATCAATCGGTGAAAATTGATATTTTGATTGATTTCGATTTTTTTGTCATTATTCATGAAACTTTTATCCATCCGTTTTTTCTGATTTTATGGTATAATATATGTTGTACAGATTATTTTGTCAAGATGTTTTTTTGAAAGACGGCCTCAAATGAAGTTGAATTTGGGTAAAATGATCCTTTCCGGTGTGGCGGCGGTACTGTTTACTGCTTTAAGTGCCGGGGAAAATCCGGTAAGCGATGGAGCGGAAATGCAGGGAAAATATACATTTCAGTCGATCTATTTTGATCACCCGATCGTCAAGGGGCGGGTGCTGGATATTTTTGAACCGCTGGATGGCACGGTCAAAAAGGATAGTACACTTTTCATCGTCCACGGCGGCGGCTGGCGCGGCGGTTCACGGGATAAATTCCATGAGATCATGGGCGTATTGGCCGCAAGGGGTTACACGGTCTGCTCCACGGATTACCGGCTCAATGCGAAAGATGCCTTTGAGCAGATAAAGGATATCCGTGAAGGGTATATGATCTTTGTCGATTATCTGCGTTCGCAGAATCGTCCGGTAAAGATTTTTGTTTACGGTGAATCCGCCGGCAGTCATCTGGCTTCGATGCTGGTCTGTTCCGATCTGGAAATGGTGGAAAACTGGGTGAAACCTGCCGGGGGGATATTCCATGCCACGCCGTGTTCCTTTGTGCCGTGGGAAGGGATGATGGATGGTGCCGGAAGTATGATGCGGAGCATTGCCGGAGTGGATTATCAGAGCCATCCGGAAGTTTACGAAAAGTTGTCACTGACCAATCACATTTCGGCGGATGATCCGCAGATATTCTTTATTGAAGCGGAGTTGGAACATATGTTCTTTCCGGAATACACTCTTCGTGAAGCTCACCGCCTGCGGCAATTCGGCGTGCCGGTGTATTGGAAAATGTACCGCAATATGGAGCATGGATTCCTCTACACGCTGAACCGGGCCGGTCAGCGTGAGGCTCTGGAAGATATCGTGTTGTTTATGGAAGGGAAATTGGATATTCCGCTTCCTGAAAAGTGTGTCAGATATCAATTTTGAGTTTACGGATTGATATTATTTGTAAAATGTTAACAATGGTTTGACTGCATCCGGTGGATGCAGTGCGAGGTAAGGTCGCCGGTCTGTCAAGGCGGATGAGCAGGATTATCCTTCGCCAAGGCTACGGCGGACAAGGTGTATTTATAGTAAATTAGGACTGCCTTACTCGCAGTTACGAGTAAGACGTAAGCCGACGGAGTGACGGAGAGCGAGGCCTCCGGAAAATCGACTGAAACCGCCGAGTGCGAAGCACGAGCGGCGAGGCGGCTCTCCTGCCGCCGCAGGGAGATTTTTTGGAGAAACAACCCGCAATGCGCCACCGCAGTAAAGATTTTTAACCAAAGATGGGAAGTTTTCAACCCTAACCAAAAAGGAGAAAAAAAGTTATGAAAAACATCCACCATGGTGGAGTGAAACGTACCAGTTTCACTCTTATCGAACTGCTCGTAGTCATCGCGATCATCGCCATTCTGGCGGCGATATTGCTCCCCGCACTTAATTCCGCCCGTGAACGCGGCCGTGCGGCCAGTTGCATGAATAATCTCAAACAAATGGGATTACTGGTCAGCAGTTATGTTGATGCTCATGACGGTACTTATCCTCTGCAAACTTTTTCATATGATGGAGGTTCCAACTGGTATGACTGGCCACAGTTGTTAAAGGTATTCGATGGAACTTATCCGAGTTTAAAGGTTGCCAAAGATAACAATACTCCTGGATACAAAAGCAATCCATGGTTCAATATCCATGTCAGTAAATGGGTGGAATTCCAATGCCCGACTCAGCCGAATATTTGGAGCGGAGCAAATAACAACGATTATCAGAGATGTGATAATTATGTTGTCAACAAAGCGATTTTCGGCCTTCTTAACGGCAATACATGGAATAAACCAATGAAGGACAGTAAATTTGCCAGTATGTCGACCAGTGGTCTCTTTTGGGATGCCCGCTTGCTTGTGGATGGCATAGACAGACACGCATCTGCATATATTCAAAGTGAAGTGGATTTGAGTACGGATACGCCTAAAGTCGGTTTTATTCATAATAATTCAAGTAATATTCTTTTTGCCGATGGTCATGTTGCTGCAGAGCAGAAGGCATCTTCAGGTTATTTGAATATCGCTGCGGATCCGGATCATCCGATTCGCGGACCTTACGGAGATCGGGTTTATCTGGTTAAATAAATAATGCGAGGTTAAAATGAAAAAATTATGGATGTTTCTGGCCGGATTGTCTCTGGCCGCCGGAGCCGTTGAACCGGAGTTGAGTTTCTCTTTTGATGAATCTTTCAACCATGACAAGCCTTTCGTCATGCTCAACAGCAGCCGTCAGGTGACCATCCGTCCGGTAGTTCCCCGGGATGTCATCGATCAGGCCGGATTGCTGGTTCCCGGAAAATCCGGTAAGGCTCTGCATATCGGTTCGATAAACGGCAAAAACGGTTTTGACCGGGTGGCATATTTCTGGTCAAGCGGTATTGTTTCCGGTCAGCAGGGGGCGATCAGCTTCTGGGTGAATCCGGTCGATGCGGAACCGGGCAACCGGAAAAACCGGGTGCTGCTGCGTTTGCATACTCTGGAGCAGGGCAAGGAGAAAGATTCCATCGTGCTTTTACTGCGTAATCAGAATGGTCAGACCGGAGTCCGTTTCTACTACGGCACGCTTGAGGGCGGCAACAACTTCGTCAACCTGACCGCCAATAAACCGGTGTGGCAGAAAAATCAGTGGCATCACATCGTTGCCACCTGGGGCGACGGCAAAATCACGCTTTACATCGACGGCGAATATGCCGCATCCAAAGATATCACCGCTTATACCGGAGCATACAATATGCTGTCATTAGGTCAGAAGTGGGATGCCAACCCCGGCAGTACATTGCTCGACGAAGTACGCATATTCCGGCGGGTGTTGACCGAAGATGAGGTCAGGAGCGAATATCAGCGGTCAACGGCCGCCCAAGGCGCAGGAGAAACCCAACGCCCTTTTGATTTTGCCCTGACTGAAAGAACGGTGCAAAGCGACGGCCGGATTCAGTCAGGGGAATATGCCGCCGGATTGTCTTTGATGAGCGAGGGCGGCAAACGGGGAAAGAACGGCACTTACGCTGAATATCAGCCGCAAGCCTATTTCTCTTACGATCAGAACAACCTCTATATCGCCATGAAATCCCGTGGCGACGATCTGCGCTGCACTATTTCCGCGCCCGACGGCAACGTGTGGGAAGATGATTGTATCGACTTCTACTTTTCTGCTGACGGCAAGCCGGATAATATGTATCATTTCATTATCAACTCTGCCGGAGTGCTTTATGATTCACAACTGCGAAACGGCGTGGAAAGAACCGCCTGGAGCGTTTCCGGTATGGTCATTCGCAACCGGGTGATTGACGGTCAATGGCACTTCGAAGCGGCGATCCCGTGGAGCAATTTCGGGATGACTCCCGAGGTCGGAGAAGCATTTTTTGTCAATATCTGCCGCTCTTTCCGGGGCGTGACACAGTTATTCAGAACGGATGATCTGGGTACGCAGAAAACCGATGACAAACCGAAGTTACGCAGTTGTACCGTTACGCTTGCTCCGGGGGCGATGGCCGACGTGCGGCAGTATGCCAGAGTGGAATTTGCAGAAAATACCCCGGCTTTTGAGATCATGCCTTTCGGCGAATTATCCAATCAGGGCCAATTCGCTTCCAAAGTCATCTTTTATCCGTTGCAAAATGGAAATCTTACCGCCGAAGCCGTTACCGGGGCATTGGAAAATAACCGCAGCAGTGCTTCCGGTGCCGCTCAAAGCGGTTCTCCGGCAGAACTTGCCCTGGGGGGCAACTGGGCGGCCGAGGGAGTTTTGAGTGTGAAACTTACTGCCGGAAACCGGGAGATATTCCGGGGCAGGGTGGATTATAAAGAGCCGAATGTCATCCGCTTCAAAGCGTTCCGGGCGGATCCGGAAAAAATGGAATTGGCCGTGGTCGCCACCAGCGGGGATAATTCCGGACGCAAATGTACGCTCAAGATCCGGATGAAAGATTGGAAAGACGGCAGATTTGTTTACGAAAAGAGCCGGGAATTCACCATCAGCCGGGGCGATATCGAATTGCGTTTCGATATCAGCGATCTGCCGCCGGGATTGTACGATATGCACTATGAATTTGCGGATCAGACCGGCAAAATTATCGCACAGGATTATGAATATTTTGCCAAACCGGATGGCAAAGCCCCGTGGGAGGGGACTACTGCCGGTCTGGGCGATATCGTGCCGGTGCCGTGGATGCCGGTGATCGCCAACGACCGGGTTTTTGCCTGCTGGGGCAGGGCGTATATGTTCGGCAGGGAGGGGCTGATCGCCTCGATCTCCAGTCAGAACCGGGAAATCCTCCGCCGTCCGGTAAGATTGATCCTCAACGGCAAACCGGTTTATTTTGAATGCAAACTGCTGCAATGCGGTCAATCATTTGCCGACTACCGGCTTACCGCATTGGATAATGTGCCGCTGACGGTGGATATCCACGCTGAATTTGACGGTTTCATGTGGTTTACCCTGAATGTCGGTCAAACGGGATTCAAGGTGGAATCTCTGTCACTGGAAATCCCCATGGATCGGGCGTATGCCGATGCCTTTGACGATTGTTCATCGATCTATGAAAAAATCGACTTTTCTTCGTGGCAGAACCGGGAAATTTATATTGACCCGACGAAAAAGCCCTATTTCTGGTGCGGCAATGCCGATGTGGGGCTGATGGGCGGGGTGGATAGTTGCCGGGGATGGTATTTCCGGGATAAAGCCAAAGGTTACCGTTTCAGCGTGACAGAAAATGAAGCGGTGCTTACCATGCAGTTGATCGACACTCCCCTTACACTTTCCGGAGCCAGAAAGATCGAATTTTATCTGCATGCCACTCCGGCCAAGTCCAAATCAGCGGAAGCGGCAAGTTTGTTCACGAATGAATTTCATAACAACTGGTATGCCACCAGATTTTATGAGTGGAAAGCCGAAGGCATGGTCCAGGAGAGTACCATGGCCCGTTTCCTGCCCAAACGGGAGGGATTGGAAAGGTGCCACGCATTTTACTATTACGGCACGAAAGGTTGTTCACCGCATTTCCCGTGGTGGGCGTGGTTCGGCAGTCAGTGGAATATGGTCGGTGATCCGACGGTATCCCATCAGGATTCGGTGATCGACTCCCGGCGTCAGCGTGATTACGCCATCTGGACGATGACTTGTATGAACAGCCGCAGTTTTCTGGAACACAAAATCGACATGGTGCAGTGGCATTTGAGTGTTGACCGTTATCAGGTTTACGATCTTTACTTTGATCTGGCGTGGCCGATGCCGTGTTACAATGCACTTCACGGCTGCCGCTGGGTGGATGAATTCGGTTATATCCATTACAACCGGGATATGCGGGCGTTGCGGGAATTCCATAAACGGGCGTATATTCTTATGAAGCAGAAAAATCCGGCCTCGCTGATGAAAGGGCACATCCGTTATACCCGGTTGCCGTCGGATGTATTTTTCGATATGATCCTGGTCGGTGAGGGGTATGAAGGACAGGTTGCGGAAAAACACAACTATTACGGCGTGCTGGATCCGGCCGTGTTGCGTATTCTTTACGGCTACCGGACCAATGAATTCACGATCGAATTGGGGCCGATCCAGATATTCCGGACCATTTTCATGTTCAGCCCGAATCTGTTGAAAGTCTTTGATCCTGCCGATCCGGAAATTGACCGGGCACACCGCCACTTTTACGCTTACGCCAAATGTTTCAACTTTGTGGCAAAGAGTTCCCGGCCGGAAAAAGAGCCGCAGTTGGATGTCGGTAATGCCGCATTTGCTCTGCTGGGCCGCAATCCGCGTTTCTACGCTCCGTGGGAGAGTGAATGCGGAATCAGGCCGGCGGATAGATCGGCGGATTTCCTTTATGCGGCATACTCCGGCAACAACCGGGTGATGATCGTGGCACTCAATGACAGCGATCAGACCGTGACCAGAGTGCTGGTGATCGATCCGGAAAAATTGCATTTGCCGCAGAATAACGGCAAGGATGTATTCAATCAGCAGGAATACAAAGTTGAGGGCAACCGCCTGATTCTGGAATTGCCGCCGAGAGAATCCCGCTTTATCATGTTTTGATACCCGGCGGAAAATCGGGCTGATTTTTTCTTCCACCGTTGAAAAAAGATAATTCCGGCGGTATAGTATATGCCGGACAAACGGTTCATTTTCACCTCCGGGGGAAGAATGTACTCTTTATCCGCCTTTTTCCGGTGTTTTAATTAAAAAGTTTTGAGATCAATGCAAGGAATATCATGCGAATCAATCCTTTCAAAGAGTTTGTTTTCGGGGGATGGGATCTTTCCGGCGGAATAAGCAAAGTTACTGCCGACGGCGAAGAATCGGAATTGCTCTGGCAGGCGGGCGGAACGCCGGATCGTTTCATTTGCTCCAACGATCTGGGACAATGGTCTTTATCGGTGGAAAAATGCGGCAGTAAAGCGGTCATCCATTCATCGGTGTCGCTTTCTGCCCCGGTCAAACATCTGCATTTTTCGGTGCTGGAGTGTCAGGATATCCCCTTCGATCATCTGCTGACCAGTGCGATGAAAATGGGTGGCTGCAAAGTTTTCATGCCGCCGGTCGCAGAGGAAAAGGATTTTGACAGTTTCTACACCTTTGCCCTTTCATCCGGAAATACGACACTGCTTATCACGCATCCGCTCGATCTTGGGTGCTGGGCAAAAGTTTCCGGCAAGGTGAAAGATCATAAGGTCACGCTGGATATCTGTGCGGAAGTTGACCACTTTTCCGGAGTGGAGATCACTTTCCCCGATGTTTCTTTTGAAATGGGCAGCGGAATCACCATGTTGCAGAATTACGCAGAAAACAATATCGAAACTGACCGGCAGTTCCCCGTTCCTCAACCCGGCTGGAACACCTGGGATTATTACCGCTGGACGATCACTGAAAATGAAGTGTTGAAAAATGCGGAATTCATTGCCAGAGACCCCGTGTTATCCAAACATATCAAACGTATCATCATCGATGACGGCTGGCAATACTGTTACGGTGAATGGCATGCCAACAGTTATTTCCCTTCCGGGATGAAAAAACTTGCCGCCGAGATCCGCAAACTCAACTTCACCCCCGGCTTGTGGGTCGCCCCGGTCTGTGTGGAACCGCACGCCCGGATCGCACAACTGGATTACGATATGCTCGCTTTGAGCGAGGGCGGTCAACCGACTCTCGCTTTTGAATGTATGCGGCGTAACGCCTTTGTCCTTGACCCGACCGTGAAAAAAAGTCAGAAATTTTTGCGGGAACTTTTTGACCGTCTTGCCGGGGATGGTTTCGGCTACTTCAAACTTGACTTCCTTGCCGCTGTATTGAATGCCCGCCGTTACCACGATCAGAGCATCCAGCGCAGTCAGATCATCCGGCTTTTGATGCAGAGCATCTGCGATGGGGTGAATGACCGGGCGGAGATCATGGGGTGCAACTACCCGTATATGGCCGGCAACCGCTTCGTTTCCATTTCCCGGGTCGGCGGCGACATCCATTCCGATTGGGGAAATATCAAAGGCAATACGCTCCATGTGGCGTACCGCTTCTGGATGAATAAGAAATTGTGGATCAATGATCCCGATTTCGCCCTCTGCCGCGGCGTGGAAACCAGCGACTATCCGGATACATTACAGCCGATACTTGTGCTTTGCAAGCCGGAAATGGAGTATATCAAGGCGATCAACAACACCTATTCCAACGCCACAGAAAGAGAGTTGGAAGTGTTGTTATCCATCGTGCTGATGGCCGCCGGAGCGGTGAATCTTTCCGATGATCTGACCAAACTCAATGAAGCCGGGCTGTCACTTGCCCGCAAAGTCGTTGCCGCTGAATCCGGCGAAACGGCAGTGCCGCTGGATCTGTTTTCCGCTGAACTTCCGGCCAAATGGATACAGAAACTTTCTCACGGCGGCAGATTCCTGCTGGTCAACTGGTTTGATGAGCCGCAGGAATTCAAACTTGATGTGCCAAATCTGCCGGATAAAGCGACCGACTTCTGGAAAGGTAAATCCATCACCGTGCCGGACGAAATCGTGCTTGCTCCCCACAGTTGTCTGCTGTTGGAATATTGACCGGAAATTAAGGATCAGTTGTTAAATCCGCCATACACCCGGTCGAATAATTCCGAAATTTGTGCCGCTTCTTCCGGCGGGATCGTCCGGTAGGCTTCGATATTTTCTTCGTTTGCCAGAAATTTGATCACATCTGCCGCCGCATTGACGTAAAGGGCGCACGTTTCAAAATCCAGTTTGTCCGGCAAATTATCAAAGCGGTGGTGAAAGAATAATCCGGCTTCACAGTTGGGGCGGTAAATCCACATCCCCGGCACTTTGCAGGCGGCAAATGGAAATTGGTCATTGTAGGGATCGGGGTGGTGGCGTTCCAGAAAATAAACGCCCCGGCTGTTGAATTTCTGCCGGATCAATGACGCCAGTTTTTCATTGCCGTTGATGGTGAAATCCGCCCAGCCCAGTTGACTGCCGAATGAGTCGAAGTTGCACATGAAAATACCCTTTTTCTCCACCTCGTTACGGTGCAAACGGATATATTCAGCACTGCCCAGCGAAAGTTGTTCCTCGGCACCGAAACAGATCAGCCGGATGGTGTGGCGGAAGCGGGAACCGGCAAATATCCGGGCCAGTTCCACCATGGCCGCACAGCCGTCGGCATTATCATCTGCTCCGGGAGTGCCGGCTTGAGTGTCGTGATGTCCGCCGGCAAAGATGATGCCGGCATCTTTATCAGTGCCGGGAAATTCGGCAGTAACCACGGTGGTGTAAGAGGGCACGGTGTCGCTGTCCACATTGATCCGGATTTTGGCTGCACCATTGCTTTTCCATGACCATGCATCCAGATAGGCGATATTGATGCTTGGTACTGCACCGTATTTTTTTACATAGGCCGGAAAGAGACCGTCCGCCAGCGGGATTGCGGCCGGATAGCGTGAATCGGCAAAAAGGATAAATGCCGGTTTGGCTTCCATCAGCCGGCGGTAGTGATCTTCACACTCGATGTGACAGCCCAGGTGGACAACGGCTTTGCCGGTAAGATGGGACAGATCCGGAGCCATGTAACCGGTATGGGCATTGAAGTATACCACTTGGGCTTCAATATCTTTTCCGGCGGAGCCGGGGGATGAGTTGAATAACGAACCGGAAAACTGCTGCCACCGTCCATTGATCTGCACCTGATAAAATTCACGTTTTACCAGACGTTGACCGACCGGAAATTTTTCAATGGCAACCAGCGGAGTATATTTGGCAAATTCTCCGGCCAGATATCCGGCGGCTTGCATTTCCTCTTGAGAACCTGCGAGCCTGATCCCGATATTATCCGTCAGATAAGTTACACAACGGCGCAAATTTTCAGCATTTGCTTCTTTCATGATATATCCTCCGGAGTAAAAAATGACCGCAGAAACAATTTCTGCGGCCGGATTTGCGATATTTCAGAGATTCCAGCTGGCAATGTCGTCACATTCACCGTGGTCGGATTTGGAACAGATCGGGTGATCTTCGTGGCAGCCGCCATCGTCATCACCATCCGGACCTTTGGAGTAGACGGCGAAATTGCCGACGATGGTTTTGGTGGAACCGGGGATCTGCAACTCATCGTTTTTAGTTACTTTGATCAGAATAACGTAAGGATTGCCCCACGGGTCACGGTAAAGCGTGTCACGCTGTGCGGTATAAGCCTTGCTCGGGTCGAAATCACCGGTCGGGTCGAGGTAGACTTTGCGGCGGCGATTGACACTGACCGTGACTAAATTGCTGCCGTCCTTGTTTTTCGGTGCGGAAAGTTCCACGATCATGGCATCGTATGCGTCACCGGTCAACGTGGCCACATCTGAAGTGACGGCGACGGCCTGACCGCCGATCTTGTAATCAGAACCGTCTTTATCCACCAGGTTGCCATTGTAGTCGGCGGCCATATTTTTCATGGCGGCCATGATCGCAGAAATATCTCCTTCCGCTCTGGATTGCTGGCCTCTGGCTTTGGCAATGGCTACGGTGGGGATGATGATACCGGCGAGGATGATGATGATGCCGATGACGGTCAGCATTTCGACCAACGTGAATCTGTGGATGGATTTTTTCATGTTTTTCCCTTGTTTTTTGATTTCCGGGGTAAATTACTTTAATTGTCCGCAAGATACGATACCGCAAAAAACGGTTTTTTTCAACCTTTATTGGAAGATTTTTTGTAAAAAAAACGGAAAAAACCTTGATAAACGGCACTTTGGCGGTTATCTTACAGCAAGGACAGTAAATTTTATCACTTTATGAGGTACTTTATGAAACGGAATAACTTCACTCTGACTGAAATGCTGATCGTGATCGCGGTGATCGTGATTCTGGCCGGAATACTCATCCCGACTCTGATGTACGCCCGTTCCAGAGCGAGACTGGCCGACTGTGCAAGCAATCAGGGGCAGATCGGCAAAATATTCATCAGTGCATTGGATAAGAACGATCAGAAACTGGTCAGCGGCACATCCGGCGATAAACTCTGGACCAAGGATCTGCTGGATGCCGGATTGCTTCCCTCAATGGATGCGGCCCGCTGTACGGAATTGAGTTACACCGGAAACGATCAATATGATGAGGCTTACGGCATGGTGACTGCCGGCAATGCGGATAAGGTATTCAACTTCAAAAATAACAAACTTTTCCGGACAAGTGCCAGAGTTGATGTTCCCCGGGCTTCGTTGCTGATGGGCGGCTGTACGACCGATGATGATGGCAAACCGCAGGCGACGTTGGATTTTTCGGATAACAAACTGGCTCCGGTCCACTCCGGAGAGGTCAATATCTTCTTTATCGACGGCAGTGTGCAAACTTTGGATGAGAATGGTTTCAAAGCGAAAAAGTTCTATTATCCGGTAGCCACTGACAGTACCAACCAGGCTGAAGAAGTGTCTGCTTCCGCGCTGCGTGACGAATAAACAACCTCGCTATCCCGTGCCGCCCTGGTTACCAAAAAATAAAGCCAGCCGTAATCGGCTGGTGTGAAATCCATTTTTCAAAGTAGCCCGGAGCGGGGTCGAGGAGGCGGCGAATGCCGCCGATTGCCGAGCGATAGCGAGGCAACCTGCCACCCCGCGTTGCCCGGGTTACCAAAAAAAATAAGCCAGTCTTGCGACTGGCTTTGATTTTTTTGGTAGCCCGGGCGGGGATCGAACCCACGACCCACTGCTTAGAAGGCAGTTGCTCTATCCACTGAGCTACCGGGCCAAAAAATGTTATATATATAATATTGCTCCGCAAAGTGTTTTTTTCAAGTGGGAAAGCAGATGATTTTGCATATTTAACGTCTTGAAGCACCTGCTTTGGGTTGTTCCGGAACTTCGAGAACAGGCGGTGATTGCAATTCCAGAACTCTTGAATTTTCAAAAGAGGTTTGCGGCAGGTCTTTACCGCTGAAGTATGACACGATCAGCACGATGACCAGGGTAATGATGCCGATCAGGATCAATGCTCCGGCAGCGAGCAGGATTATTTCGATGCGGTACAACACCTGCCGGTTGTTATTTTCCTCATCCTGCTGTACGGCGGCATTGAGATTTTCCGGTAATTCGCAGGGGATGTTCCGCCACGGGCGGATGAGTGAATCCTCTTCCTCTGCGGTGATGTTATAGAGGTTGCAAAGTTTTCTCAAATAGGCCAGTACATAAACCGGCTGGGGGAGGTTGTCATAATCGGCTTCTTCGAGAGCAACGATGTAATGGGCCCGGATCTGGGTGGATTTTTCCACGCTTTCGAGGGATAATCCGGAAGATTTGCGTGCTTCTTTGAGAATCCGGGAAACCTCTTTTTTATCTTCGGTGGAAAAATCTTCCGCTTTGCGTCTGCGGTGGAGGAAGTGGGGGTTGTTACGCAAAGAGGGTTGGATCACCTCATTTCTGGTCTGCTGGATTGCCGGCTGTTTATATTGGGGCAGAGTCGGCGGTTTGATTTGCGGACGTTTGGGTTTGTCGTTGACTGCCGTCCGGATTTCGACCGGCTGCTGTTTGGGTGTCGTATCGGCAGCGGGAGCATCTGCGGCGGTCTCATTTTCTCCGGAGAAACCGGAAAAGAGGTCATCGTCTGTCTGTTGTTCTCTGCGAGAGGTCATATCTGTTCCAAAATCCAGCATAGCCAATTCCTTTACCCTATATCAAATCCATCAAAAATCAAAATATCCCGTTTGTTGCCGCTGCCGGAGGGGGGGCCGACGATGTTGCGTTCTTCCATCTGATCGATCAATTCGGCGGCCCGGTTGTAACCGATCTTGAGCCGGCGCTGCAGGTAACTGGTGCTGGCTTTGCGGTCAAGGATCACGACTTCCAGAGCCCGCCGCATGATGTCATCATCCCCCGGTCGCATATATTTCTGAACCAATGGAGCGATATCGGCCCGGTCTTCGGGGTCGATCCTTTCCGTATCTTCATCGATTTCCTCATCACTGTCATCGGTTTCGGCCAGAACGGTATCATTGAATTTCTGCGGGGCCTGATCGGAAACGAATTTCACCACATTTTTGATATCATCATCCTTGACCCATGCACCCTGCACACGTTCGATCTCCATACTGGAACTGGTCATGACCAGCATATCGCCCATGCCGAGCAGTTTTTCCGCTCCGGGAGTATCCAGCACCACCCGGCTGTCGACCAGACTGCGAACCTGGAAGCAGAGGCGGGTCGGCAAGTTGGCTTTGATGACACCGGTGATGATATTGGTACTGGGCCGCTGGGTGGCGACGATGATATGGATCCCGGCGGCCCGTCCTTTCTGGGCGATACGGGTGATGTTGGTTTCCACATCTTTTTTGGCCTCAGTCATCATCAGATCAGCCAATTCGTCGAGGATGATGACCAGCAGCGGCATTTTATCGGGAATGAGGTTGCCATCGGCATCATATTGCGGTTCACCGGAACGGGGCCGGTTGTTGAATTCTGAAAGTTTTTTCACTCCCGCACTGGCCAGAATGTGGTAACGGCGATCCATTTCATTGGCCGCCCACCGCAGGGCGATGGGGACTTTGGCAGAATCATTGATAATGGGCGTGAGCAGATGCGGCAGCTTTTTATACGCATCAAATTCCACGATCTTGGGATCGACCATGATCAGACGCAACTCATCCGGCCGGAAGCGGAAAAGCAGACTGATGATCAGCGAGTTGGAACATACACTTTTACCGGTACCCGTGGCACCGGCCACGAGCATATGCGGAGCTTTGGCCAGATCGAGTACGACCGGTTTGCCGGAAACGTTTTTACCCAGAGCGATGGGGATTTCGGCTTTAGAGTGTTTCCACTCGTCACTTTCCATGACTGAACGCATGAAAACTGCTTCCGGATTGCTGTTTGACACTTCGATACCGACGACGGGACGGCCGGGGATCGGAGCCAGCACCCGGATACTGGTGGCGGCCAGAGCCATGCGGATATTATCCTGGATCTGTTCAACTTTTTTGACATTGATACCCGGTTCGAGGGTGATTTCGTAACGGGTCACCCGCGGGCCGGAAACCTGTCCGGTGACTTTGCCGGAAATGGAGAAGTCTTCCAGCGTCTGCTGGATCTTGCTTTTGGCCAGTTCCATGGCATCGGAACTTTCACCGATGACATTTTTTCCCTGTGCCAGCATGGAAACCAGCGGCAGTACGAAATCTCCGTGAGTACCCCGGAGTTTTTCACCATCCTGCACCACTTTTTTGCTGACCTCCGGAGTTTCGATGATCGCCGGAGTTTTGGCGTAAGCGGCGGCCGCTGCTGAAAATTTATTTACCGGGGTAAGGTCGGATTCCTCCTCACCGGTCAACTCCATTTCAGCTGCGATCCCGGAAACCGACAGCCGTTCATTGCGGCTCAAGGGCAACTCATCTTCGCCGAATTCCATGCCGGAATTGAGCAGAGCCGACAATCTTGACTGCGGTTTACCGGCAACCGGTTTTACCGGTTCACCGGCAACTTCTTCCGGAGCAATGTCATCATCCGCAGTATCCGTATCATCTTCTTCGTATTCTTCTTCGTATTCCTCTTCAACATCCTCCTCTTCATCTTCCTCCATTTCCCGCATGGCGGCTCTGGCGGCCTGACGGTCGGCGATTTTTTTCAAAAGCGAGCGTGATGCTTCACCTGCGGCGGCTGCTCCGGGAGAAAGCACTTTGCGGCGGATGAGGTCATGCCAGTCGGAAATATAGAGGATCACTCCGCCTGCAGTGACCATGATCCAGCCGATGACCATGGTACCGATCGCTCCGATCAAAGTCCGCAGACATCCGCCGGGTATCGGCGGCACATCTTCAGGGCAGGGCGGGGCCGCAAAAAACTGGCCGATCAATCCGCCGGAAAGAACTTTGTGCGGTACGGCACTGCGGCCCAGACCGAGGTTCTGGGTGATTTGGGCAAACGGTTCAGGTGAAAGAGCCAGCAACAGCATTGAACCGGCTGTGATCAGCAACGCTCCGGAAATGAAGTTGCGGAAACTGCCGGCATTGGGGAAAAGCAGCCGGAATGAACGCAACAGCAATACGATCACCAGAATATATCCGGCAATACCGCACGCCATCAGCGTGATATAACTGAAATATGCTCCCGAGGCACCGATCCAATTCATGGTCGGGGCATTGATCCCGCCCTGCAAGGCATTCCAATCCTGCGGTGAATGGGAAATTATCGCCAGCAACGCCAGGATCATGGCTGAACACAAAAATATATGCCGTACTTTGACCCGGTGACCGGTATTTTTTTCCTGCGTTTTACTTTTCTTGTCAAGAATCAAAATATCTTCTCCGTCTGTTTATTTCCATCGTTATAAAATATAGCCCGTGATGGGGATGATTGCAAGGAAATTTATAAATAAATTTGCCTCTTGCGGAAACTTTTTCATCTTTTGACCGCCTGCGACGGAAAATACCTTGAAACGTTCGATTTACCGGGGTATATTAAATACCGGAACAACCATGTAAATCAGGAGAATTCATCTATGAAACACTACCGGATGCAGGATCTCACTGTGCGTGAATTGCAGGAGTACCTCAAAACCAATCAGACCATCATCATCCCCTACGGATTATCTGAACAGCACGGCTATCATCTGCCGCTGGATACCGATATCCGCAACGCGGAATTCTGTTCCAGAGCCCTTGCCGGAAAACTCGGTTGTATCACCGCTCCCACACTCAACTACACATTCAGCGGCGGTATGCTTCAGGGGACGATCAATGTCAAGCCCAATACTTTTTCCAACCTCGTCGGCGAGATCATCGAATCTCTCGTTTTGCAGGGATTCCGCAACATCATCATTGTTCCCGGTCACGGCGGCAGTGAAAGTCTGCTCCACCTCAAAGAATCCCTGCGTATTTTGAAGTGGCTCAATCCTGCTTTGCATGATACCCTTATTCTCGTCACCCAGATCTGGGATTTTTCACCCACCTGGACAAAAATGTTCGATGAAAAAGATTATCATGCTTCTGATGCGGAAACTTCTCTCATGCTCCACTGGTGCCCGGAAGTCGTCCGGCCTGAGATCGTTATGGATGAACCGGAAGTCGCTGAACGTCTGCGCAATGATCCCGACAGTTATCAGCTCCGGGAATCCTTTACCGATTTGAAACAGGAAGTCGTTCAGACCAGTCAGCGCAGTGATGTGGTCGTCGGTGCCATGGGATATCCTGAACGGGCCTGTGCTGAAACCGGACGCATCATCGAAGCCGAATTTCTGGAAAATGCTTCTGCTGCCATAACCAGAGCGATCGCAGAGGCGGAAGAGGCCCGGAAAAGCGGTAAACGCATCATCCACGAAGACAATGCACATTTGAAGATCCGTTCAGTTTGATTTTGCTTTGCATTGCGGACAATCTCTTGTCAAGTCTGCAGACACCGGCCCGGTCGAGTACACAGTACACTGCCTTGCCGTTGCTTTGACTTGACTTCGACTTTGTCTTGCACTGCTTCGCAAAATGATCATCGGGCGGTTCGATCCGTCGGGCGGAAAGTCACCGCCCCTGACGGGTTGATACGGCGGCTGTTGTCTGTTACCGGTTCTTTTTGATCCGCAGATTATTCCAGTATTCCAGACGGCGGCGGATCTCTCTTTCAAATCCGCGTTCGACCGGGCGGTAGAAATTTTTGCGGCCCATGGATTCCGGGAAGTAATCCTGACCGGAAAATCCTTCCGGGGTGTCATGGTCGTAGATGTAGCCTTTGCCGTAGCCGAGTTCTTTCATCATGGCGGTCGGTGCATTGAGAATATGGGCCGGCGGAGTAAGTGACGAATACTCTTTTGCACATTTTTTTGCGGCGATCCACGCTGTTTCCAGCGAATTGGATTTGGGGGCTGTGCCCAGATAAACGATCAATTCGGCAATGGCCAATTCACCTTCCGGAGAACCGAGTCTTTCGTAACTTTCCCATGCGGCCAACGCCAGCGGCAAAGCCTGCGGATCGGCCAACCCTACATCTTCAGAAGCGAACCGGGTCAGACGCCGCAACAGATATTTGGGGTCTTCGCCGCCTTCGATCATTCTGGCGGCCCAGTAGAGAGCCGCATCGGTATCCGAACCCCGCAAGGATTTATGCAAAGCACTGATCAAATTGTAGTGACCTTCCCGGTCTTTGTCATATATCGGGGAGCGTTTCTGCACGACTTTGAGCAGATTTTCCCGGTCGAGGATCTCATCGTTGCCGGTAAGATCATAGACGGATTCCAAAAGGTTGATGAAGTAGCGGCCATCTCCGTCGGCCAATTCGATCAGCAGTTTTCTGGCTTCATCATCCACCGGCAGAGTACGGTGCTGAAGTTCCTCGGCTCTGGTGATCAATTTATCGAGAGCATCCGGAGATAAAGGCTTGAGAACAAAAACTTTGCAGCGGCTCAACAACGCACTGTTCAACTCAAAAGAGGGATTTTCAGTCGTGGCGCCGACCAGCGTCACAGTGCCGTTTTCCACATAAGGCAGAAAACCATCCTGCTGGGCACGGTTGAACCGGTGGATCTCGTCAATGAAAAGCAGTGTCGCTTCGCCGTAAGAACGGTATTTTTCCGCTTCTTCAAAGGCCTTTCTCAAATCCGCCACTCCGGAAAAGACCGCCGACAACGCCACAAAACGCATTTTGGTCGCCGTCGCCAGTATCCGGGCCAGCGTGGTTTTGCCGCATCCGGGCGGTCCCCAGAGAATGAAACTGGATAGTTTGCCCGAATCGATCATCCGGCGCAGAGGAGCTCCTTCGCCGAGCAGATCATCCTGACCGACGATGCCGCTGATTTGTGACGGCCGCATCCGGTCGGCCAGCGGCCGGGAAAGCATATCCCCGAAAAGCGATTCATGCTGACTCATTTTTTCTCAATGCCCCACGATGAATACGGTTTGCGGCTCAAGGCCCGGTTGGTATAGCGGCTGTCACCGGAAATATCCTCTCCCAGCCAGCCGGGGATCGTAAATGGGGTATTTTCGTCGGGAAGTTCGATTTCTGCGGTGAATAGCGGGGCATTTCCGCCGAAATATTCGTCGATTTCCCACATCAGATCATCTCCGGCCGGAACCAGATAACGGATCTTTTCCACCGGCGGATTAAGGGCCAGAGTTTTGAGCATTTCTTCCGCTTCGCCGGGAGGTATGGGGTACTCGAATTCACTGCGGGTGATGCCGGAAGATTTGCCTTTGATGGTCAGAAACGCTTCCCCGTCACGCAGACGGATGCGTACAGTTGTTCCCGAAGCGGTCAGATATCCCTGGATTATCCGGTTGGATGAGATGACATCCTTGCGCCAGGAATCATCTTTGACCAGAAATTTTCTTTCGATTTCCAGAGCCATAGTCACTTGCCGTCAGATTCAAGCAGCAGTGTGATCTCGTCACAGCAACTGCGTTTGGCACATTTGGAGCAATCGCTCCAGATTTTTTCCGGAAAGAGCGATTTCGGCACTTCCCTGAATCCCAGAGAACGGAAAAATTCCGGCCGTAACGTCAAGGTGAAAAGCCGCCAGCAGGAGCGTTGAACTTTGAGCGTGGCGATCATCGAATTGATCATCGCTTTGCCGATGCCTTTGCCCTGCAGACCGGGGGCAACCACCAGCGAACGGATCTCCAGCAGATCATTTCCGAAATCCCGCAAGGCGGCACAACCGCAGACCTTGTTTTCATAGATCGCTACGGTAAAGTTGGATATGAAAAAATTGATATCCTCTCGGGTGCGTGATAAAACGATACCTGCCGGGGCGTACAACTCCAGCAGATGATGGATGCTTTCCACATCATCGGGTGAGGCTTTGCGGATAGTCAGCAACTCTTTCACGATTCGGCTCCGGCGGTAACTTTTTCTTCAAAACAGCCGAAAGCCCGGAATTTTTCGTAACGGCCGGCTTTGAGTTCTTCGCCATTGAATTTGCAAAGTTCATCGAGTTGTTTTTCCAATTCGTCACCGAGCATTTTGGCCGCTTCGTCGTGGTTGCGGTGGGCTCCGCCGGATGGTTCGGGGACGATGGCATCGGCGATACCGAGTTCCTTGAGTTTGACGGCGGTCAATTGCAGGGCATCGGCGGCCTGCGGAGCGTATTTGCGGTCTTTCCACAAAATCGCGGCACAGCCTTCCGGGGTGATGACCGAATAGTAGGCATTTTCCATGATGAGGATCCTGTTTCCCACGCCCAGCCCGATGGCTCCGCCGGAACCGCCTTCACCGACGATTACACAGATCACCGGCACGGTCAGATTGAACATTTCCCGCAAATTTACGGCGATCGCTTCCGCGATGTGCCGCTCCTCACTGCCGACACCGGGATATGCTCCGGGAGTGTCGATGAATGTGATGACCGGGATCCGGGCCTGATTGGCCAGACGCATCAGCCGCAGGGCTTTCCGGTATCCTTCCGGCTGGGGCCAGCCGAAGTTGCGGGCGACATTTTCTTTCATATCCCGGCCCTTCTGGGTGCCGATGATCATGACTTTACGGCCGCGGAAAGTGGCCGGGCCGCCGACGATGGCTTTATCATCGCTGAAACGGCGGTCGCCGGAAAGTTCCATGAAATCAGGACAGAGTCTGGCGATGTAATCCAGCGTATAAGGCCGGGCCGGGTGACGGGATATCTGGACTTTCTGCCACGGGGTCAGATTGGAATAGATCTCTCTGGTGGTCTGTTCCAGTTTGTTTTTGAGAGCCTCGATCTCGGTATCTACATCGATACCGCTGGTTGCAGAGAACTTCTGCAACTCCTCGATCTTCTTCCGGAGTTCCTGCATGGGGGCTTCAAAGTCAAGCATTGTTTCAAACATTGTTTATTCCTTTATTCAGGTATTTTACTCGATGATACGCACCGGAGTACCTTTGGGGATCAGCAAATATAATAATTCAATATCGTCTGCGGCGAGGATCATTGAGCCGTCACGCAGAACTGCGGCCAGAACATCCTGATCACCGGCATCGTGTATTGACCAGTGGAGATACGGGGCATCCGGACGGGCGGCGGCGGCCAGCGTGATCCGGTATTCGCCGTAAGGATTTCCGGTGGAACCGTTTTCAAAGATCCGGCCCTGATTATCCCGGTATTCGGATCTCACTCTGCGCTGACAGATCACCAGATCGCTGCGCAACGGCAGTCTGGATGAATTCTGACAGCGGAAAATGGCAAACGGCACATGCTGTTTATTCACGATCCGGTCGATCTGCAACGTCTGTCTGCTTTTGGAAATGGTGATCTGCCAGCCATCCGGAGCATTGATGAAAAAGAGTTCCTGCCCGGTGATGATCTCATTGTTTTCGTTGAGGTTGTTGTATTTGCGGATAAATGCGGAATTGGTGCGGTATTGATTGGCCAGCAGAACTACCCGGTCGCCGCCGCGGACGATATGCCGGATGGCGAATGAGGCACTTTTCCAACTGCCGTCATTCAGTTGACGCCGCAGAAGCCGGGTATGGGCGGATAATTCATCCGCAGAGGGATCATATTTGGCGGTGTTTTCGCTTTTTCCGTCTTGTGAAGCACTGCTCTGACCGGCGGAACCGGCCGCGGTGGTCGTATCAGCGGCACTTGAAGCATCACTTGAGTCCGATGCTCCGGGGTCCTGACTGTTACCGGGAGTATTGCCGGATGGCGGAACCTCCTGAACTTCACCGGATGGGGCCGGAGCATTTTGATCCGGAGTATTTTCAGCGGCGGAATTTTCCGCAGGGGAAGATTCCTGCGGAGCATTTTCCGTCAATTCTGACTTGGGAATGATAGCGTAAATAACCAGTGCGGTGATCGCAGCGATCACACAGAAAAGAATAACCAGACGGATGGCTTTGCTGCGGTCAAAATGGTTGCGTTTTTTTTCACGCATGACGTCGAAATCAAACCGGGGCATATTTTTTCTCTTCAGTTATGGTGTGGTTGAATAATTCTTTTACACTTACTCCGACAATGCTATAATATATTGCCAAAAGGCAACTTTTTCAAGTCTGCATTGGTATTCCGCCGGATTTGATGTTATATTATATGCAGAATATTTATTCAAGTGTGCATTGAGTGTTTTCAGCCAGGAGCAAAAAAGCCATGAGTCTTATTTTGAGTATAGAAAGCAGTTGCGATGAAACTGCCGCCGCCGTAGTGGAATCCGGTTCCCGGGTCTTATCCAGTGTAGTGGCTTCGCAGATCGCCAAACACGCTGTCCACGGCGGGGTTGTGCCGGAATTGGCTGCCCGGGAACACCTCAAAGCGGTCATGCCGGTCACTCAAAGTGCATTGCGTGAAGCCGGAATTTCATTGGATGATATCAGTGCCGTGGCGGTCACGCAGGGGCCGGGTTTGATCCCCGCTTTGCTGGTGGGAATGAATTTCGCCAAAGGTATCGCCCAGGCTCACGGTCTGCCGCTGATCGGGGTGAACCACTTTCTGGCACACATTTACGGGGCATTTCTGGACAGCGACTTAAGTGTTTTGCAGCAGAAGGAAACTTATCCGCTGCTGGCGCTGGTGGTTTCCGGCGGCCACACTTCGCTGCTGCTCATTGATGAAGACGGTTCGGCAAGACAGTTGGGATGCACCATCGACGATGCCGCCGGAGAAGCATTGGATAAGGGGGCGAAACTGCTCGGTCTGGGCTATCCCGGCGGGCCGGTCATGCAGAAAACTGCCGAATCCGGCGATCCGGAACGTTTCGATTTTCCCCGGCCATTGACCGGCGGGGCGGGCAGGGCGTTATCCCCGGAAAATCTCTACAACTTCAGTTTCAGCGGCATCAAGACCGCTTTGCTCTACCATGTGCGTAAGGCTGATGAAGCCGGATGCCGGGATGAGCAGTGGCTGCACGATACTGCCGCCAGTTTCCAGCGGGCGGTGGTGGATGTGCTGGTCCGCAAAACCTTGACGGTGTTGAAAAATTATCCGGTGAGAACCGTGGTCGTCGCCGGCGGCGTGGCCTGTAATGCCGAATTGCGGCGGATGATGGCTGAAAGACTGCCCGGAAAAGTCTCCCTGCGGATCGCTCCGCCGAAATATTGTACCGACAATGCGGCGATGGTCGGCGGTATCGCATGGCACTACTTCAAAAAAGGCGAGTTTTCCGGCTTGGATATCGACTCCTTTGCCCGTCTGCCGCAGATCGTCAAAGTGCCTTTTATCTGAAATTTTCAAGACGGGGAAACTGCGGTCGTCAGTTTTTGGTGGCAGAAACTGTTGATGCAGGAGTTGACAGTTGAAAAAATTCGGCGGTGATCATTTTTTTATTCTCCGCCACGCTCCCGGTGAGGTTTGGTAATTCGCTTTGAAAACTCTGATGAAGTATGACACGGAATCAAAGCCGGAATAAAATGCCGCCTCATTGACCGTCATATCGGTTTGATCGAGCAATTCGACCGCCTTGTTCAATTTTTCCCGCAGCAGATATCCTTTGAATGTGGTTCCGGAAAATTTTGAAAACAATAACGAAATATATGTTTCCGTCACATTGAAGTGCTGTGCCAGCATCTTTCTTGAAATCATTTCCGACGGATGCAGATGGATGAAATCCCTGATTTGGAACCAGAGGTTGTGGGCTTTGCCCAATTCATTGATGCTGGATGATTTCAAATCCTGCAAAATCAATTTCCAGATCAACTGCATAAGCATGGAAGCGTAGTCGGATGTCAGCATGTTTTCATCCAGTGAACACAATGTTTTTATCGCATGATCGGTACACTGGCGGCGACTGTCTGAAAGATGATAAAAGAAGCGTTCAGCATTTTCAAAAGAGTCGTTTTTCAGGGAATCGGTATAGAATATCCGCATGAATCCGGAGTGACACACCACTCCGGCTATCGCCCCGCGATGGGTATCCGGCAATGTGTCGGTAACGCAATACGGATGCATCAGAAGAGTACTTCCTTTGGATATCCGGCAGAAATCATATTTGGTTCCGGAGCCCAGCATCAAGTCGATACTGCCGTTGATAACGTGGGTTATCCGGTGGCAGGAAAAGATGGTGTGTTCACTGCGTCGCAAATCGTGCAAAGAGTAGTTGACTGCCTTAATAAAATGATTAAAATTTTCATTTAACAGTCTGTTTTCAATCAACTCAATTACTTTATCTTTAGAATTTTCATCCATTTATTCATCCACTTTGCACATTTGTTAACATTTGTGCA
Organism: Victivallaceae bacterium; assembly: GCA_045588835.1. Classification (GTDB taxonomy): domain Bacteria; phylum Verrucomicrobiota; class Lentisphaeria; order Victivallales; family Victivallaceae; genus UBA1784. The sequence continues at coordinate 110,099 of JAZNEV010000007.1, forward strand.
ATTAATATAACTCTTGGATGATTGCTTTTCAAGAAATCAAATGATATTTTAGTAAGTAATGCCGAGCATTTTGAAATGAATCGGCCTGATTTGCCTGAAAACGTTTTATCATTGTGAAAGGAGCCTGTGCGGAAAAGTTGTTATGAAAGTTATCAAAAATGTCATAATTTGCAATCGTCCGGATGATGAATTCGGTTTTTTCGGTTGGCCGAGCATTGCCAGACAGGCCGACGGTACATTGATTGCAGCCGCATCCGGATTGCGCAGTGAACACGTTTGTCCGTGGGGTAAAACCGTTATTTTCAAAAGTTTTGACAATGGAAACTCCTGGAGCGGCCCGATGGTGGTCAACAACACTCCGTTGGATGACCGGGATGCCGGGATCATTTCTCTGGGCGGTCAGCGGCTGGCACTGACCTGGTTCACTTCCAATACATTCGACTACAAAAAGCAATATAAAGATCCGCAAACCGGTTTGTGGCTGGAAAATTTCCGGAAGACCGGGGCAGTGCTGGATATGTGGGATGATGAATTGGTCAATAAGTATTTCGGCTCATGGGTCAGGGTTTCTCCGGATGGCGAATATTGGGGTGAGCCGCGCCGGGTACCGGTGAATTCACCGCATGGTTTTACCGTTTTGAAAGACGGTTCATGGCTCTATTTCGGAAAACTGTGGCCGCAGGCCAACGGTTTGGCGACCCATCTTACTCACGATCTGCCGGTGGCGGCGGCCCTTTCGACCGACGAGGGACGTAACTGGGAAATTCTCGGCAGTGTGCCGGATACCTCTGTGGAAGAGGACATGGCTTGCGAGGCACACGTTACCGAATTGGCCGACGGCACATTGCTCGGAGCCATCCGCATCGATAAACCTTACCGGGTGGTATTTTCCCGTTCCGGTGACGGCGGCAGAAGCTGGTCCGCCATGGAAGAAACGCCGATCAAATCTGCCCCGCCGCATTTGATGTGTCACTCATCCGGGGCGGTGATCTGTTCTTACGGATACCGTTTTGAGCCTTACGGTCAGCGGGTGTCGGTCTCTTTTGACGGAGGAAAAAATTTTGATAATGAACTTATTTTACGCAGCGATGCTCAAGATGGTGATCTGGGTTATGCGGCAACTGCGGAAATGGCTGACGGCAAACTTTTTACAGTGTATTATCAACCGGTGAAAATGGGAAATCCTGCGGCGTTGCAGGGAACCATCTGGGAACTTTAACAATATAACATGGAGAAGGCGGAAATGAAAAAAAGTATTCAGAAATCTGACCGTAACGGAGTGAAGTGCCTGTGTTTTACCTTGATCGAACTTTTAGTTGTTATCGCAATCATCGCTATTCTGGCGGCGATTTTGCTGCCGGCACTCAACAGTGCCAGAGAAAGAGGTCACTCGGCCAGTTGTGCCAGTAACTTGAAGTCATGCGGCAGTGCGTACAATTTTTATGCCAGTTCGCACAACGATATGGTGATCTATTCTGCGGCCAACGGCGGCTTGTGGGTCGGTGCTTTGAATTACAATGGCGGTACCGGCAACTATCTGTCAGAGGGATTTCAGGAGGTTTCCTGTCCCGGCCGTTTTCCTTTCAATGACTACAAGGGCATCGGTGCCGGCTGGGCCGGATGTTACGGCTCAAGGCAGGATCAGGTTCCTTCTGAAATCAAACTGACGGTCGGTGCGGATAAATTTTATCTTCTGGGCAGATTGAGAAATCCCTCATCATTCATTCTGCTCGGTGACAGTGTGTGCGGAGTCTGGGGACGCAGTGATAACGCTGACGGCGAACAGATCGCTTTTGTCGATTGGACGACTCCGGGCGAAGATGCTTCATCCTGGAACAGCAACGCCCACTTCTATATCGGAGCCCACGCCAATTCCGGAAACTTCCTCTTTACCGACGGCCATGTGGAAGGTTTCAGTGAGGTCGGGGCCCTCGGAGCCAAACTGGTCGAGGAATACAACGCCCGCGGTGAAGGCTGGCAGAGCAGCGGCTGGCGTCGGGCCTGTGCCATGAAACGCGGATATATTTATACCTACGAAAATTTTTAAGGAAGAGTGTTATCCATGTCTAAAACAGTTTTATCTTTGCTTTTGCTCACTGTCCTTTGCATCCCCGGTTTTGCCGGGGATGTGGCGACGGTTTACAGCGGTTTTCCCAGTGGGCAGAAAGCATTTATGAATGAACACGATGAGACGGTCAGACGTCTCGGATTCACCGCAGATAAATATGAAAACACCCGTCTGCCGGAATTGAGCGGAAAACTTGCTCAGTATAAAATAGTTTTTCTTTCCACGACCAGCAATTATGAAAATACCGTGGATATGGCCCCTTATGCGGCCTCATGGCGGCGGTGGATCGAAAACGGTGGTATTCTGTTGGTGGAAGATGCCAATTATGACTCAATCCAACATAAATTTCTTCATCATCTCGGTCCGGAATTCAGAATAATCACCAGCCAGTGTTCATCCAATACCCGTCCGTCGGCGGCCACGGCCAAGGTGACTTTTGATGTCCGCAATCCTCTGGTGTCATTTCCGGCTCCGACTGAACCGGATGGCAAAAGCATCAACCACTGGTCGCACGTTCAAAGTGCGCCAAGAGGCTGGATCGTATTGGAGCGTTGCTATGATAAAGCCCCGGTAACTATGGTACGCTTTATCGGCAGAGGTGCGGTAATGATCACGGTCAGAGGTACTTACACTCATGAAAACGAGATCCGCTACTTTAGCAGTTTGATCCGTAATATCCAGGCGGCATTGAATTTACGGGCAAAAGGCATCCGGATTTCCGACATCAATCACCCGGAAACTTCGTCATCTTCATCCATGTCATTCATTCTCAATGGTCCGGCGGAAGTTTTGAGAAGCATCCGTTTTGAATTGGAGTACACTGGTGCCGGCGGTGTCCGCAAAGAATCGGTCACTCCGGAGATCGTCGGACAATTCACCCGCTGTACCGTGCCGGTAACTTTCGACACCTGCGGCGAGGTCAATTTCACCGCCGGGATGTATTGTGCAGATGAGTTGATCGCCTCCGGTAAATGGGTGGTCAATGTGCCGGATCTCTTTGAGATCAAAGCGAAAAGAACTCATTTTTACCCCGGATATGACAATCTGGATATCGTTTATACGGTTTCCGGCGGGGATTCCGCACAGACTTCTGCCAAACTTAAAGTCACTTCCCAAAGGGAGGTGAAAATATTTGATCTGCAAACCGGCAGCGGCGAAGTGTCTGTGGATATTTCCGGTTATCCGGTGGGGCGGCATGAGTTGAAACTTGAGTTGATACAGGATGGTAAGACCATTGCCAGTCAGGATGTTACATTTTTCCGCCATCCTTTCCCCAAAGCCTACATCCGGCCCGATGGTACACTGCTGATCAATGGCGAACCGTTTTTCCCCATGGGCTTTTATCATGTTTCATGGCGGGCGACATCAGAACACCGTATGGCTTTTATGAAAGATATTGCCAGATACGGTTACAATCTGGTCGCAGTAAGTTTCTATAACTTTGAAAAAGAAAACGGCGGAAAAGATTTTATCGAATTTCTCGACGAATGTCACAAACGCGGAGTTTATGTCTTTGTGGAATTCGGTTTCGATCTGCGTATGAGAGGCATTGCCGAATTCAAACACCATCCGGCGATTCTGGGTTGGAGTCCGGGGGATGAACCGGCGGCACACGGCTGGTCGCCGCAAGTTATGTTCGGCCGGTATACTGCCATGAAACAACTTGACCCGGATCATCTGGTCTTTACCATCGTCTGTATGCCCCGGCACTACAAAGATTATGCGGCCGGCACTGATATTTTTGCTCCCGATCCCTATCCGGTGCCGGATTCTCCGCTCGATATGGCTTACGGCAGATACAAAGAAGCCGGTATCGAAACCCGGAAATACGGCAATGCTTTCTGGACCGTACCCCAGTGTTTCGGCGGCGGTCGAACCGGCTGGAAGCGTTATCCCAATCCGCAGGAGTACCGGGTGCTGATCTATATGTCACTGATTTCCGGGGCCAAAGGTTTGATCAATTATGCTTATTATGACGACAGTTTCATGCTGCCGGATGATGCCAAAGATCTCTATGAAGCGAGTATGGCGATGCCGGCGGAGCTGGCTTCATTGACTCCATTTATTCTCAATGGCAAACTCTCACTGCTCAAAGAGGATAATCAGGGGATCTATGCCGCCGTATGGGAACTTGACGGCAAACGGGCGTATGTGATCCTCAATGCTTCTGCTGAAAGCACTCTGCCGTTTGCCCTTGACGGAGATTTCACCTCGCACCGTGTGGCAGTCGGTGAAGTTGGTGAATTGTCGGCATCCGCAGAACGTCTGACCGGAAGGCTTGCTCCTCTGGAAAGAGTGGTCATTTATTGCGATTGAAGTGCAACTGGTCAGGGCGGTGAATTATGCATGATTTTCAAAGTTTGATCCACGATCTTGAAAATTCCGGGGTCGCCCCGGATTCGGTGGTGATCATTCACTCCTCCATGAAACGCATCGGCCGGGTTGACGGCGGAGCGGATACGGTGATCGATGCTCTGATGGAGTATTTCAAGGATGGGTTGCTGGTCATGCCTGCTTTGACATATACGTTGTTCCACGATTACGCCCCGGATGCTCCGGGGTGTATCAAGTGTCTGGCCGATTATCCGGCCGGCCATTGTCTGGCGAAGGATTTTTACGGAAAAACGCCGGAGTTTCATGTCAACAGCACTCCGGTATGTATCGGTTTGCTGCCGGAAATTTTCCGCAAGCGTCCGCAGGTGGTGCGTTCATTGAATCCATCCCATTCAGTTGCGGCATACGGAAAAAGAAGTGAAGAATTCATCGCCGGACACGAAAAAAGCATCACTCCCTGCGGTAAATTATCGCCGTGGTACAAACTTTATGAGTATGGCGGCAAAATCATTCATCTGGGTTCTCCGCTGACTTCGACGACTTTCATGCACGGGGTGTGCGAATGGCTCAATCCGGATGATTTAACTCCTCTGATCCCCAATCCGGTAAAAGTTTTTGACCGCTTTGAGAATCCGGTCGTTACTCCGGCGTTGCGGATCACTGCCGGATCGGCCAATGTTTTTGACCGGCTTGCCGGTGCACCGGAAAACGCCGCAGAAATGAGAAATTTCAAATTCGCTGATACTGTTGCGGCCGTGCTTGACTGCCGGAAACTTCTGCAATATTTTGAAAAAAACAAAAATCTGTTAAATTGAAAATTTCAGTTATGGACAACCAATTTTTCAAATCGGCAATTCCGGTGTACCCTGCCGGACGCAGTAACCTGATGAATGACTGCATTCTTTTTGCCGCCGTTATAAATGCGGAGAAAACAACCGATGCAGTCCTGAAAATAACCGGTTCCACTCTTTACCGGGTGAAATTGAATGATGAATTTGCCGCTTACGGTCCCGCGCGGGCGGCAGTCGGATTTTTCCGGGTGGATGAGGTGCCGTTGCGGCTTGCTGCCGGAAAAAATCGGTTGACGGTGGAACTTTCCAGTTGTTGTGTCAACAGTTATTATTATCCGGATCAACCCGGATTTTTACAGGCGGAAGTCGTTGCCGGAGAAAAGGTATTGGCGGCAACCGGCAAAAATTTCCGGGCATTTGATCTGAATGAAAGCCGGATCCGCAAAGTGACCAGATGCGGTTTTCAGAGGATGTTTGTGGAGGCGTACAAGGTTTGCTCACCGCCGGCAGATTTTACTGAATTGACACTTGAGGAACAACCGGCGGTGAAACTTCTGCCCCGCATGGTGCCGCTGCCGGAATACAAAATCGACCGTTCATACATTCCGGCTGGTACACTCCGCCGCTTTGTTTCCAATGAGACGATCACTCCGGGGCGTTGGGACAATTATCTGGAACCCGGCGGCGAACCGGGATTCAAATGTTTCAAATCAAGTGAATTGGAGTTTGATCCCTACACCCTTTTGCGCCGGTTGAAGCAGAGCGGAAACGGCAATATCTTCAGTACATTGTACCGGGGCAGGATCAACAACACCGGTTTTATCAAAGTCAGGGTAAACTGCCGCAAGCCGGGTATGCTGGCGGTGATTTTTGCCGAGGTCGCGGAAACTGATAACAGCGTCAGACCGATGCGGTCCATTGTGAATGGAGTATTCTGGCAGTTGCAGACCCCCGGCGAATATGATCTGGAAGCTCTGGAAGCCAACACTTTCAAATATGCGGAAGTTTTCATGTTTGACGGTGAAGCTGACATATTGGATTTCTCTTTGCGTGAGTATAAAAGTCCATTGGGCTGGGATTATAAGTTTGATACCTCCGATCCGGATCTTGCTGCGATTTTTGAGGCGGGCAGGGAAACATTTGCCGCCAATGCAGTGGATTGTTTCACCGACTGCCCCAGCCGGGAACGTGCCGCATGGCTCTGCGACAGTTTTTTTACCGCCAGAACTGCTTTTCTGCTGACCGGAAATACGCTTCTGGAAAAATTCTTTCTGGAAAATTTTGCCATTGCTCCGTCATTCAAAGATATTCCGGCCGGGGCATTGCCGATGGTCTATCCCGGTGATCACCCCAATGCCATGTTCATTCCGAATTGGGGAATGTGGCTGATCATCCAGGCCGGTGACTATCTGCATCGGAGCAAAGACCGGGAAACAGTGGATCTTTTCCGGGAAAAATTCACGGCATTTACCGATTATATGAATAGTTTCCTCAATGCCGACGGGTTGTTGGAAAATCTGCCCAGCTGGGTCTTTGTCGAGTGGAGCAAAGCCAATGAATTTTTGCAGGATGTAAGTTACCCCAGCAATATGCTTTATACTCTTGTTTTGGATACCATGGCGGCATTGTACGGAGAGGAAAAGTATGTATTGCAGGCGGAAAAAATGCGGCAGACCATCCGCCGCCAGTCGTTTGACGGCAAATGGTTCCGGGATCACGGAATCCGTCAGGTGGATGGTTCTCTGTGCGTGCCGGAAAGCGACATCACTGAAACCTGTCAGTATTATGCGTTTTTCACCGGTTGTGCCACGGCAGAGACCCATGGCGATTTATGGCAGAGATTGATCGATGATTTCGGACCGGAAAGAAAAAACAATGGATTGTGGCCGGAAATTTATCCATCCAATGCCTTTATCGGCAATTATTTGCGTTTGGAAATCCTTTCGGTTGCCGGACTGCATGAACAACTTTTGCAGGAGAGTGTGGGATACTTCAAAAAGATGGCTGATGCCACCGGAACTCTCTGGGAATATGACAGTCACTCTGCCAGTTGCTGTCACGGTTTTGCCTCATATATCAACGTGTTGCTGGCAAAGGCATTGGCGGCTCAATCAGAAAGTTTGTAAATCATTACCACTTTCGGGGGTACGGGGGCGCAGCCCCTGTAAAGGGCGGTGTCAACCGCCCGTGAGCCGAACCACGCTGCGGCCGATTTGCGAAGCAGTATGCAAACAAAACCCCGGCAGACTGCTCTACCGGGGGTACGGGGGGCGCAGCCCCCTGTCAAGGGCGGCTTTGCCGCCCGCCCGCCGAGCCATTCCACCCCACGGCCGTTTTGCGAAGCAGTGTGCGGCAAGGTCGGGTTTTGCAAGGAATTTTGTGAGGGAGTGTACGACTGTACTCGACCGAACAAAATGACGTCAGCAAGGCCCGAGATTGCCCACAATGCAAAGCAAAACAATTATTTGCGGATGAAACGCTGTAATTCTCTTTCCGTTTCCCGTTTGCGGAGAGTTTCACGCTGGTCGGCGTGAGTTTTGCCCTGACAATAGGCGATCTCCACTTTGACCAGACCCTTTCGCAGATAGAACTTCAAAGGGATGATCGTGCCGCCTTTGGTATTGATCCACTGGGAAAGTTTCAGTATCTCTTTTTTGTGCAGCAACAGACGGCGGAGTTGTTTGGAGTTGTGGTTGAAGCGGTTGCCGAAGTCGTAGGCGGCGATGTGGACATTGTAGAGCAATGCCTGATTCTTTTCGATCTTGACAAATCCTTCCTGCAGCTGGATCGCTCCGGCCCGGCAGCTTTTTACTTCAGTGCCGACCAGCTGGATACCGGCCTCAAAGCGTTCACGCACGTTGTAATCGTGGAACGCTTTGCGGTTGGTGGCCAAAACCGGGTCTTTAGGGTCCTGCCGGGGCATGGATCAATCCTCTCCCTGCAGGAAGTTTTTGGCTCTTTCGGCGAATTCCTTCTGATGCCGCTGATTTTTGGAAGAGAGCGTGGCATTGAATTTCTCAAGCAGTTCGCTCTGTTCTCCGGATAATCCGGTCGGCACTTCCACAAGCAGACGGATATGCAGATCGCCCCGGCCGCCGCCATTGGGGGAGGGGGCGCCTTTGCCTTTGAGCCGGAGCATGGCTCCGCTCTGGGTCCCGGCAGGGACCCGGATCGTGGTTTTGCCGGAAATGGTCGGCACATCGATCTGACCGCCGATGGCCGCTACGGCAAAGGAGATGGGGATCTCGCAGAGCAGATCGTTATCCTCTCTTTCAAAAACGTTGCTGGGCCGTACCCGGATGATGACGTAGAGATTTCCGTAAGCACCGCCCCGCAGACCGGCATTGCCTTTGCCCGGAATACGCAATTGGGAACCATCATCCACACCGGCGGGGATATGGATTTGAAGCGGTGCAGTGACCTTTACGCGGCCCTGACCGTGACATTTGGCACATGGTTTGTCAATGATCTGACCGGAACCGGCACAATTGGGGCAGGTCTGACGGACGGCGAAAAATCCCTGTGAAAGATTGATTTGTCCGGTACCGCGGCAACGGGAACAGGTGTGCTTGCCGGAACCGGCGGCACAGCCGCTGCCGGAACACTCGTCGCAATTTTCATAGCGTGAAACATTGATTTTCTTATCCACGCCGTACATGGCATCTTCGAAGTCGATTTCCAGAGCGTAACGCAGATCTTCGCCGTGCTGGGGGGCATTGGGATCGTTCCGGCGGGCACCGCCGCCGAAAAGATCTTCAAATCCGCCGAAACCGCCGCCGCCGAAAAACTGGCTGAAAATATCCTGGGCATTGAATCCGGCACCGCCGGCACCGCCGCCGCTTCTGGTGTAGGCATCGTGACCGAATTGGTCATACTGGCGGCGTTTATCCGGATTGCTCAAAGTTTCGTAAGCGGCGGAAACCTCCTTGAATTTCTCTTCGGCTTCCTTGTCGCCGGGGTTTTTATCCGGGTGATACTTGATCGCCAGTTTACGGTAGGCTTTTTTGATTTCGTCAGCAGAAGCAGATTTGCTGATGCCGAGAGTTTCGTAGTAGTCTGCCATGGTGGATCACTCCTCGCTTTTTTCTTCGGCGGCCGGACCGGATGAAACCAGCACTCTGGCCGGACGGAGCAGTTTTTCACCGATCTTGTAGCCGCAATTCCACTCCCGGATAATGACTCCTTCGGCGATCGAATCAGAGGGTTCCCGGCCGACGGCATCGTGCAGATCCGGATCGAATTTCTGACCGACGGCGGAGAATTTCTTTACGCTCATTTCCTCCAGAGCCTTGTCAAATTGGGCGATGATCATCATCAAGCCCTGTTTGATGGCATCGAGGTTGTCAGTTTTTTCAGCGGCGACCTGGGCCATGGCGAGGAAATCGGAAACGCTCAAAAACGGGGTGAGGGTATCGGCGATGGCGTGACTTCTGGCATCGCTGATATCTCTGGCCGAACGTTTGCGGAAGTTCTGATATTCTGCCTGCAGATAGAGGAATTTTTCCTGCATCTGGGCGAGTTGTAACTGGAGTTTTTCAGTTTCAGAAAGTTCCGGTTCTTTAACCGCTTCAGATGCGGCTTCGCCCGAATCGAGAACCTCCTCAACTTCCGGAGTTTCCGGGGTTTTGCACTCTTTTTTATCGTCTGACATGATATATGATCCTGTTATTAAAAATACTTTATACGCTGAATTTATTAATATATATGGAAATTTGAAAAAATCAAGTGATGAGCAGTTGAAAAAGTCGATAAAATGGATTATATTAAATTTTACGGTATATACTGAATACTGTTGCGAAAATCGATCATTCCGGGGGTGTTCCGGATTCGACCGGCGAAGGCAGTGGGTTGATTGCATGCCGAGGATGACCGTTGGCCTCGTTAATCACCGGTTAAAACAATAACTGCGAACGAAGAGTACGCATTGGCGGCATAATTTTCCCGCCACGTCGCTGCACCTGACCGGGTGCTGAGGTGTAAGCGGCGTCATTCAGCGCCCTGGGTTTTATTTCCGGCATTCGGGATATTACCGAGATCAAAGAGTGCCTGTTCTGAAGGATCGCCTGTCCATTGGCGAAACGGAGGACGAAAAACTTTGAAGATGGAACAAGCATGTAGATGTCTTCATCATGTCTCGTTGGGACGCGGGTTCGACTCCCGCCACCTCCACCATTTTTGTGCTTATTTTACCTCAAACAGTACCGTTTAGTACCGTTTGAGGGTTTTGTTCTCTAAAAACAGACCATTTTCAGCTATATCCGGGAATAGACAGAGGTCATTACAAAAGTCAATTAAAAAGTGATTGAACTCTTACCGTTGATGAGATAAAAGCGGTAGTTTGAGTTGGCTACTGAATAAGTAACCAACGAAAACGCCCAGGTTTTAGATCACAACGGGAATATTCAAGGATTTTTAAGAACTTTTGGAAGGACCTCAATATATGGAAAACGATATGACTCTCCAAAAAATCAAACTCAAGATCGGTACCGTCTATCAGAAAGAACCTAACGGTATCTACTACTTCCGCTATCAGGTCAATGGAGCAAGAAAAGCGATCAGTTTGAAAACCCGCAACAAACAGCAAGCTCTCAAAGAAGCAGAAAAGTATGTCCCGCTGCTTCAGGCTACTTCCTCTGAAGTGATTGCCGCACACGTTCAACATGCCCGCAATCTGGCAACTCCGGAAAAGAATTTACTACTCACTCAAGCTTGGGAAGAGTATGAGAAAAGTCCCGATCGGGCAACCCCTGACACCGTGAGTGAAGCATTAGCTTATAAATCCACTTTCGCCGAATTTGTTGAGTGGATGAATAATCCTGCCGCTGTGATGCGTGATATTACAGAAACGGTCGCAATGCAGTATGCCGACTATATGCGTCAGCAGAATATTGC
>JAZNEV010000008.1:0-6058 GCA_045588835.1 Victivallaceae bacterium
TCATCAATGATGCTGCCCAGGCCATTCTCGGTGAAGGCGGTGATCCGATGCAGATCCTCTGCTCCCCCGGTCAGGCCAGAGTAATTTCCAATGAATACCGTGACCGCATTTCAATTCTGCGTTCCGATGACCGCCGGGGTGCTTATGTCGCCGTCATCGTCAACGAGATCAACGGCCGCGGCATGACCATCATGGCCGATCCGGATATGCCGGATAACGATGCGTGGGTTCTGGATACCGGTTGTTTCGCATTGGCCAACCTTTCCGGCCGGGCCATTACCGATATGGATGCCACCCCCAATGGTTTCGATGGTATCCGCCGTGTGGCCATCGGCGAATTGACCTTTGAATTCAAAAATGTCAAACAGCGTTGCTGCCGGATCAAAAATCTGCTTGCCAGCAGTGAGGCGATCGCCGCTTTGCGTAACGCATAAGCAAATAAGGCCGGAATATGTATAGTTCCGGAAAAGATGATAAAATACCCCCCGGAAACGGGGGGATTTTTCGGGGAGTGATGAGTTATGACGTTATTTGAGATCGATGAATTTTTCCGGGAGCATCCGCTGAAAGAAAGTTACTTCAAATTCAGCGAAAGTGAACGCTCCGGGATCGCCGCCGTGGCCCAAAGAGATGTGGCGGCGGCTGTTGCCAATGTTTCGGAAATTTCTGAAAGCAAGCAACTTCTGCTTGATGCCGCCATCGCTGAACAGACTGTTTTTCTGATGCTTAATCCGGAGTATCTGACCGGCACATTCACCAATGTTTCAGCGGCCGGATCGGGCGATAATTTGCGTCGTTATTCCGGCCAGTCATCGCCGCTGGGGCAGCGGGCGGCAGCCCTGATCGCCCCTTTGCTCAATGGCAGTGCAGATCGGAGTGACAGCTGCGATGCGGCGGATATCCTGCCGCCGTCACTGTCCCTTATCCGCGGTTGAGATGAGTTTTTACAAGGAAAGTTGAGTTTTATGAATAATCCTGATTGTTACGGTAAATTTCCCAATGGCACGGCTCCCTGTGCGAAGTGTGATTATTTTGATTCATGCCGTTATTATGCGGCTACCGCCAAAATGGTGAACCGCCGTGAAAAGCATCTGGTAAGTTTTGAGAAAGCCGCATTCATGATCCCGGCGGAGGCCGATTTTGACCATATTCCGGGGGAGGAAGTACCCGGGGAAAAAGAGGAACTGATCGGGTTGCTGGGGCAGTTTTTCCGCTATCTGATCGGCTTGGATGATTACACTCTGGCGATGATCTGCGGCGTGATTGCCGGTGAAAAAGAAAATCAGCCGTGTACGGTAAGTGTGTTGAGCCGTCAACTCGGATGCAGCCGTCAGGCGGTACACCGGAAAATTTTGGCCGTGATCGCCGGACACCCGGAATTATCCGGATTTTTCAGCCGGGTGATGACCAGACTTTCCCGGGCCAGAAGCATGAGTTGGCGGAACAGCAGCAAGGGTATCGGAAAAGGCGGTAAGGTATGTTCAACTACACTCCGGCTCAACGGAAAGCTTTGAAACTGCTCGCTTCTGCCTCCGGACATATCATGCTTTTCGGCGGTTCACGGTCGGGCAAAAGTTTTCTTCTCTGTTGTGCATTGGTGGCCAGAGCCTTGAATTCTCCGGGCAGCCGTCATGCGGTGGTCCGGAAACACTGTACGGATGCCCGCACCGCGATCGGGATGGATACTTTACCCAAAGTGATGAAAAGCCGTTTCGGCGGCAAAGTTCGTTGGAAATTCAACAAAACTGAAAACTTTTTCCGTTTTGCCAACTCTTCGGAGATCTGGCTGATCGGTTTGGATGACGGCGAAAGAGCAGATAAGATACTGGGTAAGGAGTTTGCCACGATCTACTTCAATGAGTGTTCGGAATTGGATTACACGAGCGTGCAGACCGCACTGACCCGGTTGGCCCAGAATTCGCCGCCATTGGTCAACCGGGCGTATTACGATTGCAATCCGCCGGGCAAAAGCCACTGGTGTTACCGGGTCTTTATGGAAAAATGCGACCCGGTGAGCCGGGAACGATTCGCCAATCCGGAAAATTACGCGGCAATGCAGATGAATCCCGGCGATAACCGGAAAAATCTGCCGCCGGATTACATTGAAAACACTCTGGCCAATTTGCCCGCCCGTCAGCGGCAACGCTTTTTGAAAGGCGAATGGCTCGACGATGAGGAAGGAACATTGTGGAACTATTCCATGATCGACCCTTACCGTCAGCCGGAATTGCCGGAATTGGAAAAGATCTTTATCGGCGTCGATCCGGCAGTTACCTCCGGTGCTTCCGGCGACTGCACCGGGATCGTGGCCGCCGGAGTGGCGGCCGACGGCGAATTTTATGTGCTGGCCGACCGCAGTATGCGGGCAACTCCGGGAGTATGGGCCCGTGAAGCGGTGAATTTGTTTCACCGGTTAAAGGCGGATAAGATCGTGGTCGAGGTGAATAACGGCGGAGAATTGCTGGGACAACTTTTCGCCGGAGAGGATGAGCATATTCCGGTAAAACAGGTCAGGGCTTTCAAAGATAAATATTCCCGGGCCGAACCGGTGGCGGCATTTTATGAACGAGGTCTGGTGCATCATGCCGGAGTTTTCCCGGAATTGGAAAGCCAGATGTGTTCATTCAAAGCCGGAAAAAATTCTTCATCGCCCGACCGGATGGATGCTCTGGTCTGGGCGATCAGTGAATTGGCCGCAGAACCCGCCGGATACCGTTTCATAACGGCATGATCCGGCGGCAGTTGTCAGTTGGTCAGATCTACCGGCTGCACCCGGAGCGGATCAAGTTTGGAAAGATCTATCGCCAGCGGACGGCTGAAATTGCCGGCTTTATCCGAACTTTGGATAAAGACCCAGTCTTCCACTTTGCCCTCGGCGGCGATACCGTTGAAACGGTAGGTGTCACCGTATCTTTCTCCGGGGAAAGAGGGCAATCCCGGCATCGCCCCGGAAAAGTCATAGACCAGTGCCGCACTCAGTAATTCGACGACGGCATTTTCACTTTCCTCATAAGTTTGGGTTCTCCGGTCGTAAGCCGGGGCAAAAGTCAGAGTGATCCGGGCTTCGCCGGCGGCATTTTTACGCCACCGGCGTATCGGGATCATTACCTGATGACATCGGCCGTCTCCGGTGGTGGTAAAGGTCAATTCGCCGAGAATATTGAAGTTCAATCTTTCCGGATCGCTTTGAAATGAAACTGTGATTTTTCCTTTGCCGGTATCTTTGTAACTTAAAAATAAATAAGGAACATCTTCCGTGCTGAAAGTTACCCCGGTAAAGGCGATCTGTGCCGGTATCTGCCCGGAAATATTCACTGTTTCCGGCGAAGAGGGCATTACCAATACCGCTTTGCTTGCCGCTGCTGATTCACCGAAACGGATAAAGTGGTTGCCGTAACGCATGATTTTTGCTCCGGTCACCGGGGATTCGGCATCGTAAGTTTGGATCATCAATGCCGGATCCAGCGGAGCATAATATGCCGATGTGATCTCCGGCGGGGTCCGGTCGATACCGTAGAGTCTGCTCCATAACAGCGGATCGACCACCTCTCTGGGCGGCAGCGGCGGCGGTTCAAAGGTCAGACCTTTGGCGGCGGCCAGGATCCGGCAGTACAAGTAGGGGTCATTGTTGTAATCATCCCGGCACAACCCCGGTTCCAGAGCGGTATTTTCCCGCCAGTCATTCCATGAACTGAGCAGAATCGCATCCGGAGCGGCCGCATCGGTCAGCTCCAGCAGCCGGATGAGGGTACGGCCGCCGTCACTGTCCAGCCAGCGGCCGGAAACAGTGGAGTAGCACGTTTCATTGTAAACCCCGTAACCCCACAGCCACGCCTGTGCCCCGTTGCGCCGCAGGATTCCGGCCAGCGGTTGACAGGAATCCATCCGCTGCTGCCATGCCTGCCAATCCTGCCGGTTGTCGCGGAAAGGTTTGCCGGTATTGGTGGCAAGCATATTGGAATTGCCGCTTAAAACCACTGCATAACCGCCGGGGATATTGCCTGCCGCTGCGGCATCCGGAGTGGTCATCGGGATAAAGCAGATCTCTCTGCCGGCCAATTCTTCGGCTTTACGCATGGCTTGAGTCAATTGATCCACTGTTACCCGGTTGTTTCGCCAGCCGCCCCAGTGCTGAAACTGGATGACCGGTCTGCCGTTGATTTTCAAATATCCCGGATGATCGCCGTAACGCCGGATCGTCGCTGCCCAGCGGCGGGCACAAACATCCGGATCCTGAGCGACGGCACTGCGGAAATGCACTTCATCATGTACGCCGAGATGGAACCCCTGACGGGCGGCTTCTTCCAGAGCGGTTTCAAAGATCGGCAGCATATGATCCCACCACAAACCATCCTGACTGGTGAATAATTGCACAAACGCCCCGGAAACTCCGGAGCGTTTCATACAGGCGATCTGCCAGCGTTGTAATTCCAAACTTGGTGAGTGGTAGTAACCTGCCAGCGGCATTCCCGGCGAACCGAGATACCGGCGCCATGCTCCCAAAGGAGCATTGATTTCAAGGTCGTGCGGATTGCCGCCTTCGCGCCAGTGCTGAAAACAGAGTTTACCATCCCGGGTATAAGCATTTTCATACCATATATGGTATTCCATCAGATAGATCGGGGCTTTGACCGGTTTGATCGAGGCCCGCAATTGCTCAAAGGTGGTCGCCCGGTTCCGGATGGTGCCGCCGGGTGGCGGCAGTTGTACTGCACTTTGTGCGGCGCCGCTTTCCACTTTCTGCGGGTTGGAAATTTTCCATTTGAGAGTCTGATCTTTTTTCATGCCGTGGATTTTCAAGCGGAGCAACGCGATACGGGCCGGATTGGGGGCCCGCTGGGTAAAAGTGCCTTTGACCAGCAATTCAGCCGTGAAGTGCAGATCGACTTTGTCGCGGAAAACATTCTGTTGGGGAAAGAGGGCGCCGCCCAGACTTTCCAGACACGGCACGACCACGACCGGCTGCGGAATTTCCGGTTCGATGGAAATGATCACATCACCGGCAGTCAGATTGAATGAACCGCCGGAAAAATTCACCAATATCGTTGCCGGGTCTTTGCCGTCGGTCAATTTGGTCAATGTCACCACCGCCCCTTCATCGGAAATTTCAAATCCGGCCCGGTAATGATCGGTTTTCAACAACCGCCAGCGCAGTTTTTCCCCGTACAGTGAGCAACTCAGCAAACCCAGTAAAATGACAGTCAGAAATTTTTTCATTTTCCAATCTCCTGATTAATTGCGGGCCAGATCGATATCGGGACAGGCGGTTGAACCGCCTTTTTCGGTGACCGGATTCACTCCGAATGACCAATATACTTTCCACGTTCTGCGGCCGGTTTCCACATGTCCGTCACGCATGGCGACATTGGCCATCAAGTTATGTGCTGTGGCGATACGGCTGAATCCGGCCCGGTAGAATTGCGACCATGAGGTTCCGCCCATAAAGTTGTAACTGTCATTGAAATTGGGAAATGCCGACGGACTGATCCGGAAATTATCCGGAGTTTCGCCGCCGGTCAGACTTTTGACGTCGGCCGGTATCGGATCGCCCAATACGAATTTGCCGCCCTGATCTTTCCAGTAGCCCCGGCCGTTGTTGCTCACTTTGCAGTAAACGCCGACCTTGTTATAGGTATACTGTGCCGTGTCATAAACGTAAGGTTTCATCGATGGACAGACCAGTGTGCTGGCACTGCCTTTGGTCGGTTGATCCAGGTAACCGGAACGCCAGAAGCGGGAACTCCACGCCATGTCATCATCCTGCGTATCGGCAAGAGATGCTTCGCAGGGCAGATCCGGCGGGCAGTACCAGGCGTCGTTGTCGCTGCGGTACTGGGCATCAGCCATGGAACACTGTTTGAGATTGTTGATGCAACCGGCCGTGCGTCCGCGTTCTCTTGCGGCATTGAGTGCAGGCAGCAGTATCGCTGCCAGAATGGCGATGATGGCAATGACTACGAGCAATTCTATTAAAGTAAATGAGTGTGCGGGGGACAAGGAAAACTTTCTTTTCACGGGAAAAGAGAGTTTTCCCTTTCCCCCGCGCCCCCTTTCGCTT
>JAZNEV010000009.1:0-50050 GCA_045588835.1 Victivallaceae bacterium
ACTCAAGCCGGTGACAAGCGCTTCTTTCACCGTCGGGGCGGGGCGCAGTAGTATAATCGGGATGGATCGTCGGATGGCTGTTGCAGAACCAGCGGCGGAACAACCTACTATTACAACCGGGATGGATCTTCCGCAGGATATTCCAGAACCAGCGGCAACACCACCAACTATTACAACCGCGATGGATCTTCCGCAGGATATTCCAGAACCAACGGCGGAACAACTTATCACTACAACCGTGACGGATCTTCCGCAGGATATTCCAGAAGCAGCGGCGGAACTACTTATCACTACAACCGAGACGGGTCTTCCGCAGGATATTCCAGAACCAGCGGCGGAACCACCTATCACTACAACAGCAACGGTTCATCCGCAGGACACTCCAGATAAAAATATTTTTTATTTCCGTAAATCATTGCAATAATTAACAGAAGATAGCAGTAATCTCAAATCACCTTTCTACAACGATATCTTCAAGAGAATGCCCCGCCATTTTTTGTAAATGACGGGGCTTATTTCCATACTCACAATTCTTTGCATCTGGCGGCGATCACCAGAAAACGGAAATCTGTATCACTGTTGTTGTAGATTCCGTGTGAACCGCCGTTGCGGCAGACATTCACATCGCCTTCACCAAACGGATACTCTTTGCCATCAAGAATCATCACGCCGTGACCGGAAATGCCGATGTACCATTCCTCATCAATTGTTTCCCCGCCGTGCTCATGGGTTCCAAAGGCAGATCCCGGCGGCAATATATCATCATGTATAAACCGGATGATCCCCCTTTCAGCAGGTCCATCGATCATATTTTTGAATTTCCATGCTCCTTTGCCGCCATGGCAAGGTTCAGCATTGAATATATGTGGTTTATTTTTAAAAAACTGGGTGGCACTCATAGTAAACCTTTTGTTTTTATTTTTGATGACTGATCAGATATCTCTGCTCTTAAAGGTATAATTTGCGGTAGTAACTTGTTGAGGTTCAATGGGAACATTGGCAACGTGTCCGTCAAAAAATCCGATATTTGATTTTTCCTCCCGGCCATGAGTATAATATCTTTCCACCGGCACCCGGGCAAAATTCCAGTAAAGAAACATTGTTCTGTCACCTACAACTGCCAGCAATGAGGGCGATGCCGTTACCGCGGATGCTTTGCAACGGTTGAGAGCATAGGTCGTATCCGTTTTATTGATCGAGTAGCATGATGCATTATACACGTAACTGTTACCCCATGCGTCACTGTAAGTATAACTGCCATTTGGTGTATACGGCGAAGTCAATGAGTGGGTCGGTTCATCCGAGGGACAAAGAGTTGCACCAGGATTTATATCCGTGGTCAAATCATTGCCGGAATAAGGCAAACCAATATATGGATTGAGATATCGGGGTTTGGTTTTATCGTTGTATGGAGAAAAGCCAACCAATCCGAGTTTTCCTGCAAAATGTGTATTAAGATCCGATTGTTCCATGGTCGTCGGAACTGATGGAAAATAATCAGCATTATCATCAATATATTGGCTGAAAGCACTTGTCATCTGTTTCAGATTGGAAACACAACCGGTCTGACGGCCGCGCTCTCTGGCGGAATTGAGGGCCGGCAGCAAAATAGCCGCTAAAATGGCGATGATGGCAATTACAACCAGCAATTCTATTAAAGTAAATAAGTGTGAGTGCCCCCTTTTCTCTTTCACGCCAACTTTACTTTTTCCCGGAGCAACCATTACAATTTGTTTCATTTCAGACTCTCCTGTAAAATTTTGTATTTTGATTAAAATTCTGACCGCAAATCGTATATCACACCTTTTCCGGGCGGCCGGATCTCATTGATTCATACACTTTGGCGATCAGATGTTGGGTTTTGAAGGATTCCTCCATATTGGTAAGCGGTGTTTTACCGCTTCGCAAACAATCGGCAAAGTGTTCCCATTGACGTAAAAATTGCGAAGTACTGTCGCAGATCAACTCCTCCGCGGAATTATCCAAACGGCAGATCCTCAAAACACCATCCTCATGCAAACGCAATTCACCGTTATCTCCGAAAAACTCCCATTCACCGAATTTCCTTGCCGCATCAACTGCCGTGGAAGATTTGCACCAGTTACAGAAAAAGTTTACGACCGTACCGGAAGCATAACGGAAAATCACCGATGCACCGGCTTCAGCATCCAGCCTTTTATAATCATTTACAGCACAAGCGTAAACCTCTTCCGGATCGCCCAGACAGAAACGCATGAAATCAATATTATGCACCCCGCTGCCCATGATCGCCCCGCCGCCGATGGATTCCCGGTTTCGCCAGTTGGAGTTTTCAGCAGGATAAAATCTTTGATAGTGGCGGGATTGTGACAAAAGAACCTTGCCGATCCTGCCGGAAGCGATCGCCTGTTGCATCGCCTGATACTGGGGATGATAACGGAAATTGAATGCCACCATCGCCTGAATCCCGGCATTATTGACCGCTTCCACGATTTCAGCGGCTTCAGATTCATTACGTGCCATGGGTTTATCAAGCATGATATTTTTTCCTGCCGCCGCCGCTTCTTTGACAAAAGGCAGATGCAGATGGTGCGGTAAAGAGATGCAAACCACATCAATATCCGGATCATCCATGATTTCCCGGCTGTTTTGAGTAAAAACTATACCGTCTGCCTTACTGCCGAGCCACCCTTTTACCATGGCAAGTTTTTCACTGCTTTGATCACAAATCGTTTTTACCCGTACAGAATGATCCGGATAATCACTGATCGCTTCGATATGAAACCAGCCGAAACCGCATCCGATAACTCCGACATTGATAATTTTTTCATCCGGAATTTTCATAATATTTCTCCTGTTATTCCGTTTGTGCGACTAATCATTTCGTGTCCTGAAAAATAATATAATTTTTAAGATAAAAATTTGCAATATGCCAAATGTGATGTTATTGTTTATATTGTGACATAGGAGATTTCACCGTATGATCTTATCAAATATTCTTTTTATGACCGATGAAAACAGACTTGATCTGCCCAGACCGTTTTATCTGCAATGGGAGGAACAGCATCAGGGATATTATTCATTTAAGGAGAATCGTAAAGGTCAGGAACACGCCATTTTTCACTATTGTCTTTCCGGCCGGGGACAGGTAAGGTACCGGGGAGAAACCTGCGATGTATTGCCCGGTTACGGTTTTTTGTGCGCCATAGATGAAGCCGATTACTTTTATCCGGCAGACGGCGGCGAACCCTGGTGTTTCTGGTGGTTCGGCTTCAAAGGCGGCAATTACCGGGAACTGACTCACGCACTGGTGGAGCGTTTCGGAGCAGTTTTTCATCTGCCGGAGTACGATCCATTTTGCAGAAAAGTAAACGATTTGAAAAATAAAAATAAAATCATTCTCAATGAATTTGACGGTGCCGCTATGGTCAATGAATTGCTCGGCGCTCTATCCAGACATAAAGTCCATAATTTGAATAAAAATATGCCGCAAATAATCAAAGAAACCACTTTGCTGATCCGCGAGATGCCGGAAATTCCCAGAATCGGAGAATTATCCGGAGAACTCGGCATTTCCAGAGAGTACCTTTCCCGGTTGTTTCATACCTATATGGGAGTGTCTTTACAGAAATATTTGCAACAGCAAAGCATGAAAAAAGCAGAAGATCTGTTATTGAAAACCGATTGGCCCATATCTGAAATCGCCAAAAAATGCGGCTATTACAGCACATCAAGTTTCATCCGTATTTTCAACAGATACTTCAACAATTCACCAAGCCAATACCGCTCCCAAATGTATCAAAGTTTCAATTCCGATGTATCTTCCTGAAAATGTGCATAAAAAAAGCAGCCGGTAAAGGCTGCGTAAGAATCATGGTGGATCCAGACGGACTTGAACCGCCGACCCGGAGATTATGAGTCACCTGCTCTAACCGACTGAGCTATGGATCCATTTATAAAAATCATACTATACCCCGAATACCGGGCTTTTTCAAGCGGTATTGCAAAGTTTTTCTGTTTTTTTAACGTCTTTTCAATGTCAACACACAAATTTCCGCCCAATGGCCGATGCGGATGGGAAAACCATTCCATATTCCAGTGCCATTGGAAATATGCAATTTCATATTTCCCACATCATGGGTTCCGAAAACCAGTCCTTTATTGAATAAACCGACCAGCAGATCCAAGCCCCAGACCATACCACCATGGGTATGTCCGGATAACTGCAGATCAACACCGTTGGCCACCGCCGCATCCGCAACTTTCGGTTGATGAGCCAACAATAACTTGAAACTGTTTTCCGGCACCCCGGCAAAGGCCGCCGCCACATCAGGCAGCACTCCGCCGCGATGTTCGGCCGCCGGATCAGTGACTCCGCCCAAAGCGAAGTTCTCGCCAAGCATCACATGGCTGTTTTCCAACATGACGATCCCCCTCGCCCGGAAAAACTCCATCCACTCATCATAACCGGAATAATATTCGTGATTGCCCGGCACCCCATAAACTCCCAGTGGTGCCGATAATCCGCTCAAAGGCATCAAATCATTACCCCTCGCAGAAGTCCGGCCGTCAACAAAATCACCGGTGATCACGATCAGATCACCATTTTGAGCATTGGCAATATCCACAATTTTCTGAACTTTTTCCCGGCCGCCCAACCGGTCGGCATGAATATCCGCCAGCTGGATAATACGCAGATTTTCAAATTCAGCAGGCAAATTATCAACATATATGGTATACTCAACAACTTCCGGAGTTTTCAGCCCCCAGTACATCCCGGCCGAAACCAGTATGACCGCCGGAACAACTCCGGCCAGACGCCACAACGGTTGCGTAAAAAACCCCGGCATTTTCCACTTTCTGATCCGGCAAATCAATTTGCCGATGCCGAAAGCCGCCTCATAAGCAATCACCCAGACACAGAAAAACATCAGCACGGCAAAAAACCACCCGACCGTAAGCAATATCCACGGCGGCAGATCCGGACCGAATGACGCCGGACCGCCAAATATCCGCAACATATAAAATTTAGCTGAAATCAGCACCACCAGCACTGACCAGAGGATCTTCCACAACCGGGAAATTTTCTGCACCCAGATCCCACGCCAGATGACGATCGCACCCAGCACCACAGAATAGAGCATCATTATTCAGATAACTCCAACATTTTTTCGATCGGACGACGGGCCTTTTCAACAATTCCGGCATCAAGTTTGACTTCTCCGGAAAGATCCCGCAACACAGCCGCGATCTTCTCCAGAGTGATCTTTTTCATATCTTCACAGACCGGATTGTTTTCCAGCGGATAAAATTTCTTGCCCGGATTCTCTTTTTTCATCCGGTGCAGAATACCGATCTCAGTACCGACCACAAATTCACCGGCCGGATTTTCCCTGACCAGTTTGAGCATGCCACCGGTACTCAATGCAAAATCAGCCAATTGAGTAACTTCAACCTTACACTCCGGATGCACCATCACCACCGCGTGAGGATGAGCCGCACGGGCCTGCCGGATATCTTCCGGAGTTATCCGGTTGTGGATCGGACAGCACCCATTCCACAAATCCATCGGCCGGTCAAGAGATTTGATCAGATTGCCGCCGAGATTGGCATCCGGCAGAAACATGATTTTCTGATCTTTGGGCAAAGCGGCCACGATTTTTTCCGCATTGCCGCTGGTACAGCAGATATCCACCTCGCTTTTAGTGGCCGCAGTGGTATTCACATAAGCGATCAAAAGTGTATCCGGATTGTTTTTGCGGAATTCTTTCACCGCTCCGGCATCAGCCATATCCGCCATCGGACAGCCGGAATCCGGAGCCGGATGCAACACGATCGCATCCGGAGAGAGGATTTTTGCCGTTTCCGCCATGAAACGCACTCCGCAAAGCACGATAACTTTGGCATCGCATCCGGCAGCGATCCGGGCCAGTTCCAGAGAGTCCCCGCTGTAATCGGCAATATCCTGCACTTCGCCCAAAGTATAGTTATGTGCCATGATCACGGCATTGCGCTCTTTTTTAAGTTTGAGAATTTCCTGAATGATATCCATGATTTTACTTTTCTCCTGTCAATCAAACAACCATGTGGATAAATATCTTTCACCGGTATCCGGCAGTAATACCACAATATTTTTTCCGGCAAATTCCTCTCTTTTGGCGATCTGCAAAGCAGCATACAATGCCGCTCCGCCGGAAATACCGATCAGCATACCCTCCTCCCCGGCCGCCCGCCGGGCTGTGATTCCGGCATTTTCAGCATCGACACAAATTACTTCATCAATCAGAGTCCGATCCAGCACTTCCGGAATGAATCCGGCCCCGATCCCCTGCAATTTATGCACCCCGGCCCGGCCGCCGGAAAGCACGGCACTGGTATCAGGCTCAATGGCAAATATTTTCACATCGGGATTTTTTTCTTTGAGATAACGGGCCACTCCGGTCACGGTGCCGCCGGTACCGGCTCCGGCAACAAATGCATCGACCCGGCCATCGGTATCATTCCATATTTCCGGAGCTGTTGACTCATAATGTGCCTGCGGATTGGCCGGATTGGAAAATTGCTGGGGAATTATCGAACCGGGGATCCGGGCTTTGAGTTCTTCTGCTCTGGCGATCGCACCGGCCATGCCGTCAGCCGCCGGAGTCAATTCGATCTCCGCCCCGTAAGCGGCGGCAAGTTTGCGTCTTTCCACGCTCATATTATCCGGCATGACCAGAATCAGTTTGTAACCTTTGACCGCCGCCGCAATCGCCAAACCGATACCGGTATTTCCGCTGGTCGGTTCAATAATAACTCCGCCGCTTTTCAATTCACCGCTTTTTTCGGCAGCTTCAACCATGGCAATCCCTACCCGGTCTTTCACTGAACCGCCGGGATTGAAAAATTCCACTTTGGCCAGAACATTTGCCGCAGAATCATTCATTTGGTTGATCTTTACCAGCGGAGTACCGCCGGTCGTTTCCAAAATATTTTCAAAGATTTTCATAATTTCTCCATTGTCAATGATCATTGTACACAATGCTCCGTTTTAACATACTGTTAAACCGGGCAAAATGCAAACTTGTTTTTGCGTTACAGATATGCTATATTAAGAAAAAGTTCAATAAAGAGGGTATTTTTATGAAAAAAATTCTGCTGGCCATGGATATCGGCAATGTTTGTGTAAAGATCGATCACGGACTTTTTCCCGAACAACTGGGAATAGAACAGACTCCGGAGGCCATGAAAGAGTTGCTCCGTGAATTTGAATTCGGACATCTCGACGGTGAAAAAGAATTTCTGAAACGGGCCGAAGATATCTTCCATAAAAAATTCACCTGTGAGAAAATCAAAGAAGCATTCAATGCGATCATCATCGAACCTGTCCCCGGCATGGTGGAATTGGTCAACTCATTTCCGTCACGCAATATCCAGGCGGTATTTTTCTCGGATATTTCAACACTTCACCTGCAAAGGACCAAAGAAATATTCGGAGCATTCAATGCAGTTTCCGGCGGAGTATTCAGTTTTGAATGCGGCAACTGGAAACCGTCAACGGAAATGCTTTCCGCATTTGAAAGCCGCTATGGTATTCCGGATCTCTATGTGGACGACCGCCCGGACTTGATCGAAGCTGCCCGGAAACGGCCGTGGAATGCACACGTTTTCACCGGGTCGGAAGATTTACTGGAAAAACTTCAGGCTTTAAGTTGACATTTCAGGCAAGTCAAGATATAGTATACGGAGTATTGACGTATAATCCAATATTTTCAGGTGTGTTTCATGTTAAAAAAACTTTTTGCTGTTTCAATCCTGTTTCTGGTCGCTTCATTTCCTCTTCAGGCTGATGTGTTGCGCTGCCGCTCCGGAGTGATCACCGGTGCGGAACTTACCATGGCCAATGTGCAGATCACCAACCTTTCCACGCTCGGTTTTCCCGATATGCCGACCAACCGCTGTTATGCGGTGCTGTCGATAAAGCCGGATGATCTGCGGGTTTTCAGCATTTTTGACTACGCATTGCAGGTCGCCGGGGTGGAATTTCCCTGTGTCGCAGTACTGCGCAACGGTAAATTTGAATATTACACCGGTAATGTCAGTTCTTCAGGTACTCAGCAACTGCTTTTCATCCTTGATGCAAAGGTCGTTTCCGACAATAAGAGTCTTGATATCACATTGAAAAGCAAACTCAATGACCCGGATGGCAAATTCGACATGATCGTACCTTTCACCGTTATCGGCAACAAACAACCCACTGCGGCAGGCAGAATTCCGGCAACAGGTATTCTGGAGCTTCCTGAAGAATGAGTACTCCGGCTCCTTTTCTGCCGATGTCGCTTCAGGAAATGAAGCAATTGGGGTGGGAGGAACTGGATATCCTCATCATCACCGGTGATTGCTATGTAGATCACCCCTCTTTCGGAGCGGCGATAATCGGCCGTTTGCTCGAACACCGCGGCTACAAAGTCGGCATCATAGCCCAACCTGATTGGAAAAACCCGGAAAGCCTCAAGGTCATGGGTACACCCCGTACAGGTATCGGTGTCACCAGCGGAAATATGGATTCCATGGTCAACATCTATACCGCCGGCCGGAGAATGCGGCGGGATGATATGTTCAGCGAAAACGGCTGTACCGGTAAACGTCCGCCACATGCACTGGTCGTTTATGCCCAGTTGGCAAGACAGGCTTTCCCCGGCAAACCGGTGCTTACCGGCGGTCTGGAAGCAAGTTTGCGCCGGGTGGCCCACTACGACTACTGGCAGGATAAGATCCGCCCATCCATGCTCCTTGATACCAAGTGCGACATCATGGTTTACGGCATGGGGGAACGCCCCACCCCGGAAGCATTTGACCGGATGCGTGACGGCAGAGATTTATCCGGCATCCGGGGAACCGCCCGGTTGCTCGGCAAAAAAGCCGCCCTCGAATTTGACCGTTCCGGCTATGTGGAACTGCCCTCTTATGAGGAGATTCTCCATAACAAAGATGCTTTGATGACCGAAACCAAACTCGTCGAAGCCAATATGAATTATTACAGTGCCAGCGGCCTTATCCAACAGTACGGCGATCGTCTGCTGGTCATTGAACCACCGGCAGAACCGCTTACCAGTGAAGAACTTGACGAAGTTCACGAATTACCCTATGCCCGCAAACCACACCCGTCATACAAAGGCAGGATACCGGCTTTTGATGCGATCACCAACTCGATCCAGGCGGTACGGGGATGTCCCGGAGGGTGTGCATTTTGCGGTCTGGTGGCCCATCAAGGCCGTACCGTGATGAGCCGCAGTGAAAGATCCATCATCAAAGAAGCGGAATATATTTCCAGCCGTCCGACATTCAAAGGCACGATATCCGATGTCGGAGGAGCGGCGGGAAATATTTTCGGCAGTGCATACGATACCGAAAAGTGTAAAAAATGTCACCGGGTAAGCTGCCTTTTCCCCAAACCATGCCCATCCTATAAATGCGACGGACAGGCCATGGTGCATCTTTTGCGAACCTTGCGTAAAATGCCGAAAGTCCGTCACTTGTATATCAACTCCGGGATCCGGCTCGATCTCTGTCTGCGTCAGAAAGAGTTGCTGCATGAGTTGATCGCCCATCACGTTTCAGGTCATATGAAAGTTGCTCCGGAACATTTGCACCCGGACGTTATGAAACTTATGCGTAAAGGTACTCCGGAGGAGTTCTACGAATTCATGCGGGAGTTTGAACGTATCAGCAAAGAGTGTGGTTTGGAACAATACCTCATTCCGCTATTCATCTCCAACTTCCCCGGTTGTACAGATAAAGAAATGAAAACCGTCGATGACTTTTTAAATAAGCACCACTGGAGTCTGCAACAGGTGCAGGATTATATTCCATTACCGATGACAATGGGGGCGGCGATGTACTACACCGGAAAGGCTCCGGATGGTACACCGATAGAGGTCAACCGCGGACTTGCTGAAAGACGTGCCCAAATCCACGTTTTGAAAAAACGGCGTTCCCCAGTACGGAAAAAACGTTGATAGAGGCAATTTCAAAAGTCCTTCGAAAAGAGATTGGAAAATCAGCGTTGATGAGATCAAGGCGGCAGTCCGGAAACGTTCCATTTTAAGATCGCAACGATGATTTTTGAGGAGTTTTTGAAATTACCCCGATATTCAATTCATTTTCAATAGTGCTTCCTTACCGGATATACCGGCAGTCACACCCAGTGCCGCAGCGGCAGAGGAGACGGCTTTGACTTCTGCATTGAGCATATCATCATAATCATTAACCCCGCTGACGATCGCCAGTGCGTGACCGAATTTCTCAGCGGCGGCCAGATTGATATATCCGCACCCCAACGCTCCGTGACCGGATTTTATCAGCAGGATATTCACTCCGGATATATCCATCATCCCGGCCTGCATTTCAATATTATCCACCAGAATCTTTTCCATAATAAAACCTTTCTGTCACTTGACGATATCTGCAAATGCGGCATTGATCACGCTGGCCAGTTCTTCCGGAGAAACTGCGATATTCAAACCCACTTTACCGCCGGAAACCCAAATGCGGTCAAACAGCAATGCGGATTCTTCAATAAAGGTCGGAAAAAGTTTTTTCATTCCCAATGGCGAACAACCGCCGTGAATGTAACCGGTCAAAGGCAGCAGATCTTTCAGCGCGATCAATTCAATACTTTTTCTTGCGGCAACCCTGGCCGCCTTTTTCAAATCCAATTCTCCGGCAGACGGCACCACAAAAACAAAGTACTCATGTCCCGGAGCCTGAACGACCAGTGTTTTAAATACTTCCTCCGGTGAACGGCCGATCTTTTCAGCGACCGATCTCCCGTCAATTTTTCCGTCGGAAACATCATATTCAAATGCTTCAAATTCCAATCCGGCACTTTCCGCCAAACGCAAAGCATTGGTTTTTGACACATTTTTTGCCATAAATCACCTCGTTGTTGTCTGATAATTTAATGCGAAAACGCTGATTTTTCAATTTTTTTTGAATATTTTTCAAAAATTTTTCATTTTGCTATTGACATTGGCGGTATTTTTTCGTATAATTATAAACATACTGAAAAAAAGATCTTACATTGCGGGACGGTCCTGCAATCGCAAGGCCTTTAACCCAAAGGACAAAGTTAGGAATGAATATCTACGTTGGTAATCTGCCGTACAGCACCACTCCGGACGATCTGCGTGAAGTTTTCTCGGCATTCGGTGAAGTAGCCGCAGCAAGAATCGTCAATGACCGTGAAACCGGCAGAGCCAAAGGCTTCGGTTTTGTTGAAATGCCCAATGATGAGGAAGCAAAAAAAGCCATTGAAGCCCTCAATGGCAATGATATCGGCGGCCGCAAAGCGGTTGTCAATGAGGCACGTCCCCGTGAGCCGCGTCAGTTCCAGAAACGCGTCTGAAGCCCTTTGACACAATACGACTCCCGATTGCCCTGCGGCAAAAGGGAGTTTATTTTTTTATCCGTAAACTCTGTAAAAAAAGGAATTGCTTTCATCGTGCCGATAAAAGCAATTCCAACAAAAGTTCTCCGGAAGATGCAAAGGAACGTAGAAGATAATATTTTTCAAAAGAATATCTTCCACACAAAATTTTCAGGCTTGCATACTTCCAAATATTCAGTCACGGGCGACCAGCAGTGCCGCATCATGGGCAGGCAGAATGATCTTGCCATACCGCACCGATGGAGTATCCAGCAATTCATCACACTCAAGCGGCATACCATAATCAGCGAAGCAATACACCACCTCTTTTTCTGAATCGTTGAATATCGCCAATGCCTTTTTCCCGTCAACTGTGCCGGAAAAAACCTGAGGCCAGCGGTTCACTTCCCAATTTACCGGGCGTACATCACGCATACGCAACCTCTGTGAACGGCCCAGCAACTCCAGACGCTCCGGAGCGATCGTACCCAAATGATCACTGGTCAGCACCACCCCGGTAACAATACCGGTCAACACCGATATTTTGGCCTCGCCATAGGTGTAAAAAGCATTATCCTGACGTGCCATGAGCGTATCCGGATCACAACGGAACCAGCGGTCGAATTTCCACCAGTTGCACAATGTCTGGTGGGCCGCACGGCTGATGGAGCAACCGGTATCAAGGTCAGTATTGGCCGCACCTTTGTACGGAGTACTGTAATATCTGCTGGTATCAGCACTTACCCGGCAGTTATCCACCAGCCCCATACAGGGCATGAAAGGTGCAGAACATGCCAGAAGCACCGCATCTGGAACGGCTTCCCTGATCGCCTTAAGTGCCCTGCGGAAAGCACTGACCGGAGTTGCTTTGGGATCATGGCGGCGACCTTCCATCAAACCATAAGACAAACCATCCATCTTAAAGTACTTATACCCCCAGGAGCGGAACGTTTTGAAAATATTGGCAAGATGTTCCAAAACTTCATCCTGTGAAGCATCAAGACAGATCCAGTGATTATCCGGCTCCGGAGACCATCCCAGAATGGTCATGGCTTGACCATTTTCATCTTTCACAAACCAATCCGGGTGTTCAGCATAGACCCTGCTGGCAGTGGAAGCCAGCATCGGCATCGTCCAGATGCCCGGTATACTGCCGCAATCAATGATCTTACCGGCGATAGTCTGCAACGGGGTCGGCCACGCATCACGCTGATCGAGCCAGTCCCCCTGATGCTGCTGGTAGCCGTCATCGATCTGAATATATTTTGCATTATAGACAGAACGGTTTGCGGCAATGGCATCCACATTTTCCAGCAGATTGGCTTCTGACACTCCGGCATAGTAGTAATACCAGGTGCAGTAACCACTCATATTACAAGTGGCATCGATCGGCGGCACATCCATCGCTTCGGCGGCCAATTCCGCATATTTGATCAGCAGATCTTCCGGATTATTTCCCTCAAGCACCACCAGTTTTTCCGGTTCTTCTCCGTCTGCAATATGCGGCATGAAAACTTCCACACCCCGCAGACGGCCGCGCCGGATCACTGTAAAATAGGTCCAAGACCGTTTGGCTGTCAACGCTCCGGCTAAAATATACTTGGATGTATCCTGATCCCCCAAAACCACCACATCATGGCTGACCAGCATCTCATCGCTGCCGTGAAGCCACTGCAAATTGGGGGCGATCAAAGCACTGGACATGGTGTTGTTGCCACGGTAGACATAGGATGCTTCCGGCGGCAGATCCACCGGCAGATACGCCCGGTACCCCGGAAGTTGTTTTTGCCACAAATTTTCACTCATTTTATTTGATCTCCTTATTCCTGAGGACACTCCGGCCGGCCGCAACGCAATGCACTTGCCCGGGGAACATTTATTTCAAACACCAGCGGCTCACCGGCATTGCCGAATGATTCCACCGGGAAAATTTCAAACCGGCAGCGACTGCCCGGAGTGATAACCTCGGTCGGCAGACGGAATACCTCCCTGCCCCCTTTGTATTTTTCCAGACGGTAGAATCCGGCGGCGTATTTCTCCTCGGAAACCACCTTTTCTCCGGCTTCAGAACACTCAACGATCCGGATAACGTAATAATGGACAAAGTCCGGATGCTCCGCCGGATCAAACAGCAGATAAAAATAACCGAAATCATAACGGAACATTACCTCCGCCCCAGCCGGGAACTGCGGTGCCGGACGCATCGCCCCACGAAATTGTCCGTAAGCCGGATGAGTCGGATCATAAGGGATCGCCACCCGCCAGACCGCATCAGGTTTGATCTCCCGCTGATCATCCACATTGTAACGGTGAATGTCAAAGTGATCATCATAAATTTCCATAAACAACACCTGAATACCCTCTCTGGCAAAAGGTACGATCACCTTACCGCAGGCATTGTAATAACCGTCATTCATACATGAATAAGCCAGCGTATCTGTTGTAAAGGCAGTGAATTTTTCCTGCCAGATGCACCTTTCATCTTCCAGAGGATAGTGCGTATGCCCGGAAATGGAAACCACCTGTTTGTAGCGGTCAAAAAGTTCACGCAACTCCGGACGGCCCAATGCTCCGAAACTGCCGGACATGGTATTGGCGGGAGGGAAATGAGTGACCACAAAAACCGGTTTTTCCGGATCACGGGCAATGGCTGTCTGGATTTCCGCTTCCAGTTTTGCCAGCATTTCCGGAGAGTGTCTTTCGCCGAAATCCTCGGAAAATGCAATAAAGGAAATTCCTTTTACCACAGTATGCAAAGGGTTGGATACCGGTTGACCGATACGGGTGCAAAATTCACGGTAGATCGCTTCCGGATCACGCACCATACCTTCGGGAGTCCAATAATCGTGATTACCGGCACAGCCGACATGGATTATCCCCTGCGGAAAATGCTGATCGAGTACTTTTTTGTAGAAATCAAAAGTTGCATAGTTCGTACCATCCGCCAGATCCCCGGCCATCAGCAGCACTTCCGGCTTCCTGGGAGCAAGAAGTTTGAATGCTTTATCCAGATTGCTCATTCCCCAGTCGTGGATCGAGGGGTAAGCCTGAGAATCGCTGACGATCGCCACCCTCAAAGGTTCACTCATAAAATGCCTCATCTATTTTATTTGCTCTTTGCACAAAGTTTACTATAAGATACATCTTTATAAGTTAAATTCAAGTACAGTTCAGTGGAAAAAGATTGAAAAAACACTCTTTCACGACTATATTAAGTGAAAAGTCACAAAAAAATCAATTCAACACTGTCCACTATGAGTAACGTTACTGTTGACCAAATCATCTACCGTAAAAAATTTGCCATTCTGCTGTGCGGAGTACTGCTCTATTTTCTTTCGTGCATGGCCAAAGTCCTGATTCCCGGCACGATCTATGACGATCTGAGAAACTCCGGTCTTGATGCGGAAATGATCTCCGCCACGGCGGCAGCATTCATGTACGCTTATGCCGCAAGTCAATTGCTGACCGGAATATTCTCCACCCGTTACGGCGGAGTGCGGATACTGTTGACAGGCGGAATATTATTTGCCATCGGCACGACCGGATTTCCGCTTACAAACATCTATTTTCTGATGATCCTTTTCCGGGTTGCCGCCGGATTCGGTGCCGGTACGATCTTCCTCGGGGTGGTAAAAATACTGGAAGATCTCTTTCCGGCAAAATTCGCCATGGCTCTGGGGATCGTAATGTTCTGCTCCTATTTCGGCCCTGCATTCGGCACGACCCCGATGGTACTTCTGACCTCTGCGGTCGGCTGGCGCAACTCCATGATGGCACCGGGCATTGCCGCCTCGATCGGAGTATTGCTGATCCTGATTTTCTGCAAAAACACCATCCGGCCGGTCTCTTCCGGCAATGCCTTCAAGCCATTGCTGAATATGCTGAAAAAACCTTCCATGTGGCTGGTCAGTCTGTCAGCTTCGCTGATTTTCGGAGCATATTACATACTCACCACGCAAATCGGACAGAAAAGCATTTCCGACCATTGCGGTCTGGCCGCACAATATGCCTCGATGATCATTATGGGACTGACTCTGATGGTGGCGGCCAATAATGTGATCGGCAATCTTATTTTCAACCTGCTCGGCAAACGTAAAAAGGTAATGGCCGTACTGGCATTTTTCCTGTCAGTCGCCGGAACAGTTACCGGATATTTCGCTTTTGCCCTGACCCATTCCACGATTCTGGTAACGATCGCCTTTGTACTCATTGCCACACCTGCCGGCTTTTTCCCGTTTTTCAGCAGTGTGGTAAAAGAACTCAACCCGCCGGAAGATACCGGTTTATCAGTGGCATTGCTCAACTTCTGGTGTTTCGTATTCATTGCCGCATTTCAGAATATCGGCGGACGGATCCTGCACTGTTATTCAGCAGAAACGTCAAACTCCTATCCGCCGGAAGCCTACTGCGGCATATTTATCTTTTTGACTCTCTCCGGCATTGCCGGAATTATTGCCGCATTTTTTTATCCGGAAAATTCCGCAAAGGATCACGTTTCTGCTTGATTTCTGATGGTTGACAGTGTATATTACGGGACTGATTTTTTCTTTCCGGGAAACAAAAACTTGAAGCAAAGAAACACCACATCTGAAAAGTTCTTTGGCCACAGTACAGCGATCATGATGATTGCGATTTCCGTACTGAGGGTTGTGTTGTTTGCCGGTATTTTCCCGGGAAATCCCCCCGCAGTAAACCACACTATCCGGGAGTGCTGTATTTCTGCAACAGATCACGTTACATTCCCCGCAACTGTCATTCGCACCCGGATACTGTCTGCACAAAAAAATTATAATGTCCATTCGTTCCGGCGTCTGATCTGCGAAGATCAAATGCCGTTTGTTTTAACTGCAATATATGCCAGCCGGAGCGGTACGGTCCATGCCATACATATCACCCCTGCTCCGCATCCGGCGGCTGATCCGGCAATTTTTGTGCGGGCCGGACCGGATATGGATTTGAATTTTTTAATAAATTTCATCGGATAATCAAGGAGTTTTTTATGCAAACAGCGATTCAAGTTTTCGGCGGATTGGCCATATTCATTTTCGGTATGAAAATGATGAGTGACGGCTTGCACCATGTCGCCGGAGAAAAAATGCGTTCCATTCTGCAAATATTCTCGGCCAACCGCTTTATGGCAGTAATTTCCGGAGCGGCAGTAACTTGTGTGATACAATCATCCAGTGCAACGACCGTTATGGTCGTAGGCTTTATCAATGCCGGATTGCTCAATCTTGTTCAGGGTATCGGTCTGATGTTCGGTGCCCATATCGGTACCACCATCACTGCACAATTGGTCGCATTCAAAATCTCATGGATCATCATGGCGGCCATTATCCTCGGCCTGCTGTTAAGTTTCATCCCCCGGCAGAGAATCGCCAACTGGAGTGAAACAGTGATCGGTTTCGGTTTTCTCTTTCTGGGCATGGAAACGATGAGTACTGCTCTGAAATCTATTCCAAGAGAAGTTTTTGCCAATGCTTTTCAAACCTTTGAATGTGCCCCGGTCAATGGTATAATACCGCTTTTTGCCCTGATCGGAGCCATTACAGTCGGCATGGTGGCGACTATGATCATCCAAAGCAGTTCGGCGTGTACCGGTATCGTCATCGCGCTGGGAGCCAGCGGCCTGATCGACATTTATACTGCGGTACCTCTGGTTCTCGGTTCAAACATCGGTACCACCATCACCGCTCAATTGGCGGCATTGACCACCAACCGTGTAGCCAAACAGGCCGCTTTGGCCAATACGTTATCCAATATCATCGGTGTAACGATTCTGTGCCTGACCTTTTTGATCCCGGTAAACGGCCAACCGGCATTCTTTGCCCTGATCGATTTATTCGGCGGTGAAACACCCCGGCAGATCGCTAACGCCCATACGGTTTTCAACGTTTTGACGACCCTGATTTTGCTGCCCTTCATTCCGCTGATCGCCAAACTTTGCGAAAAAATCATCCCGGTGAAAAGTACTAAAATCAAATACCAGCGGCTCGAACCGCACTTACTTGATTCTCCGCCGATTGCATTGGCCCAGACCACCAGCAGCTTACGGCAGATGCTGAAAAAAGCGTGGAAAATGATCGATTGTTCGCTTAAAATCTATATCAACAATGATGAAAAAAATCAGTCATTGGTCAGACAACTGGAAAAACGTGAGGCTGATATCGATGCCCGGCAGAAAGATATTACCGAATATCTCTCCCAGCTCATGCGTCGCAATCTGACCAAGCGTGAAGCCGAACAGATCCCGATGCTGCTGCACTGTACCAACGATGTGGAACGTATCGGCGATCATACTGAAATCATCCGGGATATCACTGAAAAACTCAATCAGGATAAATTGCGTTTCAGCCCGGAAGCGGAAGCCGAATTCAAGAAATTGCATAAATCGCTGGCAACTCTGGCCGAAGCCACCATCGACCTGCTGGCCAGAAATGATGCAGATTCCCATGACCGGACGACTCAAATACAGGAAGGGATATTCTCATTCCTCGACCGTTCCGAAGCCGAACATCTGTCAAGAATCAACAACGGTGAATGCCGTCCTCAAGTCGGAATTCTCTATTTGGAACTCATCGAAGAAATGCGTAAAATCGCCCGCCATCTGGAAAATATCAACGACCGGGCCGGTATGTTTTACGAAAAATTACCCAATGTTTCACGTTAAAGTAAGAAATCTTAACAAGAAAAGGATTTTATAAAACAAATGAATTTATGGACAACGACAATGACTGTTTTAGGTGGCCTTGCCATCTTTATATACGGTATGAAAATTATGAGCGACGGTCTTCACCATGTTGCCGGTGAAAGAATGCGCTCCATACTCCGGATATTTTCTGCCAACCGTTTTATGGCGGTAGTTTCCGGAGCAACTGTAACTTGTGTGATCCAGTCATCCAGTGCCAGTACTGTGATGGTCATCGGTTTTATCAATGCCGGGTTACTGACTCTGGCCCAAGCGACCGGATTGATTTTCGGAGCAAACATCGGTACTACGATAACCGCTCAATTGGTCGCATTCAAAATCTCATGGATCATCATGCCGGCGATCGTAGTCGGACTTTTGCTCAGTTTTGTTCCCCGCAGACCGATCGCCAAATGGAGCGAAACTGTTTTAGGTTTCGGATTCCTCTTTCTGGGTATGGATCTGATGAGCAACTCCCTGAAAGGCCTTTCCAGTTATCCGGCCTTTGCCAATGCGTTTCAGATTTTCAAATGTGCCCCGATTGACGGCAGTTATATTCTGCCGCCCGGTGCATTGCTCGGAGCAATTTGTATCGGTGTGCTTGCCACATTTATCATCCAGAGCAGTTCGGCGTGTACCGGTATCGTCATCGCTTTGGGAGCCAGCGGTCTGGTGGATATCTATACTGCTGTGGCACTGGTTCTGGGTTCCAATATCGGAACGACTGTGACCGCCCAATTAGCCGCACTGACCGCCAACCGGGTGGCCAAACAGGCTGCTCTGGCTCACACCTTATTCAATGTTATAGGAGTGATGTTGATCGTATTCACCTTCCTCATCCCGTGGAATGGTCAACCGGCATTTTTCGGAATCATCAGCCACCTCGGCGGTGACTTGCCACGGCAGATCGCCAATGCCCACACGATATTCAATGTATTTACCACATTGATCCTGTTGCCGTTCATTCCGACATTTGCCAAAGTCTGTGAAAAACTTATCCCCATCAAAGATGAAAAAGTCAAGTATCAACGGCTCGAACCGCACTTGCTGGATTCTCCGCCGATCGCTCTGGCTCAAACTACCAGCAGTTTGCGGCAGATGCTGAAAAAAGCGTGGAAAATGATCGAGTGTTCGCTTAAAATCTACATTGACAACGATGAAAAAAATCAATCCATCGTGCGACAATTGGAAAAACGCGAAACAGATATTGACGCCAGACAAAAAGACATCACCGGATACCTTTCCGAATTGATGCGGCGCGATCTGGTCAAACGGGAGGCTGAACAAATTCCGCTTCTGCTTCACTGTACTAACGACGTTGAGCGTATCGGTGACCATACTGCTTTGATCCGGGCAATCACCGAAAAACTCAATGAGGAAAATCTCCGTTTCAGTCCGGAAGCCGACGAGGAATTCAAAAATATCTGCAAAAATCTTAAAGAATTGGCCAACACTTCAGTCGGTTTGCTTGCAAATAACAATGGAGCGGCGATCGATATGGCACGACAGGTGCAAAAACGGATATTTACCATGCTTGATCAATCCGAAGCCGAACATCTGGCCAGAATCAACAACGGTGAATGCCGTCCGCAGGTCGGAATTCTCTATTTGGAACTGCTTGAGGAGATCCGCAAAGTAGCCCGCCATCTGGAAAATATCAACGACCGGGCCGGTATGCTCTATACCAAACTGCCCAATGCGGCTAAATAAATCATAAACAGGATATATCAAATGGAAACATTTCTGCAAATTGCCGGCGGCATTGCCGGTATCGCACTGCTCTATTACGGAGCAGAATATCTGATCAAGGGCGGTGTAAGTATCGCCAAAAAACTTAAAGTGCCGTCACTGATCATCGGTTTGACCCTGGTTGCATTCGGTACCAGTGCCCCGGAATTGGTGGTCAGTATCGATGCCACACTCAATGGCAGCGGAGATATCAGTATCGGCAATGTGGTTGGTTCAAACATTTGCAATATCGCCCTGATACTGGGGTTGAGTGCATTGATTTCCCCTTTGCCTGTCAATAAAAAACTTCTGCGTTTTGATTTGCCGCTGTTGACGGCAGCCAGTATTGCCATGGCTGTATTCTGTCTTATTTCCGGTGGTATCACCCGCTGGCAGGGTGCAATTTTCTTTGCAGCCATCATAAGCTACACTGTATACAGCATCTGTTCCGGAAAAAAAGAGGGCAATACCGGTGACCGTGATGAAGTGGCTGACTGCAATATTTATCCATACTGGATTTCAGCCATTATGGTCATTGCCGGATTGGCCGGATTGATCTGCGGAGCCAAACTGTTTGTCAATGCGGCAATATTCATTGCCAGAGCCTGCGAAATTTCCGAAGCAGTCATCGGCTTGACCGTGGTTGCCTTGGGGACAAGTCTGCCGGAATTGGCGACCAGTATCGTTGCGGCTATCAAAGGTGAACAGGATATTGCCATCGGCAATGTGATCGGTTCAAATATGTTCAATATCCTCTGTATTCTGGGTATTGCTCCGCTGATCACTCCGATCCACGCTCCGGCGATCGACATGGTCGATCTGGGAACTATGCTTTTTCTGACGTTTACCCTTTTTCCGATGATGCGCAGCGGATGGAAAATCAGCAGATTTGAGGGCGGCTTTCTTCTGCTGATATATATTGCCTATACTGCATATCTTTTTATAAAGTAACACTATTTGCATTACTCAAGGCAGTTCTTCCATTTCCGGATCAACTGCCTTGTTTTTGCTTCCGGCAACGGAAGTTTTTCGGCGAAACTCCGAAATGTTTTTTGAACTCACCGGAAAAATACTGGGCACTGGAGTAATTAAGCATTGCCGCCACCTCTTTTACCGGATAATAGGCAAGTAAATTCCGGGCTTTTTCCAGCTTTTCTGAAATAAACCAATTTACCGGACTGCTATTCAAATATGTTTGAAACATCCGGTACAATGTAGCATTGCTCACTCCGACATAACCGGACAATTCATCAAGAGACAAACTGTTATCCAGATTTCTTGAAATAAACTGCAAGGCTTTTTGCAAAGCCGGCGGATACAAAGATTCCGGGATCTGTCCGGCAAGATTCAGTACCAATTCGTAACACAGCGCACTGAATCCCGTCCAATCCACATCATCATCGCTGTCATCAAAGGCATCTATTTCATCAAAAAGTGCATCTATCCGGCTCAACTCTGCCGGTTTCAAATGATACACCCGGTCAAGTCCGGTAATATTAAGCAGCGGCAGCAGAGCTTTACCCTCCATGATGATCACCCTTTTCACGGCAAAATCCCCCTCACAGCGCATGGAACTGTTACTGCCTTTATGAAGCAGAAAAATCTCTCCGGATGACATCTTTTTTTCAATGCCGTTATGATTAAAAATAAAAACTCCACTCTGCACATACTCAATCGCAAAAACATCTGAATTTATCCGCTGACGGAAACACTCTTTGCGCCAGATATCCCGGCCTGATGTAATTGCGAATAAGGGCACACTGCCGGGTATCATATTAAAACTCCGGAACTTGTGTACAGGATAACAGTCAAAATCATAGCCGAATAATTTAGATTCCCCTTTTGGGGTATTGACAAAACGACGCTGCATAATATCCTCTGCAAAATTATAAAATATCTCACCTTTTTGAAAATATATCATACTTTTCCAATAATTAAAGTCATTGTAAATAATTTTTTTCAAAGATATATTATAAGCAGTAACCCCGATGTACCCGGAAGATATCCGGAAAACTCAACCAAAGGAGATTTTTCCATGAAAAAACGACATGCAGCACAGAGTAACAATTCAGGTTACGGCTGTAACCTGAAGCCCATGGGCTTCACCCTGATCGAATTGCTCGTGGTCATTGCCATCATCGCCATTCTGGCGGCAATTTTGCTTCCGGCATTGAATTCCGCCCGTGAACGCGGCCGTGCGGCAAATTGTGTAAACAATCTCAAACAGATCGGCAGCGGCGGAAGTAATATGCTTTTTATGGATGGTCACATCGCCGTCAAAAACAATCCATTCGGCACACCGACCGAAGATCCGGTACTCTGGGCATCTGACATCAGAAAAGCGTATTGGTGAGCGTAAAAACCAGCCTGCATATCCCTGTACCATACAAAAAACGGAGGTTTTCATGAAAGATTTCATCAGCATTGCCGATCCTTTCTGGGGCAATGGTCCGGTTGCCGCACCGCCGGGAAAAGGTCTGGCAAAGCATTGGAATTGGCTCAAAGCCCAAACCGGCAATACCCATCCGGGAGCATTGATGCCTTTCGGCTGGGTCTCGGTACTGCCTTTCAGCGGAGCATACTCCAGCGGTTACGGCTGTAACGGAGCTTCCAGTGATGGTGAAACGCCGCAGATTTCCGACCGTCCGTGTGCTTACGGGTTCACCCATTTCCACCCCAGCGGAACCGGTTTTTCAGGTGAATTTTACAACTATTTCCTTATACAACCGGCCGTTTGCGGCAGTGATACCACACACATATCTGAATTGACCGATGAGTACGCTCATCCCGGTTACTATTCCGGTAACCTCATTGATTACGGGGTAAAATTTGAATTGACCGCAGATAAATTTGCCGCACTTCACCGGTGTAAATTTGCCGCCGGCAAAGGAAAAATCATTGTTGATTCCACGCAAATCGGGTTGAA
Organism: Victivallaceae bacterium; assembly: GCA_045588835.1. Classification (GTDB taxonomy): domain Bacteria; phylum Verrucomicrobiota; class Lentisphaeria; order Victivallales; family Victivallaceae; genus UBA1784. Next base: position 22,729 of record JAZNEV010000009.1, read on the forward strand.
ACTGCCGATCAACTTTTACCGGGAAAAACTTTTCAACACCCATTGTGCAAATGCCGGAAACGGATGGTGTGAAGGTTTCATAACCGCCAATGATGTCAAAATCCATTTTGCCTTGAAAGTCAATGCCGACATCCGCAAACAGGCAATATTCAATGGAGTTATGGAGTTTTATATCGATGGTGATTCTGCCGAATCGGTCATCGCCTTTTCTCTTATATCCACCGGAGAGGCACGAAATCGGGCTGAAGCTGCCATGCAAAAAGGATTCGATAAGGTAAAAATACAAGCCGGAAAAGCATGGAATGAGTTCCTCGGTAAAATCGATGCGGAATTTGCCACTGAAAAAGAGAAAAATATCTTTTACAGTGCACTTTATCACTCCCTGGTCAAACCGGTGGATGCCGGATGTGAATACACCGATTTTCAGACCATGTGGGATATGTACCGCACTCAACTGCCATTGATGATGATGATCGCCCCGGCAGAAGCACAAAAGATGCTTCGCTCCATGATAAAAACAGCCAAACGCATCGGCTTTTTCCCATGTGCCTATCTGATGAGCCGGGATTACCGGCGGCACGATATGCAGGCAACCGCACTGGCAGTCTACACCCTGTCTGATGGATTTTTCCGCAATTTGCTGACCCCGGAAGATTATCCGGATTTGAAAAAAGTTTTTGAACTGGAATTTTCCCATGCCTGCCTTGACGGGAAATCCCCCACGCATATTCTCGACCTTGCCGGAGCCGCCCATGCCGCTTATCAGGTCGCCAAAATTTGCAAAGATGATGGATTTGCCGATTTATTGCTGGAAAAAAGCCGAATCTGGCAGACCGCTTACGATCCGGCGACCGGATTGTTGACTGCCGATGCACCGTATTATGAGGGTACACACTGGAATTACTCATTCCGTCCTCATTGCCAAATGGCGCAACGGGTCGCTCTGGCGGGCGGCAAAGAGAAATTTGAAGCTCTGCTGGATAAATTTTTCGGCTTCGGTTGCAATGATGAGTACGACAGCATCCGCCCGATGATCGCCCACCGCTTTGAGGGTATGAATAATGAGTCGGATATGGAAACCCCGGCGGCATACCTCTGGTGCGGCAGAGCCGATAAGCAAGCCCTTATCCACGACACCATCCGCAACAACATGTTTCTGGATGGCAGAGGCGGATGTCCGGGAAACAATGACTCAGGCGGATTAAGTTCATGGTATATATTAAGTTGTCTGGGGCTCTATCCTCTGACCGGCACATCCTGCTGTTTGCTCACCTCTCCGTCGGTAAAAGAAGCCTTGATAGATCTTGGCGGCAAAACGTTGGAGATCAAAGTGGAGCGGGAAAGTGACCGGGCAATATATCCGTCGCATTTTGATTTCAACGGTAAAATTTTTACAGAACCGTATCTGCCGGTAAGTGATTTGCAAAACGGCGGAGTTTTGAAATTCATTCTCCGTGATAAAGTGCAAACGACTTCGGTCATCCCGGATTGGCTTTAAATCTGCAAAATTCCAAATTAAGGAAAAATATCATGAAAAAAATTTTCTTTTTACTGCTCTTTATCTGCTTTACCGCAGGAAATGCCGCAGAATTGATCCGAAACAGTCAATTCAGTCAGCTTTCTCCGGCAGGATTGCCGACCGGATGGCAAACCGCCGGTTCACCGGGAAGTCAATTTGAGGTAAAAGACAATATTTTGAGTATGTGTGCCGGGGATGCCACCGGCAGAGCAATGCTCATTCAACGCGATCTCGTGCTGCCGGTAAATACCCCGCTGCTGGTCTCTTATGAAGCAATGGCAGAATCCGGAGCCGTATACCGGATCTATATTGAAACGACCAAAATGGAAAACGGTAAAAAACAGTACCGTTCTTTCGTGCTTCAACCGACGATCTGCGGAACCGGTAAATTTGAAAATATCCAGGATTGCATAACCATTCCCGCCGGTTGGGAAAATCCCTATATCGTGATCCGGGTCATCGGAAACAAAAAGTGCAATTCAGAAATCTTCAGGTAAAATCAGTCAGTGATATACCGATGTTCAACTTTGATTTCGCCCTGCGTTCCAATCAGGGGATTCCTTTGAATTGGAGTTTGCGCGGAGAGCGTAAATGCTTTTCTTTTCACGACGGTACGGCTCAACTTGCTCCGCAAGGATCTGTTATCGGTATGGTCTACGGCAAATTGAATGAAAATACTCCGGCAACCTACACCGTTTCTCTTGAAGTGCGCGGAAACTCCGGATGCCGTTTCCGGGCGTATGCGGAATGGGCGTTGAAAGCCGATGGCGGTAAAGGCCGGATATTATCCAGTGCCTCATCGGGATCAGCATGGCGTCAAGTTCCGGCAGAATGGACCACTTTTTCGTCAAAAATAAAATTACCGGCAGATTTCACCAGTTTTATCTTTGCCTTTTTTGCTGACGGCAACGGCAAAGTTGAATTCCGCAATCTGCGTATAACTCCGGATGCGTCTGCCACCGGTATCCGGGAAGCCGGTGGTGTTTGGGATTTGGGGCCAAACGGCTCCGTTGTAACCGGAGAATCCGGCAGAATGATCCAAGTTGCTTCCGGCGGAGAATCCACTCTTTCAGGCCTCTCCATCGTCCCCGGCAAGCGTTACAAACTGGAGTTTCAAACCGTCGGTCACGGCAAATCCGGCAATGAAACCGGCTTTCACTATTTCACCGTAAAGATCCGCTTCAATGATGGTACAACTGTTGAAGCCCCGGCAGATGATGTGGGAAACCAGTTGCAGAATAAAAATTTCGCCTTCCTTGCTCCGGATAATGCCAATACCCTTGATATCACCTGTACCGCTGCTGATGGAGCGACGGTACGCTTCAGTAATTTCAAATTGACCGAAGCACCATTACGACCGGAAGACCGCTTTTCCATTCAGGTACACTGCCCTGCGGCATTATGGGCGGATTGATGCTCAATGATCAATTTATTCCGACTGACGGCAGTTGGCACACCGCGATCATCACCGGTGAAACGGACTATAATAATGCAGCGTTGATAAGCTCATGGCCCCAAGCCACCGTGATTTGTCCCTTTGGTAACGGGGCATGGGGTTCACGTTTACGAACCAGAAAAACTCCACAGTACGCTGAAGAATAAATCACAGCAGAAAACGACAGTGGGCCGTTACAAAACCTCAAAAAGATTTGCCACATCCCTGTTTTTCTTTTATTGAGATAATTTATCAAATCAATAAAACGGTAATGTCCCGAATTTTGTGATAATGTTATAAGCGTTCGTAAAAAATATTATACGGAACCGTAATGAAATATATCACTTGAGTCGTGATTGGTCAAACCGGTAAACGCCGGTCAGATTCAACCGGTGGATAACGAAGACGGAAGTAAAGATTTTTTACAAAAAACCGGACAATAACCAATAAAACAATTCAGCTATATTGCGATGAAAAAGTTTTTTCACTTTTAATCCTGAAAAGAGGGTATTGCTTTTATTGGCACAATAAAAGCAATTCAACAAAAGGTTTTGGAAAAAGGGGTGCGGAGAAAAAACTTTTGTCCAAAAGGTTTTTCCCCGCAAAACGGTTTTGCAACGGCCGCAAAATCATTTTACGACATCCGGACTTTTACCGGAAATCAAAGCAGGAATGGTAACCCCGGGAATTGAAAATTTTCCCGGTCATCTTCGTTGTAAAATACTTTCATCAGAAACAACCCGTTGGGCGGAGCCGTTTCCGGGGCTTGTGTACGGTCTTTAGCCTCCAGTATCCTCGTCACATCATCCGGAGTTGCCACCCCGGCCCCCACCGCTTCGATCATCCCCATAAGACAGCGGATCATCTTATACAAAAATCCGTTGCCCACAAAAGTAATACAGCAGAATTGGCCGATTTCATGCACCTCTATCCGGTAAATCGTGCGTACCGCATCGTCGATTTCCCGTCTTTCAACCACAAAACTGGAGTAATCATGCGTACCGACCAATCTTTCAGCGGCCAGTTTGATACGTTCCACATCCACTTTCCGCCATGGATGCCACGCATAACGGCCGACAAAGGGAGAATCATCCCCCAGATTCAGAACATAAGTATACGCCTTGCCGAATGTATCATAACGTGAATGAAACTCCAGCGGCACTTCCCTGATCGTGTGGATCTTGATATCCGGCGGCAAACGGCGGTTCAATGCCTTAAAAAGACGGTCCATGGTGATCGCCGGTTGTTCCGGAACCAGAAAACTTGCCGCAAAATTCTGTGCATGCACTCCGGCATCCGTCCGGCTGCTCCCGATCAGGTGGATCGGTTGTTTATCATACAGCTTGGTCAACTCCTCCTGGATCACCTGCTGCACCGCCAGACAATGCGGCTGGATCTGCCAACCACGGTAATTGCCGCCGTCAAATGCGATTTCCATCAAATACCGTTTTACCGGGATATAAGGGGTCGGTTCAATACCCATGAAACTTATTACCTTTTCAATTTGAGCGAACAGATGCTTTCGACCGTTTCCATGAAACTAACCGTCGGTACTCCGGCAAATTCATCGCATTCCTCATGGGTTCCATCAGTGCGGAAATACATATCTTCCTCACCCTCAAACATCTCCACCTTACGGAATTCGCCATTTTTACCATCGCAAGCGGTACACAATGCAAATACCCCCTCATCCGGAAAATTCTGAACCAGATCATCTTTGGAAATAACATCCATAACCGCTTCACCCTCATCGGCAAAATACACCTGGATCCGCTCGGCCACACCATCTTTCACATCTGCTCCGGTAATCAGGACCGAACCATTTTCCAGTAACTCTTTCGCCTTTTCCGGCAACTGTGATTTTTTCATCTTTCACCTCTATAATAGATCTGATGCAATATCATTCCAATACAACAACCCTTTGGCAGTCAATTTGATCTCACTGTCGCTTATTTGCAGACAACCGGGAAATTTTTGTGCCGTTCCTGCCGCAATTTCCAGACGCTTTGACCAATCATCCGCAGCCGGAACAGCACTCCACAACTCTTTGTCCCACCCGGCGACTGTCCGCAGATTCACCGCAAATATCTCATTCAACCGCATTTCATGCGGGATCGAATCAGTTTCCGGAGCAACTCCACTCAACCAGCCGGATAATGACTCAACGGCAATATGACGGTCCATACCGTCAAAATCCGCAGCCGCCGGCCCGTATCCCCGCAACAGGCCGCCACGCCATACATTCACATTATGTTGACACTGTGCCCCGCTTTTTGCATAATTGGATATCTCATAACGGTCGATGCCGTAAGTTGATAAAATTTCCTGTGCCCGATCATACATGACCTTTTCCCGGTCATCATCCACCGCAAAAGTTTCACCCAGCAATGCACAGCGTTCCGGAGTAAGCGAATAACAGGAAATGTGATCCGCTCCACAGGATGCCGCTGTATGCAAGTCACGCTCCCACTGACTCAAATCCTCATCCGGCAAAGAGTAGATCAAATCACAATTCCAATGCTCAAATCCGGCATTTTTCACCAATTCAAGAGCGTTTTTCAATGCCTCATTGGAACACTTTCGACCGATTTTACGCCGCAAATTTTCATCAAAACTCTGCACTCCGACACTGATCCGGGTGAAAAATCCACGCAAAATCGCCACCTTTCCGGCAGTTAACGTTTCCGGATTGGCTTCTATGGATATTTCCGCACCGGAAACAAAGGAAAATTTATTCCGCAAAATCCCGATCAACCGGGACAAACGATCATGATCCAAATATGTCGGAGTACCGCCGCCCACATAGAGCGTAACCAATTTTTCCGGAATTATCACCTTTTCCAGATGATCCAGATAAGCATCCACCTGTGCCGTATTTGCACATACTTCCGAATAAAAAGCACAATATCCGCACTTGGAAGCACAAAACGGCACATGGATATAACAATTCACAAGCCAGTTTACTCCAATGCCGTCAATGCGGCAGAAACCATATATTCAATACCCGGCTTGAAAATTCCTTCCGGCGGCAGAAACTTTACATTGTGCAGAGGCGACAGATCCTCCCCTGCCCCCAAACGGACAAACACCCCATCCGGAGCATCCATCAAAAAGCAGGAAAAATCTTCGGAACTCATCGCCGATGACGGCAGATAACGCACCGCCAAACCGGCTTTTTCCGCCGCTTTCACCGCCAATTCAACGCCGCTTGCCGGATTGATCACGGCCGGATAATCACCGCAAACAGAAATTTCACACTTGCAACGGTGGATTTTAGCCACTCCCTGACAGATCTCCTGCAATGCCGCATAAAGTTCTTTAGCCGTTTCATTATCCAAACTGCGCAAAGTGCCGCCGAATTCACAGGTTTCCGGAATCACGTTATCCATATGACCGCCCAGAATATTGCAAATGCTCATCACCGCCGGTTTCTGCACATCTATACGGTTAGTCACCACATATTGCAATTCGTTGATCGCCGCTGCCGCCGCCAAAATCGGGTTTAACGAAAGGTGCGGCATACTGCCGTGACCGCCTTTACCGGTGAATACGACCTTGTAATGCAGACAGGAACTGGCCATACAGCCTTCACGCAAACCGATCGAACCCAACGGGGCCCCCGGTTCCACATGGAGTGCCGCTACAAAATCCGGCCGCACGCCTTCCAATGCACCGGCGGCGATCAAATCACGGGCCATGGCAGTACCCTCTTCGCCGGGTTGGAAAACCAGACGCACCGAACCGGCAAATTCATGCCGTTTCGCCGCCAGAATTTTGGCCGCTCCCAGCAGAATGGCACAATGCACATCATGCCCGCAGGCGTGCATCTGCCCCGGAGTTTTTGAGACGAAATCCACCCCGGTCTCCTCCGGTACAGCCAAAGCATCGATATCGGCCCGCAAGGTGACGTTTTTTCCCGGTTTGCAGCCGTCAATAAATGCGACAGTATCCGTTTCCAGAAACGGCGGCAACACCCGCACTCCGGGGATCTTTGCCAATTCCCGCCGGATAACTTCGCAGGTCTTGAATTCCAATCCGCTGATTTCCGGGATTTGATGAAGTTCCTTGCGGAATTCTGCTATTTCAGCAAGAAATACGGCATCCAATTCCATGATTCAGCACCCTTCCCGGTAGACGATCTTGCCATCAACGACCGTCAGATTGATTTTGCCGCGAACCGTCATCCCGTCGAACGGCGTGTTGCGGGATTTGGAACGGAACGTATTTTTATCCACAACATATTCAGCTTCCGGATCGAAAACCGTGATATCCGCCGCATGACCGGTCGCCAGTGAATAATCTTTGATTCCCAGCACATCCGCAGGCCCTGCAGTCAATTTGGAAATCAACTGCGGGATCGTGATGATGCCCGGCACCACCAATTGGGTAAAGCATACCGGCAATGCCGTTTCCAAACCGATGATACCGAAAGGAGCATGATCAAACTCTACCAGTTTCGCCGTCTGCGTGTGAGGAGCGTGATCCGTTGCGATCACCGTGATCGTGCCATCGGCGATACCCTCGATCAGGGCCTGACGGTCATCCTCGCTGCGAAGCGGCGGATTCATTTTGTAATTGGTGTCAAATTTTTTCACACATTCATCCGTCAGACTCAAGTGATGCGGAGTCGCCTCACCGGTGACCGGAATACCATTGGCTCTGGCCCGACGGAGCATATCAACGCTGTAACGGGTACTGACGTGCTGCATATGGATTTTCCAACCGATCTGTCTGGCAAAAATAATGTTGCGGGCAATGATCAACTCCTCGGAAGCCCCCGGAATGCCATTCATGCCCAGCAAAACTGACCATTTGCCTTCATTCATCACACCGCCGGCGGCCAGAGTGCTTTCTTCGCAATGGTCAAGGATCGGCAGATCAAAACTTTTGGCATATTCGACCACATGACGCATAAGTCCGTGATCCTGAATACATTTCCCATCATCGCTCAATGCGACTACCCCGGCCCGTTTCAAAGACCCGATCCCGGCCATTTCCTCGCCTTTTCCGCCTTTGGTCATATTGCCGCAAGGCAACACTTTGACCATGCCCTGCGTTTCGGCAATACTGCGGAGATATTCGATCGCACCGGCCGTATCCGCAGACGGATTGGTATTGGGCATCGCCACGATCGAAGTAAATCCTCCGGCTGCCGCCGCAGCAGTGCCGCTGGCAATGGTTTCAGCCGTGGTATTGCCCGGCTGCCGCAGATGGACATGGACATCGATAAATCCGGGAGAAAGCACCTTACCGGTAAGATCGATCACTTCCGGTGACTTCAAAGAAGCCGCATCCACGATCACTCCATCGGCGACAGCAATATCACCGATCTCATCAATATTACGTACCGGATCGACGATCCGGGCATTTTTCAACAGTAATTCACTCATTTCCGGCACCCCGCAACTAAAAACAACACCGCCATACGCACAGCAAGACCATTGGTGACCTGTTCAAGGATCACCGAATTGTAGCCGTCGGCAACTTCACCGGCCACCTCCACATCCCGGTTGATCGGACCGGGGTGCATGATCAATGTATCCGGCTTCATCCAATCCATCGTCGCCGCTTTCACGCCGAAATGCGAAGAATATTCACCGATACCGGGAAAAAATCCGTTATTCTGACGCTCATGCTGGATCCGCAACAAATTCACCACATCGGCGTTGGCCACAGCATCTTTCAAATTATGACAGACCCGCACACCGATCTCCTCAAATTCCCGGGGGACCAGCGTAGAAGGTCCGGCCACCGTCACATTGGCTCCGAGTTTCAACAACCCCCAGATGTTGCTCCGGGCCACCCGGCTGTGAAGAATATCGCCGATAATGGAAACATTCAATCCTTTGAATCCACCCTTTTTCTCCCGGATGGTAAAGAGGTCAAGCAAACCCTGTGTGGGATGTTCATGAGCACCGTCACCGGCATTGATCACACCGCATTTAAGACGGTCGGCGATAAAATTCTGGGCTCCGGTCGCACTGTGACGCATCACCACCAGATCGACCTGAAGTGCTTCGATATTTTTCACTGTATCCAACAGCGTTTCACCTTTGAGCAGACTGCTGGCCTGTGCCTGCATATTGACGATATCTGCACTCAAACGCTGCTCGGCCAACTCAAATGAAACCCGGGTACGGGTACTGGGTTCAACAAAAAAATTCACCACCGTCATTCCACGCAAAGCGGGAACCTTTTTCACCCGCCGCTCGGAAACTTTTTTAAATTCGGCGGCAGTATCGAGGATGAAAGTTATCTCCTCGGCACTCAAGTCATACAGACCGAGCAAGTCTTTTCTTTTCCACTGCATCGTAATTTCCGTTTCTGTTATTTATTTTGCCAATTCACATCAAATATTCCGGCATCCATACCGGGCACAGCTTCAAAATTCACCAGCACTTTGCGTTCAGCAGGCAGGGAAACTTCAAAACCGACAAAATCCGCCCTTATGGGGAACTCCGGTTCGCCACGGTCGACCAGCACCGCCAACCGGATCAATCCCGGCCGGCCGTAATCAGTCAATGCATCCAGTGCCGCCCGGATCGTTCGCCCGGTGGAAAGAACATCATCGACCAGAATGATCGTTTTATCGTTCACATCAAAGGGGATCACCGTTTCATGGATCCTCGGCAACATATTCCGGGTGCCGATATCATCCCGGTACATCGTGATATCCAGCATTCCGAATTCAGCATTGCGGCCGAGTTTGGCCAATTCATCATGAAGCAGACGGGCCAACGGTACTCCCAACTGGTGGATCCCCACCAGTGCGATACCGCTGCCGGGATCAGTAAAGTGATCCGCGATCTGCCGGGCAAGATCCCGGACTCCGGCCATCATCTGCTCCGCATCAAAAAGTTGTGAAGAAGTCATACTTTTTCCTCCGGAGAAAAGTTTTTATTCAAACCTCGTCTATAATATAATGTTTAATTGGCGGCCCTGCAAGATACCACAAATAATTTTCATCATTTTTTACCGCCGGGCAATACAGTCAGTTTCACTCCTGACGGATTTTGAAAATATTTCCGGATCTTCCGGTTGAATTCATCCGCAGTCAATGCTGCAATATGCTCTCTGCGTTTCAGCAACTCATCCAGATCACGGCCGTAGTAAGCATCCATCACTGCACTGCGCAAGAGATTATCCACTGAATCAAACATCCGCTCAAGATCAAAGATCATACCACTCCGGGCCGCTTCAAACTCATCTTTGCTCAAACCTTTTGCCGCCAAACGCGAAATTTCCTGATCCAAAAGGGTCATCACCTCATTTTCCGCCCCGGCGGCCGTCATCGCATAAAAACTGATCGCTCCGGGATGGAATCCGGCAAAGAAACTCATTCCAACGGAATAACTCAACGCATGCTCCTCCCGGACAGTTTTGAATAAGTTGGAAGCCAAACCGTTTTCTGCGTGATGCAAAATTTCAAAAAGATCGATATCCGCATCATTCGCTCCGGCAACTCCCGGAAGCATCCGCAATACCACGGTCTGCTCCCGCGGTAAAGCAAAACTTGCTTCCAGTATATCCGTACTGAATTCCGGCAGTGCCGGACGGGACAGCGGAGTGCCGCCTTTGCCATTCAACGCCTCATCAAGCATACTGCCCCATTTGGCAACATCTGCAGTGGTACAATCTCCGCCGAAACCGTAAGCCCTGCTTCCGGCACAGCAATCACGGTAAAATGTCAATAATTTTTCCCGGTCAATGGTTGAAATATCCCCCGCTTTGCCGGTTTTGGCAAATCCGTAAGGATGATCCCCATACAACAATTGCAACGCCCGGTCATACGCCGCACGCACCGGATTAACAGCTCTTTCATTGATACTTTCCAGACAGCGTGTTTTTTCTCTATCCACGGCTTCCGGCTCAAAGTGCGGATCACTCAAAAGTGTACAAAGCAACTCCATAGCCCGGTTCATTTTGCGTTCAGGAGCGGAAAACTCCAACGTAATGGAGTTCGCTCCGTGAGAAACACTCAATTCCATACCGCACTCATCAAGTTTCTCCAGCAGTTTTTCTTCACTGTATCTGCCGCCACCGGCAGTAAATGCAGCAGTCAGCAAACGGGATATTCCGCAACACGTTTCCGGCTCATGAAGAACACCTCCGGCAACCGCCATGGAAAAACTGCACAACGGCAACTGGGAATCCGGCACATAAAGCATCGGCGTACCGCAGGAAGTGGAGAGTTTTTCGACCGGAATTTTATGAGATGATACAGTAACTTTACTCCTGCCTGATCTGTTGCGCTGGCATACACACGCCCAATGCGAAAGATCCAGATATTTTTCCGCAGCCGTACGCACTGCCTCAAAACCGGTCTTTTGCAACTGCTCCAGGTAGATATCCCCCGCTTCCGGCGAATTGTCGTAAATCATACCGCCGGCGATCTCTCCTGCAATATTGGCCGGTTCCCGCAAATTACGCAAGTGATCAGCATACAACTGACCTTTTTCCCGGTCTACATGAGCTTTGGAAATCTTTCCACTGGCGACCGCTTCAAGTTCTTTAAGCAAAGCGGACTGGAATCTGCCCATTTTACCGGGCTCGCATTTTGCCGTAATCCCGGCAAAGGATGATCCGCACAGCGAATAACCGAAACTGCTTATGCCAAGAGCAAGTTGCTTTTCCAAAACCAGTTTTTTATTGAGGATGGAACCATCACCGGTCCCCAGCACTCCGAAAAGCAATTCCAATGCCGGAGTTTCCGCCGCACCGAACCACGGCCCGCGAACTCCCCAGAAGATCCTTTCCACGGAATCCGGAAAAATAAATTCACAACGGCGGGTCGATATCGGATTTGCTTCATCCGGCAATGTCTGCGGCATCAGGGAATGACGCTCCCAGCCGCCGAGTTTTTCACCGGCAACTTCAAATAATTCAGCCGCATTCAAATCACCGACCGCCACGATCACGCAGTTTTCCGGTGAATAACGTGCATGATGATACTTCATCATCATTTCACGGGAAACCTGAGAAATCATTTCCGGATAACCGATCACCGGATGACGCATCGGATGGGTCATAAACATCGTGCGTAAAAATTTCTCATGGATCTTACGGCCCGGATCATCGTTACCCCGCTCGCACTCCCGCAAAATCACCTCTTTTTCGGCAACAAAACGACTTTCGGGAAATTCCGGAAAACGCACCATCGACGAAAGCATATCCACCGCTTTTCTCCAATGGGCAACCGGCACCTGCATGGTGTAGCAGGTGCGGTCATAACCGGTATAAGCATTCACATCTCCGCCCAGAGCATTGACCGTTTCAGCCACACTGCGTTCCGGATAACCGGCACATCCCTGAAAAGCCATGTGTTCCAAAAAATGCGACAGCCCGCACCCCAGATATTTTCCCTCATGGATACTGCCGGTGGTCACATAGAACTGAAATTCGACCGAGGCCCCCGGCCGATGAAAATAACAGAGCCGGATACCATTATCCAACTCTGTTGAAATTGTTCTGCTTAAAATTCCCATTACTGCCGACCTCTAATCTATAAAGGGAAGTTTATCGGATTTACGGCGGACTTTGCGGATGACCGGTAATCCGGGAAATAACGGCAAACCGGTTTTGAAATCATCCGGAGAATCACTTTCCGAGGCCCGCAGCAATCCGGCACCGATCAATAAATAGACCACCGCACCGGCATCATCCTCTTTTTCCATCCCCCAACCGGCCAATACCGCCGAGGCGACTGCCCCGAAACGGCCGATGGCAAAATCCCGGATACCATCAAGCAATTCCGCCGCAGAAACGTGGCGATGAGCCGCCAGCCGGGATACCGTAAATGACACCGCCTCGGAAACAAAAGTGTAAGCATCACGGGTAAAACGCGGGTCTTTTGCTTCCAGCAAGGCTACTTTACGGATGAATTCAGATTCCATTACTCAATGCTCCGCCGGTCAAAACATCCGTCCCTGCTGACGCTGTTTTTTCATTTTCGGCTCTTCCAGAGCCAAAGCATACCAGTTGTCACCGAATCCGGAGTTGCTGAAGTGCTTGATCTTGTTATTGGTCAAATGGTCGATATTTTCCATCAAAAACTGATTATCGCTGGATTTTGCCGCATTTTTCAATGCTTCCAAAGCCAACTGCACATTATCCTGCTTCAATTTGATCCAAGCGTACACACAAGCGAGAAACGCTCCGTTTTCGCCTTTGAATCTCCAACATTTGAGCCGGAAAAATTTATCCAGTTTCGGATCATCATTCTTATACATCCGGGCCATTTTTATACCGATGCTCTGGGGATCGAAAATCAATGCCCGAGGCAGCAATTCATCCACTTTGGCATACTCACGCAACTGATAGTACAACTGGATCTTCATCGCATTGACCTGTTTGGCCAGCATGGCATTCCAAATGTAATACTTTTTATATCCGTCGAGTTCAGCCAAAGATTTGCGGATCGCCTCAAACTGGATTTTTTCAAGCGTTTCCTTTGCGACTTTCATACTTGACGGCGGCCGGCGGTTGAAAATTTCCAATTGACGGTTGACCTTGACCTGCGCCTCCTGCATAAGACTTTGGATTTTCATCTGACGGGCACCGATAAAACGACGCAACGTCAGACCGATGACCGCCCAGCAGACGATCATCGCCAGAACCGTACAGGTAATGCCCCATCCCAAGCCCCATGCTTCATAAGAAAAATATCCGCTGACGCCTCCGGCAACGATAACTAAAATAAACCCAAACATATCAATACTCCACTCTTACTTTTTACGTTTGCGTTGTTTAGCCCGCTCTTTTTTGGCCAATTTCGCCAATTTTTTCTTATGTTCCTGGGCTTTTTTGCTGATCACCGCCGGGGCACCGACAATACCGCCTCCGGGTGTGAATTCCGGCATGGCTCCGGTAGCGGCCATACGACCGAGCATACCGCCCGGACGCATCATTTTACGCATCATTTCAAATTGTTTCACAAAGGAACTCACCGCCTCGGTCGGCAATCCGCAGCCGCGGGCAATACGTTTGCGACGTGAAAAGTCGATCAGATCCGGATTGGCCCGCTCCTCTCTGGTCATGGAGTAAACCATCGCTTCCATCCGGGCAAACTGTTTTTTATCCACTCCGGCAATGGCATTGCTGATCTGTTTGCCGCCGGGCAGGAATTTCAAAATGCCTTCCATACCGCCCAAACGGCTGATCTGTTTGAGCTGGGAAAGAAAATCATCGTAGTCAAATTTATTCTTCTTGAGTTTTTCCTGAAGTTTTCTGGCTTCTTCCTCATCGATCTCGGCGGCAGCCTTTTCCACCAGCGACACCACGTCGCCCCTGCCGATGATACGACCGGCCATACGATCCGGGTGGAATACTTCAAGTGCTTCAAGTTTTTCACCGAAACCGGCAAACTTGACCGGTACTCCGGTAACTTTGCGGATCGTCAATGCTGCACCGCCGCGGGCATCACCATCGAGTTTGGTCAGAATAAAACCGGTAAGATCCAAAGCTTTATGGAAGTTTTCCGCCACCGACACCGCTTCCTGACCCAGTGCGGCATCAGCCACCAGCAATATTTCATCAGGATTGACGGCCTGACGGATGCGGATGAGTTCCTGAACCATCGTTTCGTCGATCTGCAAACGACCGGCGGTATCGATGATCACACAGTCAAAATTCTCTCGTCTGGCCACCGCCACGGCATCGCAAGCGATCGCCGCCACATTGACACTGGTTCGCTCAACGTGAACCGGCACATTGATCTGCTGACCCAAAGTTTCCAACTGGTCGATAGCCGCCGCACGGTACACGTCACCGGCAACCAGCATGACCCGCCGGCCATCCTGACGCAGTTTCAAGGCCAACTTACCGGCAGTCGTGGTTTTACCGCTGCCGTGAAGACCGACCAGCATGATCACTGACGGACGTTTTTTCAAATTGAGTTCACCGGCACCGCCGCCGAGTAACTCGACCATCTGATCGTGGACGATACGGACGATCTGCTGACCGGGGGTGACACTTTTCAACACTTCCTGACCGAGACAGGACTCTTTGACCGCCGCAATAAATTCATCAGCCACAGCCGCATTTACGTCTGCTTCCAACAGTGCCAGACGGATATCCCGCATCGCTTCTGCGATGTTGGATTCCGAAAGGCGACTCTCTCCACGGAGTTTCTTAAAAATCCCGTGGAGTTTGTCACTCAACGAATCGAACATTTTACTTTTTCCTTAATTTATACTAACCCTATACTAAAATACAATATCATCTCTTAATATACTTGCACCACAGCGTTCCGTCAAGAGCATTTTCAATTAATTTGCATTAATTCAAAAAAAAGACTTGACAAAAACGGATCAATGCCTTATTTTTAAACAGAATCAACACTGAAAAGATATAAAAACTATGACTTCCATAACTTATTCCCAGATATTTACCGGTTTGCTTCTTACTCTTGCCGCAGGACTTGCCACCGGAGCGGGCAGTTTTATCGCCTTTTTTTTCAAACACTCCGACCGCAAATTTCTCTCATTTTCACTCGGTCTATCCGGCGGGGTGATGATCTACATCTCATTTGCCGAATTGCTCGCAGAATCCAGAAGTTCACTGATCGATCTTTACGGACACAGAGCAGGTTCATTTTATGCCATTGCGGCATTTTTTTCCGGGATCGCTCTGGCCATGCTGATCGACCGCCTCGTACCCAACGGCGAAAATCCGCATGAATTCCGGGGCGTGGAAGAGATGGATACCCCGAAACACCATGACCGTTTACTGCGCAGCGGTCTGATCTTTGCCCTGGCTGTGGGGATCCATAACTTTCCGGAAGGCATGGCGGTTTTCATGGCTTCTCTGGCCAATCCTGAAACCGGTATATCCATCGCCATTGCCATTGCGATCCACAATATTCCGGAAGGCATCACCGTGTCAGTTCCCATCTATCACGCCACCGGAAGCCGGAAAAAAGCATTTTTCTGGTCGACGCTTTCCGGCATCGCCGAACCGCTCGGGGCTCTGGCCGCATGGCTGATTTTTGCTCCGTTCTTCTCGGCCACACTGCTTACTTTGATCTTTGCCGCCGTTGCCGGGATCATGGTATTCATATCTTTCGATGAATTGCTCCCGCTGGCCGAGGAGTACGGCGAACACCACCTCTCCATTCTCGGTCTGATCTCCGGTATGCTGATCATGGCGGTATCTCTGGCCCTGTGATTTGTTGCAAAACGCTGAAAACGGGTGTATATTATGTCCGGAAATCCATTTTCAGGAGAAGTTTCAGTTATGATTAAGTATACTTTGGCCGCACTTTTTTTACTGCCGTTGCTCATTTCCGGATGCAGGTTCGGCAGAATACCGGATTACGATGAATTCACCATGCACTTTTCCGGAGAACGTACCGAATTATACGATGGCGAAACCCGGTGGGATTTTACCGCGTTTCTGCAAGCCGAATTCGATAACCACCCCGAAATGGAGTGTATCGATCTGCTGAAATTCTGTGTGCAATCGGCATACGGCACTGATATTGTGATCGCCAATGCCAGAGATAAATTCAGCGATGACTTTGATGATGCTCCGCTTGCTCCTGAACTGCCGTTGATCCGGGTCACTTCACCGGATACGGCGAGAGTGAACCTCGGAGCATGGAAAAGTGCCGGCCTGCCACCGGAATGGCTCTTGCGCATGAGCATTGTCGAAAGTGCCTACACCGATGGCGATGAAAAATTGCAGGAATATGCCCGGATCGCCGCCGGGATGATCCCGGATGCCGGTGTCAACTTCACCGTCGAAGAGTTTCAACAGTCTGTATCAGAATACCTTTCCGCATCCACCAAACCGCAATTGGCACACAGTGCGGCATACCGCCAAAACACTCCGCTTTACCGGGTGATAAATACCCGTTATCTGCACACGATCCCGGTACTTTTTGCGGCTTCCCAATTGCTTTATAACACCGATCACACCCCGAGAGTGATCGCCATCGACGGCCGATCGGCTTCCGGAAAAACCACATTGGCGGGCCAGTTGAAACTTATTCTCAATGCCCAGGTGATACATATGGATGACTTCTTTCTGCCGTCGGCCATGCGTAATCCTTTGCGTTACAATGAACCCGGCGGCAATGTCCACTACGAAAGATTCAAACTGGAAGTCCTCCCCCATTTGAACCGGCGCAACGCCTTTACTTACAAGAATTTTGATTGCAAAACCAACACCTACGGCAGCCGGGTAGTCTGGTCCTCGGATTGGCGTATCGTCGAAGGAGCATACTGTATGCACCCGGAATTCGGCACTTACGCGGATCTGACCATCTTTTACGATATCACGCCGGATGAACAGATGCGCCGGATCACAGAAAGAAACGGACACCAGGCGGCACAGGTATTTAAAAACAGATGGATCCCGCTGGAGGAAACTTATATCCGCCACTTCGGGATCCGGGAACAGGCCGATCTGATTCTTAAATGATCACGGTTTCGCCTTCCATAGCGAGCATGACATTTTCACGCTCGGCGATCGCCTGTTGAGCTTGAATATCCTGCGGCCACAAGGTCAACGCCCGGTGGTCGAACCAGATTTTCACATTCTCATCGATATTGCCGGTCTGCTTCAATACCCGGCGGATATTGGCAAACATAACCGGGTCACTGTGTTCAAAAATACGCCAGTTATCCGGCTCTGACATGGTGGCATCCCAAACGATCGCATCGATATGCGTTTTGCCGATCAGCAGTCTGGCTCTGGTCAGCATCCACGCCGTATCCAGAGCATACAGCAATGTTTTATCTCCGGAAATCAGGTAATTGAATGTTTCCTCCCGGATATTGGTTACCGCATGATTGGAAGGCAATGCCAGAAACTCCACATCCTGCACTGTGAATTTATCCCCGAATGTCAGCGGATGCACGTCACAGCAGTCGCTCAATTCAGCACAGGCCTCTTGAGAACCATAAAAATTTATCCGGCGCACGGCGGCGATTTTACGCACTTCATTAAAATTCAGGTGGTCGCTGTGGTTGTGGGTATTTACGATATCAGTGATATTTTCCAACGGCACATTAAAACGCTTCATCGCCGCAGTAACCGTCGGCCCGCAATCCAGCAGAATCGTATCATTGAGCAAAGTGGAAGTACTGCCTAAAATCCCCTCCTCGCCATAGCGTGACCAATCGTAATCTGCCGCACCGCAACCGAGAAACAACATTTTCATAAGTGACCAAACTTTCTTTATTTTCAAACTGATTTCAATACACAAAAATCCCGCCGGTTTTCAACGGGAAAATGTATTCCGACTTAAAATACCTTTATCCGGCACTTTTGTCAACATCTTTTCCTCAAAAAGCGGCGGGATTTTGCCGATATCAACTCACGATATCAATTTTTGTCGCAATAAATCCAGAAGTCCAGCGGATTGGCCGATGCTCCAGCCGGGGTAGTTCGGCTCTTGAGCATATCGTTGTGAAATTTGACCGATGCCACATGACCATCATAAAACATCGTATTGACCACATCCGGATGATACATCATTACACTCTCGCCATTGGGACAAACCCGGCTCGGAGCATCCAGATAAGATCCGGGCACCTTAAAAAACACATCGGACATCA
Organism: Victivallaceae bacterium; assembly: GCA_045588835.1. Lineage (GTDB taxonomy): Bacteria > Verrucomicrobiota > Lentisphaeria > Victivallales > Victivallaceae > UBA1784. The sequence continues at coordinate 41,243 of JAZNEV010000009.1, forward strand.
AACTGTTGTCGCTGTTTCCATCGGTCAAACGGGGCATGGCAACCGTACCATAACCGCTGTAAGTGACATCACGCAACATATAGTCGGATTCCAGAGAGGCGGCAGATGTCTGCAATTTTTCCATCGTTGCACGGTTCAATTCGGGAATAACCCCATCCCGGCAATAAAGAACGTTGACATCTGCAACATAACCGAGTGCCACCAGCAAGCCGTGATTGTGATTGGCACTGGTCGCCCGCAAATAATTGCGTCGATTCTTGATATAGAAACTGTCTTCATTGGTATTCAGCGAAATAAATCCGTTATTGTCATCACTGTATGATGCCATACCGGTTGCAAACTGTTTCAAATTGTTGATACACGATGCCGTCCGGCCGCGTTCACGGGCAGAATTCAATGCCGGAAGCAGAATCGCCGCCAGAATAGCGATTATCGCAATGACCACGAGGAGCTCAATAAGAGTAAACCGGGTACGGTTTACTCTCCCGCGGGAGAGTAAAAAACTTTTTTTCATCTTTCTTTTCCTTTCTTTATTGTTCTAATGGGGCAATAAAGACCGGTCGCCAAATGCCGCACAAACCGATGCGCTTGTCGATCCGGACAGTTAATACATTGCCTTTGTCTTTTAACAGACCGGCCGGGATCTGAATTTTGAATGAATCTCGCCACGAATTCGTGTTGCCCTCAAACGGATACGGTCTCATGCCGATCTGACGGCCATTGAGATAGAATGTGGCAGTACCGTCAACCGCAATAAAGATAAACTCATGCAGTTTGGATGGATCTTTCACATCAAATGTGGTACGGTACCAGCCGACACCTTTGAAATCCTGACCTTTTTCGGCTTTCCACTGCCGGCCATACGGCTGCTGTTCCCAATGGCTGTCAGTACCGATAGCTGCCGCATCACTCCAGTCGGCATCAACCGCCTGCCAGTTGCGACGCAGGCCGATCTCCGACGGATCAAAACGAATCTGCCAGTTTTCCAGTTTGACCGCCTCACGGGCGTAAAGCCGGAGCATTTCACGCGACGGCCAGTGACGGCTTTCCAGATACTGCAATACTCCGATATTGATACCGCCGAGAAACTCGACCGAATGACGGAAATTATCCAGTCTTTCCACTGCTTGAGCGAAAGGAGCAACATCGCCACCGGCCTGATATTTGCGGAATTCTTTCTGGGCTTCGATCATCATTTTCACGTTATCCAAACCGGCCAGCAGGAAGATCAGACGGTAACTTTCTTCACGGCTCAAACCACCGACTCTCTGCGCCCGGTGGAGCAGACTGTAACAGTGATTCATCACTTCGTCAGTAAAAAGTCCGTCGGCAACCAGCAACATATCAAGGAACAATACGCCACCTTCGATAGTGTCACCTTTGAAAGGACTTTTGTAGCCGGATTTCATCGTAACTTGAGTGATGTATTCAAAATACTCTCTGACCAGATCTTTGGCCGGACCGAATGCCTCGTAAAACTCGCTTTCCAACTCCTCGACAGAACTTTCAGAGTCATGATTGATCTGGGCCACAATAAAGTTGACCAGAGCCTGTGAAGACCAGTTACCGGTACAGGAGTCAAGGTCACTGCCGATCATACCATTGGCGGCGGCGAAATTGAATACCTCATAATATTCCCGGTGATACTGCACCGGAAACGCCTGACCGTCACTGGTGAAGTTGGGACGGAAAAGCAATCTTGCTCCGGCATCCGACCAGCCTTTCCACTCTCTCTTGAATTGTTCAACGGCACTGTCACTCCACGGATACATGATCTGCGGACAATACCGCAAAACGATCCGGTCATTGAGTTTGACCCGGCCGCTGGGAGCGGCACTGTAATTGGCATAGGCCAGACCGAAAATGATCGCCTGGGGATTGATTTTCGCTGCTTCACGCTGGACATTCAAATAAAATTGGCAATAACGGTCACTGACCGATCCCAACGGGGCGCACCACATCGCTTCGCCTCTGGCAAACAACTCTGATGCCGCACGGCGGCGGGCTTCCGGAGATTCAGCAGCATTATCCGCCGCCAGACAGGAGTCACAAACACACAATCCGGCAGTATCATTTTCGTTGACATTGATCACTGAACCACGCTTGGGGTTGGCCGCCCACAAACGCACGATCTCCTGCGCCAGAGGCACACTGGTCGGACACATGGAAATCAATGAAGCAATCCCTTTGCTCGTACCATGCGGATTCGGGCGGCGGGTCCCGTCGGGCAGTAAATTGAAAAATTCCGGGTGGCTCTGACCGTATTGGGCATAAAAACCGGTAAAAGCATGACCATGCTGATACGCAAAATCCCATGAGAAACGGTGACGTTTCAAGTACAACTCCCAATTGGCCCGGAAACGGAAGGCAGAATCCTGACTTTTCCAGCCGTTGCCGATCGCCGGCATACGCCAGCGGCTCGCCGCCAGACGTGGTTTCACCACGATTTTTCCTTCCGGAACAGTGATGTCCTTTTTAAACGGGGCATAAGTTCCCAGATCTCCCGGCCACAGCCAGCGGACTCCGAGAAATTTTTCGATGAATTCATAGGTGGCAAAAAGCGTACCCTGGGAAATGTGCCATTGCCAGTTGCCCGCTTCATCTTTGCCGCAGATATAAATATCATCACCGATGACCACGATCTCCCCGTAACTTTTCACCATATCCTGCGGTAAAGTAACGGCTTTTTGAGTGGAAGCCGTATTGCCGAGGAATATATAACTTCCCTCCGGAAGTTTGCCGTCATCCCGGAGCAGCGGCGGAGCGGCAATTCTGGCCACTTTGGACAAGTGGTTGCGCAACTCTCCGGCGGCATGTACTTCACTGCGGGAAGCATCCGGACGGATAACCACGCCCTTGACTTGCCACACGCCGTCTTTGAGCAGTTCCATGGCCGGAGCAAGTGCCGTAAATAACAACGACAAGCCGGCCAACAACAGTTTTTTCATAGATATCATCCTCCCTGTTTTAGTTGCACTTATTTGAGCAATCCGGCATATTCCCGGTAACGGTCGTAAAGACCATGGGCCTGAATATACGCAGAATTCGGACTCATGAAGTGAGAAAACTCAAACGTGATCGCCTTTTCAATACCCACCCGCTCTGCGGCCTGAAGTTTGTGCCACATCTTTTCCCATTTGATCGGCAGAAAGTGGATCGGCATATCCCGGTCAAAAGTTTCGCAATTGGTCCAGCAGGCCATATTATACTTCTGTGCCAGACGCATATTGATCCTCAAATAATCTTCCAATTCCTGAAGTTCCACATGACCATCCTGAAACGCGATGGCATCCACCGAACCGGCAATACACGAAAAAATATCATCCCACTGTCTTTCATGATCGTCAAGAGCGATCGAACCGGCATTGATACCGAGGTCGGCATTGGCTTTTACCCCTTGAATAAACGGTGAGATCAATACCGGCAATCCGCCGGAAACTTCTTTACAAAAACCGCCGACAGCAGCATAGGTTTCTGCAACATTACCGGTCTTGTGGGAAATTTCCGTACTCAAATACCAGCCCTTGAATGCTTTGCGGTGCCCGTAACGCTGCCACGCTTCCTCAATGACCATTTTATTGGTGTCCACTTCCCACTGGAAATCCACCGTTTCCAGCGGACGGGCGGCATCGTAAGTGCCGAAGTAGAAATCCATTTCATACTTTTCCGCCAGAGTCAGAAACATATCCACCAGGTCGCTGTAAGGCCGCAGACAGTTTTCCCGTTTCATCAGCACTTCCGAGGGATAAGTCAGATATTTACGCAAACCGCAACGGATCATGATGACCGTATCAATACCGATGGCTTTCATGCTCTGAAAGTCCCGGTCCCACTCTTTGATCCCCCAATTGTGATGGGGAATATCCCAACTGATCTCGTCGAGAAAAGTTCCACTTAACTTCAACATTTTTCACCTCTTATTTTCTGGTTGTGTTACGCAAAATCAACGGGGCATCCAAAATTACCGGAGCCGGATCACCTCCATTGATCAGATCAATGATCATCTCCCCTGCCCGGCGGCCGATCTCCTCTTTAGGCTGGGCAACCGTGGATAAAGCATAGAGCAACTGCTCTGAAGCGATATCCAGATTGTCAAAGCCGATGACCGACAGATCATCCGGGATCTTTTTCCCCAATTCCAAAGCAGCCCGGGCCACACCGAGTGCGGCAAAATCACTGGCGGCAAAAACCGCATCGATTTCCGGATGATCAGACAAAAGTTTCATCGCCTTTTGCCGGGCATCGGCAGTATCCACGTAACTTTCCACCACGATCGGCTCATATCCCGGCAATTTTTCTGCGACCGCCTCCATAAAACCGTGACAGCGGTCGGCCACTTCCGGAGAGTTGGCATTATGCGAAATCATCGCAATATTGCGACAACCGCTGTCGCAGAGAGCATAAACCGCTTCTTTGGCCGCTTTGAAGTTGGCAACTGCCACAAAATATTCACTGATTTCCGGCGTGTGATCCATCAACTGAACCACCGGGATCCCGGTTTTGCGGATAAAAGAAGCCGCATTCTGAATATATCGTGACGGATACAATATGATACCGTCAACTTTTCTCTGCATCATCTGCCGGTAAATTTCCTGCGGATCCCCGTCATCCACCGGAGGATTGAGCAACAGCAGCGTGTAACCATGCCGGCGGGCAGTATGCTCCAGACCGCTGAGGATCAAACTGTAAAAACTTGCCGACAGAAAAGGTACCAACACCCCGATCAGTTTACTTTTATGAGTCACCAGAGAACGGGCCGCCGCATTGGGAAAGTATCCCATTTCCGACACCGTTTCCAAAATCACCTTACGGGTCTGCGGTGCCAGCCGCCCGGTATTGTTCACCGCATGGGAAACCGTGCGGATAGACACCCCGAGCCGCTGGGCAATATCTTTCAAAGTGACCATAAAATCCCCTTGTCGAATAATTTTGATTCAACGTTGAACCAAAAATCATATCACATTTTATAATAACACCTGAAAAACAAAAATACAAGCAACAGTAAAAAAATAATGATAAAAAAATTGATTTTCCGGGTCATCCGATATGATAAAATGCAACGCCGGATATAAAAACGCAGCCGAAGGCCCGCCCGTACCCAAGGGGAATGATACGGGCGGGCCTCTCCTCTATAACTCCTCGGCTTGCGTCTCAACAAACCAATATATTGTAAAACAGGATTTTTTCAAGACACTGAAAAAGCAAATCGCAAAATACACTGATTTAATTTTTCACAAACAGCTTCATTCTTGCATAAAACAGCCAATATATACCGGATACCCAAAATCTTTGGTTATAAAAAAACCGGAACAACCTTTTAAACGGTCGTTCCGGTTTTATATGCAAGTCGGCAATCACGCCAATTCGATCGACCAGCACACCACTTGAGCCGGAGCAAGCGTAAGAGTCAAAGGTGAATCATTCATATCTTTCTCAAAAGTACGGAATTTTTCACTCACCGGGAGCAATTCAACCGGTTCATATCCCCGGCAGGCAGCTGATTTGACAGAATATCCTTCGGGCAATGTCAACTTTATCAAACGTTCATCACTCATATTGCGATTGATCAAAGTCACATTGACCACTTGCTTTTCCTGATCAAATGAAGCACAGTAATCGACATCCGCCAAAGCATCCACCGGCGGCAGAGAAAGCAGTTTTTTCCCGCAATGACTTTGGAAAAGACCGAACATCAAACCGGAAGCATCCAAATATGCCGAATAGGGTGTCACCCTTACGATCCCTTCATTGACCGCCATGAAATAGTAGCCGCGGGTGATACGCAGATTTTCCGATTCACGGCAGAGCAGATTCAGCACTCCGGCCGCATACAACCCCATAGCGACCGTTCCGACGGCTCCCCAGCGCAAATTCCACTCATCCAAAACTATGGACAGTTCCTTATCTGACGGCATTCCGGATAACAGCGAATCCCGGACTTTTTCCAGATAAGGACGCAATTCAGTCGTGGGGGCTTTGGCGATGGCTTCCAGATCTTCCTTTTGTTTGAAGTGATCAAATAAATAATCATGCATGGAGTACTCATCCAGCCATTTTCCGGCCGCTTGCTGCAAAGGCTTATTCCAATGCTCCTGGGCATAAAAACTGCATCCGGTCAAATGGATCGCCGGATCGACCCGGCGCATGGCGGCGGCAAATTCAGCAGTTTTTTCAGCACAGACAGCCGGATCATTAAGACCGCCCCGGCCGAAAGACCACAACTCATTGCCCAAAAACCAGTACTTTATGCCGTAAGGTTCGATATTGCCCCCGGCGGCCCGTCTGCCCCCCCAGAATGTATCGCTGCTGCCATTGCAATACTCCACCAGATCAGCAGCATCACCCGCCGGAACTTCACTCATTCTCACCGTTATTGCCGGCTCGGCACCGGTCAGACGGCACAATGTGATAAACTCATCCAGCCCGATTTCCACCGGATCGAAGTCATCATTTTCCGGAAGCAGAAACGGCAGCCAGCTGGGGCCGACTGCCGGACGCTGATCGACCGGCAGGAGCGAATCCTGCCAACGGAAAAACTCCGCATAGCATCCTCCGGGATAACGCAATGAGGCCGGATGCAACTCTTTGAATATCTCCACGACCTCTTTACGCATTCCGGCAATGGCATCGGCCCGCTGCACCGACACCGCACCGATATGGATACACTCATTGTTTCCGGCAGAAATTTCCACCCGGCATTTTTCACAATTGTTTTCTGCGATGAAACTTCCGGTAAAAGTCGTCCACTGACCGGGGATCGTCCGGTACTGCTTTTCAAACAGAATGGTGTCACCGGACGGATAAATAATTTTCAATGTCACCGGAACAATACTGTCACTGTGAACAACCAGACGGATATTGTATTGCGTGTTTCCGGCAAAAGTCAAAACATCCGATTCCTGAAAAATACCGCAATCTTTTCCGGCGATCAGCAAAGATAGATTTCCGGCATAACCGAAGTTGCGGTCAACCCGGATATTTGACGGACTTCCGGTCACCTCCCAACGTAACGGCAAGCCGTTTCCGTCTGCGGCGGCGAACTTCCGGTTGTTGACCATCTCCGCCCCCAAACCACGCCATACTCCGAGCCGGGTAACTTCCACATTGCAACCGAAAAGCATCGCAGAAATACGCTGACCGCAATTTTCCGGATTTATATCCAAAGTAATACTCATTGCCGGTACTCCTTTACAAATTCAGTTTATCTGACTGGCTGTTATAATATACACCAAACAAAATAAATTAAAAGTATTAAGGTCATTTTTTTTGCAAACAATATACCATCTATTCCCGGTGCCACTCCTTCAAATCAAATGGCACAGTAGCCCTCTGAGCCATCCGGGAACATGGGATCAATTCTTTGAAAAGATCTGTCAGATCGATATCAGCAATGTTGGTGGAATAATCCCCTGCGCCGTAATAAATCCGCAACGTCCGGTCATCATTTATCAATAATGCCCCGCAGGGAAATACGGTAAACTCCACATACAATCGACTCAAATCTCCGGTTTCATAGGGGGCTTCAGCCACCAAAAGCGGTTTTTTGGTAATCGCAATCAATTTGGCCGGATCATTGCGGTCAAACAGTGCCGCTCCGGCCGTGTAACGCTTACACCACTTGCGGCCATCCGGAAAAGTGACCATACGTCCGGGATCTTCATCCACCGAATGAAAAATCAATAAATATCCTTCCGGAATTTCCAGCATCGGAGCACCGCCGCCGATCTTTTTATTGGCAAAAGGGACATCTTCACACCCCAACAGCAATTCCGAATCCCCCCAATAACGCAGATCCGGTGACAGACTGTACCAGATGTGAAACGGCTCCTGCCACTGATTTGACGGCCGCTCCAGACGCATATACAAGCCATCTTTCTTAAACGGACAGAGAATCATATTGCGCTGTTGCGGTACTCCGAGAAATACCACATCAAAATCAGTACTGCTTCCCCGCCAGCGGGCAATGCCGGGGCGTTCAGAGTGCTGATTTTCAAAACAGAAACTCAAATACAACTCATTTTCCAATACCGTCAATCTGGCATCACACACCCACGGTAAGATTTCTCCTTTGTAATGGACTTTTACCGGTTCATCAGCAATTTCAAAATGAATACCATCTTTACTGCGGCCGAATCCGGTACAAATATTCGCCATCCGGGGCAATCCGGGACGGTAATTGCGGTTGTGACGATCTATTCTCGGCACAATAATATATTCGTCACGGAAAAATGCCACACCGGCATTGAATACATAATCCGCATCATACGGCACATTTTCGGCCGTAAGTACCGGATTTCCCTCATAACGTCTGATTGCCGGACTGGAATGGAACTCCTTTGACGCCGGAAGATTCTTGAATGGATTGAAAATCATTTTGGTTTCTTTATAAAATCAGTCAATATTCCGGGAAAAATTTTCCATGCCATTTTGGCTTTGCGGTATTCATCGACCAAACCTTTGTTATTGTATCCCCGCGGACGCATTACTATTCTCAAATTATCATCCACCGGAGTATTGCAGAATTGCCACAGGCAGATGCCGGCAAACTTTTCATCTTTCAAAACATTTTTGACGGCACATTCAACTAATTGGGCCTGATACTCTTCACTCCAGCGGCGGCCGCTGTGATCACCGATGAGTGAAGCGGCTCCGATCTCACTGATGATCACCGGTTTATCTGCCAATGACTTTTTTCCGGCAACAAATGAATGCAACAGATCAAATTGATTTGAAACTTCCTGACTTTCAAAGAACATGCTGTTGCCGAAGTACCAGCCGGGATAAGTATTGAAACTTATCACATCGACC
>JAZNEV010000010.1:0-32702 GCA_045588835.1 Victivallaceae bacterium
CAGGAGCCTTTCAAAAACGCCAACCGTAAATTTCACCCGCTGGATACGGTGGTCAGGATCAAAGATGCAGAGATCGGGGCCAATTCGATGACGGTGATCGCCGGGCCTTGTTCTGTGGAAAGCGATGAGCAGATCATCACCATTGCCCGCAGTGTCAAGGCTTCCGGAGCGAAACTGCTCCGCGGCGGGGCTTTCAAACCGCGTACCTCCCCCTACGCCTTTCAGGGGTTGCGGGAAGAGGGCATCCGGCTGCTGCTTGAGGCCAAAAAAGATACCGGTCTGCCCATCGTCACGGAAATCATGGATCTTTCGCAGCTTGACCTTTTCGATGAAGTTGACGTCATTCAGGTCGGAGCCAGAAATATGCAGAATTTTGAACTTCTCAAGCAACTCGGTCATACTGAAAAGCCGATTCTGCTCAAACGCGGTCTGGCCAATACCTATCAGGAATTGCTGATGAGTGCCGAATACATCATGGCTTTCGGCAATGAAAATGTCATTCTCTGTGAAAGAGGTATCCGCACTTTTGAAAATTACACCCGCAATACGCTGGATATTTCAGCGATCCCGTCGCTCAAGATGCTCTCCCATCTGCCGGTGATCATCGATCCCAGCCACGCCGCCGGCATGGCCCGGTTTGTGGAACCGCTGTCGCTGGCCGCCACTGCCGCCGGAGCCGACGGTCTGATCATCGAGGTGCACAACAATCCGGCCTGTGCCAAGTGCGACGGTATGCAGAGTCTGACCATGCCGGATTTTGCCGCACTGATGAAAAAGATCAATATTGTCAAAGAGGCCCAGAAGGTCTGTACTTCACTTTGAGATCACGGAGGATTTTATTATGGATATCCAATCTGCCCGCAAAGAGATCGACCGTATCAATGCCGAATTGACCGATCTGCTGGTCCAAAGGATGAAACAGGTCGATATCGTAGCCGCCTGGAAAAAGGCCAATAATATGCCGGTTTCCGTGCCGGCCAGAGAAAATGAGATCATCGAAAAGGTCTGCCGCCAGTGCGGCAAAGAATTCGCTCCGGAAATCGAAATGATCTTCCGGGCTGTATTCAAGGCCAGCTGCCGGAGAGAGGAAAGACTTATTGCCGGAGAAAAAGAATCATGAATTGGCTCGTTTCACCTGTAAATGATCTTGCCGGAATGATTGCCGTACCCGGTTCCAAAAGTCACACCATCCGGGCAGTGATCGCCGCCATGCTGGCCCGGGGTACTTCATATATCCACGCTCCGCTTTACAGTGCCGACACCCGGAGTGCTTTGAATGCAGTTGCCGCATTGGGGGCAAAAGTCGATGAAACTCCTGATCTGTGGATCATCGAAGGGTGCGGCAGAGATTTCGTCTATCCGCAATCAGCCGTCGATCTGGGCAATTCCGGCACGACCATGCGGATCATTGCCGCCTGTGCCGCTCTGGGAAATAAAAAAATCACCTTTGACGGCGATGAATCTTTGCGGAGCAGGATCATGCAAGGCGAATTATCAGCACTGACCGCATTGGGAGCAGATTGTCAGAGCAATAACGGCTTTGCTCCGATCACCCTTTGCGGCCCATTGACCGGCGGCAAAGTCAAAGTTGACGGCACAACCAGCCAATATCTGACTGCCTTGCTGATGGCTCTGCCGCTGGCCGCAAATGATTCAGAGGTGACTTTGGATTTTCTCAATGAATCCGACTATGTGAGGATCACTCTGGACTGGTTGGAGCGGTGCGGGGTGAAAGTTGAAACTTCCGGTGATCTTCTGCATTGCCGGATCCCGGGAAATCAGGTCTATCACAGTTTTGAACGCACTGTACCGGCCGACTTTTCCACAGCGGCATTTCCGCTGGGAGCCGGAGTTATTGCCGGAAAAGAGGTGCGTATTGCCAATCTGGATTTCAATGATTTGCAGGGGGATAAACGGGTTTTCGATTTCGTCCGGCAGATGAATGGTGATATTTCGGTCAGTGACGATGAAGTTATCGTGCGGAAATCGGTTCTGGAGGGCCGGGAGTTTGATCTCAATGCCACGCCGGATGCTTTGCCCTTGATGGCAGTATTGGGATGCTATGCCTGCGGAGTGACCAAATTGCTCAATGTGCCGCAGGCCAGACTCAAAGAGTGTGACCGGATCGCCGCCATGACCGCCCAATTGCGTAAAATGGGAGCAAAAATCACTGAATTGCCGGATGGTATGGTGATTTACGGCGGTGAAAAACTGCATGGCACAGCGGTAAACAGTTACCACGACCACCGGATCGCCATGGCCCTGACCGTGGCCGCCATGGGAGCGACCGGGGAAACCCTGATCGCTGACGGCAACTGCTGTGAAGTGACCTATCCGGATTTTGCCGTAGATTTCCGCCGCCTCGGTGCGGTGATCACTGAAAAATAAGTCCGCCGTGGCTTGCCATTTTTGACCGGAGATTGACCACGAATCACCATTGCAAAACGGCGGAGGAGTCGGGAGACAAGGTCGAAGTTAAATCAAGGCAACGGTGAGGAAGTGCAGTAAAACCTGCCCGACCGAACCGGTGTCCGCAGATTTGACCAGAGATTGTCCCCGAATCACCGCCGTTAGAAAGAGGATGCCACCGCCTCCGCAAATAACTGCTGATAAGTAATGGAAGATAGTATTTGCACTTCTTCCGGATTGCTGACGAATCCGGCTTCGATCAGGATCGACGGCACGGTTGACAGACGCAATACCTTGAATCGGGCACATTTGACCCCGCGGACAGCGGTTTGAGGCAAATGAATGGATAACGATTTTTCAATTTGAAACGCTCTTTGGATAGAGGAAATGGCCAGAGCGGTTTCAGCATCATTTTCACTTCGCAGGAAGTAGACTTCGTGACCGGAAGCGGCAGTATTGGCTGCCGAATTGTGATGCACAGAAATGAAAAGATCAGCTTTATACCGGGCGATCATACCTGGTCTTTCATCCAAAGAGAGATACCGGTCATCACTGCGGGTGAGGTGGACGGTATAACCTCTGGCCCGCAATGCTTCAGCCAGAAATAAAGAGAGTTGCAAATTCAAATCTTTTTCTTTGATCCCGGATGCGGAAACTGCTCCGGAATCCCGGCCGCCGTGGCCGGGATCGATCAAAATCACCCGGTAACGGCATTTTTCCGGCATGATCAAAGGCCGCAAAAAGTTATCGGCCATGGCCTTATCCAACTGCCACAGGTTATCCTGACAACTTGCCGGCATGGTCATTATTACCGGAATATTGCTGAATAACACCCCGGCACTGCCGGAACATAAGGTAAGTTCCAAACCATCCCTGCCCAGCAACAGCCTTTCCTGATCGCCGGAAATTATTTGCAAATCAAGCGATTGCAGATTTCCGTCAAGTTTGATTTCCGGAACAGACGGCACTTTTACCGGTTCAGTATCTCTACAACCGGTAAAAGTTGCCAGTATGGTGATCGCAAGCCAAAAAAGTATCTTTTTCACAGTTGGCAAACTGTTCCTTCGCGCCGGGATTTTTCAGCGGCAAAGACCATCAAATGGCTTTCCAGTGTTTCATCGATACCAGTCAGGATCAATGACGGATCATTTTCCGCAACAGCCTGAACAAAGTTATTCATCAATCCCATATCGCCGCCGCCGTGACCGGAAAGAATACCGCCGTCATTGAGCGTGTCGGTGTCAACGACTCTGCTGGTGTTATCCAGAAAATGGTTGATGGTGATAATGGTGCTGTCGGTATCGATCTCACCTTTGGTACCGAAAATCCTCGTTTTGCGACCGCCGTGGAAGTTGAATGCAATCATGGTCATACTCACCGTGGAACCATCCTCAAACATCATATTGACCACCTGATTATCCACCACATCGTTGTCACAGGCGTAAACACAACGCCCGTAATCACCCTCGGCCAGAGCTTTTTCCAGCGTTTCCGGGGTGGGTTTGGGAGTAAGCACACTTACCGGCCAGCCGGAAGCACCTTTGCACAGACGGTCACGGAAATAGATTTTAACCGCTGAATAGGGGCAGTTGCTCTCGATCCGGGTGGGGCAATTCACACAACGGTCAGCCGCACCGGCAGGTTTTTCCGAAGCTTTGAAGTGTTTGAGTGAACCGAATGAGTGGACAGCCACACATTTTTTGCCCATCACACCGCGCAGCCAATCCACATCGTGACAGCTTTTGGCCAGCAGCATGAAACTGGATTCCGCTTCGTTTCTCCACAATCCGCGGACAAAGGAGTGGGCCTGATGCCAGTAGCCGACCGGTTCAAGGTGCTGGATGGAAACGATATCACCGATCTCACCGGAAGCAATGATATCCCGCAGTGCCGCAGTATATTTCGTATAACGCAAAACGTGACAGACAGCGAACATGACTCCGGCTTTTTTCACTGCCGCCACGATACGCTGACAGGCTTCAGCGGTGGGGGCCATGGGTTTTTCCAAAAGGATATGATAGCCCAATCCGGCACAGGCGATCGCCGGGGCTTCATGCATACTGTCCTGCGTACAGATGGCAACTGCATCACACATTTTGGCTCGGGCGGTGAATTCATCCCATGATTTGAAGCAGTTCTCCGGAGCGATATTGTGTTCTCCTGCGATAAATTCGCGGTAGTAATCATTGGGTTCAGCAACGGCAACGACTTTGAGTCTTTCCGGAAATTCTTTAGCAAAAGCAGCATAGCCGCGGCCACGGGCTCCGGCACCGAGAATGGCAATGGTAACAGGGTTGCTCATAATGTATGATCCTTTTTGTTATTGGAATTTTAACGTTGGTTTAAGATATATCCGGCAAACAGATTTTGCAATATGTTTTAAAAAAAAACCGCAAAGAACACAAAAGTCATGCAGTTTACTGCAAATCAAGCCGGAGAAATTTTTTCAAACGGCATCCGGATCATTTATTCAATCCGTATTTTTTGGATTTAAGAGTGTAGAAAAGTTCTTCCGGCACCCGCAAACCTCCGGCACCGAAACCGAGAACGACACTGTTGCGGTTTTCACCGTGAAAATCACTGCCGCCGGAAATTGCCAGACCGTAATGCAAAGCCACCTCATGTATCAATGCACTTTCTCTGGCACTGAACATACTGTAATACCCCTCAATACCGTCAAGGCCCATGCCCTTCAATCTCCGGCAGGAACGGTTGAGAAAAGCCCGGTCAGGCACATCACGCATGATCGGATGGGCCCATACTGCCACACCGCCTGCGGCATGGATGGAATTTATGACATCTTCCGGTAATGCGTATTTGCGTTTGACATATGCCGGCTTATTATATCCGAGCAGCTTATCAAAAACACTTTGCAATGTATTGAAACCATAATGATTTACCATTGCTCTGGCAAAGTGCGGACGGCCGATTTCCAGAAGCGGTCTGCCACCGAATTCCGGCATATCCTGATCAAGATCGTATCCGAGAAAATGGAGTTTCAGAAAAATATCCCGGTTGCGTTTCATGCGTTCATTGCGGCAATATTCAAGAAGATCATTGAGCATCTTATTGTGATGATCGATGAATAATCCGACAATATGGATCTCTTTATCAGCCAATTGACAGGCGATCTCCACCCCCGGAACAGCTTCACACTCCGGGTGATACTTTCCGGCTTCCAGAAACTCATCCAGACCATCGACAGTATCGTGGTCAGTCAAGGCCACGGCAGTCAGATTCAAATCCAACGCCGAGTTATAAACCTCTGCCGGAGTAAAAGTTCCGTCTGAAGCAGTGCTGTGTGTGTGCAGATCTATATAGTCCATAAATATTGTCTCATTTTTTGTGAGAAATCAAACCTGCGAGCAGTCGGGTACGGTAATAAAACGAAACCCCGGCAGAGTGCAATATCTGCCGGGGGTACATGGGCTGATCGCCCTGCGATTGATTTACAACGAATCAATTCAAGGCAGCCACGCCCGGCAGTTCTTTGCCTTCCAGGAATTCCAGAGAAGCACCGCCGCCGGTGGAAATGTGACTCATTTTGTCGGCCAGACCGGATTTTTTCACCGCCGCCACACTGTCACCGCCGCCGATGATGGAAATACCGCCATTGGCTTTGACTTCAGCGACCGCATCACAGACACCGAAAGTACCTTTGCTGAATTTTTCCATTTCAAAGCAGCCCATCGGACCATTCCAGACCACAGTTTTGGCACTCTTGATGGCATCGGCATAAAGTTTGACCGTTTCCGGACCGATATCCAGACCCATCCAGTTGTCATCGACATCCAGACCGACGACTTTGGTATTGGCTTCGGGATCAAATTTGTCGGCTTCGATGCTGTCGATCGGCAGCAGCAGTTTGACACCGCGTTTTTCAGCTTCAGCGATCATCTCACGGGCATAATCCATCTGATCGGCTTCGCAGAGAGAATTACCGATCTTGTGGCCCTGAGCCGCAAGGAAAGTGTAAGCCATACCGCCGCCGATGATCAGAGTATCGACTTTGGTCAGCAGATTGCGGACGACCGCCAGTTTATCGGAAACTTTGGCACCGCCGAGAATGGCCACAAACGGACGTACCGGATTTTCAACAGCACTGCCCAGATAGGCGATCTCTTTTTCCATCAGGAAACCGGCCACACAGGGACCATCCATATATTTGGTGATGACCGCAGTGGAAGCATGGGCACGGTGAGCGGTACCGAAAGCATCGTTGCAGTAGACATCGCCGTAGGAAGCCAGTTTTTTGGCCAACTCTTTCTGCTGTTCTTTCAAAGCGGCTTTGGCAGCTTTGAATTCTTCATCGCTCTGGCCCTCTTTCTGTTTGAGTTTGGCCTGTTCCTCTTTGTGGTAACGGGTGTTTTCCAGCATCAGGATCTCGCCCGGTTTGAGAGCTTTGGCAGCTTCATCGGCGGCACCGCAATCTTCGGCAAATTTGACCTCTTTACCGATCATTTTGCTCAGATAATCAGCCACGATTTTCATGGTGGTATCACCGGTGATGCCTTTTTCATCCGGACGGCCCATATGGCTCATCAGGATCAGACTGCCGCCGTTATCCAGAACATAGTTGATGGAAGCCAACGCACCTTTGATACGGGTATCGTCTTTGATGACACCCTCTTTGACCGGCACATTGAAGTCAACACGCATGACTACTTTCTTACCTTTAAGATCGATATCCTTCAGAGTTTTTTTATCCATTTTTTCATTTCCTTAAAACAGGGATTTTTCAAACAAAAAAGGGCGGGCAGTTTAGAGCCCGCCCTTTCGGGATAGTCTTGATTCAGACAATCAAAATTACTTGGCAATGACGCGGGCCATTTCCAGAACTTTGTTGCTGTAACCCCATTCGTTGTCATACCAGGAGCAGACTTTGACGAAAGTACCGTCAAGCTGGATACCGGCTTTGGCGTCGAAAATGGAGGTACGGGCATCATCGCGGAAGTCGGTGGAAACCACAGCTTCGTCGGTGTAGCCGAGAATGCCTTTGAGTTCGCCTTCGCTGGCTTCTTTCATGGCAGCACAGATCTGATCATAGGTGCATTCGGTATTCAGTTCGCAGGTCAGGTCAACGAAAGAAACGTCGCTGGTGGGAACGCGGACGGACATACCGGTCAGTTTGCCGTTGAGTTCGGGGAGAACTTTACCGACAGCTTTGGCAGCACCGGTGCTGGAGGGGATCATGTTCTCGAGGATACCACGGCCGCCGCGCCAATCTTTCTTGGAGGGACCGTCAACGGTTTTCTGGGTGGCGGTGGCAGCGTGGATGGTGGTCATCAGGCCGCGTTTGATACCGAATTTGTCGTTGAGGACTTTGCTGATCGGGGCCAGGCAGTTGGTGGTGCAGCTGGCGTTGGAAATGATATCCTGACCGGCATAGGTTTTATCGTTCACACCGTAGACGAACATCGGGGTAGCGTCTTTGCTGGGAGCGGACATGATAACTTTTTTGGCACCGGCTTCGATGTGTTTGCGGGCTTTGGCATCTTCGAGGAAGAGACCGGTGGATTCGACGACGATATCAGCACCGACTTCGTCCCATTTCAAATTGGCCGGATCCATTTCAGCAGTCAGACGGATTTTTTTGCCGTCGACGATCAGGCTGTTGCCCTCGACTTTGATGTCGTGGTTGAAAATGCCGTGAACTGAGTCATATTTCAGCATATAAGCCAGATAATCCGGCTCGAGCAAGTCGTTGATACCGACGATCTCGATGTCATTGCTGAAGTTTTCAACTGCCGCGCGGAAGACCATACGACCGATTCTTCCGAAACCATTGATGCCGACCTTAATCATTTGCACCAACTCCTTCTTGATTTTGTTTTTTTACACTTAACGGTGTCAATGCCCTTGACACCTTTGCTTCTACTGTTCTATAAATATACATCCAAAGTCACAAAAAGTCAAGAAATTATGCTAAAAAAAGAGCATTAAAAAGCATCAACACTGCTAACTTTGCTTTTCTTTTTCAAAAAGTTCCCATACCCGCAGATAATTTGCCGCAGATCATCCCGGTACATCATCTGCAGTTGTCGCATTTCCGGCAAAAATATCAAAGCGGTACCGGTTGACAAATCATCAACCCGGTGATACATTACCATACATTGAAAAATATGTTTTTAACTTCAGTTTCATAAAATCCGGCACATTCACCGTATTTTATGATTTTCTTTGCCGGAATGGTGCAAAGGTGATCAGATACTGATAATACTTAATATATATTATGATATAGTAGTAGTAGAAAAGAGCAAAAATTGTAAACAATTATCATAACTCATTGATTTGAAACAATGAGTTAACTTAACAAAGTCGTAAATAAGTATGAAAACAATCCTTTAATAAAATGTAAACTTAAAATTGTATACATTGAATTATCAGCAATTTTACAACTTATTTACAACTCTGTTAACAATGGAATAAATCATTTTTCTGTGAATCATCCGCCGTCGGATCACTTGCGGCGTATTGACAAGTCAGAATTTTGTGGTATATTTTCAATAACTGCGGCAATATCAAAGGTTAATTTCATAAAATTTGGTTGATCAACAATGTATAACTGTCTTGAAATCATAAACTTTTTTTACAGTGAAAATGATCCGGCCCGCGAAATACTTCTGCTTCACAGTACCCAGGTTAGGAATAAGGCACTGTCGATAGCCGGACGTTTTCCCGGAAATTTCGATCTGGAATTGATCTCCTGCGGTGCGATGGTCCACGATATCGGTATAAGATTCTGCAATGCTCCGGATATCGGTTGTTACGGTGATGATGATTATATTCTCCACGGCATTCTCGGAGCGGAAAATATCCGTATGCTCAATTTGCCGGATGGTGAGAAACTTGCCCGCATCTGTGAAAGGCATACCGGCAGCGGAATCACTGCTTCAGAGATAAGAGAACAGAATCTGAAACTGCCGGAAAAAGACCTTATTCCGGAAACTCCGGAAGAAAAAATCATCTGTCTGGCCGATAAATTTTTTTCCAAATCAGGCGGAATGCAGGAAAAATCTCTGGAAAAGATCCGCAAAGGTATGCTTAAATTCGGTGAAAATTCACTTGAACGCTTCGATCTGTTGTGCAGTGAATTTGAAATAAATAAGCGGTGATTTTCTCTTTTTACAGTTATATTACCGTTTCAACAATAACAACATGGAACATATATGAGACTGGATAAATATCTTTCAGAATCCACACCTTACAGCCGCAGTGAGATCCGCAATCTGGTCAAACGTCACGCCGTTACCGTCAATGAAATTCCTGCGAAAACTGCGGATATGAAAGTTGATGAAACTGCGGATATCGTGTGTGTGAATGGCAAAAAGATACTTTACCGTAAATTCATCTATCTTATGTTGAATAAACCGCAGGGATATTTGAGTGCCACTGAAGATGACCGTGATCATGTCGTAGTTGAACTCGTTCCGGATGAGTTGAAACACTTTGCCCCGTTTCCGGTGGGCAGATTGGATAAGGATACCGAAGGTCTGCTGCTTTTGACCAATGACGGCCGTTTTGATCACGAATTGATGTCACCGCGGAAAAATCTTTACAAACGCTACTATGCCGAATTGGATAAACCGGCTGAAAAAACAGATATCGAAGCATTTGCTTCGGGTATGGAATTCAAAGACTTCACCGCCAAACCGGCCAAACTGGAGATAGATCCGGATCATCCGGAAAAAGTTTATGTGGAAATCGCCGAAGGCAAGTACCATCAGGTAAAAAGAATGTGTGAAAAAGTCGGTAAAAATGTTCTTTTTCTCAAACGGACAGCCATCGGAAAATTGCAGTTGGATGAAACTTTGAAATGCGGTGAAGTCAGAGAATTGACCGCTGGAGAACTGGCATTTTTCGGTTGGTAGCTTTTCCGGATGAAAAATTTGTTAATACAGCAGCAGTAAGTAAAAAGTTACTTGAAAACCGGAATAACAGGGTGTAAAAACTCCTTAAAATACCCGATCAGATGATCACCTGTGGTGTGCCGGTAAGAAAAGAATTTTTTCCGATATCATTGATAGTTGACAGTTTCCTGCCACACTTTCTGTCCGCGATGTAATAAAGACAATGTCAGTTGACTGCCGGTAAGTTCCGGACAAAGTTCCCAATCGGAATTCCGGGCCACAGTTTGATTTCCGGTGATTTTACTGCTTTCATGCAAGGCCATGAATGCCACATTATCGGCAATAAGATTGTCAGTTGGCTTCAGCACGATTTTTTCTCCGGGGCAACGCTCCAATATGGCCAGAGTCAAAGCTGAAGCCATATAATCCACTGCCTCACGCAGAGTATAAACTTTTTCATTATTGTTTTGCGGATTATCCAGAATATTTCCGGTCGGCGGTTCGCCTTCGGGCAGAAACCAGCAGCATCCGCCCAACATCAGCATCAACATCAAAACGGAAATGATTTTCATTTATTGCGTCCTTTCTTGACTATCGGCACTGCTCCGTCACGCCGCCGGATACATACGGTATTGCATCTCGGACACCGGCACAGTGACACCGGTTGTTTCGGCACAAAGGAAAGGTGGCAGGTATTGCAATGAAACAACTGACGGTTGCTCAACTGCCACTCATTGCGCCGCAGACGGTTGATTTCCCGCAGCCACAGCCAGCAAATATAACTCAACAGCAATATCAGCAGCAATTCAAAAAATTCTGTGAAACTTACTCCGATCATTTTTCACCTCTTGGCCAAATTACCGTGTAGATGCCCGGTTTGATCCCGGAGGCTTTCAGAATTCCGGCGGTTTGAGCATCCAATTCCGGATCACCGCTGGATTGGATGATCTGCGACTGCATCAGCAATCCGCTGCCGGTGAAGCGGATGATACCCGGCTGTTTTGCTTTGGCTGCAGATACTTTATTCAACCGGGGAAATTCCTGAATTTCTCCGGATTCAGAAACCACTTGCGGCCGGGAAACTTCCGGAAGCATTTGCGGATGCGGCAATACCGGAGCATACTGTCCGGAAGCCGGTATTTCCGATATTCCGATATTTCCGGCGGTCACTTCATATTCATATTGCGGGATCCGGGTCTGCCGGTCGATCTGCAGATCGATATCCGTTTCACCGCCGCCGGTTTCCGTACAGATCCCGGCATGAGTCCGGCGGCAATTGCAGCAAAACGGCACACCGCCGGTATTGATCCGGTAGGTGCGTGATGAATCGTAACGGCTGATCAGATCCAGAGTTCCGGTATCACCGATCGAAATCAGTAACACTTCAGTACTTTGCCGCTTATCTGATGTTGATTGCAAATCGTATCTGAAGCCGGTCAGCACCAATGCAAAAACCGCAGCAGTCACCAGTGCTGCCAACAGCACACTGGATGAATTGCGGCCTTTTTCAAATGACCATTTGCGGCGTGAATGACTCTTATTACTCAACAAAACGGGTCTCCGGATCGTTTGCCAAAGGCTGAACGGCGATGAAACTTTCCATCTGGGCCGACTCAGCGATATTCATTATTTCATACAACACGCCCGATGGCACATCCCGATCGGCACGGATCACCAGCACTTTTTCCCGGTTGCGGTCGGTGAGCAATTCCCGGCGCAGCTGCACGGCATCGATCTGCCGGTCACGGTAGTAGATCTTGCATGGCTGCCCCGGCATTTCCGGAGCAGTCACAGTAACGATCGTCCGGCCCAGACCGACGGCTTGAGGAACCTGATCAGCTTGCGGCAGATTCACCCGGATACCTGAAATACGCACCACTGATGAAGCCAGCAGTAAAAAGAATACCAGCAGAAAAAACAGATCTGCCAGAGCGATGTACTGACCGATTTTCCATAACGGCCGCAATCTGGTTTTGTAACCGCCGGAGCCGGATTGGCTTTGTCCGGAGTAATTCATTTATTTTCCTCCGTTTCTTCGGCTTCGCTGTTGTCTTTGCGTTCAAAGAATCCGGTCAGTTCCAGAGCGGCTTTTTCCATATCCAGTGTCAATACGCCCACACGCACAGTCAGATACGAATACGCCAGATGGCAGGGGATCGAAGCGGTCAATCCGGCCGCAGTAGTCAGCAATGCTTTGGCCAGCGGTCCGCCGATGTCACCTGCGGAAAAGTATTCACTGGCCTGGATCGCTTCAAACGCTTCAAGCATACCCAGCACAGTACCGAGCAGACCCAGGAGCAAAAACACATAACTCAAAGTACCGATCAAAGCGATGTGCCGTTCCAGTTTGGGCAACTCATCCATGGCGGCATCATCGATCGCCACGCGGATATTGCTGTCGCCCCGCTGATGAGCCAGAATTCCGGCACTCAATAATCTTGCCACCGGTCCGGGAGTATTGTCACACAACGTCAATGCCTCGACCATACCGTCACGTTTAAGCACGTTGAAAAGTCCTCTCATCAACTCTCTTACGCTGATCTCATCCCGGTGAAACTGAAAAACTTTTACCATAAAAATAAACAACGCCAGCACTGCACAAACCAGAATGACCCACATTACAGGTCCGCCATCATTCATCAACTTGAAAAAGAACATATTTATTTGTCTCCTTATTATTCATTTCCCTGATTCAACTTCGATCCCGGCTTACCGCGGATGGATCGGGGGGTGTTTTACTTCTGCTTTCCGTACCGGATGTAAACCGATTACCTGAATACTTATTTAATTTTTGGTAAACTGCTGACGGAAATTTTCCTTCATGACCGGTATATTTTCATTTTCCGGCAGTATATTGCCAAGCAATTCGAGTAACCTCATGCCCCGTTGGAATGAGCCTCCATGCTGTTTTACGGCCAGCAAACGCAATGCCGCATCGCAACTTCTCAAGCACCATAATTCTTCCGGATACATCTGCTGTGATCTCATATCCACCGCCGTATAAACGGCCTTTTCGTAACACTCCAAAGCTTCGGCGGTCTGCCCGGCGTGTTCCAGAGCCACGCCGTTTTTGTAAAATGCCTCCAAACGGATCGGCAGGAATTTGCTCGCAGCGGCCAACTGGGCAAATCTGGCGGTACATTCGGCCAATACCGCCGGATCGATCGGAGTTTTACCGGCCAGAGCGCAATCTCCGGATCGCAGCAGAGCGATATCCGATTGCAAAGTTCCGACCTGGAATGCCGCTCCTTTAACGAATGACTCTCCGGCTTCAGTCAATTTGCCCAACCGGAAAAGGATCTCTCCGGCCCGGATGAAACTTTCAGCCGCCACAAACTTATCCTGCACATCGTGTAAAGTGCTTAAAATCTGCAATGCTTCCCGTGCCCTGCCGCTGCGGTCGATGAATACTGCCCGGAGCAGTGCGGCTTCATTGGCATAGGAACTTTTGGCGAAATTCTGCTCCACTTTGAGCAGATCAGAGATCAATTCATCACTTCCGTTGCTTTCATATTTGGCCGCCTGACGCAGGATCAGCACGGCAAATGCCGGATGTGAAGCATATTTTTCCCGGAGCAGAGCAGCGGCCCGGGCCGATTCTTCACCGGAACCGGCCAGATCAAATAATTCGACGGCGACGAACAACGCTTCAGGGGTTTTCTCGTATTCCGGATATTTTATTGCAAAATCCAGAAATTCTGCCGCAGTGGCGGCCGCCGGAAAAGCACTGTCTTTGTAAGCCATCAATATCGCTTTAAATGTTGCCGCCGCAGTATATTCCGCCACTTGCAATGCCGCCGCTTCCCGGAAATACTGCCGGGCCTGACGGTAAATCATCTTATTTTCCATCAATTGCCCCAGCTCCATTTTGGCTTTAACGGCATATTCCGGTTGGGATGAAGTATTCAGTACCAGAGCAAACTCCCGGATCATCGCCGGATCGTTGCGGCGGATGGCAAATTCCATAAGCAAAAGAACTGTCTTTTCGGCCGCGGCGGTATTCCGGGCATTTACGGCCGCGGTATAGGCTTCACGCAACACTCTGGCGGCATCATCATTTTTTCCGTTGGTTTCCAGAAATGCCGCATAACGGCATTGCCACAAATTGCCCTGTTCCGACTCATTGACCAACAGTCCGGTGAATTTTTCCAATGCCGCAAAATCTTTGAGTTTCTCGGCACAGACCACTGCATTGGCGGCCGATTCCAGCCGCATGGCGGCCGCTCCGCCCTTGCTTCCGGCGGTGTTATCCATCAGGAATATGTAAAGTTTCAATGCCTGCCGGAACTCCTTTTTGCCGTACAATATTCCGGCGGTATTGAAAACCACCGCCAGACGGTCATCCGCCTGCGGGTAGGTCCGGTAATAAGCCTGTGCAGTTTCCGCCGCCCGATCCGGGGCAAAATCGAGCAAACGGAGCAGAAGTTGACGGTGCAGTTCCTGTTTCAAATGATTTTCCCCGGTCAGATCCACTGCTCTTGCCAGTAATTCAGCGGCAAAACGGCTGTCATTTTTTTCTGCGGCCACCTTGGCTGCTGCTGAGAGCAACTCCAGAAATCTGGGATGGGTATTCTCCGGGAGTTTTTCTGAAAATGCCGCAAAATCTGCTTTGAACCGGTCGATCTTTCCGGCTTTGGCTTCGGCCAGAAAAACGAGCAATTCGATATCTGTATCCAGCCAACCGGCCGGCAGATCGGCCAGAATTTCCTGTGCTTCGGAAATTTTTTCCAGCCGGATCAGGGCGTAGACCGCCTCTCTGACCGCATAACGCCGCCACGGTGAATCCGGACGGATAGCCAGTTTACCGGCAATACGGCACACTTCGACCGCTTGACCGGCCAGCATCGCTTCCCGCAATGCTCCGGTTTCTTCGCCGTGCCACTCACTGCCGATACGTCCGGCGATGCGGATAAATGTTTCATACGCTTCGGCCGGGCGGTTGGTATTCATGTAGAGCATTCCCAGACTGAAAAGCCGGGCATCTTCCATCACCGGATCGGCGGTACGCAGGTTTTTGAAAAAATTTTCCGCATCCGCAGTCCGGCCTTCGGCGGCCAGCAGATCGCCTTCCAGAGTTCCGGTGGAACGCAGCGGATGGCGGCGGCGGAATTCATCAAGCAACGCTTTGGCTTTGGCCAAATCGCCGTTATACAGGTATGCCACACCGAGATTGAGGGCACAATCTGCCCACTCATCGGGCTGGTTGTCAGCCAACGCTTCGGCCATGGCACTTTCATAACTGGAGATCGCATTGCGGTAATCTCCGGCATAAAATGCCGCATCGCCCAGCCGCCGCCGGGCGGATTCTTCAGCATTGGTCAAACATCCGGAAACCAGAACCGTTCCCAGAATGATCCGGTGCAGTACGTTTTTCACCTGATTGATCCTCAAACTTGAGCCGGAAGTTCAGTACCGGCATTATCTTTCCGGGGCATGGCAGATGCTTTGTCAGCGGCGATCTTCTCTTTTACTTTCTCAAAGATTTTCTGCTGCAATTCAGGGTTGTCGGCTAAAACCTGTTTGGTCTGATCCCGGCCCTGACCGAGCTGCTCACCATCGAAACTGAACCAGGAACCGCGTTTTTCCACGATGCCCATATCTGAAGCCACATCGAGGATCGAACCGGTCTTGCTGATACCCTCATTATACATGATATCGAATTCGGCAACTTTGAATGGGGGGGCCATTTTATTTTTGATGACCTTGACTCTGGCCCGGTTGCCGGTCACGGTGTCACCGACTTTGATCGCGGTGGATTTACGGATATCCATACGCACTGAAGCGTAGAATTTCAAAGCATTTCCGCCGGGAGTCGTTTCGGGATTGCCGTACATCACGCCGATTTTTTCGCGGATCTGGTTGGTGAATATCACACAGGTTTTGCTCCGGCTGGCGGCACCGGTGATCTTACGCAATGCCTGTGACATCAACCGGGCCTGCAAACCGACGTGGGAATCGCCCATCTGACCTTCGATCTCCGCTCTGGGAACAAGGGCCGCCACGGAATCGACAACCAGCACATCCAGAGCATTGCTGCGGATCAGAGCATCGACGATATTGAGGGCATCTTCGCCGCAGTCAGGCTGGGAAACGACCAGTTTATCCACATCCACGCCGATCTTACGGGCATATGCCGGATCAAGGGCGTGTTCGACGTCGATGATCGCAGCATGGCCGCCGGCGGCCTGGGCATTGGCGATGACATGCAGACACAAAGTGGTCTTACCGCTTGATTCCGGTCCGAAAATTTCCACGATCCGGCCTTTGGGCAAACCGTAGATGCCCAGAGCCAGATCCAGTGCCAGACTGCCGGTACTGATGACCGGCACATCGGTCACGGCGGCATTTTCACCCAACCGCATGATCGAACCTTTACCGAACTCCTTTTCAATCTGGCTGATCACCAGTGAAAGACTCTTTTCCTTATCCACTGCCGGAATATCTTTTTCTGCCATAATATGTTATCCTCAAATATTCATTAAATATCCAAATCTTCGACCTTGGCTCGCAATCCATCCACCGGTTGCTTACAACCCGTGCAGGCCGGGGTGCATCACAACTTATGTGATATGCTTTGTACGTTAATAGAAATTTTTGTTCATACCTCTGTTTTGGTTTCACAAAACTCTGGACATTATCCTTAAATATTCATTAAATATCCAGATCTTTGACTTTGGCGGCGTGTTTCTCAATGTATTCACGCCGCGGCTCGACCACATCGCCCATGAGCAGATTGAAAATACGGTCGGCTTCGACGGCATCTTCCATCGTGACCCGGATCATGGTACGGGTATTGGGGTCCATGGTGGTTTCCCAGAGCTGTTCGGAATTCATTTCACCGAGACCTTTGTAGCGGTTGATACGCAATCCGCCGCCGGATTGACCGCTGGAACGGATGGTCTGGAAAAGTTCCTTGAGTGAGAATACCGCTTTATCTTCTTTGCCGCCCTTGCCGGCAATGCGGCAGATTTCCGTTTCTCCGGCGGAGAATACCTGAGCCGGAGTGATGCCGAATTTGGCCAGATCAGCGGTGATACCCACGCAATTTTCCGCTTCAAAGATATTCACGCTGTCGATCCGGCTGGCGATATTGGCATCATCCAGCGTGCCGACGGCCCGCAGACGGGCTTCAGCTTCGGCAATGATCTGCTGTTCCTCATCGCCGGTGTAGGCGAAAACCTGAGTGGAACTGCCGTCATGCTCACGCACCGTGATATGGGCCACCGGACAACGCCCGTCTTCCCGGATCACTTTGAAGTAATCGGCCGCTTCCAGACCGCATCTGGATAATCCGTTGCCGGCCTGTGCCGCCCGGTTGTAAATGGCGATGATCTCTCGGGTCTCATCCAGAGCCAGTTCCCGGCCGTTCATGGTGATGGTCATATCTTCCAGACCGAGTTCGACCAGATAGCGGTTGAGTTGATCATCGGTATCGATGTAGCTGAATTTCTTGCCTTTGCTGACCCGGTACAAAGGCGGTTTGGCGATGTAGATGTAACCGGCTTCGATCAGAGGTTTCATCTGGCGGAAAAAGAAGGTGAGCAGCAGTGTACGGATGTGCGATCCATCCACGTCAGCATCTGTCATGATCACGACCCGGTGATAGCGGGCTTTGCTCACATCGAATTCCTCACCGGTACCGCAACCGATGGCGTAAAACAGTGACTGGATCTCTTTATTGTCGAAGATCCGGTCGATCCGCACCTTTTCCACATTGAGCAGTTTACCTCTGATGGGCAGGATCGCCTGAAAGCGGCTGTCCCGGCCCTGTTTGGCTGAACCGCCGGCCGAGTCACCCTCAACGATATAAAGTTCGCATTTTTCCGGATCCCGGCTGGAGCAGTCGGTCAGTTTGCCCTTGATCAGCGTTGCACCTTTTTTACGGGCGGCTTCACGGGCTTTACGGGCGGCTTCACGGGCCCGTGAAGCGAGAATGACGTTGCCGACGATCCGCTTGGCGATCTCCGGATGTTCTTCCAGATAGGCCCCGAGTTCCTCATTGATCACTGAACCGACGATACCGCTGACTTCGGGGTTGCCCAGTTTGGTTTTGGTCTGTCCCTCAAACTGCGGATCGGGTACTTTGACGCTGATAACTGCGGAAAGACCTTCGCAAACGTCGGATTGTTTGACGTTTTCCTTGCCCAGTTCCTTGGCCATGAATTCGTGGCCGTAGTTATTGACCGTGCGGGTCAGGGATGAGAGGAAACCGGAAAGGTGAGTACCGCCATCCACGGTATTGATGTTGTTGGTATAAGCCATGATCTGGGAAGTGATGCCGTCGATGTACTGCATGGCGACTTCCACATCGATACCGTCTTTTTCCCGGTGGAAATAAAGAACTTCCGGATTCAATACATCCCGGTCGGTATTGAGCAGAGCCACGAATTCCCGGATGCCGCCTTCAAAGTAGAAAAGTTCTTCTCTGGTTTCACTGTCGGCGGCTTCACGCTCGTCGCACAACGTGATGTGTATGCCCCGGTTGAGGAAGGCCAGTTCCCGGAGGCGTTTGGCCAGCGTCTGGCGGACATAGGTGGTGGTCTGGAAAATGGAACCGTCGGGTTTGAAACTCACTTTGGTCCCCCGTTTGTCGGTCGGGCCCAGATCGGTAAGTTTCTGGGTGGTGATGCCGCGTTGGAAACCGATCATGTGTTTGCGGCCGTTGCGGTGGACTTCCACATTGAGCCAATCGCTCAAAGCATTCACGCATGACACACCGACGCCATGCAGACCGCCGGAAACTTTGTAATTGCTGTGGTCGAATTTACCGCCGGCATGAAGTACGGTCAACACCACTTCCACAGCGGGTTTGCCCTCGCCCTCGTGCATATCCACGGGGATACCGCGGCCGTCATCCTCGACGGTGATGGAATTGTCTTCGTGGATCGTCACCCGGATATCACTTGCGTAACCGGCCAAAGCTTCGTCAATGGAGTTATCCACGACTTCGTAGACCAGATGGTGCAAACCGCGTTCACCGATGTCGCCGATATACATTGAAGGACGTACACGGACCGCCTCAAGACCCTCAAGCACAGTGATCTTACTGGCACTGTACTCCTCAGAATTGCCGGGAGCGGCGGGATTGGAAATATTGTCTTGGCTCATGAATTTTTCTCTTTCTGAAACTTGGTTCATTTTTAAAAATTTTTACTCGCCCTTACAATACACCTTCCCGGGGTAAAAATCAAGCCCTTTTTCTCTTTAGAGAAAAGAATACTGCAAAAAAACTCCGGCGGCGGCTTGCGGTCAATCTCGGGCCTTGCTGGCCTTGACAGGGGCTGCGCCCCTGTACGGACGATACGGACAATACGGACATTACGGACAATACGGACATTACGGACACCAACAGCGAGCCACAAAAGGTCGTCTTTGTCACGGGAAACCGCGCAGACCGCAGTCGAATGCACTTTTGCGGAGCAAAACCCGACGCAACAATAGTTGCGAGGATGAGCCAGCGGGCGAGCATTAGCCGGCATGCGCAGTGGAAAGGCCGCCCAGGCGAGCCGTAAGGCGAAGCCGTTTGACGACCGGCAACGCCGGTCTGGCGGCCGCCCCACGGAGTCGACGGCGTTACCTTTGTGGGGAAATCACGCCCGGAGCATCTCTTTCTCACGGGAAAAGCCCTTGCAAAAGGTGGGGAGTTTGAGGGGAGGAAAAGGCGAAGCGTTTGCCTCCCCTCAAGCGAACAGGAGCATATAAACGCTCCACCGGGTAATTAACGGCAACAAAACCAACGGATAGAAATTAGCACACAAAAAAAGCCCCGGAAACGTTATTCCGGGGCTGGTGATCAGGCAACTGATATTACTTCATATCCTTGAGCAGCTGATGGGCAAAGAGCAGACCGCGCGGCACATGGAAGAAGGTCTTCCATTTACCGCCTTTGAGGCTGTGAGTGATCTCACCGCGGCGGTTGCTGTAAGCATACCATTCGCCGAATTCCGGATCGGGATAGGTTTTCCAGGTGAATTCATCGACCTTTTTGAACCAGTCGGCAAATTTCTCATCTTTGGTGGCTTTATATGCGTGCAGACAGGCCAGTGTGGCTTCGTTGTGGACCCACCAGAGTTTCATATCGTGCTGGAGTTCCAAATGGGGTTTGCCGAGGGCATCCATGAAGTAGAAAATGCCGCCGTATTCCTTATCCCAGCCGAAATCGAGCGTATTGGAAATGATTTGGGCAATGGCGGCGATCTTTTCTTCCGAACCGGGGACATCTTTGAGATAATTGAGCAGGAACCACATCGCTTCAAGCACATGACCGGGATTCATCTGGCGGCCGATGCTGCTTTCCAGATCGGGGCCGTCGCCATCGACGGGCATATTTTCGAAGACCAGTCCGAAATCTTTGCTGTAGAATTTGTTAAGCACCATGTCAACTGCGATATCCATCGCGGAATCAAATTCGTTGCTGCCCAGACTTTCTTTCATGATCAAACCCAGATTGGCCATCATCATGTATTGTCCCAGTGACAGATACGGGGTCTTGCCGGAAAGCGACTTATTCCACTGCAAAGCGGCATTGGTGCTTTTGGCTCTGGTCAGATAATTATTCATTGCTTCGACGGCGGCATCGGCATAGATCTGTTTACCGGTGACCTGATAAAGTTTGGCACCGCCCATCGCGGCGAAACAGTCGGAAAAGAGGCTGTATGGAGCCATTGCCGGCACGCCCTGACGGTTGAGGGCAAAGTAGTATCTGCCGTTTTCGTCCCGGCCGTTCCGGTAGAGGAAGTCGAAGCCTTTTTCAGCGATATCGATGTAGGAATCTTTTTTGTAACCGGCAAGATAGATCTCGGCGAACATATACACGATACGCCACTGCATCCACATATATTTGGTGGTGTCATAGACTGAACCATCCCGGTCAAGGCTGGTGAAATATCCGCCGAATTCCTTATCGACACAATTTTTTTCCCAGAACGGGATCACTGAGTTGACCAACTCATTTTCATATTTTGCTGAATATGCCTGCCAATCCATAAGTCAAAAACCTTTCCTTTTTTGAGTGTTGACCTGCTATAACATATCACCGTTTACCGGATAAATCAACTTGAAAAATGCAATAAAAGAGTTATATTGACCGTGGAAAGGAGATTTCAGTTATGAATGTATTTGAACTCAACCCTGAAACATTCAAAGAGGTGCTGGTCAAACCGGCAGCATTGATCGATTTTTACGCTCCGTGGTGCGGGCCCTGCCGCAATATGGCCGCAGAACTGGAAAAATTTGCCGCTGCCCATCCGGAAATCACCATCGGCAAGGTGAATATCGAAAAGGAGGAAAACAAGGAACTTGCCGCTGCATTCGATGTTTCCACCATACCGTCGATCTTCTTTTTCCGCAACGGTCAACTGGTTGAACACGTCACCGGATTTTTCAGCCATACCGCTCTGGCGAAAAAACTTCTGTAACTGCCTCAAGAAGATCACCGGCCGTTTTCACCGCCGGTGAATGAGTGCATGAATTGCGGGATGAATTCCTTTTCTGCCGAATCGGATTCCTGTAAAAAGCCGTCTTCGATACCGGAAGCCAGCAGGGCCGATTCAGCGACTTCGTACTCAAAAGAGGAAATTTTGCGGTTTAATTCGGGGAAGTTTTCCTCTGACACCAGGCCGCAGGGCAGATACTGGTGCATCAGAGAGAACATCACCTGACCCGGGCGGAAATGTTTGGCGACAAATTCGATTACCCGCAAGGTATTTTCCAATTGACCGGGCAGAATAAGGTGGCGGATGATCACCCCTTTTTGCATGATGCCATGCTCATCGATGACAAAATCCCCGGTTTGGCGGTACATTTCATCGATGGCGGCTGTGGCCACTTCAAAATAATCTTTCGCATGGCTGTAACGCAAAGCCGGAGCGTTATCGGCATACTTCAGATCCGGCAGATAGATGGAAACTTTATTTTCCAGCATCCGCAAAGTTTCCGGCAGATCATAACCATTGGTATTGCACACCACCGGTACCGGCAGAGTTTCACTCAATGACGCTGCTATTGCCGGCACGAAGTGGCCGGGAGTTACCAGATTGATATTGTGTGCCCCCTTGCCGATCAGGGAAAAATACAATTCACGCAAGGCCTCTGTGGAAAATTCCTTACCCTGACAACTGCTGCTTATGCCGTGATTCTGACAGAAAACACAGTGCAGATTGCATCCGGCGAAAAATACTGTGCCGCTGCCGTTTTTTCCGCTGATCACCGGTTCTTCCCAGAAGTGCAGTCCGGCACCGGAAACCACCGCGGTTTGCGGGCAATGACACACTCCGGCAGCGGTTTGACCGCTTCCGGAAACAGAAAAAGGCCGCGCCGCATTGCAGCGGCGCGGACAGAGATTGCACAGATCGCTCATCAGGCAAATCACTTATTTTCAGTTTCAGCGGCCTTTTCAGCGGCCTCATCCTCGATATCCTGCACGATGACATGGACATCGGTAACATTCATCGCCGTGGTGTTTTCCACCTCGGCAATGACCGCTTTCTGGATATTCAATGCGACTTCCGGGATGCGGAAGCCGAATCTCATCACCACTTTGATCTCAATGGCCACATTGTTGGCTTCGCCGAGAATGATGTTGATATTGCGTGACTGCATCCGGCGGCTGCCGACGATCTCGGCGATATTATCCACCAGTGAATTGCCGGCCAGCCGGGAAACTCCGCTGACGGATAAGGTCGCCCGGCGGGTCAATGAAGCGATAACGCCCTCATGGATACGGACATCACCCAATTCATTGTCATCGAGGATCATAGTTTCCGGTTGAACATTATTTTCACGCACAGCATCACTCATTTGCGTTTCTCCTTATTGGCACTTTTGTTAAGTTTCTGCAAAACGCTTTCGACAAATCCGGTATCGTATTTGCCCTCGACAAAACTTTTGTGGTTCAAGATCCGTTTCTGGAAGGGGATCGTGGTTTTGACACCTTTGACCACGATCTCATCCAATGCCCGGTTGCATACGCAAAGAGCATCGGCCCGGTCGTGACCCCAGACGATCAGTTTACCGATCAGACTGTCATAGTACGGCGGGATGAAGTAACCGCTGTAAGCGTGGGTATCCATACGCACATTGGGACCGCCGGCGGGGATGAAAAGTTCCAGTTTGCCGGGATTGGGGGCGAAGTTGCGTTCCCAGTCTTCGGCATTGATACGGCATTCGATGGCGTGTCCGCGGAATTCGACATCTTTCTGACGGATCTTCAATTTGCCTCCGGCGGCGATCTCGATCTGGGCTTTGACCAGATCGATACCGGTGATCATTTCGGAAACCGGATGCTCCACCTGGATACGGGTATTCATTTCCATAAAGTAGAACTTTTCCGGATCTGCGGGATCCAGCAGAAATTCGATCGTACCGGCACTGGTGTAGTTGGCCGCTTTGGCCGCTTTTACAGCGGCGATACCGATTTTTTCCCGGACTTTGGCACTGATGCCCGGTGAAGGAGTTTCCTCGATAAGTTTCTGATTTCTCCGCTGTACGGAGCAGTCGCGTTCGCCGAGGTGGATCACATTGCCGAAGTTGTCGGCGAGGATCTGCACTTCGATATGGCGGGGATTGACCAGAAATTTCTCAATGTAAAGGTCGCCGTTGCCAAAGGCATTTTCCGCTTCAGTTTTGGCTGAGTGGAAGCCCTGAAGCAGACTGACCTCATTGTGGGCGATACGCATACCGCGGCCGCCGCCGCCGGCTACGGCTTTGACGATGACCGGATAACCCAGTTTTTTGGCCCATTTGACTGCATCTTCTTCGGTTTTCACCACTCCGTCACTGCCGGGGGTGGTTTTGACTCCGGCTTTCTGCATGGTATCTCTGGCCACGGCTTTGTCGCCGAGTGCTTTCATGGCTTCGGCGGTCGGTCCGATAAAGGCGATACCGTGACGGCGGCAGGCTTCGGCGAAGTAGGGGTTCTCTGAAAGGAATCCGTAACCCGGATGGATCGCATCCACATCGCAGATGGCGGCCACGGTCAGGAGTCTTTCGATAAGCAGATAACTTTCACCCGGCGGCGGGGCACCGATGCACACGGCTTCGTCAGCCATTTTGACCGGCAGACTTTCAGCATCCGCTTTGGAATAGACCATCACAGATTTCACGCCGAGTTCACGGCAGGCCCGGATGATCCGCACAGCGATCTCGCCACGGTTGGCGATCATTACTTTATTGAACATGGTAAAAATTCTCCTCTCTGCCGCCGGAAGCGGCACGGGGGGCTTATTCCAGAACGAACATCGGTTGACCGAATTCCACCGGCTGACCGTTTTCGATCAGGATCTCTTTGATCACGCCGGATTTTTCGGCTTTGACTTCATTCATGACTTTCATCGCTTCGATGATGCACAGCGTCGTATCGGCATTGATCCGGTCGCCGACCTGAACAAAAGGTGCGGCATCCGGACTGGCCGCTTTATAGAATGTGCCGACCAGCGGAGAATCGATCGTTTCTTTCGGAGTTGCCGGGGCAGCAACCGGAGCAGATGCCGGAGCGGCGGCAACTGCCGGGGCGGCAACCGGAGCGGCGGGGGCCTGCATGATCACCGGGGCGACCGGGGCACGGTCATCGCCGCGGCGGAAGTAAACGTTGTCTTTATCCGATTCGATTTTGACTTCGGTAAGGTTGTACTCCTCCATCAGTTTCGCCAGATCGCGGATCTCGTCAAAAGTCATGATAAAATTCCTTTTTTGATTTTGTTTTTCTGAAAACGATTTTATTTTTTCCGGTCCAGATGGGAATGTAATGCCCGCAGGGCCAGTAAGTAAGAATCTTTGCCGAATCCGGCGATCACTCCCAGACAGACCGGAGCGATGAATGATTTGTGCCGGAATTCCTCCCGGGATGCAGTATTGCTCAAGTGTACTTCGACCGCCGGCAGCCCGACTGCTTTGATCGCATCACGCAACGCCACCGAGGTATGCGTATAAGCCGCCGCATTGAGGATGATGCCGTCGAAGCCATTCGCTTTTGCTTCGCCGATCCAGGAAACCAGTTCCCCTTCAATATTGGATTGACGGGCAACGATCCGGCAATTTAATTGATTGCCGAGATCTTCAACTCCGGCAACGATCGAGGCAAGGGTATCACTGCCGTAAACGCCAGGTTCACGGGTTCCCAGCAGTTGAAGATTCGGACCATTCAAGAGCAGAATTTTCATAAACACCTTAAAGTTTTATTTTTGGAAAACGTCTCAACTATTGTGAGAAATCTAACCTGCGGTGGCGCCTTGCGGCCAATCTCTTGTCAAACCATCGGACTCAAATTCAGTCGAGTAGGTTTCCT
Organism: Victivallaceae bacterium; assembly: GCA_045588835.1. Taxonomy (GTDB): domain Bacteria; phylum Verrucomicrobiota; class Lentisphaeria; order Victivallales; family Victivallaceae; genus UBA1784. The sequence continues at coordinate 25,543 of JAZNEV010000010.1, forward strand.
ACACTCCTTCATTTTCGCCTCGGTTTAACTTCGACCTTGGCTCGCAATTCATCCACCGGTTGGATCATGCTGTCCAATGGCCAATCACAATACAAGTTTATGCCTGATTTTCACAAAATTTGGGACAATATTTTCCCTTTGCATATTTATAACATATCATCTCAAAGCACTTTTTTCAAGTTTTTTGTGATTTTATTAATCTTTGATAACGTTTCAAATCTTGTGAAATCCAGGTATGAATTTGTAAACAAACTTCCTTTAAACGTATAAAATATATCACATAAGTTATGATTTGTTAACCAAACCTGCACGGTTTTGATCCATCCGGTGGATGCAGTGCGAGGTAAGGTCGCAGGTCAATCAAGGCGGATGAGCAGGAGTGTACTAACCGTACTCGACTGCGAAAACGTCCGCAGATTGGCCAAGAGATTACCCGCAATGCGCCGCCGTAGGTTTGATTTGTCACCAAAAAATTGAGACAATAAAATTTTATTAATCTTTGGAACAAAGGATAACCGTGGCCACAGCGTAGTGATTTTCGTGACTGATGGATAATTTTATTTCGCTGACTTTCAATTCTTCAGCAGTTTTGGCCGCCGCTCCGGAAAAACGCATCACCGGACGGCCCTGACGGTCATTGAGTATTTCAATATCAGTGAATGCACACTTTTCCCCGATACCGCAACCCAGTGCTTTGGCCGCCGCTTCTTTGGCTGCCCAGCGGCCGGCGAAGTAGGCCGTATGGCTGCTCTTGTTATGAGCCAGGATCAATTCTTTGGCGGTGTATACCCTTTCCCGGAAACGCCCGGTGAAACGGTTCAGTGCTTCTTTGACCCGGACGATTTCGATGATATCTGTTCCAAGACCGCATATTTGCATGATTTCACCTCAAAATTTGAATCGTTTGGCTAAAAATTTCAGCATCAATCCGGCGGCGGCCACTTCCGCCAGTTTGCGACTGCTGCCGTAGCCCATCGCCCGGTAGCGGTCAAGGCATAATTCCACCTCAAAGAATGGCGCATGGTGGGGGCCGCCGCTGCGGAAAAGCCGGTAATCCGGAGTGATCTTCCACCGGCCCTGTGAGAATTCCTGCAAACGGCCTTTGGGATTCAGTGAATTGAGCATCTGTTTCGGGTCGGAGAAATCTCTGGCAAAGATCCGGTGGACGAATTCTCTGGTCTTTTCCATGCCGCAAGCCAGAAACAATGCCCCCAGCACCGCTTCAAAAAGATCGCATAAAGTGGAATCACGGTCATTGCCGCCGCACTCTTTTTCGCCGTTGCCGATGAGCAGATATTCGCCCAGATGCAGTTTTCTGGCCAGATCGGCCAGCATGTTTTCACAGGAGAGGGCTGAACGGATCTTGGTCAGGTCGCCTTCCGGCAGATCCGGATAACGGTGATAGAGAAATTCGGTATGGATTATTTCCAATACGGCATCGCCTAAAAATTCCAGACGCTGGTTGTCGTAATTCAGATGGTGTTCGACCGCATAAGTCCGGTGGGTGAGAGCCTCCTGCAACAAGTGCAAAGACTCCTTTCCGATGCCGAGTTTGCGGGCAAGAAGCGGAATTTTTTCTATGCTCATAAGTATTTTTTTCCCCGCTGAAAAAATTTTTCCACTGCATTGAGCACTCCGGCGGCAACAACTTTTCCGCCGTAGATTTTCAGCACTTCATCAGTGAATTTTTCTGCGTCATCCATTTTGCGGAATTGCATTAAGAAACTGCTGATGATCCTGGCCAATTCGATCGTCCGGCGGCGGTTGCTTACCTTGCCGCATACCGCTCCATCCAAATCGAGCAATCCGGGTTTTCCGTCAACTGAAATATAGCAGTTACGCAAACTCAAATCACCGTGGCTCATACCGGTATCGTGCATGACTTTAAGCATGGCAATAAATTTGCCGGTGATCGCTGCCCGGCACTCCGTTTCGGATAACGTATTGAGCATGCGGCACTTATCATCCAATAATCCGGTTACCAGATACTCTTTGCGGCACCATCCGCACCGGCTGACCAGAGCCGCATAGACTTTGGGAGTGGCGATACCGGAAGCCGCCAGTTTTTCCGCACCGGCCAATACTGTAAAAGGTCTGGGCCGCCGGAAGCGGCGGCGCAACTGGGTGAAAAATCCCGGCAGATTGTAACGTTTGACAAAGAAACCATCCACTGCTCCGGCAGTTATTTTCGGACGGTTCTTGAAAAAATGTATCCCCGGTTCATCAAGTTTACGGCAAACTGCCGTCATCCCGGTTGCTCCGGAACGGATCTTTCCGCGCCATGAACAACCGGATTCTTTCAGAAAAACCTCTTCAAACTTTTCTGTCATCAACGGCAGTTTCCGCAACTTTTATCAGTAGCGTTTCTGTTTGCTGCGGGCCAGCACACGCAGACGCAGACCATTGAGCCGGATGAAGCCGGAAGCATCTTTGTGATCGTAGGCTTCAGCACCCTCAAAACTGGCGATCTCGTCGTCGTACAAACTGTATTCACTGCGGCGACCGGTCACATGGCAGGCACCTTTGTAGAGTTTGACCCGGACATCACCGGTGACGAATTTCTGGCTTTCAGTGATCATCACCTGAAGCATTTCACGCTCCGGAGCATACCAGAAACCGTTGTAGATCATGTCGGCGTAACGGGGGATCAGGCTGTCACGCAAATGCATGACTTCACGGTCGAGCGTGATCTCTTCCAGACCGCGGTGGGCGGCCTGCAGAATGGTTCCGGCCGGAGTTTCATAAACGCCGCGGGACTTCATACCGACGAAGCGGTTTTCCACGATGTCGATACGGCCGACAGCGTGTTTTTTACCCATGGCATTGAGTGTACGCATGATGTTGGCCGGGCTGTACTCTTTGCCGTCGATCTTGACGGGGATACCTTTTTCAAAGGTGATGACCACATCATCGGCGGTGTCGGCGGCCTTGCTCAAAGGTTCGGTCATGACCGCGATATCTTCGGGGAATTCATTCCACGGATCTTCCAGAATGCCGCCCTCGAAACTGATGTGCAGCAGATTTCTATCCATGCTGTACGGCTTTTTGGCGGAAACGCTCACCGGGATATTGAATTTTTTGGCATATTCGATCATATCCATACGGCCGGTGAAGTGCCAGTTGGGATCACGCCAGGCGGCGATGACTTTGATCGAGGGATCGATAGCCGCCGCATTGAGTTCGAAACGCACCTGATCGTTTCCTTTGCCGGTGGCTCCGTGGCAGATGGCATCGGCACCCTCGGCTTTGGCCACTTCGACCAGACGTTTGGCGATCAGCGGACGGGCGATGGAAGTACCCAGCAGATAGTTGTTCTCGTAAATCGCTTCGCCCTGAAGCATCGGGAAAATGAAGTCACGGGCAAATTCTTCATTCAGATCGTCGATGATACATTTGCTTGCTCCGGTGGCGATCGCTTTGGCTTCCAGACCGTCAAGCTCCTCCTGCTGACCGACATCGGCACAGTAGCAGATCACTTCGGCATTGTAAGTTTCTTTGACCCATCTGACGATCACGGAAGTATCCAGACCGCCCGAATACGCGACGACTACTTTCATTTTTCTCTCCCAAAAATAGTTAATTTACGGCTTTTTTGCCCGAATTACTTTTATTTTGTCGTTATGACACTTATATTAATATAGTACGCAAACATCAAAAAAAAAAGTTATTATAAGCAATATGGCGGATTTTTTCGATCAAATATGTGAAGTTTTGGCTGAAAACAGCAGAAAATATCCCGGCAGATTGACCGCAGATGAGAATGTACGGCAATTTTTTGCCGATATCAAACCGGCCGTGCCACCGGAACCTGCGACCGCTGCTGAATTGGTTGTGCCGGTTTCAGCACCGCAAAAAAACAATATCCGGTCAGGTGCGGAAAAACGTCTGGATTCTCTGGAAAAGTTGCATGAATCGATGAAAAATTGCCGGCAGTGCCAACTTTGTACCGGTCGCAGAAATCTGGTTTTCGGCGAAGGCGATCCTGATGCAAGACTGATGTTTATCGGTGAAGCACCCGGATATGAGGAAGATATGAGCGGCCGTCCTTTTGTCGGAGCGGCCGGTCAATTGCTGAATAAGATGATCAAGGCGATGAATTTTTCCCGTGAAGAGGTTTACATTGCCAATATTATCAAGTGCCGTCCCAAAGATAACCGCACTCCCGCCCCGGATGAAATTTCAATGTGCATTCCCTTTTTGCATCAGCAGATCCATCTTATCCGGCCGGAAGTTATCATCTGTCTGGGAGCGACCGCCGCCAAGGCCTTGCTCAATACCGCCAACGGCATTTCCCGGATGCGGGGCAAATGGTGCAACTTTGAGAATATTCCGGTAATGCCCACCTTTCATCCGGCATTTCTGCTCCGGCAGGAATCGGCCAAACGGGATGCCTGGAGCGATCTGAAACAGGTCATCGCATATTTCGCCGGTAAACGCCGGTAAATATCATCGGGCGGCTCATGAATATAAAACGGGGATGCAGCAAAACCTCAAAAAGATTTGCCACATCCCTGTTTTTTCCCGCAAAACGGTTTTGCAACGGCCCCATTTTGTACCGGGGTACGGGGAGGCGGAGTTCCTGTAAAGGATATCCGGCAAAAGTAACTATTTGAGCAGAATGAGTTTGGCGGCACGTTCCTGAATGAGGCGGTCGATATTGCTGCAGATGGCGGGGATCGCGGCGGAATTACCGGTCGAAACGGCTTCATTGAGGGCGGCGATGTGATTTTTTATGGAATCGACTTCGTTGTTTACGCCGGGGTGTTCGGTGGGATCGGCGTAACGGGCGGCATCGGCGATCTGCCGGATGGCGGCTTTATCGCCGGCATCGGCCCTGCCGGCGATGGCGGCGAGGTCAGCGGTGACGGTTTGCCAGGTGATGGTTTGGAGTTTGATATTCTGTTCAGTTCTGACGATGGCTTCCCTGCCGGAAGCGAGAGCGATGATCTTCCATGAAAAAAAGATCAGGATGGCGGATTCGATAAAACTGAACCAACCGCAGTGGAGTGACGGGCCGATCATTTCAAGGATCACGGCGATGGCGGCGAGGCCGATGGTGCATACGAGGTATTGGGCGATGACCATGGGGAATGCGGCGTGAAGTATGTACCTGATTTTTGAACCGGCGACCCAGAAGCCTAATGAAACGGTAAAGGCGATAACAGCGAAAATGCTCCATGCGTATGCAGTGTAGATCAAGGCGGTGCGTTCAAGCAAAATCAACAGGAAGGTCAGAAAGGCGATACCCAGTGCCGAACCGGCGAGAACTCTGATAAAATTTTTATTCATGATATATTCCTCCGTAAAAATCAACTTAATTTTTCACCGCATTGCAGACAGAATTTGGCACCTGAAATGATACTCCTGCCGCATTTCGGGCAAGCCGGTTCGGTCAATTCTTTGCCGCACTCAAAGCAGAATTTGGCTTTGGGAATGGTTTTACCGCAGGCCGGGCAGATGACGGTGCGGTTTTCCTGCGGCGGTTCGTATTTTCCGCCGCATTGCAGACAGAATTTGGCATTTGCCGGCAAAGATGTACCGCATTTGGCACAGGAAATGGCACCTCCGGCGACAGCGGCCACCGGACCGGCAGTCTGATCGAGGGCGGCTCCCATGATATTACCGACGGAATTGCCGACCGATCCGCCGATACCGCTGATCATGCCCATACCGATACCCATATTGGCAAGTTGACCGGTGGCCTCATTTTCAGCGAATCTTTCGGCGACGTCGAATCGTCTTTCATCCTGATAGGTATAACCTTCCAAAGAGCGTTTACGGGCGATACCCTCGGCTTCGATGACCATCTGCCGGGCTTTGGTCTGCTGTTCGATGATGTCGATCTGCTGGCGGAGTTTGGCTTCGGCGACATCGGCGTATTGACGGAAATACAGTTCTTTAAAGCGGCGGTAGTCTTTGTTTTCTTCGGGTTTGACGATGGTAGTGACGATGAAGTTATTCAGAGAAACGCCGTAATCGGCAAAGTCGATATTGAGTTTATCTTTGAGGACTTCGGAAATATGTTCGAGATATTCATCGATCTCAAAGATGCTGATTTTTTCCTGTTTGATCAGACTGACGATGTAGGATTTGAGCCGGAGCATGAGAAACGCCCGGAATTTTTCAACGAGTTGGTTCTGATCGAGGATGCGTTCAGTGCCGACGACTTTGATCAGCAGTTGCCGCGGATTGCTGACTTGCAGAAACATTTCTCCGCAGGCACCGATCTGGATGGGGAAGTTGTAGGTCGGTTCCATATATTCGAGTTTGGAACTGGTGCCCCATTTGATGCCCATTTGCTCGGTCATATTGATAAAATACACTTCGCAATGGAAGGGAGTCCGATCGCCGGTGGTTTGGTTGAAAATTTTGCCGACGATCGGCATATTCTGGGTGGTCAGAGTGTGACGGCCCGGCCCGAATGAATCCAGAGCCTGACCATTCATAAAGAAAACGGCCTGCTGTGATTCATGTACGATGAGTTGACTGCCGGTGTGGAAGTCTTCCAGCGGATGTTTCCAGATGAAACAGTTATTGTTGATATCGCACTGGATCACTGATGCAATTGCTTCTGCCATAAATGCCTCCCACATTCTTGATAGCGTTGAAAATACAATGTTTTGAATAATATAACTTTGCAATTTGCATAATGCAAGATTCTTTTAAATTCCATGATCTCATTTTTTACGAAAAATATTCACTGCGGCCGCAGGAGAACGGCCTTGCATCCCGGAGTGTTGCAGTCGGTTTTCCGGTCTGCCGTGCGGTTTGTATCATACTGATTCCTGCGGGGATGAGATCGATTTTCCTGAATGCTCCGGACTGACTCCGGCTCACGTCTCATTTGCCGGATGGACGGGGGGACTTCAGTCCGTATCTTATGAAACTTACCAAATTATCTCAAATATTCCGGTAAAAAACGGGGGATGTTGCAAAACCTCAAAAAGATTTGCCGCATCCCTGTTTTTCTTTTATTGACCGGTGGATAACGAAGACGGAAGTAAAGATTTTTCACAAAAAATCGGACAATAACCAATAAAACAATTCAGCGATATTGCGTTGAAAAAGTTTTATCACTTTTAATCGTAAAAAGAGGGAATTGCTTTTATTGGTCACAATAAAAGCAATTCAACAAAAGGTTTTGGAAAAGGGGTGCGGGG
>JAZNEV010000011.1:0-16514 GCA_045588835.1 Victivallaceae bacterium
AGGATGTAAGCTTTTTCGCCGTCAGCATAGCTGATCAGAGCGATATTGGCGGTACGGTTGGGATCGTACTCGATAGTAACGACCTTGGCCGCAATGCCTTCTTTGTTACGGTTGAAGTCAACCATACGATAGCTGCGTTTGTTGCCGGCACCACGGAAACGGGTGGTGATCCGTCCCTGGTTGTTACGGCCGCCGCTGGATTTTTTACCCTTCAGCAAACCCTTGAACGGCGCAACTTTGCTCAAATTGCTGTTGTCGATGACCGACATATTGCGCCGTGAGGGAGTCGTCGGATTGTAACTTTTGATAGCCATTGTCTTAAACTCCCTTAGATAATCTCAATACTGCCTTCGGCGAGAGTGACCACCGCACGCTTCCAATCGGCACGACGTCCCATTTTCATGGTACGGCCGGCACGTTTGGCTTTGCCCTGGTAGTTCATCACATTCACTTTGGCAACTTTAACTTTGAAAAGTTCTTCCACCGCCTTGGCGATCTCAATACGACCGGCAGACGGATGAACTCTGAAAGTATACTTTTTGTCCTGAATCAGCGCATTGCATTTTTCAGTGACGACCGGCGCGATGATGACATCATAAGCACTATTCATCTGTCAATTCTCCTTACGCCATACGTCCGATAAAAGCGTCGAGAGCATCCTTGCAGAAAACAAGTTTCTTGAAACGGAGCAGCTCGTACACGTTGACCGTTGCGGCACGGCGGACAACCAGATTCGGGATGTTGCCGGTAGCGCAAATCGACGCTTCGTCGAACTCAGTCATGCTCAACATGATGGTCTCTTCCTGAATTTTCAGGTTTTTCAGCACGGCAAACGCACTGCGGGTCTTGTGATCCGGCAGAGCGAATTTGTCAAGCACCATCACATCACCTTCTTCGATACGCTCGGCCAGAGCGCGCTTCAGAGCCAGAGCCAGAACTTTTTTGTTCATCTTCTTGGCATAACTGCGCGGCTGGGGTCCGAAAATCGTACCGCCGCCGACCCACACGGGCGAACGGTTGGAACCGGCACGGGCACCGCCACGGCCTTTCTGACGCCAGGGTTTGGCACCGCCGCCACGGACCAGTCCGCGGGTTTTAGTACAGGCGGAACCGGCACGGGCACCCGCCAGATAAGCGACCACGGCATCATGAACTGCCTGGGCACCTTTATTCAACTCGATCACGCTGGAAAGACATTCCGGCACGGCGTACTCGCCGATCCGGGCACCGCTGCAATCGAGGATATCCAAAGTTTTAACCATTTGTATTTCCTCCTCTTACTTCGCGGCTTTTTTCAGCGCGCTTTTGACAGTAACGATACCGCCATTGCATCCGGGAACAGCACCCTTGACCAACAGGCAGTTGTCGTCAGCCATGACACGCACGATCTGCAGATTCTGCACGGTGCAGCGGTCATTGCCGTAATGTCCGGGCATCTTTTTGCCTTTGGCAACCCGGCCCGGGAATTCGCAGCATCCGATAGAACCCGGACGGCGTTCCCAGTCACCACCGTGGCTGGCACGGCCGCCACCGAAGTTCCAGCGTTTGACACAGCCCTGGAAACCGCGGCCTTTGGTGGTACCGATCACATCGAGATACTCTCCGGCGGCGAAGATATCCGCCTTCAATTCAGCACCGATCTCAGCTTCCGCACCGCGGATCTCGCGGAGCAACGCGGGAAGCACGTCACCGGTGACACCGGCTTTGGCCAAATGTCCCTGACGGGCTTTGGTCACGTTCTTTGCTTTGCGACTGCCGAAACCCAGCTGGATGGCTGAGTATCCGTCGCGCTCGACCGTCTTGACCGCAGTCACGACGCAGGGTCCGGCCTGGATCACCGTCACCGGGATCAGCACGCCCTTCTCGTCATAGACCTGAGTCATGCCGAGCTTTTTACCGATTAAACCTTTCATTTCTTTCTCCTTTTCATTGATAGAGAAACTTACGATACTCGTTCCCAATCGGCCGGGAACGGCGGTATCCAGACCGCCGGGCCACCCGCCCGGCGATCCCGGAACTTCTGATTTTCAGATCAGAATCCCGTTTTGATAGTGATGTCCACACCGGCGGGCAGGTTGAGTTTTTTCAACTCATCCACCGTGCGGCCATTCGGATTGACGATATCCAGCATCCGTTTGTGGGTGCGGATCTCGAACTGCTCCATTGACTTTTTGTCAACGTGAGGTGAACGGTTGACCGTCCAGCGTTCGATACGGGTCGGAAGCGGAACCGGACCGGCAACCATAACACCGGTGCGTTTCGCGGCATCCAGAATCTCATTGACGGACTGATCCAGGATCCGGTGCTCGTAAGCCTGCAGACGGATGCGGATACGTTGAGTTTTCGCCGTTGCCATTTTTATTTTTTCTCCACGATTTTATCTTGAATTTGTTTCGGAACTCTCTCAAAGTGCGCCGGCTCCATCGAGTAGGTCGCACGACCGCGGGAGAGCGAACGGATCGCAGTAGCGTAACCGAAAAGCTCTGACAACGGCACGTTTGCCTGAACGCGGGTAAAGCTGTTTTCACCGGCATTGATCTCAACGATCGCACCGCGGCGGCTGGTCAAGTCACCGATCAGGTCGCCCATGTTTTCATCCGGAGTGGTCAATTCGACTTTCATGATCGGCTCAAGCATCTCGATGCCGGATTTTTTAGCGGCATCTTTGAACGCCATGGAACCGGCAATCTTAAACGCCATTTCCGAGGAGTCTACCGGGTGGTAACTGCCGTCGATGATCTCAACTTTGAAGGCGATCACCGGATAACCGGCCAATACACCGCTGGCAGCCGCTTCGCGGATACCGTTTTCGATCGGTTTGATATACTCTTTGGGGATGTTACCGCCGACAACTTTGTTCTCAATGGTGATACCGGCACCACGCTCCTGCGGGATCAGGTTGATGATACAGTGACCATACTGACCGCGACCGCCGGACTGACGGACAAACTTGGTATCGGAACTGCTCGGTTTGCAAAGTGCCTCACGGTACGCCACCTGCGGAGCGCCGGTGTTGGCTTCCACTTTGAACTCACGGACAAGGCGGTCGATGATGATCTCCAAATGCAACTCACCCATACCGGAAATGATAGTCTGACCGGTTTCCTCGTTACTGTTGATCCGGAAGGTCGGGTCTTCATCAGAGAGGGCGATCAAACCTTTGGTCAGTTTGTCACGGTCACCGCTTGATTTCGGCTCGACCGCAACCGAGATGACCGGTTCGGGGAAGTTCATGGATTCCAGCACGATCGGGTCGCTTTCCAGACAGATGGTGTCACCGGTGGTAACGTTACGCAGACCGACAGCGGCAGCGATATCGCCGGAGTAGATCTCGTCACGCTCTTCGCGGCTGTTGGCATGCATCTGGAGCAGACGGCCGAGGCGTTCTTTTTTGCCGGTACGCGGGTTCAACACGGTCATACCCTGTTTGGCGACACCGGAATATATACGGAAGTAGTAAAGTTTACCGACAAACGGGTCACTCATGATTTTGAAGACCAGAGCGGCAAACGGCTGCATGTCACCGACGTGACGGGTCAATTCCAAACCGGTGGCCGGATCGGAACCGGTAATGTCCCAAATATCGACCGGGCTGGGCAGATAATCGATGACCGCATCAAGCAACGGCTGAACACCGCGGCATTTGAAAGCACTGGCAGCGGCAACCGGAACGGCTTTCGCTTTCAGCGTGGCACGGCGCAGAGCGGCACGGAGCATATCGACTTCCGGGATTTCACCCTCAAGGAAGAGTTCCATGATCTCGTCATCGACTTCGGCCAAACGCTCGACGTTGTTCTCAAAAGTGGTGTCACGGTAAGCCTGCAATTCGGCGGGGACTTCACCCTCGGTGATGGTGACACCCTGATCATCGGGATTGAAGTAGTAAGCCTTGTTGGCAAAAACATCGATCACGCCTTTGAATTCGCTCTCACGGCCGATGGGCAGCGTGACCGGGATCGGATTGGCACCGAGTTTGGTCTGGATCTCTTTGACCGCGCCGTCGAAATCGGCACCGGTACGGTCCATTTTATTGATCAGAGCCACGATCGGCACATGATATTTCTGAGCCTGACGCCACACAGTTTCGGTCTGGGGCTGAACTTTACCGACGGAGCAGAATACCGCGACAGCACCGTCAAGCACACGCAGTGAACGCTCCACCTCGGCGGTGAAGTCCACGTGTCCCGGAGTGTCGATGATATTGATACGATGATTTTTCCAGAAGCAGGTGGTCGCCGCACTGGTGATGGTGATACCGCGTTCACGCTCCTGTTCCATCCAGTCCATAGTGGCGGTACCTTCGTGGGTATCACCGATCTTGTAGTTCACACCGCAGTAGAAAAGGATACGCTCGGTAAGCGTGGTCTTGCCGGCGTCGATGTGCGCCATGATACCGATATTACGGACATTGCGCAGACTTACCTGACGGCCCGGAGACTCCTGAAATTGTCTTTCTTCGCTCATGATATACTTTCCCGCTTCAAATTACCAACGGTAATGGGCAAAGGCTTTGTTGGCCTGAGCCATCTTGTAGGTATCTTCTTTTTTCTTGATGGAAGAACCGGTGTTGTTAAAAGCATCAAGCAACTCGCCGGCCAGAGATTCAGTCATGGATTTACCTTTACGGCCGCGGGAATAGCTGACGATCCAACGCATGGCCAGTGCGACCTGACGCTCCGGATCGACTTCGACCGGAACCTGATAGGTGGCACCGCCGACGCGACGGCTCTTGACTTCCAGTTTGGGTTTGACATTTTCCAGAGCCTGGGTAAACACATCGATCGCCGGCATATCGGCTTTCTTGCTCTGGATCAGATCGAGGGCATCGTAAACAATACCTTCAGCGGTGGCTTTTTTGCCGCGGGTCATGATCGTATTGATCAGACGGGCGATCAAAGTGCTGTTGTACTTCACGTCGGGAGTAAGCTCCCGTTTGACGACACTACGTCTTCTCATGGCTTCTTATTCTCCCAAATTATTTTTTCTTTTTACCGGTAGCGGCTTCCTGACCCGGTTTCGGACGTTTGGCACCGTATTTGGAACGGCCCTGACGGCGTTTCTCAACACCGAGGCTATCCAGTGAACCGCGCACGATGTGGTAACGGACACCGGGGAGGTCGCGTACACGACCGCCCTTGACCAGCACCACGGAGTGCTCCTGAAGGTTGTGCCCCTCACCGCCGATGTAGGCGGTAACTTCCTGACCGTTGGTCAGACGAACACGGGCGATCTTACGCAACGCCGAGTTCGGCTTTTTCGGGGTACGCGTGGTAACCTGAAGGCAGACGCCGCGGCGCTGCGGGCAGGCACTCAACGCTTTTGATTTGCTTTTCTTCTCTTTTTCTTCGCGTCCGAGACGCACCAGCTGATTGATTGTCGGCATGGCAGTTTCCTGATTTTTTACACTTATTATCTATAGTACACCCAATTACACAATGCATCAAAGACTTATAAAATAACACCAAAACGTGTTTTTTTCAAATCTTTTCCTGAAATTTTTCGCAAAAAACCTCAGATTTCCTCATTGAAGCCCTCCAAATCGTTATCGACGATAAGTTCTTTGGCTTCATCGGGGAGCATATCCTCATCCTCTGAATCGGCATCACGCCACTCGGCGGCGATATCCTCGTAGGACTTTTCAGTTTCCTGCGCGGGCAGTTCCGGTTCGATCTCGGTACCGAGATATTTGAGCCGGATCGACTGCATTTTCGCCGTACCCGTTCCAGCGGGGATCAGGTGACCGGTGATGACGTTTTCTTTGAAACCGACCAGATTATCCACCTTGCCGGCAACGGCAGCCTCGGTCAGGATACGGGTGGTATCCTGGAAGCTGGCGGCCGAAATGAAACTTCCGGTTTCCAATGCGGCTTTGGTGATACCAAGCAACACCGGTTCAGCTTCCGCCGGACGTTCGCCGCGTGCGATGGTTTCGCGGTTGATCCGGTTGAATTCCACCCGATCCGGCTGTTCGCCGACCAGGTATTCAGTATCGCCCGGATCGGTGATCCGGACTTTCTGCATCATCTGACGGATGATGATCTCAACGTGTTTGTCATTGATTTCCACACCCTGCGCACGATACACCAACTGGATCTCATCGACCAGGTGACGCTGCAATTCGTGGATACCGCAGACTTCCAGAAGAGCGTGCGGCACGATCGATCCCTCGGTCAGTTTCTGACCTTTGTGGACGTAGTCGCCTTTGCTCACTACCAGATGTTTGTACAGCGGAATGGCGTTGTGTTCCTCGACACGGCCGGAATTCGGATCACGGATCTCGATCTGACGTTTACCGCGGACCAGTTTATCCACAGTAACGAATCCGTCGATCTTGGCGATCTCGGCCACATCTTTGGGGATGCGGGCCTCGAACAACTCAGCAATACGCGGCAAACCGCCGGTAATATCTTTGTTTTTCGCCGACTGCCGGGGCACACGGGCGACCACCATACCCGGAACCACTTTGGCTCCGTTTTTGATCATCAGCACCGCACCGGCCGGAAGCGGGTAACTGGAAAGCAGATTATTGTTCTCATCCAGCACCGTGATCTGCGGATGCAAGTCATCGCGGTGTTCCATAACAGTACCCTGGTCACCGGAACCGGAGCCGCGTTTCTGTTTCTGGATGGTAACGCCATCGACCAGGTCGGTCAATGAAACAATACCGCTTTCCTCAATAATAATAGGCACATGGTCCGGTTCCCAGCGGACGAAGACCTCGTTGGCCTTGACATCGTCGCCGTCAACTTTATCCAGCATTGAACCGGGTTCCAGATCGTAACGCTCCAACTCGGCCTCGATAACGGCATCGGTACCGAAGTCGTATGCTTTCTGAACCATTCCCAGAATGGCGGCTTCAGCATCACGTTTGGCACGTTCACGTTCTTCAAATTCAGCGGCTTTGACCGGATCGTAAACGATCACGCAACCGTTTTTGTTGACCACCACGGTCTGACCTTTCTGGTTGACCACGGTACGGACATTCAACAACTTGATCTTACCGTCGTGACGGGCGGAGATGACCGGCTGTTTGTACGCCGCAGAAGCAGTACCGCCGATGTGGAAGGTACGCATGGTCAACTGCGTACCCGGCTCACCGATGGACTGGGCTGCAATGATACCCAGAGCATCACCCAGACGGGCTTCACGGTCACTGGCCAGATTCCGGCCGTAGCATTTGACACACAAACCGCGGTGGGTTTCGCAAGTCAGAGCAGAACGGATCAAAACTTTGAGAATACCGCGTTTCTCGATCAATTCAGCGATTTCCGGGGTGAATTCTTCACCGGCGGCGATGATCAGACGTTTGTCGTTGTACGCCGGGTCACGGATATCCTGGGCACTGTAACGGCCGATCAGACGGTCACGCAGCGGCAGCATAACTTCGTCACCCTCGGTAATGGCACTGGTCCAGACACCTTTGGTGGTGCCGCAATCTTCCTCACGGCAGATCACATCCTGGGCCACGTCAACCAGACGGCGGGTCATGTAACCGGAGTCCGCCGTTTTCAAAGCGGTATCGGCCAAACCTTTACGGGCACCGTGAGTGGAAATAAAGTATTCCAGCACCGACAAACCTTCACGGAAGTTGGAGATGATCGGCCGCTCGATGATGTCGCCATTCGGCTTGGCCATCAAACCGCGCATACCGGCAAGCTGACGGATCTGGTCTTTACTGCCTCGCGCACCGGAATCCATCATGGCGTAGACCGGGTTGATCTCGCCGCGGCGGCTGGCATCTTCCAGATGTTTGAAAAGCTCGTTGGCCACAGTGTTACTGGTTTGAGTCCAGATATCGATGACCTTTTTGTGACGCTCACCGTCGGTCAGCATACCGTCGGTATACTGCTGCATGACTTCGCTGATCTGATTACGGGCATTTTCGATAAGTTCGGTTTTGGTAGCCGGAACTTTCAAGTCGGCAATGGAGATGGAAAGACCGGCCAGCGTGGAATGACGGTAACCCAGATCTTTAAGATCATCCAGCAACTTGATGGTAGCCTGATGGCCGACGACCTGATAGGAGTCGCGGATCAACCGGCCCAGATCTTTTTTCTTGGCGACCTGATTGTAGAAGCCGAGACGTGAATCCCAGATCTCATTGAAAAGACAACGGCCGGGAGTGGTCAGAATAAATTTGGATTCCTTGTCACCGTAAAGCGTATCTTTGCCGCGGTCGGGATTCGGGATGCGGACGGCATCGTGGATGCCGATAAAGCCGGACTGCATGGCAAAAAGGACTTCAAAGTAGTCACGGTACAGTTTGCCGCTCTTGCTCTGGGGTTCCAGAGTAAGATAGTAACTGCCCAGCGTGATATCCTGAGTGGGTGACACGATCGGTTTACCGTTGGCCGGTGAGAAGATGTTGTTCGGAGACAGCATCAGCAGTTTGGTTTCCATCTGGGCTTCGTTGGACAACGGCACATGGACAGCCATCTGGTCACCGTCGAAGTCAGCATTGTACGCAGTACAGACCAACGGGTGCAGACGCAGAGCAGAACCCTCGATCAACACCGGGTCAAAAGCCTGGATACTCAAACGGTGCAGCGTAGGCGCACGGTTCAGCATCACAGGATGGCCCTTGCTCACTTCATCCAGAATATCCCAAACCACGGATTCACCGCGTTCGATCATGCGTTTGGCTCCGCGAACGGTGTGAGCATAGCCGCGGCCTTTGAGGTGACGGATGATAAACGGTTCAAAGAGGATCATCGCCATCTTTTTGGGCAGACCGCACTGGTGGATCTTCAATTCCGCACCGACCACGATCACGGAACGGCCGGAGTAGTCGACACGTTTACCGAGCAGGTTCTGACGGAAACGGCCCTGTTTACCTTTGAGCATATCCGACAGACTCTTGAGGGCACGGTTGCCGGCACCGGTGACGACACGGCCGTGACGGCCGTTATCCATCAGGGAGTCGACGGCTTCCTGAAGCATACGTTTTTCGTTGCGGATGATCACTTCCGGAGTGTGGATCTGAAGCAGATTTTTCAACCGGTTGTTACGGTTGATGACCCGACGGTAGAGATCATTGAGGTCGCTGGTGGCGAAACGGCCGCCTTCCAACGGGACCAGCGGACGCAGATCCGGCGGAATGACCGGCAATACAGACATGATCATATATTCCGGACGGGAATTGGATTCCAGGAATCCTTCCACCAGACGCAGACGTTTGGCCAGTTTTTTACGGGTGGCCTTGTTGTTGGTGCTTTCCAGACGGACTTCCAGTTCGCCTTTGAGTTCCTCAAGGTTGATATCTTCCAGCAACGCTTTGATCGCCGGGGCACCCATATCCGCGATAAAGGAGTCACCGTAGTTCTCACGGGCCTCTTTATACTGGATCTCATTCATGACCTGACCTTTGGTCAACTCGATGGCGTCACCCGGTTCGATAACGACATAACGCTCGTAATAGAGGACGTCTTCAAGTTCTTTACTGGTCATTTCCAGCATCAGACCGATGCGGCAGGGCATACACTTGAAAAACCAGATGTGAGAGACCGGCACGGCCAATTCGATATGGCCCATGCGTTCACGGCGGACATTGGCCAACGTGACTTCCACTCCGCAACGGTCGCAGATGATGCCTTTATTCTTGACCCGTTTGTATTTGCCGCAGTTGCACTCCCAGTCCTTGGTCGGTCCGAAAATGCGTTCGCAGAAAAGACCGCCCTTCTCCGGTTTCAGTGACCGGTAATTGATGGTTTCCGGGTTTTTGACCTCCCCGTGTGACCAACTCCGGATGACATCCGGAGAGGCGACATTGATGGAGATCGCTCCGAACGAAGTTGAGGGATCCTGCCCCAGCAACTCCCGATAAGCATAAGTATTGTCAATCAAGGTAAATTCCTCCCTCGAATATTGTTATTACCGATCATCGCCGCCGCGAACGGTGCGAATATCCAAACCAAGGCTCTGCATTTCTTTCAGCAACACGTTGAAAGATTCCGGACGGCCGGCGGTCAAAACGTTCTGACCTTTGACGATCAATTCGTAGATCCGTGAACGGCCTTTGACATCATCCGACTTGACCGTGAGCATTTCCTGCAGGTTGTAGGCGGCGCCGTATGCTTCCAGAGCCCACACTTCCATCTCGCCGAAACGCTGACCGCCGTGCTGGGCTTTACCGCCGAGCGGCTGCTGGGTGACCAGTGAGTAAGGTCCGACCGCACGGGCGTGGATCTTATTGGCCACCAGGTGGTCAAGTTTGAGCATGTAGATCTGACCGACCATGACCCGCTGATCGAAACGGTCACCGGTACGGCCGTCGTAGACATCGGCTTTACCGTCGTAAACATAGGAACCATCGGCCTGTTTCTTGAAGCCCCAGTGATAGTTCTTGCCGTTTTCTTCAGCGAAACGCTCGTTGCCTTTTTCCATCATGTCAATGATATCCTGCTCGCAGGCACCGTCGAATACCGGAGTGGCGACTTTGATACCGAGCATCTTGGCGGCCCAGCCGAGGTGGGTTTCCAGAACCTGACCGATATTCATACGGCTCGGCACGCCGAGCGGGTTCAGGATGATATCCACCGGGGTACCGTCTTCAAGGAAGGGCATATCTTCCACCGGCACGATCCGGGAAACGATACCCTTGTTACCGTGACGGCCGGCCATTTTGTCACCGACCTGCAGTTTGCGTTTGCAGGCAACATAGACTTTGACCCGTTTGATCGTACCCTGTTCGGATTCGCCGAAATTCTCATCATCCAGTGAACGCAGACGGGCTTCGTTATCCTCAAAACGCTCTTTGAAACTGTCGATGATCGCAGCGATGGCACCTTTGACCTCGCAATCTTCCATCTGCCATGTATCGTGATGATTGGCCAGTTTCAGAATGGGACTGCGGGTGATCTTGCGGTTGGCCGGCACGAGAACTTTCTGCTCCTCGGAAGCACCGTCAACGATCTGCACCGGCAGTTTGACCCCGAGCAGCAATTCGGAAAGACGTTCAGTCAGGTCGGCAATAAGTTCGTTGTGGGTTTCCCGGTACTCGTTGCGGATCTGTTTTTCCTGGGTCTTTTTCTCGGTTTTGGTCATACCGGCTTTGGCCGGCTGATCTTTCACATATTCCGCACGGATATCCATAACGATACCGCCCTTGCCGCTGGAAACAGTCAAACTGGAATCCTTGACATCGGCGGATTTCTCACCGAAAATCGCCCGGAGCAAACGTTCTTCCGGAGCCAATTCGGTTTCGCTTTTCGGAGTGATCTTACCGACGAGGATATCGCCGGGTTTGACTTCGGCACCCTCAATGACGATACCGCGGCTGTCAAGGTTACGCAGAGCATCTTCACCGACATTCGGAATATCTCTGGTGATCTCTTCCGGACCGAGTTTCGTATCACGGCTGGTGATTTCAAATTCATCGACGTGGATACTGGTGTAAACGTCCTCTTTGACCAGACGCTCACTGACGATGATAGCGTCCTCAAAGTTGTATCCGCACCACGGCATGAAAGCCACCAGCACGTTGCGGCCGAGAGCCAGTTCACCGCCGTAAGTGGCGGCACCGTCGGCCAGCAGATCACCTTTTTTCACCGCCTGACCGCGACGGACGCGGGGACGCTGGTTGATGCAAGTGCCGGCATTGCTGCGCAGATATTTATAAAGACGGTAGGTACGGCCGGGAACCTCCTCAGTCGGCAATTCGCCGTCGGGAGTGACCACGATGCGTTCGCTGTTGACTTCGGCAACGACACCGTCTTCACGGGCAACTATCACGGCACGGGAGTCACGGGCGATGCGTTCTTCCAGACCGGTACCGACATAGGGGGAATCCGGCATGAGCAGCGGCACAGCCTGACGTTGCATGTTTGATCCCATCAAAGCACGGTTGGCGTCGTCGTGTTCAAGGAAGGGGATGATACCGGCGGCAGCACTGACCAACTGCTTCGGAGAAACGTCCATATAGTCGATGCTGTCTTTGGGATGCTCGGCAGATTCACCGGCTTTACGGCACATGACCATATCGCGGACAAAGCAGTTATTCTCATCGAGCATGGCGTTGGCCTGGGCGATGACGTACTGTTCCTCTTTATCGGCAGTCAGGTAGTCGATGGTATCAGTGACCTGACCATTGACCACTTTACGGTACGGAGTTTCGAGGAAGCCGTATTCATTGATAATGGCATAGAGAGCCATGGAACTGATCAGACCGATATTCGGACCTTCCGGAGTTTCGATCGGACAGATACGGCCGTAGTGACTGGAGTGAACGTCACGCACCTCAAATCCGGCACGGTCACGACTCAAACCGCCAGGACCCAATGCGGAGAAACGGCGTTTGTTGGTCAACTCACTCAAAGGATTGTTCTGATCCATGAACTGGGAAAGCTGACTGCGGGCGAAAAAGTCACGGATAACGCCGGCAAAAGTTTTGGGATTGATCAACTTGGCCGGTGAGATATTCGGTTCCTCAAAGGTCATGCGTTCGCGGATGAGCCGCTCGGTGCGGAGCAATCCGGCCCGGCACTGATTCTGCAACAACTCACCGACAGTACGCACCCGGCGGGCACCGAGGTGGTCGATGTCATCGACCGGACCATTGGTATGGTGCAATTCGATCAGCATTTTGGTCGCTTCGATCAGGTCACGCGGATCGAGAGTACGGAAGTCGGCGGGGATATCCAGTTTGAGTCTTTCATTGAGTTTGAAGCGGCCGACCATGCCCAGATCGTAACGGCGGTTGTCAAAGAACAGCCGTTTGATCAGCAGACGGGCATTGCTGAAGTTGATCGGATCGCCCGGACGCATACGCTGGTAGATCGCTTTGAGAGCCTCTTCCTCGTTGCGGGCCGGATCTTTACGCATGGTGGCAAAGATGTAATCTTCTTTAGGCGGCACAACAGCCAATTCCACCGATTCGATACCGCAGGCATGCATATCGGCCAACGCTTTTTCGTTGAGCTGGAGCAACTCACCGACGATCACTTCCTCGGCCTCGTTGGTCACGGAATCAACAGTGTAGTATTTGGAAAGATCCTTCTCTTTGAGCAGAGTGGAAATGGACATCTTTTTCAGGGGATAGAACTCCTTGAGGATGTCGTGGTTGGTCGGATAACCGATCGCCCGGAAAAAGGTGGTGATGTAGAATTTCCGGCGGCGGCGGCGGCGGTCAAGATAGATCTGGATCAGACCGCTCTGATCAAACTGCACATCCATCCAGCTGCCGCGATCAGGAATGACCCGGTAACTGTAAAGCATTCTGCCGGAAGTGTGACGGTTTTTCTCAAAGCAGATGCCGGGACTGCGGTGCAACTGACTGATGATGACACGCTCGGCACCGTTGATGATGAAAGTACCCTGTTCGGTCATGATGGGGATATCGCCCATGAAAACTCTTTCGGGGATCTCCATATCTTTGACTTTGAGCAGAAAATTGACATAGAGCGGAGCATCGTAGATCTTACCGTCTTTGATGCAGTCGATCACATCGCTTTTCTGCGGAGGACATTCACCGATTTCGTAGGAAACGAATTCCAGTGACATATTCTTGTCGAAACTTTCAATGGGAAAAATATCCATGAAAATTTCCTGAAGTCCCTGCCGTTTACGCTCGGCAGGCGGCACAAACCGCTGCAGGAAATTGTCGTAGGAATCAACCTGCAACCCGATCAGGTCCGGCATTTCCAGGACATTGCGCAGCTGTCCGAAACTTTTGCGTTCCGCCATTACACTCACCTTTTTATGTTGGTTGAAAAAAATTTCAAAAAATATTCTGAAAAATTCCGATCAAACAGAACTTTGCAGTTCTATTGACCGCAAAATTTGATCTCAAAACACAAAACGACCGATCTCACGCTCTTCCCCGATGGAAAAGTGAAATCGGAAAACCTGCCGCCAACGGCAAAAAACCACACCGTCAGTCGGACTTTTCTTCCTGATATCCGGTAAAAAACCACACCGGAACTCCGGAATTCATATCACGCAAAGAATCGATTACTTTCACTTTTTCCCTGCGTTTATCCCCGTCGGTACCGGCAAAAGACCACACCGGCGACAGGAAATCGGAAACTTTTTCTGCAAACATACGCTCCGGATAAAAAACCATATCCCGGAACGTCTGAAAAATCCGTGTGCAGAACACGAAATCGCGGCGGACGGGGTTTTTACCCCGCCGCCGTGAATAAATCCAGTAAATAAATTACTTGATTTCGATCTTGGCACCGGCTTCTTCGAGCGTGGCTTTGATCTTTTCGGCTTCGTCTTTGGCGATAGCTTCTTTGATGGTTTTCGGAGCACCTTCGACCAGGTCTTTGGCTTCTTTCAGGCCCAGACCGGTGATGCCGCGGATCTCTTTGATCACGCCGATTTTCTTCGCAGCATCAAAGCCGGCGAGGATGACATCAAATTCGGTTTTTTCTTCAGCCGGAGCAGCGGCAGCGGCGGCAGCCGGAGCGGCAGCAACAGCGACCGGAGCAGCAGCGCTCACGCCCAGACGCTCTTCGAGGGTTTTGACCAGTTTGGAAAGCTCCAGGACGGTCATGTTCTCAATGTAGGAAACGAATTCTTCCATTTTGTTTTCTTCGGACATCTTAAATGCCTCCCATACTTATTAATTGTTTGCGTTCTCAAGTTTGTCTTTATAGGCGTTGACCACGTTGACGATGCTCGCCGCTTTGGCGTTGAGGACCGTGACGAGGTTGCGGGCCGGAGCCTGAAGGACACCGAGCAGCATAGCCTGGAGTACCGGTTTGGCCGGCAGATCAGCCAGCGCACCGACTTCAGCGGAGGACAGCACCGCGCCATCCATATATCCGCCTTTGGCCTTGACCTGTTCCTGCTTTTTGCCGAATTCGACCAGCAGTTTGGCCACAGCACTGCAGTCACCACAGCCATAGACCATGGCAGTACTGGCAGTGAGATCGATCGCCTCAAGTCCTTCCAGCTCAAGCTGGTCGGCGGCTTTCTTGATCAGAGTATTTTTCTGAACTTTGCAATTGGCATTGGCTGCAGCCAACTGGTTACGCAATTCGGAAAAACTCTTGACCGTCAGACCGGCGTAAGAGACGAAATAGACATAATCGGAATTCTTGACCGCATCAACGATCGAATTCACCAGATACTGTTTCTCAATTCTCATTTCGCCGCCCTCACCAATTCCTTAAGGTTGATCTTGAGGCCGGGGGTCATCGTTGCGGAAACCGAACAAGAGATGATATAAGTACCCTTGGCGGAAACCGGACGCGCTTTCTGGATCGCGTCACTCAATGCATCAAAGTTCTCTTTGAGTGCATCAGCTTCAAATGACAATTTGCCGATCGGCACATGGACGCAAGCACCGCGATCAGCACGGAATTCAGCACGACCGGCTTTCGCCTCGCGCACCGCAGCACCGACAGCATCGGTGACCGTACCGGTCTTGGGGTTAGGCATCAAACCGCGGGGACCCAACTGACGGCCCAGCGGACGAACCATTTTCATTGCTTCCGGAGTGGCAATCAGGGTGTCGAAATCCTGAAAACCATCTTTGATCTGCTGAACAAGATCTTCGTATCCGACGACATCAGCACCGGCTTCGCGGGCTTCCTCCGCCTGGGCACCGTCGCAAACCACCGCAACGCGGACAGATTTACCGGTACCACGGGGCATCGGGCAGACACCACGCACCGTCTGATCCGACTTACGCGGATCAATTCCGAGCTTGAAGGCAACTTCGACGGTCTGATCAAATTTCACTCCGGGCAGAGCCTTGAGCATATTGATCGCTTCCTCGACACTGTGGCGGATCTGAAGATCGCCAAGAGCCTCAAGCTGCTTTTTGTACAGTTTACTTCTACGCATCGACCACCTCGATTCCCATGCTGCGCGCGGTTCCTTCGATGATGCACATCGCCGCTTCTTCGCTCCGGGCATTCATATCTTCCCGTTTGATCTGCACGATTTCACGGATCTGCTCACGGGTGATTTTACCCGCTTTTTCGCTGCCGGGCTTTTTGGCCGCGGAAGCAACTCCAGCGGCTTTCTTGATAAGAACAGCTGCCGGGGGGGATTTGCAGATGAACGTGAACGAACGATCCTGATAGACCGTGATCACAACAGGAATAATCGTGCCGCTCTGAGCCTGAGTGGCGGCATTGAACTGCTTACAGAACTCCATGATGTTACAGCCAGCAGCACCGAGAGCCGGACCGATCGGGGGTGCCGGGTTGGCGGCGCCTGCCGGAATCTGCAACCGGATCAAGCCTGTAATCTTCTTTGCCATGATTACTTCCTTTTTACGACATCTGTCCGGTCAGGATTGACAGGATTCCTCCCGTGACGATGCCAACACTTTGTAATAAAGTTTTGAACCGGCTTATACTGCCGGCTCAACCTGCCAAAACTCCAAATCCACCGGGGTTGAACGACCAAAGATCAAAATCACCACCGTCAAACGGCCGCGAGTTTCATCGATTGCGGTAATATTCCCCTCATATCCCATAAATGCGCCGTCCTTGATCCGGACAACATCCCCGACTTTGACCCCGATAACCAGCACCGGAGCTGCCGCTTCCTCGTTGAGG
>JAZNEV010000012.1:0-1876 GCA_045588835.1 Victivallaceae bacterium
TGGACGGTGCCGGCTGACCTCGCCGAGCAGAATTGTATCGTCGGCGGCAAAGAAATGAACTTCAAATATAAAGACTGCAAAAAAGAAATGGATATGGTCAACCGGGCATTCATCGAAACGATGATCGAAGGCGATGCCCAGGGCCGCGGCTTCCAGTACCCGATCCCGACTTACTCCATTACCAGAGATTTTGACTGGAGCGAAACGGAAAACAACAAACTGCTCTTTGAGATGACCAGCAAATACGGTACTCCGTACTTCTCCAACTACGTCAACAGCGATATGGAACCCAGCGATATCCGTTCCATGTGCTGCCGTTTGCGGCTTGACTTGCGTGAATTGCGTAAGAAATCCGGAGGCTTTTTCGGTTCCGGTGAAAGTACCGGTTCGATCGGTGTGGTGACGATCAATATGCCCCGTATCGCCTATCTGGCACAGGACGAAAAAGACTTCTACGAGCGTCTGGATCACATGATGGATATTTCCGCCCGTTCGCTCAAAATCAAACGTGAAGTCATTTCCAAACTGCTTGACGAGGGACTTTATCCCTATACCAAACGGTATCTGGGCAAATTCGACAACCACTTCTCCACCATCGGTCTGGTCGGTATGAATGAAGCGTGCCTCAATGCCAAATGGCTGAAAAAAGATCTCACCCATGCCGAGGCACAGGAATTTACCAAAAATGTCCTCAATCATATGCGTGAACGGCTCTCCGATTATCAGGAGCAGTACGGCGACCTTTACAACCTCGAAGCAACCCCGGCGGAATCCACCAGTTTCCGTCTGGCCAAACATGACAAGAGCCGCTTCGGCGATATCGTGACCGCTTCGGAAAACGGCACTCCGTACTACACCAACAGTTCCCATCTGCCGGTCGGCTACACCGATGACATTTTTGCGGCACTGGATGTGCAGGACGAATTGCAGACCCTCTACACCAGCGGTACCGTTTTCCATGCGTTCCTCGGCGAAA
This sequence comes from Victivallaceae bacterium, assembly GCA_045588835.1. Taxonomy (GTDB): domain Bacteria; phylum Verrucomicrobiota; class Lentisphaeria; order Victivallales; family Victivallaceae; genus UBA1784. The sequence continues at coordinate 977 of JAZNEV010000012.1, forward strand.
AACTGCCCGATTGGCAGGCGGCCGCCAATCTGGTTCGTAAAATCGCAGAAAACTACAAACTGCCGTACTACACCATGTCACCGACCTATTCGATCTGTCACAACCACGGTTATATCGCCGGTGAGGAATTCAAGTGTCCGGATTGCGGCAGCAAAACCGAAGTTTACAGCCGTATCACCGGTTACTACCGCCCTGTGCAGAACTGGAACGACGGCAAATCCCAGGAATACAAAGACCGCAAAGTGTATAACGCTTACAACGCCGTCAAACGGGAGTTCCACTCCGATACCTGCTGCTGCAGTACCGCTCCGATGGTGAATGCCGTGCCGCAGGAAACTCCGGTGATCAGTGCGGATAAACTGACCCTTTTCACCACTACCACCTGTCCTAATTGCCGGATCGCCAAAACATTTCTGGATAAAGCCGGTATCGAATACGAGGTGATCGTGGCCGATCAGAATGTGGAAGCCGCCCGCAAATACGATATCCGGCAAGCTCCGACACTGGTGGTTGCCAATGGTGCCAATGTGGAAAAACTGGCCGGAATCTCCGCAATCCGCAAATACATCGACGGTCGTTGAAATTTGCTTTGCATTGTGGGCAAATTCGGGCCTTGCGGGCGTCGCTCGCTCGGTCACATACCGGGGTATGCTCCCTCGCTCGCTCCTTGCAAAACCCGAATTTGCCTCACACTGCTTCGCAAATTGGCCGTTGGGTGGAGTGGCTCACGGGCGGTTGACACCGCCCTTGATGGGGCTGCCGCCCCATACCCCGCCGGACAGCAGTCTGCCGGGGTTTTGTTTGTTTCGGCTCTGGCGGGCTGTCGCCCTTTACAGGGGGCGTTGCCCCCCGTACCCCCGGCAGACTGCTTTGATTGTCCGTATTGTCCGTATCGTCCGT
>JAZNEV010000013.1:0-4576 GCA_045588835.1 Victivallaceae bacterium
TGCGGCAGGACATTTGCCAATCAGATCGCCAATATCGAAAAATTTCCGGAATATGTTTTCGGAGCTTCCCAACCGCAGCATTATCAGTTTGTCAAGGATCATTATCCCGCACTTTACGAAAAAGTAAAACAGGCTGTAACCGATGGCCGCTGGGAGTTGCAAGGCGGGATGTGGGTGGAAGCCGATTGCAATCTCATCAGCGGAGAATCCATGATCCGGCAATTTCTGCATGGCAAAAACTTCTATATGGATGAATTCGGCATTGAGGTAAAAAATCTCTGGCTTCCGGATGTTTTCGGTTATTCCGGGATCATGCCGCAAATCATCAAAGGTTGCGGATGCGACTTCTTTCTGACACAGAAAATTTCATGGAACCAATTCAATAAATTTCCGCATACCACTTTCGTCTGGCGTGGCATTGACGGCACAGATGTATTGACCCATTTCCCGCCGGAAAGCGACTACAATGCCACAGTCACCCCCGAACAATTATCCGGAGCCCAAAATAATTTCCGGGAAGCGGATATATTGGATGAATTTCTTTCGCTTTTCGGCATCGGCGACGGCGGCGGCGGCCCCGGCGAAGAATACATAGAAAGAGCCATGCGTTTGAAAGATCTGGAAGGTTGCCCCAAAGTTACCATGGGCAGATCCGATCAATTTTTCGACCGCTTACAAATCCACTCCGGCAAGTTGGAAACATGGCAGGGCGAATTGTATCTCGAAAAACATCAGGGTACCCTGACCACTCAAGCCAGGGTAAAAAAAGCCAACCGGAAACTGGAATATCTGTTGAAAAATGTTGAACAGATCTATTCTGCCCTGCCACTGGAAAACTATCCGCAGCAGAAGTTGGAAAACTTGTGGAAAAAACTTCTGGTAAATCAGTTTCATGATATCATCCCCGGTTCATCGATCACCAGAGTATACAAAGAAACCCATCAACAGCACAGTGAAATTTTTGCAGAGTGTCAAAAGTTGCTTTCCGATGCGGCAGAAAAACTTTTCGTTGCCGATGACAACTGCATGACCCTTTTCAATCCTCTTTCAGTAACATACTGCGGAGCAATCACATTGCCCTCCTCCTGGCAGGGAGCATCGCTCAATGGCAAAGTACTTTCCGGAATACAGAAAAACGGTCAATCAGCTGAAGTTATAGTCTCCATTCCCGGCAACAGTTTTGTCACTTTGGAAAAATGTCAAAAAGCCCTGCCGGAACCGGAAAAGATTATGGATTCTCTGGTTTTGGAAAACGAACTCATCCGGTACGAATTTGATCAAAATGCCCGGATCACAGCGATCCTGGATAAAGAAGCAGACCGGCAATTACTTGCTTCCGGCACAGCCGGCAATGTGTTATCGCTCTATCATGACGATCCGGCCAATTATGATGCATGGGATATTGACATCGGTTATGAAGCACAAAAATTGGAAAATGCCAAAGGTTGCAAAGCGGTCAAATACGCAAGTGAAGTACAGCAATCTCTGGAATTTGAATTGACCATCGGCAATTCAAAAATCCACCAGCAGATTATTTTGCATCAGGGGAAACGTCTGGATTTCCGAACTGCGGTACAGTGGAATGAAAACCATAAGATGTTGCGGACATCTTTTGCTAATAATATTCATTCAACCGAAACAGCCTGTGACTTGCAATACGGTTTTATCAAACGGCAGAATACCGGAAACACCAGTTGGGATATGGCCCGTTATGAAGTTGCGGCACACCGCTATGTCGATATTTCCGATTCTCAATACGGAGTGGCATTGCTCAATGATTGCAAATACGGGCATAAGATCAACGGCGGCATATTGGATTTGAATTTACTGCGTTCACCGAAATATCCGGATTTCACCGCTGACCTCGGCGAACATGAATTCACTTACAGTTTGCTTCCGCATTGCGGTACGCTGGTAAACTCTGATGTAATTGCCCAAGCGGCAATGCTCAATCAGGAGCCATTACGATTTACCGGTTTCGACCACCGTCAAACAGTCCTGCCCTGCCGGATCGAATCAGAAAATGTTTCTCTTGAAGTAATCAAAAAAGCCGAAAAAGAAAATTGCCTGATCATCCGTCTGGTTGAAACCAAAGGAGAAAATTCTCCGGCGGTGTTGCACTTCAATATTCCGGTGAAAAAACTGATAACCACCAACTTGATCGAATGGACAGAAACTGACAGCATCGATATTTCCGGCAATCAGGCATCAATAATCCTGAATCCGTTTGAGATCAAAACATTCAAATTGCAAATGGGATAATGCAATCGAGTGACACAACTTGCGGCAGAATGCATTCTGCCGCAAGTTTTTTATATCGTTTCAGCGAAAAAGCAGCCTTGCTGCTTTGTATATAATCCAAACCGCCTTTACTGGTGATCTTCTTCTTGACGTGCTTTAATTAGTTCTTCAGTGCAGATTTTCAGTGGCGGACAACTCCATTCGAACCCTCAAAGAAAAAATAAAATCACTCCGCAGAAATTTTGAGAAAACGATTTCCGCTCCGGCAATGAATCCGTAATTATGAACGACCAATGAAAAAAATATCTTGCGAGAGCCGAAGGCCCGCCCGCACTCAAAGGGGGGACTGTGCGGGCGGGCCTCTTTCGCAATTACTCCTCGACTTTCTCCAGTTGTTTAATATACGGCAAAATTTTATTTTTTCAAGCCAAGTTATTAAAATAAATAATAAAAATATTGATTTTATTTTACAACATTTTTTATTGACACTGCGATTTATTGAATGAAGCCATTTTATTTCACGGTTGCCATCTTCCGGCACCGCTCCAACAGGAAGTAAAAAGCCCTCTGTTTGGTCCAGAGGGCTTTGAGGTTAGTCTCGGATTTTATCTGAAAAACGGATTCTACCTCGAAGATAATCTACGGAAGAACCGTTTCTGAATTCAATTTGATGAACTTTTCCGTCACGGCGTTGCCAACCGACTCCCTGAGCATGATTATCCCGCATCGGAATTTCAAGAATCTGTTGTCCTTGTGCATCATACTCACGGTAAGGGCCATTCATTTTGCCGTTTCTGACGGTATAGGTGGCATGCCCATCTCCCTCTAAGTCTATCCGATGTGTTCCATTGCGAGCCTTATTCCCTTCTGGGAATATAACACGTGCATTGACAAGTTGACCACTGATGTAAGCCCTACTGAACGTTCCGATAGTCAATTGGTCCATTTCAGCATTTTTAATTCCGTCCATATAACTGACAAAACGCCGTTCGCTGATGCGGAAAGGCGAATGTTCAGGAGCAGTAAAAAATTCGGGTTTTAAATCTATATCCATGAGATCAATAAATTTTTGAACGACCGGACGGATACCGCATTTCGGAACAGGACGATAGCCATTCATGGCATTCCAATAAGATAAGTTGTTGTACATACCGTCCCAAACTCTAAGTTCGTTTTGTGGAACATAGATATTATTTCCATTGACTTGAATAGGGGTAGAGGGGGAACATTCCCAATACTTTTTAACAAACTGAGTACGGGCATAACGTTCGGCTTGTTCCTGAGACGCCCCTTCTTTTTTCTTTTCTTCCACAACCAGTCCGTAAAAATAATCTGTTTTGGGATTCAGTTGGTGAGAAACGGTCATTTGTTCCAAATAAGCATGAAGTTCATTGAGTTTGAGAAGACGGAACTGCTCTTCCAATTCGGTACCTTTTTGTGCGCTGAGCCCATCTTTCTTTTGAAGAGCATGTGTCATTTCATGAGCAATAACAGCAACAACGGTATATTTGATAAGTTGTTTGTTTTCCGGTGTTTGAGTTTGCATTTGCCTGAAATAATCTGCCGAAACATAAAGGGTTTTACCTGCATATTGCCCCATGGCAGTACCACCGACTTCAAATTTTAAGTCAGAGGGGGCGTTTTGGATAATCCATAAGCCTCTCGGGCAAGAGGCAAGTGTATCTAAGCATTCGATGTACAGCCGTTTCTGCTCCGGTGTAATTTTTGAATCCGGCGTTCTTGAGATCTGCCGTTTGAAATGTGCCAGTTTTTGTTCCGGACGAACCTCGGCTTGACGGCGTCTGCGTGTCGCACCATTGCGATTACCAGGCGAATGCGGCCCCGATCCAGCCTCATTTGGCAATATCAATAAAGTCAGACCGATAACCGTTAACAGCACTTTTTTAATAAGATCATTCCACATGAAAACACTCCGGTATTATTGAGGGGAAAGTGATCGTATTTCATTTCCATGAATTCCCCCTCGCGCCAGATCATTCAAATATCCTTTTTAATTTACTTTGATTATGTAAAAATACAAGTTGAAATACTCAAAAATACCGGAATCTTTTTATACCAGTATAACGCAGCAAGTATTGAACAGGTAAACTGTAATTGATGCAGAACACAATAAATTTCTCATTTTTGCCAGTCAAGCATGTTGAAAACCAACGCTGTACAGTGTATATTACCAAACAGGAGAGCGAAATAATGAAAGATATTACCAGCAGCGTCTACAATTTTGAAAATCTGATACGGGGCAATTTCCTGTATGTGGATAAAACTGAATACATCTGGCAATTGATCAGACCTGCCAAAGAGATGTATTTCCTCT
>JAZNEV010000014.1:0-17438 GCA_045588835.1 Victivallaceae bacterium
GGAGGTTCGATTCCGGCATTGTAACTTGATTTTACCAACTCCGAAATGATGAAAGTTTCAAAAATCGCCCCCCGCTGGCTGTGAAGTTCCAGATCACCGACCGAACGGATATTCAATAAATAACAGAGCAAACCGGTATCATAGAAATACAATTTAGGCGTTTTGATCAGACGTTTATTGAAATTTTTTGAATGCGGTTTCAAGAGATAAGTAATATAACTTGCCGTCAGCAATGAAATCCAGCGTTTGGCAGTGAGCGGTGAAACTCCGGCATCCGAGGCAAGCGAATCCATATTGAGAATTTGTCCGCTTCTCCCGGCTGCCAATCGCAGAAAACGTTCAAAAGTTTCAAGGTCGCCAACATTGATCAAGCTTCTGACATCCCGTTCCAAATAGCTTTGAGTATATTGAGCATACCAGTTCGTCGGATTTATATTGCGGTCATAAATCGGAGGGTAGCCGCCTTTGAATATCTGTTCAAAAGCCGAAATTGAACTGTTTTCTGCAATCAAAGGTTCGGTACTCAACTGAAAAATATCATGATTATTTTTGTTGTTGATCTCCCGGCAGGACAGCGGTAACAGTTTCAAAGTTGCACAGCGTCCAGCAAGAGATTGACTGATTGCTTCCTGTAAATGAAAATTTTGTGAGCCGGAGAGAATAAATTCCCCCATTTTTCTGTGCTCATCCACCAATGGCATAATGTAACTGAAAAGTTCCGGAACACGCTGAACTTCATCCAGGATCACCGGTTTGGAAAATTGCGCAAGAAAACCATTGGGATCTTCTTTGGCAAACTGCCGTGTGTCCGGTTTTTCAAGGTTTACATATATATATTCTGGAAACAGCTCCCGGCACAAAGTCGTCTTTCCCGATTGCCGTGGTCCGGTAATTGCAACCACCGGGTACTGTTTTGCGGTTTCTAAAACCAATTCGCTCATCTGTCTTGTAATCATAGTCTCACCTCGCATCTTTGTAAATATAACATTGAATATTATAATTGCAAGGAATAAAAAGATAAAAAGTATAAAAACTTTGCAATTCTGACATTGAATGTTAGATTTACAAGATTTTTGATTGCCCCGCGCGCACATGTGGCAACAGTTTGCACGGTGCCGCAACGGCATACAACAACACCAATAGAGCCATAAGATTAAGCAGTTTACGGAATTTTACGGAATTTTATTCTGTAAGTCTTTGAGAATCAACAAAACCGATCCCGTTGACATCGTGGAGGTCGTAGATTCGAGTTCTACTACGCCCACCAAATTATCCACCTCGTAATGAAATACTTACGAGGTTTTTTCCTGCCCCCGTTTCCCGTTTGAAACTGCTCTATTAAGTTGCGATGTAGATACGAACCGGAATTATGCCAATTGTTGGATCACATCGCCAACAATGATGTCCGGAAAATTATCGAATCAAGGCGGACTTGAGTCTGTTGATTTTCTGAACTCTCTCCGGTAACGACAACACTGATTCAGAAGTGAGTTTGAGTTGTTGTCTGAAATATCATTTTGCTTTCCGGAACTCTTCCGGAGAAACTCCGTAAACTTTTTTGAATGTCCGGAAAAACTGGGAATATGAGCCGTAATTGCAGATCGCGGCTATCTCTTTGCAGTTGAGACTGGATTTCATAAGCAGTGACAATGCCTCATTCAACCGCTGTTCTGAAATGTAATCATGCAGATTGATTCCGGTTTCCCTGCGGAATGTCTTTGAAAGATGCTCCCGGGAAACTCCGATCTTTTTCGCCAGCAATTCCCCGGTCAGCGGTTCATTGAAAGATTTATGTATTTCATCTTTGACCTCATTGACCAATTGAAGCCCGGAAGAATACACCGGTTCAGCATTTGATTTACCGCACAGCATTTCCATCAAATCTATGACAAATTTTGCACTTTCCCAGGATGACAGATTGAAAGACGATCCGGAATAATGTTTATAATTGAGCAACGTTTGTTCCAGTTTGCTTTTCTGTCCGAGATAAAAAATGTAACCGTAATGCCGGTTGATTTCTGCGATCAGACGTTCCGAAGCGACACCGAGAAAATTGATCCATATAAAATGCCACTTGCTGTTGGCGGCAGTCCGGTAGGAAACTTTAGGATCGCAATGACGGTATAAAAATGCCGTGCCCGGCAGACAATCATACTCCTTATCCCCTGCCCGGAGAATCCCGTGACCGGATAAAACCAGAGTGATCTGCCCACCCATTTCCGCCGGAATATTATGCGGACTGCACTGGGGGATCCAGTAACCCGTTTTTTCAACTTCTTCAACAATCATTTCCGGGTACGGCAGTGATTTGATTTCGGAAAGAGAATTGAAGCGTACACTCCATTTGCGAACCTTATTGATATCAATCACAATTCGATCTCCTTTTCTCCTGTTTCTGCATATCAGACTGTGAAAAATTTTCTCCGCCGGTGGCCTTCTCTGATAATTTATCCTGCTCATGGTGCGTATTTTCACCCGATGTATCATACCGGAGATTGCATACTGTAATTAATATGCCATTCGATATCACAAAATGCAAACACTGCAACTGTTGCTTTTTTAAAAAAAATATGGTAAAATATGTAAAGCGGCACATTAACGTAAAAGAAAGGGTATGTTATGAATGGAATTTATGGTATCCGTATTTGCAAAGTTTTATTTACCGTATTGACACTTTTCATGGCGGTCTCAACTTTCGCAACCACAGAAAACAGATTCTATCCGGAACTTGAGATCATCGGAACAACCAATAAACCGGCATTGAGTTATCAGCCCGGTGAAGAGATGGTTTTCACGTTCCAGTTGAGTGACACTCAAAACATTCCGGAAAATTTCTATCTCCGCTACACCCGTACCGGAGATGACGGCAAAACGTTTCGCGGCAAAGCTCCGGCAACTCAAGGCCTGACGGTCAAAACATCGCTGGGCAAAGCCGGTTTTGTGTATATCGAAGTCTATCTGGCTGATGAAGCCGGCAGACCGATCCGGCACAATGAAAACAGAAACAGCCGTATCGCATATTTCGCCGGAGCGGCAGTTCATCCGGAAACCCTTGCCGATTGCGGCGAACCTGCCGATTTTGATGCTTTCTGGGCCCGGCAGAAACAGCGGCTCGCCGCAGTTCCGTTTCTGACAGAAACGCAGTGCAGATTGGTCCGTACTGTGCCGAATGGCAAAATTTATGAACTTACCATCCCCTGCGCCGGACCGCGCCCTGCCACCGGTTATCTGATCGTGCCCAATGACGCCGCTGAAAAGTCGCTCGCCGCCAGAATCGACTTTTACGGTTACGGTGCAGTGCCGCAGCGGATCCCCAGTATGGTCGTACCGGGGCATTTGGTGCTGAAACTCAATGCTCACGGGCAGAAACTCGGTCAGACACCGGAATATTACAGAGAATTTTTCGCTTCCATAAGAAGTGAAAAATATGGCTATGCTTTTGATCCGGAAGAAAATAAAGATCCCGAAAACTGCTTTTTCAACGGCATGGTTTTGCGGGCATTGCGAGCCATCGAATATTTGAAATCACGCCCCGAATGGAACGGAAAAGACCTGATCGCATCCGGCGGCAGTCAGGGCGGATTGCAGACCATGTGGGTCGCCGCATTGGATCAGGATGTAACTGTCGCTCTGCCGTCGATCACCTGGTGCTGCGATATGGCAGGCACGACCAAAGCACAGCGTCTCCATGGCTCATGGCGGATACCATATGTACCGCAGCTGGATTATTATGATCCGGTTTTCATGGCCAAACGCATAACCCATGCCGAAGTGAATATCACCCGTGCCGGACTTGGAGATTACACCTGTCCGCCATCCGGTCTGGCAATTTGTTACAACAACCTTGCCACTCCGAAAAAAAGCATCCGCTGGGTACAGGGCAGTAATCACAGTTTTGTACCGAAAGAATCTGAAGTGATCGTTTGGCAAAATAATAACTGAAAAATAAACAGCAAATTTCCAACCGGAAGAACATAAGGACAAAAAACAAATGAAAAACAACAGTATGATCTCTGCTTCCCGGAAACATCACAACTTTACTCTCATTGAATTACTGGTTGTCATCGCCATCATCGCCATTCTGGCGGCGATACTGCTGCCGGCTCTGAATTCAGCCAGACAGCGCGGTATAACTGCAAGTTGTATTTCAAGATTGAAACAAAGCATACAGGTCCAATCGATGTACGAATCCGATACCGGGGGGTATATGTACATTATGGACAGCATCACTAATGTCAACTGGAATGAATATTTTGAAAAAAACTACGCATTTGACCATGTGGCAGGAACCTGTCCGGGAGAAATCCTGCCCGGCGGAGCATCGGATGGCGAAGATAAAAAAGATTATTACGGCTTCGGCATGTTCAATCCCAGAATGTGCGGAGATAACCCGATAAATCACTATGTTGCCAATGCTTATCTGCATTGCGGAGTAAAAAAACTGGTTTCTCCCAGTCAGACCATCATTATCGGTGACAGTATCAATAACTCTGACAAGATCGAAAACAGAAAACAATACTATTTTGCCTGGGCAGATAATACCGGGGCAAAAGAAAAATTCCACTTCCGGCACAGTGACCATGCCAATTTCGGTTTTGTTGACGGTCACACGGAATCACTCGATATGAATACCGCCAGAGAATATTTCCAGAACTTCTATACCAGGGAAAATATCAACAACAAAAAAGTGGTTTTCTACACCAACTATCTTGAACCGGTCACGATGAGATGGGAATGATCCCCTTCCGGAAAACAATGGAGAATGATGTTTTGAAAAAAGATGTTATCCGTACTGTACTGGTCGGTCTGGGAAGGATCGGCTGGGGCACTCACCTGCCCGCCTTGCTGGCACATCCCGGTTTCGCAGTCACCGCGGCCGTCGACCCGGTGACAGAACGTTTGAATGAATGTAAAAGTAAATACGGTATCAACGGCTTTACTTCACTGCAGGATGCATTCGCTCAGGAAAATTTTGATCTGGCGGTCATCGCTTCACCGACCTGTTTTCACGCAGAACAGACGCTTTGGGCATTGAATAACGGCTGTCATGTTTTTTGTGACAAACCGGCGGCAATGAATTTGCCGGAATTTCGCATGATGCAGAATGCGGCAAAAGAAAACGGCCGCCTGCTGACCGTTTTTCAACCCATGCGTATCGACCGGCACAACCTGTTTCTGAAAAAACTCATCAATTCCGGCAAACTGGGTAAAGTATTCATGGTGAAAATGACCCGTGAACGCTTTTCCTGCCGCAATGACTGGCAGGCTTTACGTAAAAACGGCGGCGGTATGCTGCTGAATTACGGCAGTCACATGGTCGATCAGGCAAATTATCTTTTTGATGCTCCGGGCACGGTGATCTGTTGTATCACTGACCGGATCCTTGCCCTCGGCGATGCGGATGATGTAGTAAAACTGCTTTTGCGTTACGATTCAGTAACGGTCGATATCGACATCAATCAAGCCGCCGCAGACAGTGTATTCCGCTATGCGGTATTCGGTACTGCCGGCAGTGCGATTTTACCGGCATCCGGGCATGAATGGCAGCTTCGTTTACGCAATGAATCTGAAGTATCTGCCAAAGAATTGGTCGCGGATTTTTCCGCACCGGACCGGAAGTATCCGCCGGATGAAACCGGCTTCTATCGGGACAGCATCACCGCTCCGGCAGTTGAACCGGCGGAAACAAGTTACTATGAAAATCTTTATCGCACGATCATCTCCGGCGGGAAATTGATCAATCCGCTCAACGAAACGGAAAATCTGATCCGCATGATCGACTGTGCTGAACAAATCGCCCGTAAGGATCCGGTATTATGAGACAAACAGGTTTACTCAGTGTGACTTTCCGTAAACTGCCTGCGGAAAAGATCATCGGATTGACATCAAAAGCCGGTTTAAATGGCATCGAATGGGGCGGCGACATCCATGTGCTGCCCGGAGAATTAAAGCAGGCGGAAAAGATCGGCAGAGCCACCGCCGGTGCCGGATTGATCAATTTTGCTTACGGCAGCTATTATCGCTCAAATTGTGAACCGGAAATGATCGCCGAAACGGCCGCCGCCCTCGGCGTACAGTGGATAAGGATCTGGGCGGGGACATCCGGTTCAGCGGACTGCCCGCCGGAAGTGCGCCGTCAGACGGTGGCATATTTACAGAAACTCTGCCGGAAATGCGGCAATGATATCCAAGTTGCCGCTGAATGGCACTGCCGGACTCTTACCGACACGGCGGTATCGGCCAAAAAACTGCTTGATGAGGTGGGAGAAGATAACTTTTTTTCCTGTTTTCAGCGGGAAGATCGTCCCGATCCCCGAAAGGATAATTTGAATGATCTGCTCTCGATGCCGCAGAATAAGATCCGGGCGATCCATGTGCATTATTGCCGCGGCGGAGAAAGACTTCCGCTGGCCGACGGTGCAGAGGAGTGGCAGGAACTTTTTGCCCATATCCCGGAAAATATCCCCGCTCTGCTGGAATTTGTCCGCGATGATTCCGAGGAGCAATTCATGGCAGATGCCGGAATTCTGAAAAAACTTGTTGAAAAATAATATATGAATTTTCAGGAGAATCACAATGAAAAAAATTTTTATCCTACTGTCCTTTCTGACCTTCGGGGCACTTGCGGCAAACGATCTGGCAGGATTTGAAGATCTGACCGATCTTTCCTCTGCCGGACCGGTATTCACGGAAAATTTCAATGGCGGCACCGGCGGCTGGAATCTGCCGGAAGGCTGGAGTTATGCTCCTCGGGAAGGCTTGACCGGATCAGGTGCATTGAAATATGAGAGAAGTGATCCCCGCAACAATACCGAAGCAACCATCCGCATCAATATCCAGCCCGGTATCCGCTATAAATTATCTCTGCGTTACCGCAGTGAATTGAAAGTGGAAGCGGATAAAATGCGTATGGAAAATTTTGCCATCCGTTACCGTGATGCCAGCGGCAAAAAACTTCCCGGTAGTTTTTACAATCAGAAAAAAATGAATTCCGATAACAATGATTGGGACTCGATGGAATTCACATTTCAGCCCCCAGCCGGTGCGGTAAGAGCTGAATTGTGTCTGCTTATGCGTGTGGAACGCACCGGTACATTGTGGTTTGACGATATTGAAATCGTTCCATTTTCTTCCGAAATCGCCATGCTCCATATGATCGGCCCCCAAAAACTTACCCTCAATGACTCCGGTGAAGTCACCTGGATGTGTTATGCCCCGACGATCGGTGCCGATGTGCAGTTGGCAGTATGGGCATCGGTCGGCGGCAGAGTACAACAGATCCCGGTCGGTGCCAATGGTATTGCCAGAGGCTGTTTCGGAAAATTTGAAGTCGGTAAAGTTCCGGTCGAAGCCAAATTGATCGACCTGACCGGCAAACGTATTCTGGCAGTGGATCGCGGTAATCTCTTTTCCCGTGAACCCAAAGATTATTCCGTGCCGCACAATGTGGAAATTGACGCATTCAACCGGGTGCTGGTCGGCGGCAGACCATTCATGCCGATCGGTATATTCGCCTCAATGACCGTAGAGATGAATGATCCGGGGGCTTTACAACGGATCAAAGATGCCGGATTCAATACGGTTTTATCCATCGGTTATGTCAATCCTTACGGCGGGATCCGGGATACTCCGGAAAAAACCTTGAGAGCGTTGTGCGATGAATTGCACAGACTCGGTCTTATGTACATTTTTTCCATAAAGAATCAGATCGAATTACCGCCGCAGCGCAAAAGACGCGGCCGTTACTTCTGGGATCAGTACAGAACCAAAAATCAGGTCACCGCGATGACCGTCAGAGCATTGCGTAATCATCCGGCTCTGCTGGCGTGGTATGTTTCGGATGAAAATCCGCTGGATGAAATTCCGGCGATCCGTGCATTACGGGAAAGAATCAGTCAGCTTGATCCGTATCATCCGGTACTGACTCTGACGGATAAAGTCGGTAATTTCCAGCATTTTGCCAAAACCGGCGACGTGCTTATGCATGACGTATATCCCATCGGATGGCGGAGAAATTCCGGAGCGGCTCAATCACTGAAAACCGGATTGGATGCTTTTGAACCGGCAAGACAGGCCGGGTTGCCGCTCTGGTGGGTGCCGCAGGCATTCCCGTGGGTTGCTTCTTCACAGGAAAATCAGCCGAGATATCCGACTGAAACCGAAATGACGGCTCAATGTCTGCTGGCGGCGATCCACGGCGTAAAGGCATTTATTTTGTACTCTTTCCATCATGCGATCTATCTGTCGGAAAGAAATGATCCCGGTCACTCGGAAGAATTATGGCAGAGTATCTGTCAAACCGTATCAGTCCTCAAGGGCCTGGAACCGTACATCATGAGCCTGGATAATGCTCCGGCCGTGACAGTCGAAAATGTACGCGGCAACGGCGTGAAAGCCGCCGCATTCAGAAACGGTGACAAAATCTGTGTCATGATCGTTGCCATCGGCCCAGGTGATTCATCTGCGGATATCGTGATCCCCGGATGCACCGGTCTGCAATCACGCAAAGGATGCACTCAAGATATGGGCAATGGCCGTTACCGTTTCACCGGTAAGCATATTGCTTATGACATTCTGGAAATCAACCCGATATGACTGAATATGTTCAAAGACAGTAAAACCACCGCATTTTCCCCGGAAGATCTCGTCCGCCGGATCATTCAGAGAGATGTTCCGCAAAATTGGCGGCACAGCAACATGAGCCGTGCCGGTTATCTGGATATCATGGAAAATATTATCCGGATGGCTGTCGTCTGGCAGGATGAGCGCGGTGCGATCATCGACCCGGTATTGAACCGGGAATGGTGTCAAACCACACCGCGTTTTGTTTCTGCCGGAGCAGTACTGCTTGCCAATGGCCGGATACCGGATCTGAAAGACAGAATACTCCGGTCAATGGATTATGCCTGCCGGGAATTTACGGCTCCGGATATCCGGCAGAGGTCATCTGACTTCTGGATGCGTGAATTGGTGACGGCTTACCTTGCCCTGCTCCCGCTGACCGCACCGGAAAGAGCCGCTGAATGGCGGTGCAATTTAAGTGCAGTTGTTCCGCAACAGCACTACCGCTACTTTTACACCGATGAGTCTTTGCAAAAGAGGTGTGCCAATTGGGTGGTCCATTCCGCCTGCGGAGAACTTTTACGGGAATATGCCGGAATCAGCGGAGTTCCGGGAACTCTCTGGGGAAAAAATTTCTTTGAAACTTATATGTGCTGGCAGCCGGCACATTTCAATAAGTACGGCATGTATCTTGAGCCGGGGCATCCGATAACTTATGATATCACCACCCGGCTGCAATTTGCGGCGGCGTTTGAATGCAGTTACGATACGCCTTTACGGGAAGAATTGTTATCGATCCTGAATAAAGCTGATTTTATTACTCTGCTGGAAATTTCTCCCGGCGGAGAAGTGCCTTTCGGCGGCAGATCTTCACAATTTTACTATCAGGAAGCGATCATTACGGCACTGTGTGAAGCCGCCGCACGCAGATTCAAAGACAGTGATCCGCGACTTGCCGGAGCATTCAAACGGCAGGCACATCTTTCGGCGGCGGTTGCCAAACAGGGATTCTGCCGCACTGATGGCAAATTTTTCCATATAAAGAATAAATTTCCGATCAATACCCGGCACGGTTGCGATGATTACGGACAATTTTCCGTATATTCCCTGTTGACCGCATCGATCCTGGCGGTGGCGGTCAATTTCGCCGATGACACTATTGCGGAAACTCCGGCACCATCTGAAACCGGCGGATTCGGCTTCCAGATCACCGGTTCTTTTGAAAAAGCGTTTCTCAACGCCAATGGCGGATTTCTGCAATTTGATCTCCTTGCCGATCAGAAGTATGATGCAACCGGTCTGGGCAGAATAATTTTGCAAGATATGCCGTGGGGCTTGCTGCCGGTACTGCCGTTTGCGGCAAAACCGAACTATATCCGGATCCCGGATATGCCGGCGGTCGATCACGCCGTCGCCATTGCCCCTGAGTGGGTCGATCGCAATGGTGTGACACACCGTCTGGCAGAAAAAAGCACCGTTTTGCCCGGGGCGATGCAAATGCTTGATGACCACACCGGTCTGGTACAGTATTTTTACGATGGAGTGACGGTCAGTTACCGTGCATCCTTACCGGAACCGGGAGTTTTGGAACTTTCCGTAACTCTGGATGGCGACGTGGAAAAAGCACATCTGGTTCTGCCGGTATTGGAAAATGATGGCGAATTGCTGTTGGAAACCAATATCGTTTCCGGCAGTTTGACCACCTTGTTTCCCGGCGGCAAACTGGTGATAACATCGGATAACGGTCAATATCTATCCGCCGGAACAGCGGTCAACCGTACCGGTTCATACCGTTTATGGCATTTGACGATGGAAAACAATAAACTCTCCGTAAAATTCCGGATAATCAGCGATCAGAAACAACCGGGGCATTCCCCCGCTGGAAAGGTTAAATAAAAAGTGTATTATGGAAAATTTCAACCGGTAAATCCCGGTTCGATCACGCCATCGGATTTTTTGAAAAAATGGCTGAATATTCAGAATAACGGCTTATCTTCGCATTATCAGGAGCAAGGCTATCCTTTCAATACCCCGATGTGGGATGGCGGTGTCGGAAAAATCATCCCGGCATCGATCGTTTACAATGATGAAGCGGCGGAAACGCCGTCGCAGGTTGCCTGGTGGCCCTACGAACAGACCGCCTATCTGCTCGACGGCCTCATCCGTCTCGGCATTCTCGCCGGTGATAAAGAAAAGATCGCATTGTTTGAAAAAAATCTCCGTTTTGTCATCGAACACCCCGACAGCGACGGCTTGCTCGGTCACGCTTACGGGGCGTCTGATTCCGAGTGGCCGATGGCGGTATTTTTCCGGGCAGTAACAGCATATTGTGAATATACCGGCAATGAAGAAGTCAAAGCGGCTTTCATCCGCCATTATCAGGCTTTGCCGCAGGAGAAACTGGCCCTCGGTTTCCGGCATATCAACAATCTGGAAGGTGTACTGAAAGCCTACGAGTGGAGCAATGACCGATCTCTGCTGGATAAAGCCGTTGCCGCCTACCGTCAGCATGATGAATATTATTCACTGCATACGGAAGATGAGTTTGAATTGTACCGTTCCAAAATCACTTCCGGACACAATTATGTGATCCACGGGGTATCTTTCAGCGAATCCATCAAGCTGCCGATCCTGCTATATATCTATACCGGTGACCAATCATATCTGATTGATGCCGAAAAAGGTTTGGCCGAAGTCCTCGAACGTCACGAACAGATCCCCGGCCTGCCCTCCAGCAATGAAGACCTCGCCGGACGTGATCCGCTTCAGGGTTATGAAACCTGTGTGATCAATGACTTTGCCTGGACCCTGGGTTATTTCCTCATGGCAGGCGGAGACGGCAAATATGCCGACCGTATGGAAAAGATATTTTACAATGCTTTCCCCGGCTCTCTGCTTAAAGATTTTTCCGCATTGCAGTATCTTTCCTCGCCCAATCAGGTAATTGCCGATTCCGCGTCAAACAACTCATTTTTCTACCGTGGCTGTGCGACTTTCCGCCAGTTCCGCTCCGACCACAGTGCCCAATGCTGTACCGGCAATGTCCACCGGATACTGCCGAATTATATCATGCGGATGTGGATGCTTAATGCCGATAATTCTCCGACGGCAGTTCTTTACGGCCCATCGGAATATACCGGTTGTTTCAATGGCGGAAAATATACGGTCAGCGAAGAAACCGCTTATCCGTGTAACGGCACGGTGACATTCCGTTTTACCCTGACTGAAAATCTGACCATGCCCTTTACTTTCCGTATACCGGCATGGTGCAAAAATCCGTCGGTAATGCTCAATGGTAAAAATATCGCCATGCCGGAAATCACCAAAGGTTTTGCCACGATCGATCGCCAATGGCAAAATGGCGATACGTTCACATTGACTTTGCCGATGGTGCCGGTGCAGAAGTTTGACCGCTACTGGTCACATTTTGAGTACGGCACACTGGTATTTTCACTGCCGGTAAATTATCAGCTGACCAGAGAAAATCCCTCACCTTTTGCACCGTGTGCCGTCACTCCGCAAAGCCGGTGGGATTATGCGGTCGCCGCCGGAACATCAGCAGAGGTCGTCAGCAATCCCGGTGGCGATCTATTCAGCGATGTTCCGCCGCTGAAAATGAAAATCAAAGGCGTGAAAGTCAGTAATTTCGACAGTTTGGAAGATGGGCGTTACACTCCGGAAGTCCCATTGTTTCACCGTTGCAAATCTGCTGAAACTGACCTTGAACTTATTCCTTACGGCAATGCCCTGCTCCGGATCACCGCCTTTCCGGATACAGTGGATCGCAAGAGTATAAACTGTTATCAGGTATTAGCTTCAGCACCTTATCCCTATGACTTTACCCGGCCGTTGGATGAACAGCTCTTTTTACCGGAAAAGGCCGATCCGGCAACGCTTTTGTCATCGGCCAAAGTGACCGTGCCGGAAAGAAGCGGATATTGTGATCTATTCAAATGCTATCCGCTGGCGGAAAATTCTCTTGCCTATCTCTACTTCCGGTTCTACTCAGATTCCGAAAGAGATGCCTTCTTTGCTTTAAGCGTATCTTCCGGCGGAGAATTTTTCTTTGAGAATCAGAAAATTTGCGTGATCGAACCGGTTTCCGATGCCGAATATATCGCTCCGGAAATCGTGCCGGTGAAATTGAAAAAAGGATTTAATATTCTGGTCGCCAAATGTGTTATCGGTCAAATCCCGATGCAGTACCGCCGGGTCTGGGGTGCAATGGCAAAAGCATTTTATACGGAGGAATAAGTGATGAAACACCCGGAGAAAAAAATTGCCCGTTCCATAGATATGCCCGGCAGATGTCAGGAATTTACCGATATGGTTTACAGCGGAAAAAATCCTGATCCGGATAAATTCTGGCAGGAGATCAATTGTGTTCAGGATAAATTCAATCCGCCGCCGGTGGGATACTCCTTATTCTGCGGTGAAATGCATGGTCACACCAATATTTCCGATGCCTGTGACCATGTGGATGCCGATGATTATTTCCGCACCATCCGGGATAAGGCGAAATTTGACTTCGGTGTACTCTCCGATCACGACCATGGCGGCGTCGGTAAAGCTGAATTGTGGGATGACGGGAAATGGGAAAAGATCCAGTCAAAAGTTCAGCAATATTACGAACCGGGCAAATTTACCACACTTTTGGCTTACGAAAGGGATTCATACCCTTATTTCAATAATCTGGTCATCTATTACCGCAATGGCCGGGGTGAAATGTTCCGGGGCATCCGGGATGGAGAGATCACCCGCGATGAATTGCTCGCCCTTTTGAAAAGAGATGATATACTGGTCGTACCGCATGACTCATACTGCCTTTCTGCGGGCTGTGATTTTACGACTCTGCCGCCGGAATTGTTTCCGTCACTGATGGAAATTTACAGTTGTTCTGATTGTGCGGAGTATTTCGATCATCCGCTGCATAAAGATTCATGGGTGCGCGGAGCCTCATGGCAGGATGCTTTGAAGCACGGAGCAATTATGGGCGTAGTCGGCGGTTCGGATGATCACGTCAGCACTCCCGGTCTTGATCACATGGATGAGCCGTACCCATTCTGCTATCGCGGGGTTACCGGGGTATGGGCAAAAGAAAACACCAGAGAAGCGATTTTTGACGCACTTAAAGCCCGCCGCTGCTTTGCCTATATGGGCAATGAAAGAATGTCTCTTGATTTCCGCATCAATGGTCACTGCATGGGAGAATCTTTCACAATAAAGCCTGATGAAGAAAAGCATATCTGGATAAATTTTGAAGTTCCGGAAGATATCGAAAGAGTAACTCTGGTAAAAAATTGTCAGGATCATGTGATCCTTTACGGCAGAGGCCGGCAGATGATCTTTGATTACCGTCAGGATACTTCATGTGACTGCTATTATGTCCGGGCGGTCACGGTCAAGGGCCGTTACTGCTGGAGTTCACCGATCTGGGTCAAAACGGAAGGATGATCATGGATAAACTGGTTTCTGATTTCAAAAACCCGCCGTCAGAATTCCGCGGCGCACCTTTCTGGTCATGGAATGCCGATCTGTCACCGGAGCGTTTGTGCGAACAGATCCGCAATATGAAAAAAATGGGGATGGGCGGATTTTTCATGCACTCCCGGGTCGGCCTGAAAACGCCTTATCTCGGGAAAAAGTGGTTCGATTGTGTAAAAGCGTGCATCGATGAAGCAAAAAAATCCGGTGTGAATGCGTGGCTTTATGATGAAGACCGCTGGCCCTCCGGTGCTGCCGGAGGTATCGTTACTGCCGATGACCGTTTCAAAATGAAACAATTACTCATCGAATGGACGGCTGATAAAGATGCTCTTTCCGCCAAAGGAAATACGCTTGCATATTTTTCCGCCCGTTTTGACGGCGGAAAGGTCACTTCCTACCGCCGGATATATTCACCTGACGATGCCGCTGAAAATGAAATCACCGTGCGCTGTTATTTTGATTTCACGGCAAAATCCTCGGATTTCAATGGAGAAACTTACCTTGACACATTGAATGAGGAGGCGGTGAAAAAGTTTATTGAAGTGACCCACGAAGCCTATTACCGGAAGTTCAAAGATGAATTCGGCGGCACAATTCCGGGAATTTTCACCGATGAACCGTGCTATGCCCTGCCATACAGCGGCGATAACAATCTGCCGTGGACAGTCGGCTTTGAAGAAAAATTTCAGAATAAATACGGCTATGATCTGCTCGACGGCATGATCGAGTTGTTCTTTGACTGCGGCAATGAAATTTCCCGGTTCCGCCATGATTATTATAATTTGCTGACTGAATTATTTGTCAATGCTTTTGCCCGCCGGATCGGCCAATGGTGCGAAACACACGGTTGCCTTTTCACCGGTCATATCCTCTGGGAAGATGATCTGGATGGACACACCGCATATATCGGCAATGCCATGCGTTTTTATGAATATATGCAGATGCCGGGAATAGATCTTTTAACCGAGCATTGGACGACCTATGCGACTGCCAAACAATGTACTTCCATTGCCCGGCAACTGGGCAAAAAACGCCGCTTGAGTGAATTGTACGGCTGTACCGGGTGGGACTTTCCGCTCTTCGCCCACAAGTCTCTGGGCGATTGGCAATATGCCATGGGGATCAACTTCCGTTGCCATCACCTTTACTGGTACTCCATGGAAGCGGAAGCCAAGCGTGATTATCCGGCATCGATTTCAGAACATTCGCCATGGTACAAAATCTATCCGGCATTGGAAGATCACTTTGCCCGGTTGGGCAGTGTCATTTCACAAGGCGAAGAATGCAGAAATATTCTGGTCATCCACCCGATCGAATCCGTTTGGAGCGTAAAGTACCGCATCAGCAAAGAGTGGGTTCCGGCAGTGAATGAACTTAATCAGGATTTTATTAAACTATCCAATACGCTTCTGGCAAATAATCTTGATTTTGACTATGCCGATGAAGAGTTGCTTGCCCGGTACTTTGCAGTAAGTGAAAAGTGTTTGACGGTCGGTCATGCAGATTATAAGGCGGTGGTGATCCCGGAATTGAAAACCATCCGGCAATCAACGTTGAATATTCTCAAAGAATTTTCCGCTCACGGCGGGGCAGTTTTCTATCTTGGCACACCGCCGGAGTATGTCGATGCGGTAAAATCTGCCGGAGCAAGTGAAATATTTGCCCGTTTTTCTGCCGTGGATTACCCGGAAATGGTGAGATCTCTGGATAGTTTGTACCGGCAGGTCTCATTGACCGATGACTGCGGCAGAGAAATCGCACCATTGCTTTATCACCTTTCGGAAAACAGGGAAAATCTGCATATTTTCATCTGCAATACCGGTGTTGGATTTTCCGGTCAACCGATGGCACAACCGCTGGTACGGGAGCGAAAATTGACTTTTCCGGAAGTGAAAATTACGATCTTTGCCCCTGAAGGCAAACATGTTTACGAGTTTGATACCATGACCGGCAGGATATTTGAATATGATTTTGAGTATAAAGATGGCAAATATCTTTTTACTTCATCATTCGATGAATTAACTTCCAGATTGTTTGTTTTGTCTACCGGAAAGATCTCTGAAGCACTGCCGGAAAAGAAAAATCCCGGAACGTTGGTCAAATCTGCACTGAAAACCGTTTCCTGCCGTATTTTCCGGGATGAGCCTAATGTACTTATCCTCGATCATGCGGATATTGAAATCGATGGTGTGGAACAGAAAAAAGATGAATTCATCCTCCATGCAGACGATTTCCTGCGTCAGACTCTCGGCTGTCCGCCCAGAGGCGGACACATGGTGCAGCCATATCTGCAAAAAAACGTTCCTCCGGTAAAGGTATTGGATGTCAAACTGAATTACACATTCGGGTGTGAGGATATCCCTCAAAGCAATTGTCATTTGGCAGTGGAGCATCCGGAATTATATCTCATTACTTTGAATGGAAAAGTTTTACCGCAGAAAGATTGCGGATACTGGATCGATCCGGTATTGCGGAAAATCGAAATAGCGGCAGAATTTTTCAAAAATGGAAAAAATATCCTGACTTTAACTTGCCGATACCACGAAAAGTTACCGGGCTTGGAAAGTATTTTCATCCTTGGTGAATTTGGCGTTTTCAATGAAAAGATCGGTAAACTGCCGACTGAACTTCATTGGGGCAATTGGTGCGAACAGGGATTTCCAGCCTACGGCGGCAATTTAACTTATAAAATTGCATTGCCCGACAACGGTAAAGAGCGGGCATTTTTGACCGTTCCGGATTGGCGCGGAGCAGCGATCGGAATAAAAATCAATGGTTCGGAAGAAAAAATCCTGATTTCTCCGCCATACCGGATCGAATTGACCGATGAATTGAAGCATGACGGAAACGATATTGCAGAAATCTGTATCTACGGCCACCGGCGGAATGTATTCGGCCCGTTTTACTCATTGGAAAAGTGGCCGGCATGGACAGGACCGGAACAATTCAAAATAACCGAAACCACTCAACGCCAGTATGTTCCCTGCGGCATACTTGATGCCCCATATATTGAAGGATAAGTCAATATCTTTTTCGATCCCCCCTTACTCCGCAAAAACACCGCAGAGTAAGGTTTTTTTCTTGTGGAGCAACATCAAGTGCTAAAAGTAAGAACACTTGAATTTGGCTTAAACTGATGCAGATGAATATTACAGATACATGACCGGAATCGATGCAGAACACAATAAATTTTTCATTTTTGCCAGTCAAGCATGTTGAAAACCAACGCTGTACAGTGTATATTACCGAACAGGAGAGCGAAATAATGAAAGATATTACCAGCAGCGTCTACAATTTTGAAAATCTGATACGGGGCAATTTCCTGTATGTGGATAAAACTGAATACATCTGGCAATTGATCAGACCTGCCAAAGAGATGTATTTCCTCT
>JAZNEV010000015.1:0-8076 GCA_045588835.1 Victivallaceae bacterium
AGGGAGCATACTATGTATGTGACCGAGCCGGTGTCCGATAGTTTGACAAGAGATTGCCCATAATGCAAAGTAAAAAACGCTTTTTGAAAAAAGCTTGGCAAAAGCCCAGTGGAGTAACATCCGCTGGGGTTTTCTTTTTACGGAAAAAGAAAAGCGATATGTCGCGCCGTTGCGTTGCAACGGTTTGATCGGGCGGGCTGTCGCCCTTTACAGGGGCTACGCCCCCGTACCCCCCGGCACGGACATTACGGACATTACGGACAATACGGACGCTATCTGCCAGCCGCAAGAGGTCGTATTTTTCACGGGAAACCGCACAGACCGCAGTCGAATGCACTTTTACTTTGCATTGTGAGGCAAGGTCGCCGCCAAGTAAAGGCACAGACTCGGGAGCATACTGTGTATGTGACCGGGGATGTGTCCGCATACTTGGCAAGAGATTGCCCATAATGCAAAGCAAAAAAAAGGAAGGGAGTTTGAGGGGAATAAAAGGCGAAGCGTTTGCCTCCCCTCAAGCGAACAGGAGCATATAAACGCTCTGCCGGGTAATTATCGGTAACCAATACGCACAAGAGCATATAAACACTCCACCGGGTAATTACCAGTAACAAATTAACCGGCAGATTAGTTATGTGGCTTGCTTACGCTCGATATACACCCGGTACGGATAACGTAAGCCGGGAAAGGCCCGGGTGTGAGGAGGAAAAGGAAAAGCGTTTGCCTTCCCTCAAGCGAACAGGAGCAAATAAAAACTTTACCGGTCAATCAACGGTAACAATATACGGCTCGCTTGCTCCGTACCGCACACCCTCGACTGCCATTCAGTTTGCACTAAAAGTTTTCAAACTTCGGGCTGGCAGGGTGATTTTACCGAATTCCGGCAGTTCAAGTGTGATTTCTCCGCCATTATTCATCAAGGTCAATTCTTTTTCTCCGGCTTCATTATAACGGAACTCCCGAACCGTCACTTGATTTTCATCAAGAACCAAATGCAGAAACTCATCCGGGATATCCACACCTGGTTCATGGGCGGTGACTTCTCTGATTTCGCCATTTTCCAGACGTTTTTGAGCATAATGCGGCACTTCCGCCAATGGGATATTGCCGTACCGGGCGATCCACAAAACTCTTTCGGAATTGCCCAGATCCATCCAGCCGCTGTCAGGATTGGGGGCAAACGGAGCATGATCAGAGTACATTACCGGACGATTCAAAGTCAACCGCATCCGGTTATCCCGATGGTCGCATGAGTGAAGATCCGGAGCAAAAAATGCCACTGTTTCATCTCCATTCTGTGCCGCACACCAGTCGATCATGGAATATTCCTTACAGGAAGGATGTTTCTCAAACAATTTTCCGTTGCGCCACTCCACCGCCGGCCAGTCATAATTATCAGCGGTCAACCGGGCGACGGTGTCGGCGGCAGAACCGGTGAAAAATTGCGGATGGATCAATCCATGATCCCATGACAATTTCAATGCACAACGCACCTCGTGCCAATCCAGCCGGATCTTCACTCCGATTTCCTCAATTCCGGCATAATCATAAAGATCAAGCGTGATCGTGGAATTATTATACCGGTATTCCGCCCGCAACACACTGCACACCGGGCCGTCAGCGTACTCTTTCACCCCGGTCAACTGCGCTTCACCCAGTTTGGAATCCATCACATCCAGAGTAAAGCCCCAGGTATGGGTATCATCGTAACAAATATCGAAACTCAACTTATCCAGCAACGCTCTCTGCCGGGCAAAACCGACTTTCCCGAAATCTTTTTCCGAAACCGTATAGGCGAAATTGCGTTCCCCCATCGCCGGCAGATCGACCACGGCAGCAAGTTTGCCCCACAGCACGCCGCAGGGGCCGAAACCGGTCGCCGGAGGCAGTATCTGCAACGGATATTCATTACCTTGCGCATCCTGCAACGCATTAAAGTAAACGCCGTTACGGTTGGGATCGGTAAAACCGTCAAATGCCATGATCGTTTTGTGTTCAAACGGGTGCGGATTCCAGCAGAAAACTCCCCCCTCACTCATATAGCGGGTATCCAGAGCGGCGGCATGACGGAATATCTGCCGGTCGATCAATTTATCCGCAGTATATTCAACCATGCCGATCCCCGGAAATACATCTTTTTCATATGCTTCCCGCACGGATGTACCCGGCAGGATATCGTGAAAATGGTTGAAACACAATTCGTTCCACGCTTCACGCAACTCGCCGGCTTTGACACCGAGTTTTTCAGCGGCGATCATCCGCCGGGTGGCACGGGCGATCTTGCGTTTGACTTCATGACAGTTGGAATAACACCCCTTGAAAACCGGACCGAGTTCGCCGGTAACTGTTTCCAGCGGCATATCTTTGATCACTTCAAAATATTCGGTCAACGTGGAAAAAACCACATCATACTGCTTCTGCATTTCCCGGATAAAGGCCAATTCCTTGCGGGAAATGCCGCCGCCGTGGTCACCGACACCGAAAAACATCGTCTGATGCTCCAGCGGAGATGCCAGATGTTTATCAAAAGCACGTTTCAGGAAATCCATGCCCGCCCCGGTGCCGTAAGAGTTGAGAATATGCAATGCCGTAACCGATGAACCATCATCGGATCGCCAATTGAAAACACACGGGGTATCCTGACTGCGGCTGTAAACGTAATGCGTAAATCCTGAAGCATTAAGAATTTTCGGCAGACCGGCACCATGACCGAATGAATCGACACAATAACCGATTTTCACATCCGCTCCGAAACGGTCTCGGAAATACTCTTTGGCACTCAATGCCTGATGGATGAGCGTTTCCGGACGGCTCAAAATCACATCCGACTGCACTTCCCAGCCGCCGACGATCTCCCAGCGGCCGCACTTGACCATTGCGGAAATTTTATCGAATAATGCCGGATCGCACTCCTCAATATAACGGTAAAGGGCCGCTGATGAACAGGTGAATTTCAAATCCGGTTCCTCTTCCATGATCCGGATCACACTGTGCATGGTATTGAGCCACGCACTGCGGCCGGAACTGCGGTTCCACAACCATATCGGATCAAGATGCGAATTGCAGATCACATAAAGTTTTTTCCCCATTGTCAATTTCCTTATTTGTTGATATCCGATTTTTTATGATTTTTACATTTGTCAAAATACATGACAGTTTATGAGCCGTTGTCTGCATTAAATCAAGGCACCAAATCAGCCGCACAACAACTCCGGTCGTTTCATTGTCAACAAAAATGTATTTCCGGTGCGATCAATATTTTACGGCATGGTGTCGCTCCGGAACGCATCACCGTTTTCATCAGATTTATCGCATTGTTGCCCAATGCGGAAATATGTTGCAAAGCCAGAACTGTTTTACAGCACTCCTTTTCCGTATCCGTGGCCACATCGAACCGGGCCAGATAAAGTTTCTTTTCACCGATGGGAATATTTATCAAATGTTTAGAAGTATCCAGCAGAGCATCGTAATTGCCCCGACGCAGAAATTCCGGAAAATTTTTCATATTCAGATCCATCCATTCATCTTTTTGGTCATGCCCGACTCCCAAATCCTCCAAAGCCTGTAAAAAACCGTTCTTACGCAGTTTCACCGAAGATATTTTACGGGAATCAGTCATCAGACAGAAGCGGCGGCACCCCTTTTTATACAACGTTTCCGCCAGAGCATACGCCCCCTGATAGTGGTCAGTCGCCACACAATTGCACTCAAATCCGATCACATTCAAGTCAAACAGCACCAGCGGAAATGAGGCGGATTGTTGACGGATCCACTCGTGGGAACCGCTTTGAGGACTGGGATAAAAAATCACACCGCCGGAAAAATTACGGGCCTTTTCCACCTTTTGCCGGGCATCGTAATTATCGTCCCAGACATAGGAATAAAGCCGGAAATCATACCCGAATTCCCGACAGCCTTTGCGAATGGCGGAAACAGCATCATGCCATGGTGAATTTTGCGGAAAAACCACTCCGATCGTCCGGCGGATGCTCTGCGGATCAAACTCATTGATCGCCGCCGTCAAAAACGTGCCACGGTGCTTGATCCGGCAGATCAACTGCTCCTCCTCAAGCATGGAAAGGGCCTGCGAAACCGTATTGCGGGAAACGCCGAATATCCGGCACAACTCCATTTCCGTCGGCAGACGGCCGGCTTTACGGCCGCTCTCACTGTCGATAAATTGCCGTAAATGCTCATACAACCGGATATAAAGCGGCTGGGGAGATCTCATATTTTTGATATCTTTTTTCAGCATAGTCACCTTCTGTTTCCCTTGGTTAAAGTAATATAAATGATGTCAAACCGAAAAGCAAGCAGATTTTCACCTTTTTACAAGTCATATATGGTACAAAACATTCTGTTACAAAAAAGTATTGTCCAATTTTTTGTAAAAAATCTTTACTGCGGTGGTGCATTGCGGGCAATCTCTTGCCAAATCTTCGGATAACGGTTCAGTCGAGTACACAGTACACTCCTTCACCGTTACTTTGATTTGACGGCGACCTTGCCGCACACTGCATCCACCGGTTGGAGTTCCGGCTTTTTCCGGTTTGACAAATCACGACTCAAGTGATATATTTCATTACGGTTCCGTATAATGTTTTTTACAATCGCTTATAACATTATCACAAAATTTGGGACATTACCTACAAAAAAACTCCGCGGCCGGAACCGGCAACGGAGTTTTACAATGACCTGAAAATTTTATCTCAACTTACTTCATCGCGGCAAGGCCGGCATTGTAAGCATTGATATTGGCTTCGACCGCACCGGGTTTCCTGCCGAATTTTTCTTCCACAGCTTCGGCGAAAGCCCGAGAGAAATCCGCCTGATCGGCTTCATTCATACCGTTTTGGGCCAGCACCGCCGCCAAAGCACCGATCAACACCGAGTTGGCAAATTTGGAATTGCCCAACTGATTGCCGGCGATATCCAGAGCATCGATGCCGTAGGTTTTCATCGTGGCGGGCAATTCAGGAAGTTTGACCGCAGTATGATCGTAGATGAGAATACCATCTTCACGCAATTCGCCGATGTATTTGTCAAAAGCCGCCTGGGTCATGGCGATCAGCAGATTACCGCCCCGGTCAATGATCGGTGACGGGATCGCTTTACGGCTGACCGTAACGGCACAGCAGGCTGCACCGCCGCGCTGTTCCGGGCCGTAAGAGGGCATCCAACTGACATTGAAGTTACGCAGACGGGCCATGTTGGCCAGCATCACACCCAGACTCAAAACACCCTGACCGCCGAAACCGCCGATCTTCACCCGCAATTCCTGATCGAAAATTTCCGATGAATTGCGGAAATCAGCCGCCACGGCATTTTCGTTGCGTTTCGGGAAAAGGATCTCACGCACAGATTCCTCATCGCGGATCACCGGCGGGGGCAGTTTACCTTCCGGGAGTTCCGCAGTTTTGTCACGCAAACAACCGAGCGGGAAGTAGTTGAGCATCTGTTTTTCAATAAATTCATTGACCTGATCCGCACTCATTTTGAGGTTGATCGGACAGGGTGCAACCACCTCGATCAAGGAGAAACCTTTGCGCTCTTTCAAGTTCTGAATACCTTTATAAACCGCTTTTTTGGCGGCGGCAACTCTGCCCGGAGTGGTCAGAGCCACCCGTTCGATATAGACCGGAGCGGTCAGAGAATTGACGATCTCACAGACCGGCGTGGGATAACCCTCGGTTTCCGGATTACGGCCGTAGGGACTGGTGGTGGTCTTCTGACCGGGCAAGGTGGTCGGAGCCATCTGGCCGCCGGTCATACCGTAATTGGAGTTATTGACGAAAAAGACCGTCATCTTTTCGCCGCGGTTGGCCGCCTGCAGAAATTCATTGAATCCGATAGCCGCCAGGTCGCCGTCACCCTGATAACTGATGACGTAGGATTCCGGATTGGCTCTGCCGGCACCGGTACCGACGGCGGGAGCCCGGCCGTGGGGCACGGAAATACTGCCCACATTGAAGTAATAGTAGGCAAACACAGCACAACCGACCGGAGCGATCAAAGTGGTATTTTCCTGAATACCGAAGTGTTCAATGGCTTCGGCGACCAGTTTGTGCAAAATGCCGTGACCGCAGCCGGGGCAGTAGTGCATATTCTTTTTGATCGGACCGGGACGGCGGTGGAAAGTATCAAAAAAGACTTTTGAACGGCCGAATTTAACTTTTTCGCTCATTATTTGACCTCCTTCAGCATCTTGCGGGCGGCATCGCAGACATCTGCGACGGTAAGCAGGTTTCCGCCCATACGGTTGCAGAGTTTGACCGGACGTTTACATTCAATGGTCAGCCGGATATCTTCGATCATCTGCCCGGCACTGTGTTCACAGCAGAGGAAGCCTTTGACGTGTTCAGCGGCACGTTTGAGGCTGTCCTGCGGGAAAGGAAAGACCATTTTCGGACGGATCAGACCGACTTTCAGACCTTCACCGCGGAGAATTTCCACTGCCCCCTGGGCCACCCGCGAACTGATACCGTAAGCGACCAGCACCAATTCGGCATCATCCACGGCGATCTCCTCGACCCGCTGTTCGGTTTTCTGGATAAGGGCATATTTTTCCTGAAGCCGGATATTGAGGGCTTCAAGATCGTTGTACTCCATGTAGATACTGGAAATGATATTCGCTTCGCCATTGACCCGGCGGCCCATTTTCCATTCCGGATCGTAGTCATATTTGACCGGTTCGGGCAGTTCCAGACTTTCCATCATCTGACCGATGACCCCGTCAGTAAGCACATAGGCGGGCATCCGGTATTTCTCGGCCATCGGGAATGCTTCATACACCATGTCGCACATTTCCTGTGCACTGTTGGGAGTGAATACCAGACAGCGGTAACTGCCGTGACCGCCGCCTTTGACGACCTGGAAGTAGTCGGATTGTTCCGGCCCGATGTTGCCCAGTCCCGGACCACCGCGGGTCACGTCAACGATAACTGCGGGCATTTCGTAGGCGGCCAGATAACTCATACCTTCCTGTTTCAAACTGATCCCCAGACCGCTGCTGGCGGTCATGGTACGGCGGCCGGCGGCGGCACAGCCGATGACCATATTGATCGCACCGATCTCGGATTCGGCCTGAACGAATGTACGATTCAGTTTGGGGAAAAGCAAAGCCGCCGCCTGGGCGATCTCGCTGGCCGGAGTGATGGGATAACCGAAGTAGCAGTCGCAACCGGCGAGCAAAGCACCGTAAACGGCCGCTTCATTGCCTTTGAGCAAAAGACGTTTGTTGTAAGCCATGATTTACTCCTCCTCGTAAATGGTGATCGCGCCGGGTTCGGGGCACTGATAGAAACATGAACCGCAGCCGATGCAATTGCCGGGATTCTCAACCGTGACGGCGAAATAACCTTGAATATTCAATTCTTTACCGCGGACGATCAGTTTTTTGGGACAGACGGCCAGACAACGGTAGCAACCTTTGCATTCGTCGGAGGCGATCTCGATCCGGAATTTTTTTGCCATAATTACATTCTCCCTTTA
The DNA here is from genome assembly GCA_045588835.1 of Victivallaceae bacterium. Classification (GTDB taxonomy): domain Bacteria; phylum Verrucomicrobiota; class Lentisphaeria; order Victivallales; family Victivallaceae; genus UBA1784. The sequence continues at coordinate 7,489 of JAZNEV010000015.1, forward strand.
ATTTAAAGCGGAAACAGACATTCTGCTGAATCATTTAATATAGTGTTCAAAAACCGTTTTTTCAAGGAAAATACAAAAAAAAACATTTTTTTACGAATCCGGGGTTGACAAATCATCTTAACGGGGTTATCTTATATGACATAACGAGGCGTGGTAGCCAAGCGGTTAGGCAGCGGTCTGCAAAATCGCGTAGATCGGTTCGACTCCGATCCACGCCTCCAATTCCGATTCTTAGGGGATGTTGCAAAACCTCAAAAAGATTTGCCGCATCCCTGTTTTTCTTTTATTGACCGGTGGATAACGAAGACGGAAGTAAAGATTTTTCACAAAAATCGGACAATAACCAATAAAACAATTCAGCGATATTGCGTTGAAAAAGTTTTATCACTTTTAATCGTAAAAAGAGGGAATTGCTTTTATTGGCCACAATAAAAGCAATTCAACAAAGGGTTTTGGAAAAGGGGTGCGGGGAAAAAACTTTTGTCCAAAAGATTTTTCCCCGCAAAACAGTTTTGCAACATCCCCTTTTTTTGTGTTACCGCCCCGGCGGTTCCATCCGCGGTCAATATTTTCAACTGCCCGGCAAAA
>JAZNEV010000016.1:0-51843 GCA_045588835.1 Victivallaceae bacterium
CAAAAAGAAAAGGCACCGGCGGGGCAAATCATAATTTGCCGAGGCCAGTGCTTGCTTTTTGCGGGGATTGCGAAACGGTTCTTGAAAAAAGGCAAAAAAAAATGGCATCTCCAACGGGAGTTGACGGAGGGCGAAGCCCGACGAGCCGGAGCGAAGCGACGGCAACCCGCAGGAAAGTGAGCAATCCCATTTTTTGACAACGGCAAAAAATACCGGCAAAAAGAAAAAGCACCGGCGGGGCAAATCATAATTTGCCGAAGCCAGTGCTTGCTTTTTGCGGGGATTGCGTAACGGTTCTTGAAAAAAGGCAAAAAAAATGGCATCTCCAACGGGAGTCGAACCCGTGTTGCCGGGATGAAAACCCGGTGTCCTAGGCCTCTAGACGATGGAGACGCATTGATTTATCAATGTACTAAATATACCACTGCATCACGTTTTTTTCAAGTGCAAATCCGATAAAAAACGTTGATTTTTTCACAAAAAACAGAAAAATTCTCTTATTTACAGCGGCTGATCACGATACTGGCATTGGAACCGCCGAAAGCGAAACTGTTGGAGATCGCATGATCGAAAGCGGTTTCCCGGTAATTTCTGACGATATCCATATCGGCGAATTCCGGATCGAGGTCTTCGCAGTTGATGGATGGAGAAATAAAATTTTTATCCAGCATGATGGTACTGAAAATGACTTCGGCAGCCCCGGTGGCACCGACCATGTGACCGGTTTGTGACTTGGTACTGTTGATGGCCGGGGATTTACCGCCATTGACCAGACGGCGGATCGCTTCGATCTCGACCTTATCGCCGACGGCAGTAGCCGTACCGTGGGTATTGACATAACCGATATCCGAAGGTTTCAGACCGGCATCGGCGATGGCTTTGGCCATCACGGCACAACTGGCATCGGCATCCGGCACGACCATATCAGAAGCACTGCTGTTACCGGCGATACCGGTGATTTCGCAGATGGGTTTTACGCCTCTGGCCCGGATGCTGCGTTCAGATTCAAGGAGCATATAGGCGGCACCGCCGGCGAGAACGAATCCGTCACGGGAACTGGAGAATGGACGGCTGGCTGATTCCGGGGAATCGTTGTATTTGGTGGCCAGAGCCCGGCAGGAGCAGAATCCGAGGGCCACGGTCCAATCGATCTGTTCGGCACCGCCGACCAGAACCATATCATATTCGCCGGAGCGGATCAGTCTTACGGCCTGAATGATCGAAAGGGCACTGCTGGCACAAGCTGCGGAAACATCGAAACTTTCCCCTCGGATACCGAAAAGCAAAGAGAGAATACTGATGGCACTTGAGGGCATGATCCGGGGGACGGAAAATGGAGAAACTGCCCGGATATTGTAGTTACGCTCGATATAAGCCTGGGCCAGAGAATGGATTTCCAGAGCGTTGCTGCTGGCTTGTCCGCCGATCAGAGCCATATCAAAATTTTTCACATCTTCCGGAGCGATACCGGCTTCGGCGAATGCTTCGGCGGCGGCGGCAACGGACATGACACCGGCAGGCGGGCAGAAGCGTTTGGTTTTACGGTCGAGCAATTCATTGGCAGGATCCTGATCGGGCATACCGCCGATGATGCTATCCAAGTGATGTTCCTGAAATGCGGGGATGACAACGACACCGCTTTTGCCGCTTCGCAACGCCGCTTCATTGGCCGTCAATCCGTTGCCAAGCGGAGTAACAAGGCCGCGGCCGGTAATAAAGACCTTTTCCATTCAGCAAAAATCCCGTGATTTTTTAATTATCCTGTATTTAAATTATATCGTCACGAAACTTAATATAGCCCAAACTGCGTTTTTTTCCAGTCAAAAACTGTTTTTTTTGTGGAATATTAGATAAAAGAGTGCTATATTTTTCATAGTAACATATGATTATACGGTAAAACAGGAATGTTTTTTGGGAAAAATGTCTGAAGTATTGCTGGAAGCAGAAAATATCAGCGTATCATTCAACGGAGCCGAAGTGGTTTCGCAGGTTTCTTTCAAGGTGAATAAAGGAGAAGTTCTGGCACTGGTGGGAGAATCCGGATGCGGAAAAAGTTCGGTAAGTCTCGCACTTACCCGTTTACTGCCGCCGCAGGCAAAAATATCGGCGGATAAAATCATGTTTCACAGCAATAACGGCAGCGTGGATCTGGCCGTACTCAAAAACCGTCAGTTGAGAAAATACCGTGGCGGCGGCATTGCTTACATCTTTCAGGAGCCGTCAGTTTCGCTCAATCCGGTGATGACGGTGCGTTCGCAGATCGCGGAAGTGCTGGAGTTGCACGGCAAAAATACCGGAAATACCGATGAATCGATCATCGGATTGCTCTCTCAGGTAGGTATTCCGGATGCCGGGAACCGGCTGAAAGCCTATCCGCATGAGTTATCCGGCGGTATGCAGCAAAGAGTGATGATCGCCATGGCCCTGGCCGGGGATCCGGAATTGCTGATCGCCGATGAACCGACCACCGCACTGGATGTGACGGTTCAGGCCCAGATCCTTGAATTGCTGGATTCATTGAGAAAAGAACGCAATATGGCAGTGTTGCTGATCTCGCACAATTTGGGGGTGGTCAGTGCGTTGGCCGACCGGATCGCCGTGATGTACGCCGGAAAAATCGTAGAACACGGCCAAACCGGCAAGGTGATCGCTTCACCGCTGCATCCGTATACCAAAGCATTGCTGGCCGCCGTACCGCAACTGGGCAGAGATCGCGGAAGATTGCAAACCATTCCCGGCATGGTACCATTGCCTTCGGAGTACGGCAAAGGGTGCAGATTTGCCCCCCGTTGTTCAGAGTGCCAAAGCCAATGCGATGAATCCTGCCCGGGATCTGAAGAGATCTTCCCCGGCCATTACTGCAGTTGTTTTCAAGTGGAGAAAACCTTATGAGCCGGATCAAAGTAATGAGCAAAACCCTCGCCAGCCGCATTGCGGCGGGTGAAGTTATAGAAAGACCGGCTTCCGTAGTCAAAGAACTGGTGGAAAATTCGATCGATGCCGGAGCAACTGAAATCATTGTGGAAGTTGAAAGAGCCGGCAGCCGGCTGATCTGCGTAAGCGATAACGGTTGCGGTATGGATGATGAAGATGCGTTGCTGGCATTACAGCAGCACGGTACCAGCAAATTGCTTGACGACAGCGACTTGAATCACATCATGACCCTCGGATTCCGGGGTGAGGCCCTGCCCTCGATCGCTTCGGTGAGCAAATTCCGTTTATCCACCAGACAACCGGATAATCCCGGAGGTATCCAGGTGGATTGCGATGAAAACGGCAACGTCACCACCCGGCCCTACGGCGGAGCCCCGGGGACCCGGATCGAAGTGCGTGATCTGTTCTGCAATCTGCCGGCAAGAAAAAAATTTCTCAAATCCAATGCCACTGAAGAACACCATATCGAAGAAGTTTTTTCCATGATGGCTCTGGCCCATGTGGAAATATCCTTCAAACTTATCCTCGACGGCCGGATCAGTTTATTCACTCCGGCATCGGAGAAACTGGATTACCGTTTGAGGGAGATTTTCGGCAAAAACTTCGTGGATAATATGCTCTTTTTTGAACACCATGAGGGGGATATGCACTTTTCCGGTTGTGTGGCTGCCCCCGGATTCACCCGGCCGTCACGGAAAGATCAACGGGTTTTCATCAACTCCCGTCCGGTGGAAAGCCAAGCTGTTTTCCGGGGCATAAAAGAGGGGTATGCCACTTTAGCCGAACCGGGGCGTTACAATCCGGTGGTGCTGTTTATGGAAATGCCGCCGGAAGATATCGATGTCAATGTCCACCCGGCCAAACGGGAGGTCAGATTCAAAATGGAATATGCCGTCAGCCGGGCCGTGTCAGCGGCGGTTTCCGGAGCGTTGCGGCAGATGCGTAACCACACTCAGGCGGAAAAAGAAAGTTCTCCGGTTCTGACCTTATCCGGTAAACTGCCGCTTTCTTTAGTGCTGGATTCTGCCGAAATATCCTACACTCCGGTACGCGATGAACAACCGGAATTGCCGGTAACTCCCCGGCAGAATGTAGCGGAAGTGATCCTGCCGCTGCCGCCGGTTCCGGAAAAAAAGCCGGTTCAGCCGCCGGAACCGCCCGAAATCCGGATGCCGGATGCAGCAGAAAAAATCTTTCCGGCCCGGCCGCTGCCCGCTTCCGGCAACGCTCCGGCGACTCAGGAATCAGTTTCACCGCTGGTCAAGCCGGTGACGATGGCGGCATTCAGCGGATTCTGGCCGCAGAGGGTCATCGGGGTCATCGACCGCACCTACATCATTGCCGAAAGTGCCAATGGTCTGGTATTGATCGACCAGCACGCCGCCCATGAACGGATCATGTTTGAAAAAATCCTCGCTCAATACTCCACCGGCAGTGCAGAGCGTCAGCAGCTGCTGATACCTGAAACCATCGAATTATCCCGGCCGATGATCAAACTGCTCACCGGGAACAGGGAACTTTTTGAAAAATTGGGCTTCGATGTGGAAAGTGCCGGAGGGACAACGGTCATTGTCAGTTCCATTCCGCTGGTTCCTTCCGGTCACCGGCCGGTGAACCAATGGCTCAATGATATGCTCAACGAACTGCTGGAAAGCGGTTCGATCCACGGCCCGCTTCCGGCGGAAAATGCCGCAAAAGCCGCCTGCAAAGCGGCAGTCAAGGCACACGATGAATTATCTTTGGAAAATATGCAAGCCCTGATCGAACAATTGAAAAACTGCCGTCAGGGTACGCTCTGTCCCCACGGCAGACCGACGATGATCGAGTTATCCAACAGAGAATTGGAACGCAGATTCGGCCGAAAGTAGTTTGCATTTCACTGACAATGGATATATATTGTAGTATTGACAAAAGTTTTCTTCAGGGCAAGGTGATGCGGTTCAAGCCGTAAATTCCTGACCGGCGGTAAAGTCCGCAAGCCGCGAGGCAGACTACGGTGCGATTCCGTGACCGACAGTAAAGTCTGGATGAGAGAAGAATACATATATTCATGATCTTTGCCCTGAATGTGTTTGGAAAATCTCACAGAAGGGTTTTTTTATGGATTTCAAATTCGATTCCGTCGAGTCTGCCATCGACGATATCCGCAACGGCAGAATGATCATCGTCACCGATGATGAAAACCGGGAAAATGAGGGCGATCTGGTCTGCGCCGCCGAATTGATCACCCCGGAAAAAATCAACTTTATGATCACCCACGCCAGAGGTCTGGTCTGTGCTCCGATCACCGAGAAACGGGCCAAAGAACTGGGTATCTGGCGGATGCCGTCAACCGACCATTTCCAGACGGCATTTACCGAAAGTGTCGATGCTTTGAGCGGTTCGACCGGGATCAGTGCCGCTGACCGGGCCAATACGGTCAAAGCACTGCTTGATCCCCGCACGACCCATGCGGATTTCGGTTCACCGGGTCACATGTTCCCCATTGCCGCCAAACCCGGCGGCGTGCTTCAGCGTACCGGACATACTGAAGCGGCGGTCGATCTGGCACGCATGGCCGGTCTGGCTCCGGCCGGGGTGATTTGCGAGATCACCAAAGAAAACGGTGAAATGGCCCGCATGGCTGACCTGATGGAATTCAAAGCAAAACACGGTCTCAAAATCGTGACCATTGCCGATCTGATCGCCTACCGCCGCAAAACGGAAAAACTCATTTCCTGCGAAGAATCAGTCAAACTGCCGACCGCCTACGGCGATTTTCAGATGTATTTGTACCGTTCACAGACCGACAATGCCGAACATCTGGCATTGGTCTGCGGCGAGGTGAAAAATAAGGAAAATGTACTGGTCAGAGTCCACAGTGAGTGTCTGACCGGCGATGTATTCGGTTCGGCCCGTTGCGATTGCGGCGATCAGCTGCATACTGCCATGAAACGCATTGCCGCTGAAGGTTGCGGAGTGCTGGTCTATATGCGGCAGGAGGGCCGGGGCATCGGACTGGAAAACAAACTCCACGCCTACAAACTGCAGGAACAGGGCTACGACACCGTGGAAGCCAATGAAAAACTCGGCTTTGCCGCCGACTTGCGTGAATACGGCATCGGCGCCCAGATCCTGCTCGACCTCGGTATCAAAAGCATCCGTCTGCTCACCAATAATCCGGCGAAGATCATCGGTATCGACGGCTACGGGTTGAATATCGTGGAAAGAGTCCCCATCGTCATCGACCCGGTGGAGGAAAATGAATTTTATCTGAAAACCAAAAAAGACCGCATGGGTCACTTGCTCTGATGTTCCGGGTTCCGAAAAAACTGAATATCGCACTGGTCGCACCATCCGGCGGCATTGCCCCGGAAACCGTGGAAAAAGGCCGGGAGGTTCTGGAAAAATACGGCCATGAAGTAAAGGTCATGCCCCACGTTTTTTCCGGAAATTTCCTGCCGCATCTGTCTGCTTCGGATGCTGACCGGGCCAACGATATAAATGCCGCCATTGATGATGATTCCATCGACCTCATCTGGGCGGTACGCGGCGGTGCCGGAGCCTTGCGGATACTGGATAAGATCAACTGGGTGAAATTGAAAGAATCGGGCAAATATTTCGCCGGATTCAGCGACATCACAGCGATCCACTGGGCGATGGCGAAATACGGCATTTGCCGCTATCTTGCCGCTCCGATGATGAAGTTTCTGGCAGAAAACAGTTTCCCGCTTACCGGGGAAACGCTCCATGCCGCCTTAAATGGCGAAAATATTTCCCTGCGACTGCCCGCCTTGAGAGCCGGAAACATCTGCGGCACGCCCCTGCCCGGCAATCTGGCGGTGGTTTCTTCACTTTGCGGCACGGGGTTCATGCCGGAAACTTCCGGTAAAATACTCATTCTGGAAGAGGTCGGTGAAGCACCGTACCGGATCGACCGGATGCTCACCCAACTGCGTTTGAATGGCGTATTTGACCATTGTGCCGGAATAATTTTCGGAAACTTCACCGGTTGCGGCGAAAAAAACGAAATCATGGATGTTTTGCGTGACTTTACCGGTCAGGTGGATCGTCCGGTATTTTACGGTCTGCCCCACGGCCACGAACTGCCATTTTACTCCATTTGCGGCACGCAGATTGTCACCGTCAGCGAATAAATCCATGATTCTGCGACCAACGGGAGCAAAAATACACCGCTTTTTTTGAAAAAGGATGGGAAATTGGAATCATCGTTGCTCAAAAAAAATGAATTTATACAAGTCTTGATATCATTGCGACCAACGGGAGCAAAAGTACACCGTTTTTTTTGAAAAAGGATGGGGGTTTGGGGGAAGGGAAAAACTTTTTTTCCCGTGAAAAAAAGTTTTTCCCTTCCCCCGAAAACAATCTTATTTTAAGCAAGCCGCAACTGCCGCTTCGTGGGTGCGGAATGCTTCATCCGGGCCGAAAAATTCCACGATCTGCAATTCATCGTCACCGATGGCACTTCTGACTGAAATCACCGCCATATAAAGTTGGATGCCTCTGGTCGTGGTCACTTGAGCGGTGATTTTGACCGCCGGGCGGCCATTCAGCGTGGCCGGAAAACATTTTACATTCGTATAACCATCGTAAGTTGTCAAAGCCCGGCAGACCACATTTTGCCAGAACTCCAATGAACTGTCATCCGGCACATCGACTTCCCAGGTGCGGAAAATACAGTCATCACTGGTCGTAGCGGTAAAGGCATTGCCCTGTCTTGCGCCATGGGTGACGGCAACAAATTTTTCCGGCAGATCAAGACCGAAAAGCGGTTCATCTTCCGTGCCGGATAAGTCGGTCGATGAAAGTCTTTGCAGGAAATTGAAGCGGTCGATCGCCATCGGCGTACCGCCGGGAATTGCTCCGTGTTCCTCAATGACGGCGATATTGAATGTGACAAAAGCCACCCGGTTCTTATTATTCTGCAACTGGGCATCGATACGCTCGATCTCGGTGGTCACCCGGTTGAGTTCCCGCTCGATATTGAGTGTTTCAGTAACATTTTTTGCCTGAGCGAGCAATTCGGTCAATCTGGTCCGCAAACGGCGAAGATTATCCAAACGCACTTCGATATCGGTGATGGTATCGGTCAGATCTTCAGCACTGATACGGAAATCGCTTTTTTTGCCGATATCTCCGGCCTCCGCTAAAAATTCATCGGCTTTTGCCACGGGAATTTTGATTTGCATATTACCTCTGGCACTGCTGACCAGATAACCGCCCAGAGATTCAGCGAGCAGTTTGACCTCATTGAGGGCCTTATCCAACTCTTTTACGGTCAGAGTGAATCCGGCCACATAAGCCATCTGACGGTCACCGGATTTGAAATAACTTGATTCAGAACTGCCGCCGGCACTGCCGCTCACGCCCCTGGCCCGGGCCGGGGAATTGACCGCCACCGAATCGGACATGGCTGATTCAACAGCCACCGGAGCATCCTGATACTTACGGCTGAAATCACTGCTGCCATTCTCATCAATCACGCTGTAACATCCGCAAAACAAGGCGGCACAACCGGCCAGAGTCAATAATTTTTTCATAAACATTCCTTTCACGTTACCGGATACTGGAAACAATATAACACGGTTTGATGCAATTGTCAAACTCATATCTGCAAATCATCCCATGCCCGGGCCAACTTTGCCAGCGGGGATTTGATGACAGTTTTCACTTCCGGAGCGTAAACGGCGATGCGGGCCTCTTCCAAAAGTTCCCAGAATCCGGTCAATCCGTCGGAATCGGTCAAATCTTTCACCGTCTGCAATGCCGCATCGAACCGCTCTATCCACGGAGCAAGTTCCTCACCTTTGAGCAGATCTTTTCCCGGAGCATCGGCGGCCCGGCCGGCCCGAAGTTTCAAAGCCCGCAGATAGCGGCGGTAATCATCAAAGACATTTTTCCGCCGCAGGAAACCGGGAGCAAAGAGCAAATGCAGATGTTCCCGGATCTCCGCTCCGGCATCTTTGGCCCGGCGGGAGATCTGATTGATCGCACTATATTCGGCAGTGAATTTTTCCAGTTCTTCCAGAAGATGATCCAAAGTATTGCTCCAGTTGAGTTTCAATTCACTGCTCAACTGCTCAAAATCCACCGCCGAACGCACCGAAGCAAAATCTGTATCCACCGCATTGGTCAATGCCGCGATCAACAGCTCATCCTCAAACTCCGCCACCGGCACCCCGATAAGCAGGGAAAGTTTCAACTCGTTGGAAATTTTTATACCTTTTTTGAGCATTTTGGTCAACTGGGCATTTTCCCGGATAAAAAATTTGGCCACCGCCAGACAGTGGGCATGAGCGGCGGATGAAGACCGGGTGAAAAGTTCCTTGCTGATTTTTCCGTTTGCCGGATCATAAGTTAAAGCCGGATAGAAAAGTTTTCCGGATCCGGGCGGCACTTCCACGCTTTCCGAGATGAATTCAAGCCACTTTTCCCAGTCGCTCTGCCGGTGTTTTCCGGCACCGGGCAGACTGGCGGAAACTTTGGATGAATATTTGAAGTTATCCGGCAACTCATACTCCACGCTTTTCAACCGGCCGGATTCATTGAGGATGCCCAGTTTGAGTTTGAGATACTCCGGCAATTCGACCCCGTCAAAAATTTTCGGTGACACCTCAATATCCAGTGCGGCACCGAGGAACTCCGCCATTGCCGTACCGGGAGAAATTTCCAGCATCCGGCGATGGTCACGCTTGAATTCACCGGCGAAAAGTGCGGCACATTGAGCGATACCGCCAAGCTGCCGCCGGATATCTTTGGGCAAGGCCCGCAAATAAACTTCAGCATAGTCGGCGGCAAATCCGGGTATCGGGTAATCCAATACGAACCGGGGCAGCAGATTGAGGGCGTTTTCCGGCACATAAAGCGTTGCGCCATCCCCCTTTTCGCCCGGTTCAAACCGGTAACTGATCCGGAAACGTTTTCCGGCAAAAGTCATCCCGCCCGGATAGTCATCCGCAGCGAACTCCACTTCCTCAACCATCACTTCCTTGCGGTCAAACTTCCAGATACCGGGATGACGGATGAGAAAATCTTTCAAAGCCTTTACTGAAGCGACATCATGAGGAATATTTTTCTGAAAGAATCTTTCGGCGGCCAATTCGTCATACAATCCGCCGGATCGCCGCATACGCAACTCATACTCCAGAAGTTCACTGCGGACAGCATTGAATTTATCCACCTCACTGATCCCGGAAACCAGACCGGCCAGCAAACCTTCACGGATGAATATTTCTCTGGCGTAAGCCGGATTGTGCGGAGCGAAATCCACCCGGCGGCCGGCAAAGAGCAGAAGTGAACCGAGCATCAGTTTTTCTCTGGCCCGGACAAAGCCGCCGGAGGGATCAAAGTGTTCTGAATCATAACTTCTCGAACAAATATGCGGAGCACACTTTTCCACCCACTGCGGCTCGATCACCGCCGCATTGCGACCGAAAAGACGGCTGGTTTCCACCAGTGAAAAACACATTATCCACTCCGGAAGTTTTTTCAGTTTTGCCAGCGAACTGCCGGGAAAGATCACGAACTTCTTGCCGTCGGTGCCCCGGTAATTTTTATTTTCCGCATCAAACCGGGCGATATTGCGGGGTATTCCGCAGAGCAGACTTTCGTGGATAAACTGGTAATTATTTAGTTCCAGTTCTTTATATTCAAATTTTTCGTGCAGGTTTTCTGCCAGATCGGCCACCAGATCACGCCACTCTCTGGCCCGGGTGAAATTGAGGTAGAATTTTTTACAGAACCTTCTCAAATTACCGTTGCTCTCAAATGCCCCGGCGGAAACCAGCGAATTCCAGCAGTTGAGCATGGCGAAGTAGTCGGATCGCTCATCTTTCCACAAAGCATGAGCCTGATCGGCCAACTGCGGTTTTTCTGCGGGACGTTCTTTGATATCGGCGATCGACAATCCGGCACACAACACCAGCAATTCGGCCGTCACTTTGCGTTTCTGTGCTTCCAGAAGCATTTTGCCCAGATGGGGATCAAGCGGCAGACGGGCCAGTATTTTTCCCTCATGGGTGATGCGTCCGGCATCGTTGACCGCTTTAAGATCGAGCAAAGTACGCAAACCTTCCCGGATCAGCTGTCCCGGCGGCGGATCGATAAAGGCGAAATTGCGGATATCCGGCAGATCCAGAAGTGCCATCTGCAAGATCACTCCGGCCAGTGAAGTGCGTTTGATTTCCGGATCCGTGTAGGCATCGGCCCGGAGCAGATCCTCTTCTGCGTAAAGATGGATACAGATACCGTCCGCGGTTCTTCCGCAACGCCCCCGCCGCTGACGGGCGGAAGCCTGCGAGATCATTTCGATCTGCAACTCCTGGATCCGGCGCCGCGGATTGTAACGGCTGATACGGGCCAGACCGGAATCGATACAGAATTTTATCCGGGGTATGGTCAGAGAAGTTTCCGCCACATTGGTACTCAAAATGATCCGCCGCAAATTGCCCGGATGAAAAACTTTCTGCTGTTCAGCGGAACTCAAACGGCTGAAAAGAGTCAACACTTCGGTACGGGGCAGATCGCGGCCATTGAGCATTTCGGCACACTCCCGGATCTCTCTTTCACCGGGCAGAAAGACCAATATATCCCCCATGGGATCAAAGCCGGAAATTTCATTTACCGCTCTTGCCACATGAGGAGCAAGTTCCTCATCCTCAAAGGGCGGCAGATAGATATCCTCCACCGGAAATGTACGGCCGGGCACCTCCACGACCGGAATATCGCCGAAAAAATCCCGGAATTTTTCCACATCGAGCGTGGCACTGGAAACGGCAACTTTCAATTCCGGCCTTTTGGGGAGGATGTTGCGTAAAACACCGAGCAGAAAGTCGATATTGAGCGATCTTTCATGAGCCTCATCCACGATCAGGCAGTCGTATTCTTTGAGCAATGGATCGTGACGCAACTGAGCCAGAAGCAGACCGTCGGTCATAAATTTCAATACGGTTTCAGGGGTACTGCGGTCATCAAAACGAACGGCACTGGCCACTTCCCGGCCGGTACAGCCCAATTCTGCACTCAATCTGCGGGCCATGGCCAGTGCGGCGATCCGCCGGGGCTGGGTGCAACCGATCCTGCCGCAGCGTCCGCAGCCGAGTTTCAGGGCGATTTTCGGCAGTTGGGTGGTTTTTCCGGAACCGGTTTCACCGCCGACAATGATGACCTGACTGCTCTGCCAGGCCTTTACGATATCGGGAACGTGAACAGTAATGGGCAATTCCGCAGGAAATCCGATACGGAATTTTTCAATGGCGGCAATTCGCAACTCCTGCGGGGTCATGGGTATCACAACCCGATGTGACGGGAAAACGGCACTATTTTCAACGCTTTCCCGGTAAGATGGTCAAAGGTAACCGCCGCACCATCCACCCGGATATCGCCGCTTTCCACGACCGGCAGACGAACCGGCATACCGCCGGTAAATTTTTTCAGCACTGAAGCGACCTCCCGGCCCAGCACACTGTATTCGGCACCGCACATTCCGGCATCGGAAAGTGCCGCCGTACCATGGGCCAAAATCCGGGCATCCGCCGTCTGGATATGGGTATGAGTCCCCAGCACCGCCGTCACCCGGCCGTCAAGATGATAGGCCATTGCCAGTTTTTCACTGCTGGCTTCGCTGTGAAAATCGACGATCACCGTCTTTACCGCAGAAGGCAATTGAGCGAGGATCTTATCGGCCGTTTCAAAGGGGCAATAGGCGGAATCTTTCATGAAAACTTTGCCCTGCAAAGCGATAACGGCGATCTCACCGCCGGCCGGATTGCGGAAAACTCCCCAGCCTCTGCCCGGTTGACCATTATGGTAATTGGCCGGACGGATCACCCGGTCAAAGAGCTGGATCTCACTTTCAAATCCTTTCTGATCCCAGGCGTGATCGCCCAGAGTGACCACATCGGCCACTTCCAGAAGTTCCCGGGCACAACTGCCGGTTATACCGCTGCCTGCGGCGGAGTTTTCACCATTGACCACGGCAAATTGGGCATTGAATTCCCGGCGCAATTCCGGCAGCAACGCTTTGACCGCATTTCGGCCTCCCTTGCCCACAACATCTCCGAGAAAGATAAAAGTCATCAGTACACATCCCGGTAATCAATGATATTCAACTGCGGCGGGGAATCCGGCTGACGTTTATTCAACTGCGGCGTGGCCAATACATCCAGCATCCGGTTGTTGAAATCAGAAAACGGCCGGTTGAATGCGATAAATTCGATTTGGCCGGTGCGGTTCTGCAAAATACCTCTGGTATGCTGCCCCTGACCGACCGGACTGCACCGGATCACCCGCACATCATTGAAGCGGTAGACCGGTTTCTGATTGCTGTGACCGAATGGCGAAAGTTTTTCCAGATAGGTGAAAAATTCCGGAGTCATCTCTCCGAGTTGGGCTTCGCCGTCGTAACTGATGAAACTTTCCAACTCCGACGGATCGATCTGGGATTTGATCTCCCGATCCATTTCCTCGTAGAATGCAGCGATATTTTCGGTTTTCAAGCCGATACCGACCGCCATCGGATGACCGCCGTAACGCTCCAGAAGCGGAGCGCTTTTGGTCAGCACTTCCACCAGATTCAAATTGGCAATGCTCCGGCCCGAACCGTAAGCGTGATCATCCTGGATCGTCAGCACGATCGTCGGACGGTTGTAATCTCTGGCCAGACGCGAAGCGACAATACCGATCACACCCTGATGCCAGTTGCGTCCGGCGACCAGCAAAGAATACGGGCTCTGCCAGGCCAGACCGCGCTCGATCTGCCCGCAGGCATCCTGATAAATTTTCTGCTCCTGCTCCTGACGGTCACGGTTGAATTCCTCCAATGCTCCGGCACAGCGGTGGGCTCCGACGATGTTATCGCTTTCCAGCAGTTCCAGAGCGATATTGGCATCGCCCACACGTCCGGCGGCATTGATCCGGGGAGCCAGCCGGAAAGTGATATCCGACGGGGATAAGTCAGAGTGCAGATGGGAACTCTCGATCAATGCGCGCACTCCGGGACGCAACTGTTTACGCAAAGCCTCGATACCGTATTTGACCATGATGCGGTTCTCGCCGAGCAGCGGCACGATATCAGCGACCGTACCTAAAGCGACATAATCAAGCACCTCTTCCAGACGGGTCATGAAGCCGCCCAGATTCTTTTCCCGGCCGTATTTGATAAAGGCGTGACAGAGTTTGAATGCCGCACCGGCACCGGAAAGCAGCTGCAAGTCTTCCAGTTCCGGATAGACTTTGGGATTGATGACCGCCAGAGCATCGGGAAGTTCATCCCCGGCCTCGTGGTGGTCGGTGACGATCACATCGATGCCTTTATCTCTGGCAACTTTCACCGCATCACAACTGGTGATACCGCAATCCACCGTAACCAGCACTCCGCACTCACCGAACATTTCCAGAGCCTTTTCCAGAGATTCCGGGGTGAATCCGTAACCGTCATCGAAACGGTGGGGGATAAAAGAATTGACCGTCGCCCCATTCTGACGCAGAACCAGAGCCAGCAGAGCGCTGGCAGTGATGCCGTCGGTATCGTAGTCGCCATGGATGAGGATCGGCTCTCTGGCGGCGATCGCCTGCCACAGACGGTCACAGGCTTCGCGGATGCCGGGAAAGCGGTAGGGGTCACTCAAATTGGCCAGACGCGGCTCAAGAAAGCCCGGCACATCGGCTTCTTTGATCCCTCTGGCACTGAAATAGACCGCTATGGGACGGGGCAGATTATATTTACGCTGGATCAAATCAACATCCTGGTTGAGGATGTTACTCAAAGGTTTCCAATTTTTTACACTCATTTTCTCCGAATCTTCCTTTTTTATCATCTTATTAACATACACCACAAACGCCGCTTTGTAAAGTTGGATAAGCTATTTTTTCCGTCTTTTTTGACAAAATATATCGCATTCCGATATGGAAAAATGTACAGTACAATAAAAAAACGGTCAAGGCGGTTTTTACAAGTTGATAAAAGTGTCCCCGTGTGTTATATTATAGTGATTGTGTGAATATCAATACTCTGAAAGGATGATCCTGCAAATGAAATACGAAGCTGTTATCGGTCTGGAAGTGCATACCCAGGT
Source organism: Victivallaceae bacterium (assembly GCA_045588835.1). Lineage (GTDB taxonomy): Bacteria > Verrucomicrobiota > Lentisphaeria > Victivallales > Victivallaceae > UBA1784. Next base: position 15,009 of record JAZNEV010000016.1, read on the forward strand.
GCGTACCGCCAGCAAAATGTTCTGTTCATGTGCCAATGAATTCGGCGCCGAACCCAACACCAACGTCTGCCCGGTCTGCATGGGCTACCCCGGTGTACTGCCCGTGCCCAACGAAAAAGCAATCCGGGCCACGGTCAAAGCCGGTCTGCTCACCGGATGCACCATCGCCAAATTCAGCAAATTCGACCGCAAAAATTACTTCTATCCGGATATGCCCAAAAATTACCAGATCTCCCAGTACGATCTGCCCTTTTGCACCGATGGCAGAATCCACCTTTCCGGTACCGGCTTTTCCGGAGAGGCCCTGCCCGATAAAGATATCGGCATCACCCGTATCCATCTGGAAGAAGACGTGGCCAAACTCACCCACTTCCACCATGATTCCGGAGTGGACTACAACCGGGCCGGTGTACCGCTGATGGAGATCGTCAGCGAGCCGGATCTGCGCAGTGCCGATGAAGCATACGCCTATTTGAACAGTCTGAAAGAGATCATGCGTTTCGGTGAGATCAGCGACTGCGATATGGAAAAAGGTCAGATGCGTTGCGATGTGAATATCTCTCTGCGTCCGGCCGGTCAGAAGGAATTCGGCACCAAGATCGAGTTGAAAAACCTCAACAGTTTCCGGGCCGTTCACCGGGCCATCGACTTTGAGATCGAAAGACAGGCCGAATTGCTCGATCAGGGCGTCACTCTGCGGCAGGAGACCCGCGGCTGGAATGATGACCGGGGCGAAAGTTACCTCATGCGTACCAAAGAATCCGCCCATGACTACCGCTACTTCCCCGAACCGGATCTGATGCCGGTGACCTTTACAGAAGAGGAGATCGAAGCGATCCGGGCCACTTTGCCGGAACTTCCCGAAGCCAAACGTCAGCGGTTCATCGATGCTTACGGTCTGACCGCCTACGATGCCGGAGTGCTGACCGCCGACAAGGATCTGGCTTCCTACTTCGATGCGGCGGCCAAACTGGTCAAAACTCCGAAACTCATTGCCAACTGGATCACCTCATCTCTGCTGGCTTTGACCAATGATGTGAATAACTGCCCGGTCACTCCGGAAAAACTGGCCGGTCTGGTCAACGCCATCGACTCCGGAAAAATCAACGGCAAAATCGCCAAAGATGTCTTTGCTGAAATGTTTGAATCCGGCAAAGATGCCGATACCATCATCAGTGAAAAAGGTCTGGCCCAGGTCAGCGACACTTCCGCCATCAGCGGCGCAGTAAGCGAAGTGCTGGCCCAATTCACCAAACAATTGGATGAATACCGCTCAGGCAATGCCAAGATCCTGCAATTTTTCGTCGGTCAGGTAATGAAACTGACCAAAGGCAAAGCCAACCCCGGCATGGTGGTTGCTGAATTAAAAAAACAACTCGGCGAGTGAGTCCGGCATGATCATATCCGCCCCATTCATCATCCTTGAGAAAAAACCGTACCGTGAAGCGGGTCTGATTTTGCGTGGTCTGAGTCCGGATTACGGCAAAATATCGCTGATCCTGCACGGCGGCCAATCCTTGAGCAAATCTGCTCCGCTGGCAGATATTTTCCGGGAAGTCGAAGTGGAGTTTGAGGATGACGGCACCGGGCGGGATCTGTTCACGGCCCGCCGGGTGGAAACCATACAGGATTATTCCGCCGTTGCGGAAAATTCCCGCAACTACCGCATGGCCGTCAAAATCGCCGCCTTTCTGCTGGATAACACTCCGCCGGGAGATATCCAACTGCATACTTACGAAGCACTGAAAGCGGTTTTGAGCAATCTTGCCGGCACCGTAACGGAGCATCCGCCGTGGTCGCTCATCCAGTGTTCAGTAGTCATAAAAAGCACCTTTCTCTGCGAAAACGGCATGCTCCCGGAAGGAGTTTCCCAACAGCAGAATGAGTTTATGGAGATCCTCGTGGCTTCCGGCATGGATAATGCCGCTCTGCCGGAGTGCAATGAGGAGTATTGGAGCAGGCTCAATTCATGGTTGAATGAGTTGATTTCCCTGCATCGGTTGAAAAAATAATCTTTTGGGGAGAATATATTTATGAGGATCGCTGCATTATCCATGATGATGTTGCTGGGGGTGTTTTTCTGCTGTTCCTGTGCCACCTATGAAACCGGCGAAGACGGAAAAAGTTACAAAGCATTGACCGCCGCACAGAAAGAGCATCTGGTGATCATCAGCCGCGGTTCACTGACCGAACGTCTGGAATCCGGCATCATCACCCGGCAGGAGTATTACGATGCCATGCACAATGAACCGATGATGCGTATCGACTACCGGGGCGACCGTTACGGTACGGCGACATTGACCTGGCGGACCAGAGGACGGCTGCTGGAGTTCCGTTATGATGAAGATCTGACCGCCGAAATCATTGAGAAGTGTTCTTTTTCCATCGGCATCATCCCGCCGCATGAAAGGCATATCCAGCCGGATAAATCGATCCGTACCGGCCGGTGATCAAAAGATTTGCAGGAGAAAAAAATGATTTCCAGAGAAAAATATATTGACTTGGCCCGCACTTACGGCACTCCGCTTTTCGTCTACGACGGAGATCTGATGCTGGAGCGTTACTCCGATCTTTTCCGTTTCATCCCCCATGAGCGTCTGCATATCCATTATGCCCTCAAGGCCAACTACAACCCGGCTCTGCTGACTCTTTTGAAAGATGCCGGTGCCGGGATCGATGCCGTCAGTCCCGGTGAAGTGGTACTGGCTCTGGCCCTCGGTTTCGCCCCGGAAAAGATCATTTACACGGCCAACAACATGACCGATGCGGAATTTGACCGGGTGATGCAAACCGGTGTCACGGTCAATATCGGTTCACTTTCCCGGTTGAAAAAGTGTGCCCAATCCCATCCCGGTTCCAGTATCTGCCTGCGTTTCAATCCGGATGTCTGCGACGGGGATAACGAAAAGACCATGACCGGCGGAGATTTGACCAAATTCGGGATTCTGCTGGGTGATGCTGACACCGCCGCCGACATCGCCCGGCAGGGAAATCTGCACATCGTGGGATTGCATGAACATACCGGCAGCGGTTTGCAGCACGCTGAAAGCGTCCTCAAAAGCATGGATAATCTGATGGCCGTTGCCACCAGAGATCGTTTCCCGGAATTGGCATTCCTCGATTTCGGCGGCGGCTTCAAAGTCCGTTACAAAGATGACGAAACTGCCATTGATTACCTGGATATGGGCCGGAAAATCGCCGATAAATTTGACCGCTTCTGCACCGTTTACGGCAAAGAGTTGCTCATGCGGTTCGAACCGGGTAAATTTTTGAGTGCCGAGTGCGGAACTTTGATCACGGAAGTAAATACCATCAAACACAACCGCAGCCGTACCATCGCCGGATGCAACTCCGGATTTCCCCAGTTGATCCGTCCGGTGCTTTACGGGGCTTACCACAAGATCGTCAACCTGACCAATCCTGACGGGCCGGAAGCAGTCTACGATGTCTGCGGTAATATTTGTGAAACCGGTGACCGTTTCGCCGAACAGCGGAAACTGCCGGAGATCCGGGAATATGATCTGCTGGCCATTGAAAATGCCGGAGCATATTGCTACTCCATGGGATCAGTTTACAATCTGCGGCCCATGCCCGCCGAAGTGGTCATCAAAGACGGAGCCGTCGCCGACTTCCGCAAGGCCCTGACCGATGCGGAACTGGTGGAGCGTATATTGCAAAAATAACCCCATACATAATAAGGAATACTGCTATCATGCTTCACGGCGTTCTCGATCCCCAGCCCGGCCGTCTGGCTTTTGCACTTTTTGACGGCGGAAAAATGATCTTCAAAGCCTATGAGGGAATGCACCCCAGAGATGCTTCTCAAGTGCCGGAATTCGTTGCCGGGCAGTTGACTGAACATGCTCTGACCCTCAAAGATGTCAAACGCTGGACATTCGGTGCCGGCCCGGGCAGTTTCACCTTTTTGCGGGTAGTCGCCGCTCTGGGAGCCGGTTGGGCGGTGGGTGACCGCGAATTGCGTTTCCGCTGTATCCCCGGAGCATTGGCTCTGGCCGCCACCCTCGACCTCAAAGAGGGCGAAAAAGCCGGAGTCCTTTACGACGGGCGCAACAAGGAATTGCTCTGCTTCGGCGTGGAAAAAGCCGATGGCATACTGCGGCCGACCGGTGAAGAATTGATCCTTGATTCAGCGGCGGCACAGAAATTTTTCGCTTCCGACCATCGCCGGTTGTGTGCTTTTGAAGCAGATGAAGCGGTGCTGAATAAACTGCTGGGCGGGGAGGTGAAATTCCAAACTGTCGAACCCGATCCAACGGCACTGGCTCAAATTCCGGGGAAATTTGACAACGATGCCGATAAAATGTGTTACATCCGTCCGGCGGTAACTGCATGAAACCGAATGAACCGATCTGGAGCGTAAGTGCGATCAACAAGGCGGTCAAAGACACCCTTGAGAATGTCTTCATGCCCTTTTGGATGGGCGGTGAAGTCGGTTCATTGATCCTCCACCGCTCCGGCCACGCCTACTTCCAGATGAAAGATGAGCAGAGCCAAATCAAAGTATGCTGGTTCGGCGGAGCGGACGAATGCAGAAAACTGGGGGTGGATAACGGTTCGATGGTCGAAGTGCGGGGCAATTTGTCAGTCTACACGGTCAGAGGGGAATATCAATTCAATGTAAAAGAGTTGCGTATTGCCGGTCTCGGCACGCTGCAACAGCAGTTTGAATTGATCAAGCGTAAATTGCAAGCCGAAGGATTATTTGACCGCTCCCGGAAAAAACCTTTACCGTTACGTCCGCAGACCATCGGAGTCGTCAGCAGTCCCAGCGGAGCGGCAGTCAAAGATTTTTTACAGATACTCTACCGCAGATTTCACAATATTGAAGTGAAGATCTTTCCGGCCCGGGTCCAGGGTACCGGTGCGGTAAAAGACCTTTGTGACGGCATAAAATTTTTCAACCGCACCGGACAAGCCGATGTGATCGTCGTCACCAGAGGCGGCGGAAGCATGGAAGATCTCTGGTGTTTCAATGATGAAACTTTAGCCCGTACCATCGCCGCAAGTAAAATTCCGGTGATCAGTGCGGTCGGCCACGAAATCGACTTCACCATCTGCGACTTTGCCGCCGATCTGCGGGTACCGACCCCTTCGGCGGCCGCCGAATTGGTAGTAGGCAGTCAGGAAGATCTTTCCAACCGGGTGGAAAGGGCTTTCAAAGAGGTCTGTTTCTTTACTGAAAGACGCTTTCTGGAGTTGGATTCCCGCCTGACCGGACTGGCCGGAAAGATCGAATATTACGAACCGCACAAAGTTGCCGAAAGATTGTCACAGAGGATAGATGAATTGGAGTTGCGGGCCCAAAATGCGTGGCAATTGAGCAATACCGAAGCAGAACGCAAACTGGATAATCTTGATGCCAGACTTTATGCTTTGAGTCCGGAACGTCAATTGGAACGCGGTTACGCCATCATCTACTCCGGTGACGGCAGTCAGATCATCACCAGCAGTCAGCAAACACCCGGCACGGAATTGCAGATCCGGTTTGCCGACGGCAAATTGCAGGTGGTCAGCCGATGAAAGTTGTATTTTTCACCCGTTACGATACGCTCGGAGCTTCCAGCAGACTGCGTTTTCTGCAATTCATACCGTTTCTGGAAAGATCCGGTTTTGAGGTGGAAGTTTTCCCGTTTTTCGACAACGCCTACCTTACCGGTCTTTATGCGGGAAAAAAGCGTTCTCTGCGGCAGATCCGGAAATTTTACCGTCAAAGATTCCGGGCCATGCGTCAGATACCATCCGGTATACCGGTGATCATTGAATATGAATTGCTCCCCCATCTGCCGTGGATATGGGAAAAAAAGTTCCTGAAAACCCACCCTTACATCCTCAATTTCGATGATGCGGTGGATATCCATTATGAGAATATCCCGTTGCTCAGAAACAAATATCCGCAACTTATCCGCCACGCTTCCGGAGTTATTGCGGCCAATGATTCATTGCTGACCAGATTCGGTCAGTACAATAAAAATATCATAAAACTTGCCACTGTCCCGCCGGCGGCTGTCTGCCCCGGCAGGAACAAACCATCCCGGCTTACGCTGGTCTGGACGGGCACTCCGGTCACCGGAAAATTTCTTTACGAAAGATGCAAAGCCTTGCAACTGGCGGCGGAAAGTACCGATTTTGAGCTGCTCATCGTCGGTTCATCGGCCATGCCGGAGATACCCGGTGTCGATTGCCGCTGTATCGACTGGTCGGAAGCGGCCGAAACCGATGCTCTGGCAACTGCCCATGCCGGGATTATGCCCCTGCCGGATACCCCCTTTGCCCGCGGAAAATCGGCTTACAAACTGATCTGTTACCTGCGGGCCGGGATTCCGGGCATCGCCTCGCCGGTCGGGGAAAACTGCCGGGTGATAAAGCATGGTGAAAACGGTTTTCTGGTCAACAGCGATACGGAATGGGCCGAAGCGGTAAAATCATTGACCGATCCGGCCACGCTCAAACGGCTGTCAGCCGGAGCGGAACTTTCCGGAAAAGACTATGCTCCGGAAGCGGCCGCCGGAGAAATGATATCTTTCATACAGCAAACATTTTCCATAAAATGACTTGAAAAATCCCGTTTCAGGTGCTATATTATAACTTTATAAACATAATATCAGCAAGCAACTTCCGGATTTCGTAAAATGCAAAGATTTGATTGGAAAAAGTCTCTCGGCCTGGTGGCCTTTCTGGCGGTTTTCGGCGGGATTTCATGGTTCATCACCTACCATATCGTGACGATGAAAGTTTTCAACGATCCCGTCGGCACTTCCGGTTTCGTCTTTTATTTCGGTTTGACCGTGTCCTGTTTCACGGCCCTTTTCATGCTTTTTCAGGCAATACTGGTCTCCTTTTACAAGCCGGTGACCACCTGGAATTCCGACCGGGAAATGCCCGGCTGCACCGTGATCGTGCCGGCCTACAATGAGGGCAGTGCCGTGGCCGATACGCTCCGCAGTCTGCTTAAAAGCGATTTTCCCCGGGATAAATTTGAGATCATTGCCATCAACGACGGCTCCAAAGATGACACCTGGAACTGGATCAAACTGGTCGCCGGTGAATCAAACGGTCTGATCAAAGCCATCGATCTGGAAAAGAACGGCGGTAAAAAAGCCGCTCTCTGCCGGGGATTCCGGGAAGCGAAACACGACATTGTCATTACCATCGACAGTGACTCCATCGTGGATGAAAAAACCGTATACAATCTGGTTCTGCCGTTTGCCGATGAGAAGATCGGCGGTGCCGCCGGTACGGTACGGGTGGCCAATATGGATCAGGGCTTCATTCCCCGGATGCTGGATATTTTCTTTGTATTTTCCTGTGATTTCATGCGTTGCGGCCAAAGCACGATCGGTTCGGTGCTGTGTTCCCCCGGTGCGATCAGCGGCTTCCGCAAAGCGGCTCTGATGCCCCATCTGGATGCCTGGTTGAATCAGACTTTCTGCGGTATTCCGTCGCACATCGGCGAAGACCGGGCATTGACCAGTATCCTGCTGCGTAACGGTTATCATGTGGTGCTTCAGCGGGAAGCAAAGATCACGACCAATGTACCGACCGATTATCCGCAGCTTTGCCGCACCCTCATCCGCTGGACCCGCGGTGATGTGCGTGAAGGTTTGCTGATGGCCCGCCACTTTTTCCGTACATTCCCCAAAGATCTGCGTACTGCGGCACTGCAATTCAACTTATTCTTTCAGTTGATGGGATTGATTCTGCCGCTGCTGTCAGTGCCGGTACTTCTGTGGCTGGTTTGCAGTCATTCGGAAAAACTGCCGATGTTCGGGGCGTACACAGTAGCCGTCAGTTGGCTCTGGGCGACCGTACCGGCGATCCTTTACGCTGAAAAAGAAAATCCGGTCAAAGCGATTCTCGCATTTTTCGTGGGAATTTTCAATCTGGCCGCCCTCTCATGGATCTGTGCTTACAGTTGGATCACCATGCGTAACTCCAAATGGATGACCAGAGAGATCAAAACCTCCGCTGAAAGTGGATCTCTGGCCCAATCCGAACCCCGTATTTCCTGATCACCGTCATGGCCAAATACGAGCGTCGGGCAAAACTTATTGCCATCGGCAGAATGCGGGACAAACTTTTTGACAGCCGCTGTCAGGAGTTCCTCACCCGGATCAATGCTTACGGCCGCTGTGAAGTGGCGGTGCTGCCGGATTCCGATGTGGCCAATGAGGGCAAAGCGATCTGCCGTGAATTGGATAAAGATAAAGGGGCTGTGATCATTGCCCTTACCGAAGAGGGCAGAGAGTACACCACCGGAGAATTTTCAAAATTTCTGGAAACCATTGACCGCAAGATCATCTTTATCATCGGCGGTCCATTCGGCTTATCTCCGGAAGTAAAATCCCGTTCCGACCGGCTGATGGCCCTTTCAAAAATGACCTTCACCCACGAAATGGCCCGGATGATCTTCCTCGAACAACTCTACCGGGCATTGAATCTGCTCAATGGCGGCTCTTACCATCACTGATCCCCGGTCTCCCCGGCAGTACCGGTACTGTCGGCAGTAAAAATTTTGCGGTACTGATCCGGAGATACACCGAAAAACATTTTGAATCTCCGGCTGAAGTGATATCTGTCCATATAGCCGTAACGCATTGCCGTTTCCGTCACGCTCGCTGAAGTGGAAACCAGAAAATTGGCGGCCTGCCGGAGTTTGAATTGTTCCAGATAACTTTTGGGCAGCAATCCGGTATGCTGTAAAAATTCCCGGCGCAGACGATCGCTGGAAATACCCCGCAACTCTGCCAGTTCCGCCACGCTCCACCAATGATCTGCCGGAGCAGTATGGATTATTTCCAAAAGTGCCTCGATCGGAGATGATTCATCTTTATTTTCGCTGATCTCCAGCAGCAACTCCTGCAATTCAAGAGCGGCTTTCAGCCATGAATTAGGAGCCATGGAATGGGATTTTTCAATCAGAGGAACCAGTCTGCGTACACTGCCCAAATGAACTTTGCCGGAAGTAAGCAAACCATTTTTACGCAGAAAATCCGGCAGACGGCCGCAGAAACGGATCGCATCTTCATAATACGCTTCACCGCCGCTGCCGCCGTAAAGATGCCAATCCCCCGGACAGATCAATACGGCATCGCCCGGTTTCATATCCCAGATGCGTGAACCGATACGCAATACCCCCTTACCTTTGAACATGTGACTCAAAGAGTAAAATTCAAAACAGCGGTCTTCATCGCTTTCCAAATCTATCTGCTGCGATGAACACCACTGCATACTGCCGTTGATTATCCATAAGCCGTACTCCCTTGCCGCTTCCGGCATATGGGCAATAAGCCGGTGCAAATGAAAAGTTTGGCTTACTTCTATCTTTTTGTCATCCATTATACAATTTTTATCCATCCGCTTTTTCAGTTTATGGTGTATAATATAGATGTGACCCAAAATTTTTTCAAGGAGGAAAAAAATTATGAGTGAGAAAAAAATCAAAGTTGCAGTGATTGCCAACGGCAGCCGTGCCCGTTGTGTAGTCCGTCACCTGCTGGCTGATGCCAAAGGCAATGTTACCGTGGCGGCGGTCTTCGACCCGGATAAAGCCGCTATGGAAAGATTCTGCACCGACCTCAATATCGAGGGTGCAAAATTCTGCGGTTCCAGCACCGAAGCGATCAATACCCCCGGCGTGGAATGGGTGATGGTTTTCTCCCCCAATGTCTACCACAAACAGCATGTTCTGGAAGCCTTTGAAGCCGGCAAACACGTTTTCAGCGAAAAACCGCTGGCCACCACCATCGGTGACTGTCAGGCGATCTTTGACGCCCATCAGAAAAGCGGCAAACTCTTTGCCACCGGTTTCGTGCTGCGTTACGCTCCCATCTACCGCAAAGCCAAAGAGATCCTTGACAGCGGTAAACTCGGCCGCATCATGACCATCGAAGCCAATGAAAACATCACCCCCGCCCACGGCGGTTACATCGTATGCAACTGGCGGCGTCACTGTGCCATTTCCGGCCCGCACATTCTGGAAAAATGCTGCCACGATCTGGACCTGATCAACTGGTTCTGCGGTTCCCTGCCCAGCAAAGTCGCCTCTTTCGGCAAACGTGATTTCTTCATCCCCGAAAATCAGCCCATCGAAGACAAATACGGCATCGACGAATTTTTCGCCTGGCCCGACCATCACCGTTGCGGTACCCCCTTTGACGGCGATACCGATATGAAAGACAATCAGGTCTGCATCGCCCAGTACCGCAATAACATTCTGGTCTCTTTCACCGCCACCATGAGCAATGCCATTCCGGAACGCCGCATGGTCTTCCGCTGTACCGAAGGTACTCTCGAACTCGAACTTTACAACCGTCTGCTCCGCTACAAAAATATCGCCAGCGATACCGAATACCGGATCAGTTTCAATGGCGACGGCCACGGCGGCGGCGATGACCACATCATGAAAGAACTCTACGCCACCATGACCACCGGCGAATTACCCAAATGCAGCGGCAATGAAGGTCTGGTCAGTGCAGTATTCGCTCTGGCTCTCGATCAGGCCGCCGAAACCGGTTCCGTCATCGACATCGAGCCGATCTGGAAAAACATGAACCGCTAATTTGCTTCGCATTGCGGGCAATCTCTGGTCAAGTCGGCGGACACCGGCTCGGTCGAGTACAGTCGTACACTCCCTCGCCGTTGCCTTGACTTGACTGCGACCTTGCCTCGCACTGCTCGCAAATGGCCGCTGGGTGGTTCGACTCGGCGGCCTGAAGGCCTTGACAGGGGCTTCGCCCCCGTACCCCCGGCAGATTTTTGCAGTCTGCCGGGATTTTGTTTGTTTCGGCTCAACGGTAACTAACGGTAATTAACGGATAGCCGGCAGGGGCATTATCCCAACTGGCGTTGCTCCGTACTCATCCGTACCCCTCCGTACCTATCCGTACCGGGCGCATATCGGGCGCAAGCGAGCCGCAAGCCGGGAATCACCCCACCGGCAATCCGTTATTGTCCGTTATTGTCCGTTATTCATGCTTGCAAAACGGCAAAATGGTGATATCTTATTGACGGGAGAAATTACCATGTCAAATAAAGTACCGAAAGTCACATTGCGCACCCTTGCTGCCGAAGCCGGAGTTTCACCGGCTACGGTCATGCGTGCCTTGAATAACCACCCCAATGTCACGCAGGGCATCCGCCGCAAAGTGATCGCACTGGCAATGAAACGCAACTACCAGCTGCCGGAACATTACGCCAAACTGATCGCAGTCATCGTGCCGGATGGTTCCAGTTTCGACGGCTATACCGGACAACTGCTCAATGCACTTTCGCAGGAGTTTCTGGCCCGGAAACTGCAATTTGAAGTCATTGTCGGCAGAAATATCGAAACCGTCCACGAACACGCCTATTCCGGAGTGATATCGACCATCTGGGAAACCGGTCTGGAAAAGCAGTGGCCCGAAGAACACACGCTCCCGCTGGTCGTACTCAATGCCGCATCCAACATCAATGAGGGCATCTATCAGGTCACCAGCGATGAAAAACAGGGCATCACCATGGGTTTGGAATATCTGCTCAAACACCACCGCCGCCGGATCGCTTTTGTTTCCACCCCGCTTCGCGGCAACCCCAACGCCATGGAAAGGGTAAATACATTCAATGAGTTCTGTCGTGCCAACCACCTTTTCCCGGCCAGTTTCCACGAGGAACACACCATCGACAATCCGCTGGAAAGAATCGCCCGCACGGTCATTGAAAAAAAAGCCGATGCCATTTTTGCTTCCAGTGAAACTTACGGCTTTGAAATACTCCACTATCTGCGGCGCAGCGATATACGCATACCGCAGGATATCGCCATGCTCACTTTGGAACTGCCCCGCTTTTCCCCATTCACCAGTCCGCCTCTGACCACCATCGGGCAGGACTTCAAAAGTCTGGCGTTTCATGCCGTGGAAACGTTGCTCTGCCGGATAAAAAATGAACCATGCAAGCAGAAAATCAGCGTGCCGTATCTTTTCTTTGAAAGGGAAAGCATCTGATTTTGTTGTTATTGTCTTAATTTTTGTAAAAAATCTTTACTGCGGTGGCGCATCGTGGTCAATCTCGCGCCTTGCTCCTGCGCCGCAGAGGTCGAATACAGTCGTATACTCCCTCTGCGTACTCGTCGCAAAACACGACATTGTCGCACGCTGCATCCACCGATAGAAAACAGACCGGAAATTGTCAGTTGACAAATCTTAACTTATGTGATATGTTTCATGCATTGAGAAACACTCCTTTCACAAACTTGTATTTCAACTTCACAAAATTTGGGACATTAACAATTTTGTTTCAAATGTTTCAAGATTTTTCCTTTTTATTCATTAGACAAAATGCATTATGTGTACTATATTTATTATTGCAGTATTCCAGGTGTATTTGTTTTCAGAATATTCAACCAAAAATGGAAAGGAAAGAAAGATGGAACTTATTAAAGATTATTCATTCCAGTTAACTGGAATGAAGCGTGTACGCTTCACGTTGATCGAATTGCTGGTCGTTATTGCCATCATCGCCATTCTGGCGGCCATTCTGCTCCCTGCTCTCAACTCCGCCCGTGAGCGCGGCCGTACAGCATCTTGTCTCAACAACCTCAAACAATTCAGTCTGGCCAACATCTCCTATGCCGATGATAATAATGATTATTTTATTCCGCTGTGTGCAGATGCAACCCCTAATCGCTGGATTGATTTGTACGGACCGAACTTCGGATACATTAATGACAAGAATGTGGCCATTTGTCCTTCTGAAGAAATTGTAAATCCATTTTGGCAGTACTCTAATGAGTGGCAACACACTAATTATCGTTATAATGTTTTGTTAGGGAATCAGATTAGTCTTAACGGAGATTACAGGATTCCGAAGAGTTCGGAATTTACAAAATTGAGTCAGTTCGTTTTCCTTACCGATGGCAATGTGAATAATCCTAAAACGTATCTTTTCTTTGATGCGTTATTCGGCGGGGAGTTTAAAAAATCTCATACCGGCTTTATAAGTAGTGACAGCAGTTACGGTTTGCATTTCAACTATATAGGGACAACGACATCCAGTTCTCATGATATCGCACCCAGACACAATGAGCAAATCGGCTGTGCCTTTGCCGACGGTCACGCCGCCATGTCCGGCAGTAAGCAAAACGCAACATTTGCCGGCTATCCTGCCGTTTACCCGTGGCTGTAAGTTGAAAAATTTCCTTTGAATTTGTTGAAAAAACACCAACCTTGGGGGTATTATGTTTAAATTTCAGAAGTTTATGTTGGCCGGTATCGCCACGGCAGTCACGTTAACTGCGGCGGCAGGCTCCATCGCCGATCGCGGCAGCCACGTCGCACTCTACAACAACAATGCCATGCTGGTCACCACCGGTGCGGCAAGAAACTATGTGATCAGTTCATTTCAGTTGAATCAAAAATCATTTTTATTCGGTCTTACTTTCTCCGTTTACGAAAAAGGTGTAAAAACGCCCTGTACCGAAGCGGGGACCCCCGCCGGCAAATGCACCCAGTTGAAAGCCGACGTCAAAGACGGCAAAGTCTGCTGGCAGGTCAAATACCAGTGGCGCAATATGGAGGTCATCCGCACCATCGAAACCGGCGATTACCCCGGCTTCAAACTCACTTACGATTTTGAAGTGACCAATGACTTCGAGTTTGACAAGATCTATTTGAGTTTCAATCTGCCGCAGAACAACGTCTACAACCGCTCCGGTTACATCAAAAACGGTGTTTTCCAGTTCCGCCCGGTACGCAAAGCGGAATGGTTCGCCATTCTCCGCAACCCCTACTTCCCCTACATCACCTTTTCCGGTGACACGGTCAATGAGGGGCTGATGATCGCCGCCGGAGATATGACCAGCTGGAACCGTTTGCCCAATACGTTGCTTTATGCCACCACCGACAAATGTTACTATGTGGTGCAATTCATGTATCAGTTTGACAAAGTGCTGAAAAAGGGTGAAAAACACTCCGTTTCGGTTTACGTCATCCCGGTCAGCGCCCAAAATACCGCCGCTGATGCCGCGGCTGCTTTCCTGCAGATCAAAGATTCCATCAAGTAAGGATTTTGAAAAATGAAAAAATCACTTTTCACTTTATTCGCCGCTCTCTATTGTGCTGCATTGGCGGCCGCCAACATCCACGATGTCCACCTTTTCCCCGTGGATTTCCAGCGCGGACTTTTTTCCGTGACAGAGAATTATCCCTATAAGATCGTGGTCAAATTCACCGCCGACGTGTGGCCGCTGCATAAAGATCCCCCGCAATTCGTCATTGAGCTGCCCGCTCAAGTCAAACTGCTTCAGGCGACCACCAGAGTCAGAGTGCCGGTGGAATCCATCGACTTCACCACGGAAAATTTCACCCGTGACGGCAAAGAATATACCCGTTACACCATGACTCTGCCCACCAGAAAACTCAACTACCACCCGACTGCCATGGCTTACTGGAGAAACGGTTTTTCCATCTATCTGGATGCCGCCAAAGGTTCTGCCGGTCTTTCCGGGGATGTGAATTATTATTTCATCCACAAGGGCGAAAAACTCCTTGAGCGGTCATTCTGTCTGACCGTGATGCCGGAGATCCCGATGGATCGCCCCGCATTTCAGCGTTTCCGCATGACGGTCAAAGAATTCCCCAGTGCCAGACTGGCCGATACCACCATCCTCGCCCGCCAGTTGGCCATGTGGACAAGTTTCGCCCCCAAACTTTATATGAGCTGGTCATGGGAACACTACAATTATCCGGCAACCAGCCTCGCCATGCTGCATCAGAATGCGGAATTTTTCTTCTGGACTTTTGCCTGCGGTCACTCCACGATGATCCTCAGCAATTCCGGCACCGATGATCTGGGCTTCTGCGTCAACAACAAAGTCACCCGCCCCGGAGTGCCGCCTTTCTACCGGGCTGACGGCACCATCGACCCGCAGGGCATCTGTCCGCAGTACCTCATGCAAGACCCCGACGGCCTCTTTTACGGCGAATATCTGCGCCGCGCCATCGCCAAGGCCCGTGAGGCGTCTCCGGGCATGAAAACCTTTATCATCGACTATGAACCGCTCGCCGGCGGCGGAACCTGTGACAACTGTCTGCGTGATTTCGCCCGCTTCGCCAGACTCTCGACGGTTCCTTCCAGAGAGGATATCCAGCCGGGCCGTCCGCTCAACCGTTCATGGCAGCTTTACAAGATCCATCAGAATAAGATCATCATGACCAAAATCGCCCAGGCGGTCAAACGTCACTACCCGGATATGGAAGTATCCTTCTGCTCCACCGAGTTGCGTCCCTCCGCCGAAGCGGTCAACACCTGGGATGCCGTCGATGTGGCCGCCGTGGAAAGAGTGACCGACTTCTACAGTTTCATGATCTACAGTACCGGCATGGATTACTACCGTCACCTTTCCTATGCCGCCGAACACCTGACCACCGCCGGTTCATTCCCGTGGATCGACCCTTCCGAACAGGATGAGCGTTTCTTCCTGCGTTACTCCCCGGAAAAAGTCCAGCAGAATATCATCGCCACTATCGCTCTGGGAGCCAGAGGCTTGATGTTCTACCCCACCGACAACCTCGACGGCCGGTATATGACTGCCATCGCCCGCGTGGCAGGTATCCTCGCTTCACTGGAAGATGTCTACTACGGCAACGATCTCAGCAAACAGGTGAGATTCAAAGTTCTGAATACCAACCGTCTCAACCTCTTTGATGAAAGAGGCAATCTCACAGTCGCCGAATATCCCGATCTGAATAATCAGGTCAAAGTGCATCTGCACGAAAAAGATGGTACTTATGTGCTGTCGATCCTCAACTATGCTGCCGAAAAAGCCGTTATCGAAGTGGCCATTCCCGGTTACAACGGCAATGCCACGACTGCCAGTGACCTTTTCAACCGGCGCAACTATACCGGTCTGACTGCGGAATCATTCCGCAACGGTTTCGTTATTGAGATCGCCGCCGGCGGCAGTGCCGTCATCAAAATCGGCGGCACTCCGGAAAACTTCACCGCCGTCACCCAGGAATCTCTGCGGGCCGCTCTGGATCAACTGCTCCGGGATAATGCACAGAATGCTTCCATTTACAGCACCACCCAGCACGGCAACGCCGTTGCCCAGTGGCGTATTTTCAACAATTCGGTCATGTTCTGCCTCATCAACGGCGAAAACTATGTGACCATCGATCCCGGTGTCAACGGCAGTGTCGCCGAATGGATGATCGGCCGGGGGATCACGGTCGGCCGCCCGGCAGGCAGATTGAGCGAAGTGATCTTCTACGATCCCTCACAGCCGGAAGTGCGTGAATACACCATCAGCAAAATCGAACTGGATGCCGGGATCCCCTCCGTCGTCCTGCGTTGCGAATTGAAAACCGATACCGATGCCGGTGGTTCCGGCAATCTGCTGGCAGGTCTGATCATGGAAAAACATATCAGTCTGACCATCGAAGGCGAACTTATCATCACTGATAAATTCATCAACCCCACCGACCACGATCTGACGGTCGCATTCCGCATCAAACATACGCCTTACAGCGTGTGGAGAGCCGGAAATCCCCCGGTCGTGACCGCCGGAAATCAGACCTTCCTGCCCGGTGTTTACCTCAAAAACGGCGTCACGCTCGACTGGTATGCCGCGAAAAATGCCAAAGTGCTGACCGCTGATCCGGTGGTATCCATTGATGCCGGCAACAGCGTCTACACGCTGGATTATACCGGTGCCTGCGGCTTGTATTTCTGGAAAAATCAGGTGTTGCACACCGCTGAAGCACTCTATGCTCCGGTAACGGTCAAGCCCGGTGAAACTTACAGTGTGACCAGCAAATTCAATCACCGCCGCAAATAATCCGGCCGGTCGTCTCTCAACGGATGGGAAAAGCGTTTTTCCCATCCGTTTTTTATCTGTTTCACCTTGCAAAAAAGCGACTTTTGAACTATATTACATAATGGACATCTGACCAGGAGTGAGGAGGTGCGGCAATGGATGAAAAGCAGGATCTTTTTCTGCATATCTGCTGTGCCCCGTGCGGCGGAGGCTGTGTGAAACATCCGGATATTGCCCGGAATTGCGAGATCACACTTTTTTACTCCAACAGCAATCTTGATTCGGCTGACGAATTTGAAAAACGGCTGCATGAGGTCAGACGTCTGGCTGATTTTTACGGCTTGAAATTGATCGTCGATCCCTACGACCACGAAGCGTGGCTTCAGGCGGTAAGCGGTCTGGAAAATGAGCCGGAGGGCGGAGCAAGGTGCAGAAAATGTTTTGAATACAATCTCAAACGCACCGCCGCCGCCGCAAACGGCAGAATTTTTGCCACCACGCTGACCGTCAGTCCCCGCAAATCCAGTGCGGTCATCTTTGAGGTCGGCGGCAAGTGGAGAACCTTTGAAAAGATCGACTTCAAAAAGAAATACGGTTATCTTACCGGCAGAAACTTTGCCAGAGAGCATGATTTCTACCGGCAGAATTATTGCGGTTGCGAATTTTCCCGCCGGGATGATCAGGCGGTAAAACAAAAGGAATTTCAGTTATGAGTCAGATGGAAAATCTTATCGGTAAAGCCAACGTTCTGGTCGAGGCCCTGCCCTATATCCAGAAATTCCGCCATTCTCTGGTGGTGGTCAAATTCGGCGGCAGTGTCATGGAAGAAGCAAAACTGGTCGCCGGAGCCATGCGGGATATCGTCATGCTCGAAGCTATCGGTATTACTCCGGTCGTCGTCCACGGCGGCGGCAAAGCGATCTCGGCGGCATTGCAGGAAAAAGGTATTCCGGTCAAATTCGTCAACGGTTTGCGTTACACCTGCGGCGAAACGATCAAAGTGGTCGATGATGTGCTGCACAACCAGGTCAATGCCCAGCTGGTCGATCTCGGCCGTCAGGCCGGCGGAAATATGGCCGGCATTTCCGGTAAAGAAATTCTCCGGGCCGAAAAGACCATGAGCAAAGATCCGGTTTCCGGCCTTGAGGAGGATATCGGTTTTGTCGGTCAGGTCACCGGAGTGAATACTTCCGCCATACTTGAGGCTCTCGCCGAGGGCAGGATCCCGGTGGTCACTCCGCTGGGCACCGGCGCAGATGGCAATATTTACAATATCAATGCCGACACCGCCGCCAGCAAGATCGCCGAAGCACTCCACGCCAGAAAACTGGTCTTTGTGAGCGATGTTCCCGGTGTGCTTTCCTGCCGGGATGATGAAAATTCAGTCATCCCCACCATCCGCACCAATGACATTCCGGAACTTATCCGCAGCGGTGTGCTTTCCGGCGGTATGCTCCCCAAGGTCCAGGGGTGTGTCAAGGCTCTGGAATCCGGCATCAATAAAGTACACATGATCAATGGCCGTATCCCCCATGCTCTGCTGCTGGAGATCTTTACCGAAGACGGTGTCGGCACTCAGATCGTGCGGCCGGATTCAAGGATGTAACGATCATGAGCGGCAGTGTTTCAGGAAATATTTTTAAAATAACCACCTTCGGTGAATCCCACGGTGAAGCCCTCGGTGTGGTCATCGACGGCCTGCCTGCCGGAGTAAAGATCGACCGGGAACTGCTCGATTTTGAGATGTCCCGCCGCCGGCCGGGGCAATCCGGCTTGACCACGCCCAGAAATGAAGCCGATACGGTGGAGATCCTTTCCGGAGTTTTGAATGACACATCCACCGGTACGCCGCTGGCGATGATCATCCGCAATACCAATCAGCACAGTAAAGATTACAGCCATCTGGAAAATATCTTCCGCCCCGGCCACGCCGATTTCGGATTTTTCAGCAAATACGGCATCCGGGATGTACGCGGCGGCGGACGCTCCAGCGGCCGGGAAACCTGTGCCAGAGTCGCCGCCGGAGCAGTAGCCAAAATGATGCTCGCATCTTACGGCATTTCCATTTGTGCCTTTGCCCGGGAGATCGCCGGTATCAAAGCTCAAAGTTTCGACAAAAATGAGATCGAAAAAAATCCGGTCCGTTCCCCCGACCCCGAAGCGGCTCTTTCAATGGCCGGTGCCATTGCCCAAGCCAGAGCGGAAAATGACAGTGTCGGAGGCATCGTCGGATGCTTCATCGACGGCGTGCCCGCCGGATGGGGAGAACCGGTTTTCGATAAACTTGATGCCCGTCTG
This sequence comes from Victivallaceae bacterium, assembly GCA_045588835.1. GTDB lineage: Bacteria > Verrucomicrobiota > Lentisphaeria > Victivallales > Victivallaceae > UBA1784. The sequence continues at coordinate 34,117 of JAZNEV010000016.1, forward strand.
GCCGGAGCAATGATGAGTCTGGGCGGAGTCAAAGGCATCGAATTCGGTGCCGGATTCGCCGCGGCAGCGATGAAAGGCAGCGAAAACAATGACCCGATGCTGTCCGGCGGCAGATTTGCCTCAAATAATGCCGGAGGTATCCTCGGCGGGATTTCCACCGGAGCAAGGATCGAATTTGCCATTGCGGTAAAGCCGACCCCATCCATCGCCCAAACCCAGAATACGGTGGATAAGGCGGGAAATCCGCAGGAAATAAGCATCACCGGCAGACACGATCCGTGTATCGTGCCCCGGATAATTCCGGTGGTCGAAGCCATGGCGGCGATCGTACTGGCAGATTTTGCACTTTTGAGCAGATGTTCCAAAATTTAATAGAAGTTATTGCTCGATCCACACGACGGATGGATTGTGAGGCAAGGTCGAAGTTAAAACAAGGCGAAAATGAAGGAGTGTAGAAACAACTACTCGACTGAATTTGAGTCCGATGTTTTGACAAGAGATTGCCCACAAGACGCCGTCGCAGGTTAGATGGTAAACATAAAATAATCAAACAAACCCTAAAAAAGGAGAAAAAAATGTATATCGGCAGAATCGTCGCATTCGGCATGACCAGAGAGAATAAAGTTTGTGCCATGTACCGCGTTTCCTCCCGTTCATTCCCCAACCGTCAGGCGGTGGAAAGCAACGGAAAAATCGCCATCGTCCCCCGTCCGGGAGCAGAGAGCGATCTGGCCAAAAATCCGTATATCAGTTACAACTGTCTGCGTATTGCCGGAGAATGGGCCATTGCCACCAATGGTTCCCAGACCGATCCCATCACCGAAAAGATCGCTATGGGCATGCCGGTGCGCGATGCCATTTCTCTGGGCTTGCTGGCCATGGATTATGAAAAAGATTCTCTGGATACCCCGCGGGTCGTGGCGGTCGCCGGCAGAATTTCCAAAGTCGGCTATCTGGGCATCATCCGCAAAGATGCGTTGCTCGTCCGTGAGTTTGCCCTCGAACCGGGCGTGGCACGTTACATTTCCACCTATGAGAAAAATGCTCCGTGCGATACCAATGTGGATACCGACTTCGATGCCGCCTGTCAGGATTGCGCCGCTCACTATGTGGTCAATGGCGGCGTTTTCGCAGATTTTGAACAGCCCGTGACCAGTGCCGCCGCCATGGATAACGGCGACGGATTCAGCCTTGCCACGGTGATCTGCTGAATATGACCGGGATCGTTGCCGCTGAAGTCGGGGCGTGGGGCCTGCGTCTGTACTTCCATGACGGGAATTCTTTCCGCACGGAAGATATGCCGTTTTCCCCATTCGTACTGCTCAATTCTGAAGCGGCAACACCGGAAAATTGTACTGTCGAACCGCTGTCCGGCAATGGTTTTTTCTGCCGGATGGCGGTCTTTGATTCGCTGAATGATTACGAATCACAACTTGCCGCTCTGAAAAAATCGCCCGGAGTGATGAATTTCAGCAGTCTGCTGCAACAGGCTCTGGGGATCAATGATCTGCGGCTCTTTGCCGGAATGGATTTTTCCATGCTGCGCTGCTGTTGCTTTACCATCAGCAGTGATCACGGCTCCATCACGCTTATCCAGGTGGCCGATTCGGCCGGAAACCGGTTGGATTTTTCCGGTGATGAGCCGGAAATCATCCGCAATTTCAATGATTATATCAAAGATTATGACCCGGATGTGCTTTGCGGATTCAACTGCTGCCGGGAAACATTGCCGCTTTTGACCAAAAGAGCCGGAAAATACAAGATCCCACTCGACTGCGGGCGTAACGGTGACTCTTTTGCCGTGAAAAATTCCCGGTACAGTGCCGGAGAAAAACAGTACAGTTATCAGAAATACTCCTTACAGGGCCGCCATCTGGTCGATCTGCTCCACGTCATTCAACTTTACGATGCGGCACACCGGGATATCGAAGAACACACCCTGGAAGTGATCGGGGAGTATTTCCATATCCCGACCGCAGATCCGGCCTCGATGCTTATGGAACTTGCCGGGATCTTATTACCGGCATATTTCTACCGCACCCGGGAGTTGCCGCTGGGATTTCAGGAGTGTATCCTGCGGGGTTCCGGCAGTGCCCTTGATGCCCTGCTGACTGCCGGATATCTCCGCCGTAAGATCTCCCTGCCGTTACCGGAAAATCCCCGCACCTATGCCGGGGCATTATCCAGCATGGAAATTGCCGGGGTATTCCATAAGGTACGCCATTGCGACGTGCGTTCACTTTATCCGTCACTGCTGCTGACCATGCAAATCTCACCGGCCAGAGATGAGGCCGGAATATTTCTGGAGTTGCTGAATAAGTTGCGTAGATTCAGACTGCAGGCCAAAGACCGGGCAAAATCTCTGCCCGACGGTGCGGAAAAACGCAAATTTGAGGCGTTGCAAAGTTCATTTAAGATATTGATCAACTCCTTTTACGGCTATCTGGGCTTCGCCCAGGGGACATTCAACGACTTCGACCTTGCTGAAAAGATCACCGCCGCCGGCAGGGAATTGCTGGGTAAATTATCCGCCACTATGCAAAATCATCAGGCCGCCGTGATCGAAATGGATACTGACGGCATATATTTTCAAATGCCGCAAGATGTCAGCAGACAGCAACTTGATGCGGCACTGAATGAGGTTCTGCCGCCGGGTATCGAATTGGAATTTGATGCCGAATATCCGGCGATGTACTCATTCAAAGCCAAAAATTATGCCCTGCTCCACTCTGACGGCACGATCACGCTCACCGGGGCGGCGTTGAAATCCAGAGCTTTGGAACCGTTTCAACGCAAATTCATCATGCAGATCGTTTCCGCCAAACTGCACGATGATCCGGATGCGGCAGTTGAGGCTTATGAATTCTGGAAAAAAAGCATCGCCGACCGGAGCGTGAAGCTGGAAGATCTGGCCAAAAGTGAAGTTTTGAGCGACTCTCCGGAAAATTACAAACGCAAACTGGCTTCCGGTTCCGGCCGCCGCAGTGCGCCGTATGAATTGGCACTGGCTTCCGGTCAAAAATTCCGGGCCGGAGACAAGGTGAAATTCTACGTCACCGGAGAAAAAGCCAAAGTACCGGTCGTCGGCAATTCATGTCTGCTCGCCGATGCTCCGGATAAATGCCGCAACGAAAATACCGCTTACTATCTGGCCAAATTGGAAGCACTTGCCCAAAACTTCGGCATCATCCGCTGAAAAGTGCATTTTCCGGTTGTAAAAACGCCTTTTTAAAGGTATATTATATATCTGCATGTCAGTCATTAATTTTATGGAGATATATTTTATGGCAAAAGATATTGAAGAATTGATAATTGCGGTGATCGATGTCCCCAAACCGGAAAATCTGGCCGAAGTGAAAAAAGCCGTGGAAGCCGGTGCCGACGACAAGACCGCCGAACAACTGGAAATGCTCTGGGAGGAGTGGGAAAACCGTAAACTTTCCGCTCCGGAAGCCAAATTCATCCTTGAGATCGCTAAAACCGGGATCCCCGGCAAACCGTTTTTCCGTAAAGTGCTGATCAATGCGGTCAAAGTTTTACTGCCGCCATACATCGCCCAGGCTCCGGTGGTCAAAGCCTCCGGAGTACGCGATGACAGCAAAACTCCGGCCGAGATCGCCGCCAGAGTGGAGCGTCTGCTGGCCTTACGCAGCGGTTCAGTGGTCTTTCTGCCCGGTTCCCGCCGCTGGGGCGTGGCCGGTACGGTCGATGCGATGAATGCCTCTTTGCCGATGATGCCTTTCGCCCAGATCGGCAGCAATGCCGCAGTACCGCTGGAAGTGGTGCTTAAAGATGCCGTGATCCTCGCTTCCGGGCCGGATGTTTCGCGGCTGGCCGTGGCCGCCGCCGTACCGGTGTCGGCGGCCCTTTTCCGCCTGACCGTGAGCAAACGCCAGTTGACCGACATCTCTGAAGAAGCCTTGAAATTGATGGCACGCTGCGGTTGCGGCCGTAAACTGGATGATGCCGCTTTTGAGCGTTACTGGAATATCGGCGTGGCCCAGAGCAAACCGGCCGCGGCCTCATCCGCCCCGGCAGCCGGCGGACGCAGAGCCTGTGACGGCAGAAGTCTTAAAGAGATCCAGTTGCTGTTGATCAAAGAACAGGAAGCCGGTGCCAAAGAATTCGCACCGGATGAAGTTACCGCTCTTTGCGGATTTTTTGAAAAACTCGCCGTGGCCACCGCCCAGCGTGAAGGCAAACTGGTCGCCGAAGTACTGGCCATGGTCTTTGACCGCACCCCGGAGGGCAGTTTCCAGCTGATCGTCGATTCACTGGCCGGCAAAACGCCGTTTTTCCCGAAAGAACCGGCTTCGGCCAATCTCGATACTTTCGCCGTCTGGGGCGAATTGGCCAGCAAACTGCTGGAAAAACTCTGCGAAGGGGCATCCAAAGTTTTCCCGGCAGAGTATCTGGCCGCCTGTGCCCTCAAACTGCCGCTCAAAGCCCTCAACTGTATCGGTCCGCACATTTCCAACGATTTGATCTGTTCCATGCTCACCTCCCATCGCGGATGCAGTGCGGATCTGTTGTTGTGGATCTGGAAAAACCGCAAGAAACGGCACGATGCCAAACTGCTGGCACTGGTCAATCTGGATAATGTTTCCAGAATCCTTTCCGCCGAAGAACCGCCCAAAGTCTATCTGCCCGCCCGCCGGGAACTGCATGCGATGCTGCTGGATGACTGGGCATTTCAGTCGCACCTGATCGCCATGCTCGATGATGATCCGGTGATGTTCGGCTCGATCCTGCAGGGGGCCCTTTTCCTTAATGCCGGTGAAAGACAGAGTCTGATGGTGAAACTTGCCCGTCAGAGCAAAGAGATCCAGGAGTATCTGGAAAGCGGTGCCGGCAAAAAGATCCTCGATGCCGGTAAGGCCAAAGATGAATCTACCGATGCTCCGGTCTTTGAAGCGACCTACACCAGTGTCAAATCCCATCAGGCATTGATCAAGGAACTTGATGACATCATCAATATCCATGTGCCGGAAAACCGGGAGGCCCTCAAAACGGCCCGTGCCCACGGCGACTTCCGGGAAAATTCCGAATTTGATGCGGCCAAAGAACGCAGAAATTATCTTTCCAGACGCCGCGGCGAACTGGAAAAAGAGTTGGCCAATATCCAGCCGGTCCTCATGAAACAGGTCGAGATCAGCGATACCGCCGTTATCGGTTCAATGGTCACGATCGAACTCAACGGCAAAAAACAGGAAAATTACTATCTGCTCGGTGCATGGGATGGCGACCCGGAAAGGCGTTTCCTCTCCTACCGTACCCGTCTGGGCAAAGCCCTGCTCAATTGTAAAATCGGTGATTCTTTTACCGGACCGGATGGCAACCCGGGCAAACTGATCGCCGTCCGGCCCCTGCCGGATGAACTTATTGCGGAACTTGACGCGTGAACGAATTTGAAAGCCGTTATTACCCGTTGAAACGGGCCTTTCATCTGCGCAGTGAAAAATTTCACCGCACAGATAAGGTCCGTACTGAAACGCTTCGTTTCAAAGGGTGTATTTTAACGGCTTTACAAGTTTTCATCCCCTCACCAAATGGTGCTTTGCAGGGCAAAAGGCTCATCTATTCTTCAGATTGGCACTGGCACGATTCAAGCCGCAACCACCGGTTGCTGGATGAGTACACCCGGCTCTGTCAGCAATTTCCGGCCTATATCCAGCTTCTGGGCGGCGATCTGTGCGATGATGCCGACACTCTGGATAAACTGCCCTTTCTGCTCTCACATCTCACCACCCTTGCTCCGGTGACGATTGCGGTCAACGGCAACTGGGAAGCCGGTAAACGGTGGCTGAAGCCGGAGTATTTTGCCGGTCTGTATGCCGCGAACCGGATAACATTTCTGGAAAATTCCTCCAGCGTTTGCGGAAATTTCCGCATCACGGCCCTGCCGGATATCAGTTCCATCGACTTCCGTTATCTGCCGGAATCGGAAAAGCTCCGGGGAGTGACCGATATTCTGCTGACCCACAACCCCGATGGGGTGGTTGCCGCCGACCGCAAAGGGTTTTTGCGTAATTTTTCACTGGTCCTGTGCGGCCACACCCACGGCGGACAGTGCCGTCTGCCGCTGTTTGGAGCGTTTTACATCCCCAGTTTCTATCACCGCAAATTTGACTGCGGAGTTTTTGAAAGGCGGGGATTGAACTTCAAAATGATCGTATCATCCGGTATCGGCGAGCATCGGCACACCCGGAGATTTCTCTGCCCGCCGCAAGCAATCATCGTGGAGTTTCAATAAGTTATGAAAAGAGTGACCATTGCCGTATCCGTTATGGCCGTATTGTTGCTTTTCACCTTTCTCTTTTCGCTCAAATGCGGTATTTTGCCCACCACCTGGAGTGATGTATGGCAAATATTCACCGATCCGGAACAGTATCCGGCATTCATATTAAGGGAATTGCGGCTGCCCCGGACCTTACTGGCTCTGTTATCCGGAGCGGCACTGGCGGTTTCCGGCACGATTCTGCAAAAAGTCCTGCATAACGATCTGGCTTCACCGGATATCCTCGGTATTTCCGGCGGAGCCGGATGTGCCGGATTGTTGTTGTTGCTCTTTTGGCCGCAACACTCCGATTTTCTGAATATCGCCGCCTTTGCCGGAGCTTTGATCGCGGCGTTATTGATCGCCCTTGCCGCATGGAAACGCACCCTCTCGCCGGTGCGGCTGATTCTGGCCGGTGTGGCTCTGGGAGCATTATTCAGCACGGCCTGCGGAGCGATGATCCTGATGAATTCAGACAAATTAGCCGGAGTAATGGAATTCACCATGGGTGGTTTTGCCCGCTGCACAATGGATGATTTAAGTTTATCATGGCCTTTTTTCACTGCGGCACTGATCCTTGCTCCGCTGCTGGCCGCCAGACTGGATATCCTGTCATTGGGCAAACTTGAGGCCCACGCCCTCGGTTTGAATGTGGAACGCAACCGCATTGCCGCCCTGGCCGTGGCCGCTCTGGCGGCGGCAACGGCAGTTTCAGCGGCCGGATTGCTGGGCTTTGCCGGCTTGATTGCCCCGCATATCGCCGGGAAGTTGCTCAATACCCGCCGTTCCATGCCGCTGTTGCTCATGTCGGCAATAACCGGTTCGGAAATAACTTTGATCGCCGACCTGGCCGGACGAACTCTCTTTGCCCCGCGAGAATTGCCCTGCGGCCTCTTTCTTTCAGCATTCGGAGCAATATTCTTTTCAGTTCTGCTTTTAAGAGAAAAGGAGTGTGATTTATGACCGTATATATCCGCAACCTCTCCTTTTTCCGGAATAAACGCCCGATATTGCAAAATATCGACGCCGGATTTGCCGACAGATCGATCACCGCCGTTACCGGGAGCAACGGCAGCGGCAAATCTACTTTGCTCAAACTCATTGCCGGACTTCTGCGACCGGCATCAGGAGAGATCACCTTTGACGGTAAAAATATAAATACTTTCAGTGCCGGATCACTGGCTCAAAAACGGGCGATTTTACTGCAAAATCCCTACGCTCCGCCGGAAATGAGCGTATTTGAGTTGCTGAAACTGGCCCGTTTTGCGATGAATGGCAGCCGGAAACATGACCGGCCGGCCATCGACCGGGCGTTATCGGATGCCGGATGTGCGGATTTGACCGGAAGAAAAACCGGGACCCTCTCCGGCGGCGAATTACGCAAAGTGTTTCTGGCCATGGCTCTGGCCCAGGAACCGGAATTACTGCTGCTTGATGAGGTCGAAGCCGGAATGGATGCCGCTTTCTGCGGTCAACTGCCCCGGTTATTACAGAAACTTGTTGCAGAACGCAACCTGACCGTGATCATGGTCATGCACGATCTTGATCTGGCTCTGCACTGTGCCACCGATATTCTGGGGATCGCAGATAATAAAATCGGATTGTCGGTGGAAAACTCCGCCAATGCCGTTGAGCAGTTGAATAACTTTGTCAACGGCACCATGCGTATATCAATGGAGCATGACGGTTCCATCGGAGCGAAGTTGAACTACCTCAAATAAATTCCAGCACATCCCCGGTGCAGACGGTAACTTTGCCGGTAAATTCCACGCCGTTGAGATATTGTTTGGTAAAAGAAGCCAACTCAAAATTTTCCAGTTCCGCTTCACCGCCGCCGATGGTGATCTGTTGACCGTCTGCGGTGCGGGAATAGGAGCCCCACACTTTACCGATACTCCAGAAACAACTGAAATCTCCGGATATTTTCGGAGCGAAACCGATACGTTTTTCCGTCATATCATAACTGAATCCGCTGTAACTTTGCAACATGGCATAAGCGGCCATACTGCGGGCGTAGTTACTGCCGCACTCAATCTCGTTCCAGGGGTTGCGTTTTTTGCCATCGTAACGGTCACGGATGGCATTGATGATCATTTCGGCTTTTTCCAATTCACCGATACAGACCAGATGTGAAGCCAGAGCCCATTCAAAACCGGTCATGCACTCCTCGCCATAGGGGATGCCCTGATATTGTTTGCCGTGCGGATAGGTACACATGACGGTACCGCTCTCATTTTCCAGAGCAAAGTTGCGGTAGGGATTGATATTTTTGCCGATTTTTTCAAAGAAGTTGTAACGCACGATGGCAAGCAAAGTGGACTTCACTTGTTGAGCATCAAGGATTTCCCCAATGCCGAAAAGTTTGGTATACCATGCGCCGAGATGGGCATCGATGATACAGCCGCTGCCGACCTGATGTTTGATTTCTCCGGCTTCTTCGCTGAAATAGAGTTCATCTTCCCAATCAAAATTGAGATATTTTTTCAGAAACTCATGATCTTTGAGGTCGATTTTCTGGAAGTAGTATTCGCCGTTGAAAAGTTCCGTTTCCATGAACTTGCGCCCGTGGTCGAAAAGTTTTCTGCAAGTGGCGGCAAATTCATCATCACCGACGGTTTCAGCCATGATCGCGGCGGCCTTGAGTGCACCGAGGTAGTGACTTTGCAACCACCCGGAAGGGCCGAAAAGTTCCATATCCAGCGTATGATGCTGGCGGCCGGTGAGGATGCCTTGAGCCTGATCATCCCAGCGGTCGGGGTTCTTATCGCTCCACACATAGGAAAGGATCGTTTTCATGACCGGATAAAGTTTTTTCATCCATCGGGTATCGCCGGAAATTTTCCAGTTGCGGAACATTTTCATAACTTCGCCGCAAGTACCATCCACACAGGGGCGGAATTCATCGGCATCCGCCTGGATACCCAGCGGCAGGCGGAGCCGGAATTGCAAACCGTCATTGCGGTCAAGATTGTATTTGAATGTGGCCTCTTGCATGGAGCGTTCCAGATCGGGAAAGAGCATGGAAAGTGCCTGGGCGTAATTCCAGACGTGCAGACAACTGCCTTCGCAACTGCCCCTTTCCGGGCCGACCCCCTCCCAGCCGTAGAATGTGCCGTCCGGCAGACGCAGACAGACCGGACTGATCAGCACGGCAAGATTGCCGGCGGCTCCGTCAATGGCGGCTTGCGGAATGGTGCAGCCGTGGAGCATATCCCGGAAACGGAACACCTCTTCACGCAAAGTATCAAATTTTTCAAAGATCTTAATGGCACAATCTGCCGCCGAGGAACATAGTGTAGCATAATAATTGCGCCATTTATTTTCCTTGATGCCGTATTTGGCCATATTGGTTTCCAGCCACTCTTCCGTGCGCCAGGTGTTGCTTCTTTCCGGGAAGTACCATGAGATGACAAAGCGGACGGCGTCACTGCCGCCCGGAGCAAGCGTTTTCGCCGCCGCCAGCAGACCGCAGGGGTCATTGTAACGGATGATGGTGCGGGGGTGGTTGACGAATTCCGGTTGCGCCATATCCCGGATGTATTGTTCCAAATTGGCATTGCCGGTATCCTGCCGGAAATATTCCTGATAAGCGGTATCCGGGGCATCGGTGGATATGGCGATCTCACCGGATCTGTCGGTGGAAAATTCCCGCAGAATGGTCAGATTTCCCGCTTTTTCGACCCGGTTTTCCCCCTCTTTATTGCCGGTGATATTGGCCAGAACACCGATAAAATCGTACTCATATTCCACACCGGAAGTGTTTTCCACGCCCAATTCAAAGATTGCCGCCGGCATGGATGACTGATCGCTTTTACCGGGGATAAAGGAACTCCATGCGGTCAAAGTCACTTTGCCGGGGAAATCCGGATCGGTAAAAGTGTATATTGCCACGGGGAATCTGCCGTCAAGTTCACAGTTGGCAAAGTGGGGTAAACCTGCCATCGTTTCCCGCACGGGGCCCCAGCCGAAACCGCACATATATCCCTCGTAACGGCCGACAAATTCACCGGAAAGGTCTTTTTCCACCGGGCCGTTGACGATGCGCCAATCGACGACTTTACCATCTTTTTTGGCCCGGATGGCAAAGTGGGAGATACCGTTGCGCAAGAACTTCCCGGCTTTATTGAAAATTTCCCATTCCGCCAGACGGCCGCTTCCGGATATGCCGATACATCCGGCGCCGATACCGCCGACCGGAAAACTGACTTCTCTTAAATTTTCACCTGATAATTTCATGATTTTTCACTCTCCATCATCACCGAAAGGAATGAATAATATGTGTCCGCCAGTCTTGCCGTTGCGTTTGCTGATACTGAAAACCCGCCAGAGGAAACTGAATTTGTAATCATCCCCATCCTCCACAGTACTGACAAAGGGGAAGTAAATTTTTTCCGAACGGCTCCCCTCTTTGCGATAGCGGTAGAGCAAGTGCAGAATGTGGGTGGATTCCTTGTCGCCATCCTTTTCCCCGCCGGCCAGAATGTGCATAAAATGCCACTTGTAATCGCCGTTGCTGTATTTTTCCTTGTGGAAAAAGACCCCGTTGCCGATATCTTCATAGAACCGCAATTCGGTATAGCGGTCGATCAACGCGGCACAGAGCAGTTTGGCACGGTCGGCATCGGCAAAGACCGTTTCATCCAAGGGGAAATCCAGCGATTCAGCCAGAGTTTTGGCTTCATTGACAGCCTGTTGATACCTTTCTGTATCGCGGAGCAATCCGGCAGATTCGATTTTCAACTCCTCATAACGGATAAGTTTACGCAAACGCTCGATCTCGGTAACCGTCTGCCAGCGGTCATTACGGGATGTACGTTCGGCAATACCGGCTCTTCTCTGTGCCAGATTGCGGCAGGTGACCGGCAACTCATTGAGCAGTACCCGCAATCTTTCCACGGCATCATGATCGACCCCCTCTCTGGCGACGTTGAAGCCGAAACGCCCCCGGTAAAAGAGGCCGCAGGCGGCATACTGATCACGCAATTCGGTACACTCCACCTCGGCGGCGAAGAAACTTCCGCGGCTGAACACCCGGTAATTGGTGCGGTCACGGTGAAACGCTTTGGCATAATAGACCAGCGGAGAAAGGATCGTGGTACGTTCTTCACGGGGTGAACGGCGGATAAAAGTAAACAGCGGCCATGAAGTAAAATAACTGCTGTCACGGTCATGCCCCCACCAGGTCAACAGCGGCGGCAGCACGCAGTAACTGCGGTCAATACCCAGATTACGCTTGTACCAGATCAGGGGCAGAATGCGGCCGGAATAGACCGGATAAGTCTCCAATTCATAACGGCTTTTCAACTCATTGAGGAAAAGTTGCATCGTGGCGGCAGTAGTGACATTATCCGGCAGGGCAAGTCCCATTTTCCGCAGGGTATCTTCCACTGCAGGTTTATGCTGATTGAATCCGCCGTGACGCATCTGGTTGCAAAGATCCTGCAAATAATTGAGTTTGAGCCAGATATCATTTTGTACATACCACTCTTCCGTGGAAAAATATGACAACAGCACCCACGAGGTGAATTCTTTTTCACTGCATATCATGTCATAATCATAAAATTTTTCCTCATACCCGGCCAGAATATCGCCTAAAATATTGAAACTGAAGTTTCTGCCGCTCCTCTCATTACCGGCGAGCAGCATGAAAAGATTGTTGTAATCGCCATTGTCATCAAACGAGCCGTACCAGAAGGGGATAAAGCCGTAACTTCTGGTCACGCTGTGCCCGAGAGTGCGGAAAATTTCCCCGCGGAACCGTTCAAATGCCTCCCGGTTGGCGGGGAAAGGACGGGTTCCTTTGAAGTGCCAGTTCCACACGCTCCGGATCCCGGCCAGATCCTCATCCTCCCAGTGGATATCAAAAAGCCATTTCCACTGAGCGAAATTCACCCGGGTATTCTGACCGTGATGCAAAAGGAAAACGAACCAGTCAAAGTCGTTGCGGAAACTCCGGCTTTCCGGATATCTGCCGCCGGTGTAACGGAAGTAGAATGGTTCACGATCATAGTCGAAAATCACCAGCGGTGTATAGTACGCTCCGCCGGAATATTGGTTGTCTTTCCATTGCCAGGTAAATGGCACGAGGCCGAAGTTGCCGTTGTTCCACGCCCAGAGGCCCACCCAGCCGTGGCGGGCTTCCGGATTCCACGCCGACAGGGGAAAAAGGATGCTGTAATCATCGCCCTCATGATTGTAAAACGGGCGGAAGGCAAAACCGTAAGGGTCACTGTCGATCAGCGGCCACAAGGCACTCCAATAGTCATTATTACGGAAGAAAAACGGCCAGATATTGATCAATGTATCATCCAGACCGGCAACTTCACCACGGTTGGAACGGGTGGAAGAGGTGAGATTTCCCGTAACTTTCTGATATTTATCCGACCGGATGCGGGAACTTTTGGGAACGGAATACTCATCCAGCACGCCGCCGGACATCCGGAGCATCCGGTCGGTACTGGCACAACCGGAAATCAATATACAAATCAAGGCAAAAAACAGCAACTTTCTCATAAAAACCTCCAGTTTACTACTGCTTGATATACTATACTTTACCGCCGGATATTTTACAAGTATGAACGGCAAAAAACACCGTTTTTACCGGAGAATTCCACCTGTCACATCATGGATTCATCAACATCTTTATCGCATCTTCAAAGGTCTGGCGCACGGTTTCGTCGTCGGCCTTTTTGATCAATTCATCCTCATCGGCCTTTTCCGCTGAACCACCCAAAAGATCGAGGAATACCGACGGCAATGCCGGACGCACCACGCCCCGGACCATCCGGCTGCGGCTGCGGGTCAGATACAACTCCTCTTTGGCTCTGGTCACAGCCACATAAAAGAGGCGTAATTCTTCCTCATAACCGTTTTCTTCCAAGGCTCTCTCATGGGGAAAGATGTTGCGTTCCATAGCGATCTGGATGACCACGGGATATTCCAGACCTTTGGCGGCGTGGATACTGCTCAAAGTCACCGCATCGGCATCGGGGGATTCCTCCTGGGTGCGGTCGTTTTCCTCCATGAGTGAATAGGATTCCAAATAGTCGGTCAGGGTCACAGAGCCGCCGTTTTTCTTCTCAAATTGAGCCACGGCATTGATAAATTCATCGACGTTATCCCGCCGTTTCACGCTGTCGTCATGGTCGCGGTAAATTTTCTGCAAACCGCTGTAATATCCGACTTTTTGCAGGAAGTCCAGAATTTTCCCGGCCAGATTGCCCGGTTCTTTGAAGTTCTCTTTGGCTTCGGCAAAGGCCGCCAGCATCTCCCGGGTTTCAGTGCCGCCTTTACTGGTGAGAGTTTTGATAAAATCCTCACTTTTCAGCGAGGTGAACATCGGGATATGCTCCTCGGCCCGGCGGCGTTTGAGTTCTTTGACCGCCTTGGGCCCGACCCCTCTGGGGGGAGCGGCGAGGATACGCAACACACTCTGGTCATCACGGGGATTTTCCAGAAGTTTCAGATAAGCCACGGCATCTTTGATCTCACGCCGCTGAAAAAATTGCTGACCGCCCACCAGACGGTAAGGTATCTGCGCACTCATCAGAGCCTGTTCGATCTGGCGTGACAACTGGTTGGAGCGGTAAAGCACGGCGAAATCTTTCCAACGCAACTCCGGCCTTTCACCTTTGCGGGAACGGATGAGATTGGCGGCGAATTCCGCTTCCTGATCGTCCCGGTCAAACAGAACTATTTTCGGTTTCTCGCCCTGCCCGAGCGCACTCCACAATCTTTTTTCATGCCGGTTAACCCCGGTGCCGATAACGGTATTGGCGGCCTCTAAAATGGCAGATGTGGAACGGTAATTCTGCTCCAGTTTCACCGTCAATGTACCGGGGAAACGCTGTGGAAATTCCAGAATATTGCCCACATCCGCACCACGCCATGAATAGATGCTCTGGTCATCGTCACCCACCACGCACAGATTGCACTTTTTCCCGGCGATCATCCGCACCAATTCAAACTGGGCCCCGTTGGTATCCTGATACTCATCGACCAACAGATACTCATAACGTTTCTGATACTCCTCAAGCACTTCGGGGTGTTCGGTAAAAAGCCGCCACGCCAGCAACAGCATATCGTCAAAGTCGATAAGGTTCTGCATTTCCAGCAGATCCCGGAATTTTTCGTAGATGTGTGCGGCGGTGGCTTCAAAACTGCTCTGGGCATTTTTCAAGGCACTTTCCGGAGTCTGAAGCGTATTTTTCCACATTCCGATCATGCTGTAAACTTTGGCCGCCGGAAATCCCTCATAGGAGCATCCGCACTCGCCCAGAGCCTGTTTGAATATTCCCTGCTGATCGGATTCATCAGCCACGGTGAAGCCGGTCTGAAATCCCAGTTTGGCAATGTGTTTACGCAAAATCCGGATGCAGAAACTGTGAAAAGTGCCCAACGTCACCCGTTGTGCCGCATTTTCATCGACCAGCTGGGCCAGACGTTCACGCATTTCTCTGGCGGCTTTATTGGTAAAGGTCAGCCCCAGAATACTTTCCGGAGCGATCCCCTCGGCCAGCATACTGGCGATACGGAAGGTGATGACCCTGGTCTTACCGGTACCGGCACCGGCCAGCACCAATACCGGACCGGTGTGCCGGGCGGCGGCAGTACGCTGTTCGTTATTCAACTGGGACAATATTTTTTCCGACTTCATAACCCATTCACTTCCAATCCGAAAAGTTTTTCTGCATTGCGGTAAAAGATCTTTTCATTATCTTCCGCACTCAAATCCATGGTCAATACATCAGCGATCGCCTGTTCCGGAAGCGAAGCGGGATAATCACTGCCGAAAAGCAGCTTATCCGTTCCGTGAGCCAGAGCGATTTTACGGGCGTTTTCAGCGGGCAATTCCCAGAAAGTACTGGAAGTATCGAACCACACATTGCGGCCGACCAGATGTTTTTCGACCTCGTCCCATTCCGAATAACCGCCGAAATGGGCGGCGATGATCTTCAATTCCGGCATGGCATCCAAAACTTTGGCCAGACGCCACGGTGAAGAAAAGTCCGTCCGCCGGTCGCCCATATGGATCATCAGCGGCAATTCGCTTCCGGCCAATTCATAGAGCCGCATCATTTTCGGTTCATCAATATAAATATGCTGAAAATCCGGATGTATTTTGATCCCTTTCAACCCCATATCCCTGATCCGCTGAATTTCTCCGGCGATATCTTTGTAATCCGGATGCAGTGTGCCGAATGCGTAAAATCTTCCGGCATGGGCATTCTGTGCCGCCGCCAGAAAATCATTGGCCGGGATCACCTGTTCCGGTTTGGTGGCACAGGAAAAAATCAGCGATGTACTGACTCTGGCCTTATCCATTCCGGCGAGCAGATCGTCGATATCCCCGCCGCCGGGCCACCGGTGATGGTAGTAATTTTCCAGAAAACTGACCGCTTTTCCGGCGATCTTGGCCGGAAATATATGGGTATGTACGTCAAAATATTTCATTTTATGTCAATATCCGGTTATATAAAATCGTACAACAAATGTTTACAGCAATGTATGAAATATACCACTGCGATTTTTATTTTTCTTCATTCAACCTTTCATTCCGGATAATATAACACAGTTATACGTTTTGTGCAACCGTTTTACAGCAAAAAATCCCCGCTCTGCACTGCCGCAGAACGGGGATCGGAATTTTACGCTTGCCTGCGTTTACTTATTGTGCCGGTGCCGGGGCCGGGGCGGGAGCAGCGGCGGGAGCCGGAGTTTGAATCAGCAGTTTGAATTTGGCATCAGCCATCAGACGGTTGCAATAAGCCTGGAATGCTTCGCCTTTTTTGGCGTTGGTCAGCATTTGGATCAACTGATCTTTGACATCGGCAAAGGGAACTTCCGTCGGTTTGGGAGTCGGAGCGATCAGGATGTGGGAAGCTCGGATAGTGCCTTCCGGATCACCCTCCACCGAGGCATCACGACGGATGATGTGATAACCGAACTGGGTTTTGACCGGAGCGGAAATTTTACCGACTTCCAGAGCGAAAGCCGCATTCTCAAATTCCGGAACCATCTGGCCTCTGGCAAATGCTCCGAGTGAACCGCCCTGGGCTTTGCTCGGGCAGACACTGTTGGCAGCGGCCAATTCAGCAAATTTGGCCGGATCAGTATTCAACTGGGCCGCGATCCCGTTGGCTTTGGCCAGTGCGGCGGCCTCTTCGGCTTCACCGACACGCTCCTGAACGAACTGGGCCTTGTTGGCATTGTAATAAGCCAGTGCTTCGGCCTCAGTTGCCGCCGGCACATTGGCCACCACATCACGCTCAAGGAAAGTCTGCAAAGCCGCCTGCTGCTGCAACTGGGGATCTTCGCTCTGACGCTGGATGAATTGCTCCAGAGTCATATTCTGGGAAGCAAGGTACTGATCCAGATACTGACGGTCTTCTGCGGAGATCGACTGCAACTGACGGTTCCAGATATCTTTGACCAACTGGGCAGACGGCTGGATACCGGCTTTGGTCATCGCATCGATCAGGAGCAATTCACGCACCATGCTTTCCACGATCTGCGGAGCCTGCTGGGTCACGACCGCCGCCGTGATACCGGCCGGAAGTTTACCATCAGGGAATTGCTTTCTGAGCATTTCCACAAAGTTCTGTTTGGTAAAGATCCTGCCACTGTATTCAGCGAGATTTTCCGGCAGATCTTTCACACCGTCTTCAATGGTGATCTGGCTCTGCTGCTGCTGGAGCAACTGAAGCAGCATCGCCTGCTGTTCCGGAGTCAACTGGGGCTGACCGGCCGGCTCGTCAGCATGAGCCATCGGGGCCAGCATCGCGGCGGACAACACACCGCCAAGCAACAATTTTTTCATCGACATAATAAAGATTCCTTTCTGTTAAATCTTTTGCGTGTTCCTCTTCTCTTTCACGCAACTGCCTCATGTACATTTCTCAAAGATAGACCACCATTTATAAATTTCAAGTACTCTCATGCCATGTAATGTAAAAAATCAACGACAAATGCCGAAAAACACATGTTTTCTGTTAATTAACACAAATCATTATCTGCCGATTTTCACTATATGCAATAATACATATTTTTTTAAGCGGAAAAGACATATTTTATAACGAAAACTGCATTGCAAAATCAAATATCCATGTTATATTTTGTCAGTGTAGCGTATTTACGGTATTTGAATTGGTTGCGAATCGCTTTCTGTTTCGATCCGGACGGCGGATGAGTCGGGAGCCAAGGTCGAAGTTAAAACAAGGCAGAAGTGAGGGAGTGCAGAAATCCTGCTCGACCGAACTGCTGTACGAAGTTTTGACAAGAGATTGGCCGCGAATCGCTTTCTGTTTCGATCCGGACGGCGGATGAGTCGGAAGCCAAGGTCGAAGTTAAAACAAGGCAGAAGTGAGGGAGTGCAGAAATCCTGCTCGACCGAACTGCTGTACGAAGTTTTGACAAGAGATTGGCCGCGAATCGCTTTCTGTTTCGATCCG
>JAZNEV010000017.1:0-8500 GCA_045588835.1 Victivallaceae bacterium
GTGTCTCCATAAGTTCCTGCCGGAATTGCTGAGTATCAAACTTCAATTCTTCGAGTCCGGAGACTTCTGAAAAATCAACTTTATTGAATGCGGCATAGACCACAAAACATTTCCGCAATGCAGACTGTTCCAATTCAGCATAATTCAACAGATGATACGCATCAAAAAGATCACGCGGTTTACAGCGGGCGATCAATGCACAAAGCTTCCCTGCCGCCAATTCATGAATATCCAATACTGGAATATCATCAGCTTTGAATGTACCAAGCGGAAATGATGAGCGTTTTTCAACAGGCATCAACGCAACACGATGCATATAGTTAAGATCAAGTTCAATATTTTGAGTTAACGATAGCGACCTGAAAAAATTTTTGGATATGCCTGGATATTCTGATTTTACTATAGAGCGGGATTTTGCACAGCAGTTGCAAACAAGGGATAGTATCTCATCCGAATTGCCGTAATAACTCCTCTTTCTGACTTGCCGTCAAAATGCTTTCCAAACAGGCGGCAAGCCGGGGGAGTTTACTCATCGGAAGGCTCGAAATAACGTCAGCAATAGAGGTGGGGTGATCCGGCATCTGCTCCTGCTTGAAGCGCTGGCTTCGGGGCGTTATTTTGATCAAAATATGCAGATATTGCTGGAAGCCGGTTACAAAGTTTGTCTGGATAATTTCTCGGTTGCGGTCAACGAACACATTTACGGTATAGATAAGCCGGTGCGTGACCGGATGAAAGGTTTGATCCACGGGATCAAAGATTTTATCGACTCGGATACTTTCCGCAACTTTTCCCATTTTTTCACGGTCAAAGTCGGTTCCGGAGCGCTGTCGGTCTGCACCATGCTGCCGGTTGACGGCTGGGGAAGTGACCCGGTTCGGGATAATTTCTTTGCGGCAATTTTCAACAATCCGGATGCCTTTGATGCTCCGGTCGGCATTTCAGTTGATGAATTCAGAAAATATCTGGTCCAATCGACCGCCGCCGGGGTGGTGAAAGAGGATGTGATGAATCACTTCTGGGAGATCGACAATAAGCCGGTCAGGATAAACTGTACTGGGAAGAGGTCAAAATCGATATGCGCAAGCACAAGTAAACCTTTTCACTCCCGGCAGATGGCGGATCGGGATCAGATATCAAGGAGTGCGGCATCCAATGGCGGCACATCCACGGGATTGCCGGATACCATAATCTGCTGTTTCTGCGGCAAATAATTGGCACAGAAAAGTTTTTTATGGCCTTTGCAGTCATCCCATAATGTGCAGAGGACGGTCGGTACTTCGATGCTTCCTCCCTTGCTCAAATGCAATGTGCGATGCGGTGTTTCCAGATCCGGCAGCGGCAGCATCCGTCCGTCAAGCAAAAATTCCGGATAACGGCGACGCAGCTCATTCAGATTTCTGACCAGGGTCAACATTTCCTGCTGCGGCGGCGCCGGAAGTGTCCATGGTGCCCCGGCGCCCCAATCAACTTCGCCGTTTTTGCGGATCGGAATGGTGAGCAAGGCCCCGGATGCAAATCCCAAAGCGGTACGGTAAAGCAGGTTTTCCGGACTTTTTTCCGCATCAAAAACGGCATAATTACACTGGTTCCCGGAATAATTTGCCGTGATCTCATGAAAGAGGTAACTGTAAAACGGCACTCCGCAGACGGCATCGGTACGCAGATCGTTGACCGGAAGTGTGGCGATAAATGGTTCAGCAGCGCCGTGTTCAGTGCCGATCACTGCCGGAGAACCGCTCCGCCGCATCCCGGCAATGACTTCCTGCTGCAGAAGTTTGCCTGCTTGGGTTTCATGGGGGCCCGGGGCATCCGGGTGGCCGTGATCCGCACTGAAACAGGGGGCGACTTCACCGCCGAGGTCCTGATCAAAAAGCTGGTAAAAGTCGATCCCGGAGGCGGCAATTTTACAGCACTCCTCCACAATATGATCCCGCACAGCTTTCTGCATCAGGCACAGCGGGGTCGAGTGGCGGAAAGGCTTGAAGTCTCTCGTATGGATCGTGCCGTCCGGATCAGTGCATCCCCAGTTCGCCGGGGCTGCCGGATAATCTTTACCGGTCGGATAAACATAAGTAGTCCACGATGTCCCGGAGCCGTACAAACCGGCATAATGTCCCATTTGGTGCATCTCCCGGACAAATTGATTCCACGATTCAGCGCCGCCGACCGGCGGCCACTGGGCGACCGGTGTCCACGGCCCGCGATGCTCCCAGCGCATCGGCATTGCCATGACCCGGCTTTGCGTTGCTTCGGCAATGGCACTCATCCACGGCAGAGCATTGGTATAAGGGACAAAGCAATTAGGTTCTGCCGAGAGTTTCCCCTCGCCGCAGACTACATAGGTCAGAAATACCGGAGATTCCTTCACCCACTCCGGGCGCTTCGGGGCATCCGGCAGAATACCGGAAGCAAAGATCCAATCCCGGTATGGCCGTGCCGCCTCCATCCAATCGCCGTCAAAAGCGGAAAATTCCAAATCAAAATCACCGTGATAAACTGCTTTGGCACCGTCTTTTATTTCTATATGGAGTCCGCCGCTCTGCTTGCCCCAGAACATGATCCGTTTGGGACGGCAAAGCGGGTCGCGGGCAAAGAATCTGATCCCGCCGGTCTGATTGAATGCCGCCAGGAATTGTGCCTGACAAACTCCGGGATAGCGCCCCCAATGATCGTCAATATCATAATTGTACGATGAATCAAACCGTTTGTCCGGCGGAATGATTTTTCCCTCGGAGATCGGATCAAGGATATCGTAATCATCGGGGATCGTCAACAACGCCAATTCATAGGAGAGCAGATCATCTTTTTCCGGCAGGACCGCTTCGGCAAGCCGGATGCGGAATGCACCGTTTTCAGCGGCCAAGAGCCGGATTTTCACCGACATTTCCGGCATCGTGCCGCAATTGCTGAAAGAGACGGTCTCTCCATCATCAATGACCGTGGAAAAGTCAGTTCCGGTAATCTTTTTCCCTGAACGCAGATTCAACAGAAAAAGAGTTTCGCCTGCCTGTAAAATTTCCCGGTCGTCATGGCGGAGCGAGCGAATAGCTCCGCTTGCCGGATCCAGCAGCAGATGATCATTGCCGGATACTCGTTTCCAAATCATCATTTCTCCTTGACTAACAGCATTTTCCAGCCGTATTTCGGCAAATCGGCGGTGAATTCTTTTCCTTCAGCGAAATTTTCTCCGCTCAAAGCTTCCGTTACTTTTCCGGGTACCGGCAGGGTGATTGTGATCTTTTCCGCTTCGCCCCGGTTGCCGATGAGCAGCAAAATCGTACCATCCTGCCGTTTGACCGTGGTGCAGCGGGTATTGACTGCGGCGATTTTGACCGGATTATTCTCATCCCATCCCGGCCAGACGGCAGTGGTATCTTCGCCGTATCCGAAATTGCGGATGAAATTCTGCACCTTTTTCCAGCTGTCGGTCTTGGTCAATCCGGAACCGGTCTGGCAGAAAAGATCATATCCGAAAGTCAGCGGCAGCAAAGTATCAGTCGCATAAGCTCCGTTTGATCCTGCTGTATTGGTCAATACCCACGGAATACAGCCGGTCTGCCTGCCGATTGTATGGCTCAAAATATAAGCATCACTGAAGCGGGTCGGATAGGGAGTATCTCCATAACCCATCTCCCAGTCGAGCGTGATTCCGGCGAAAGAATTCCACGGCACCACATTGCAGTCAGTCATGTGGATCATCACCGCCGGCAATCCGAAAAAGGTCAGATTGCGCTCATAGCAGAGCGTTGCCGCCCGTTTGACCAGATTACGCATCCCCCAGATCGGGTAATAGGGTGTTTTACGGGCTCCGGAAGTGTGGATATCCGCCCACGGGTCGAGCATTTTCAAATCATAGAGATTGTCGAAATAAAGACCGCTGACTCCGCGATCGAGATAGGGCAGAGAATGATGCAGAGTAAAATCAATGTAATCATCGTCGGGGTGGCAGCAGTATTCATCGTTGAAGTTTCTTTCCGCATGACCGGAATCAAGGAACCACTGGCTGGCATACATCTCAAATTCCGCCCATGCCGGACAGAGTGCCCGCGGATTGAAATACTGAAAATGATATTTCGCATAACGATGGAAACGTGCCCCCTGCCACATCCGCAGAACCAGATCTTCGTCCGTCTTTTTCCACTTTGACCAATTCTGATTGTTCAACTTGTGTTTTTTGAGGAATGCCGCAGCGGTACGCTCAACTTCGGCACGGTCTTTCCAATTTTTTTTGAAAACAAAGTCTATATAGCTCCAATCGTTATTCACCGGAACATTGGGTCCATCGGTAACTCTTATACCGAACTTGTTACCGGTGGAAACAAAAGTCAGAGTTTCGCTGTTGTCTGGAATCCAGCTGCCGAAAAAGTCTCCGGTAAGTTTCCGGTAATTCTGCGTTACTTTTTTGACCGGGGTCGGCTGGACACCCATGATGATCGAAAAGGGTTGATTTTTCACCCGGGCACGGGTAAACAGATGGACGGTGAATAAAGCGGTTTCTCCGCTGCGGACCAGAGAAAGCGCATTGTCTCCGGCACTGCGTCCCCAATTCTCATCCGACTCGGCGAACCAGCACAGACCACGGCTGGTTCCGCCGAACCAGATATAGGGGCGGAATCCGGCAAGTTCACCGCGGAGAGCGGGTTTGTCGGCTCTCCAGAGCGTGCCGTCAGCATCCGGCAGCCAGCCGGACTTGTTGCGCCGCATTCCGTCGCCGAGCGAATGAAAGAGTTTCAACTCCCCGGCATTGAGCGGGAATTCCAGATCCATTGACTCGATTCTGATTTTACCCTGCGGGATGAAGTTGAAAATAAGTTTGCACATACCGTCATAATCATACTCCTGACGCAGGACAAGATCCAAATTGGCGGCGGCAAGGTCGTTTTCAATAATGATCCGGTCATCGGCAGTTTCGATGATGCGGTGGGCTTTCAATTTGAATTCTTCACCGTTGACGGTCAAACGCACCGGGCGCTGCAAAAGATTGATACCGTCGGCGTCGATCTTCTGCCACAGGATGCCGCCATTTTCATAACCGGTACAGAGTGCCCGGATTTTGCCGTCTTTGCAGGTCAGCGGCTTAAAGGGCGGCACGATCAGCCGGGACTGACCGTACTTTTTATCCTGCCACGGAAATCTGGCGATGGCAAAGGTGTCAACGGCATCAAGTCTTTTCCCGTTTTCCACGGCGTAAACGGTATATTTGCTCTCCGGGAGTACCGGCAGGGTGATTTCGGCGAAATAACTTCCGTTTGTCCGGATCGCCGGAGCGGAAAAGGCAGTTTCACCTGCTTCATTGACGATGTGGAAAAAGAGCGTACCGAGTTTGCTGATCTTTGCGGCATTGGGGCAGCTCAACTTCACATTGAGCTGTTTTTTGCGGGGGTAGAATGCCGCCTTTAATTTCAGCGGCGGATCAGGATCGACATACATCGGTCCGGCAGGAGCTCCATTCTTATACCGCACCCATTTGAATTCTCTTTTGCCCAGGACACGCCCGGTATCAGGATCGCTCCACTGCATTTTCAAGGTTCTTTCAGTATTGTTAGCCATGATCGTGCGGAGCATACCGCTGCTGCCATTGATAACATTATTGAAACTGCGGGGGTTTTCAATCGAAACGATTTCGGCATCGACTTTGACTTTTCCGGGGGAGGACCAGGTTATTTCATAACCGGTTTGAGTCCAGCGCGGCCCGAAGCCGTCAAAGGTGAAGTTAGTTCCCTTCTCCCTGAAAATGACGGCGGCGGCACGGGGATAGCTCCACACGGCTTTTTCCGTCTGATTGCAAAATTCACGGGTGATCTGTATTTGCCAGGTTTTACCGTATTCAGGCGAAGCAGTTCCCAATTCTTTCCAACTGATTTTTTTCGTCCACTGCCACTTGTGGTTTGCCATTCGGCCGCAGGGATCTGCGCTGGTGATCCGGAAAGTGCGTTTCTGTCCCCCGGGCGGAATTATTTCAATGACGGCACAATCTCCGGGAGTGATCTTCATCGGCGGCGGAGGCAGTGGAGAAGTCTGGGTGAAAGTTATTCCGGAATCATCGAAACTTACTGCATTGGCAACTTCACGCAGTGAGAGCAGACCATTGGAAGTCGAAACGGCACCATACTGAAAGGTGCCGTTGCCGCCCTTGACGATCTCCAATTCCATGGCTGATACGGAAAAGATCATCAGCAGCCACAAACAGGAAAAAAGGAGATGTCTCATAATACAGATGCCCCCAGATTATCAAGGTAATAACCGGTAAACAGGCAAGGTGAAAATGAGGTGGTGGATTCGGCGAATTTAGCCGGTGTACCGCTGGGCAGCGGCATGGTCTTGAATTCGGTAAAGGATTTGCAGGCGGCGTGGCCGTCCATCATGACCGCAGTTGAACGGGCCTGCGCATTGCCGGGAGTGGAACTGCTGTCGAGCGCTCTGCCCTCTATTCCGCCGTGCCGGAAAGCCATCGAGTTGATATTGCTGAAACAGTAACTGTTTGCCATATTGCTTTCCGCGGCAAACATCGCATCGGAGGGCGTGGATAATGCACTGATCTTGCGGTACTTTTTAATTTTGCTGTAACAGCCGGTCAGATAGCCGTTGAGCGCATAATGGGTATAATTCATTCCCTGGCGCGATTCGGCGGGGCAGAAGAATGAACCCTGATTTTTTATTCCGTTGTATTCGGCACCGTAACCGGCACCGATCCTGTCCGAACCGCCGTAACTTTTTCCGGAAAGTACGCAGAACCAGATCAACTCCTTATTCTCCGCACTCGGTCCGGCATAACCATTGACGATGAATCCGTCATTGGTATCGCTGTATGAGGCACTGGCAATGCCGATCTGTTTCATATTATTCAGACAGGAGATTTCACGCGCTCTGCCGCGGGCGCTGTTGAGCGACGGCAGCAGAATGGCAGCGAGAATGGCAATAATGGCGATCACTACGAGCAATTCGATAAGGGTGAATCGTTTTGACAACGCTGAAAATGTGAGATGATTTTTCATAATAAGATCAATCCATGGCTTCGACGGTTAATGATTTGAACCAGATCTCCCCGTTGGGGATGCTGAGCAGGAATTTTCCTTCGACGGCATTGACCGGGATGGTGGCATTATAGGAGAACAAAGTCCACTGATCGCAGTCTCCGGACAGAGGGCGGTTTCCGGGATACAGAGTTTTGCCGTCGCTGCATTTGATAAAGAGCGTACCGCGCATACCGCTGCTGCCGGGCTTTTTGGCATCGGGGATGATCCCTTTGAATTTGGCAACATAGGAAACTTTAACTTTGCGGCCCGCCCATTCGGTAAGGTCCACGGGGAGATGGAAGCCGCCGGATTTCAAATGCAGGCATTTGGCACCGTCGATTTCAACGATCGAAGCCGTCCGGAAACGGTCGATTTTGCGGACAGCTTCCTCCTCCATCGGCTGCTGAAACAGCACTTCTGCTGCCGACAGCATGGTAAATGATCCGCAAATTCCGATCAACACACAAAGGAACTTTTTCATAACACTATCCTTTCTCTTTGGGGCTTGTAAGGTTTATTTTAATGCAAGGCGACCGATTTTTGCCGCATAATTGTAAAGCATATCCAGCCTCTCATCGCGGCTTTTGTCCCGGTATGAATCCAGCTTGTCCGAGAGCGACAGCGAAGCAAGGATTCTGCCATTGGGAGCGATTACCGGAACAGCCAGGGACCAGATACCGCGAACGGACTCTTCCTTGATTTCAGCGAATCCGGCTTCGGCGATGGCTGCGCAGCGGGTTTCCAGAAGTTCCGGATCGGTGATGGTCATCTCTGTCATCCGGCGGCGGCAAATGCGTTTCAGCATTTTCTGCCTTTCCGCAACCGAAAGCAGGGCCATCAGCATTTGTCCGCAGGCCGTCGAATGCAGCTGCTCCGTCCAGAACTGCGGCGGAAAGGTGAAAAATTTATCCTTATTGCGCAGCAGGGAAAGACAGAAAAGTTTATCATTTTCAATCGCCCCGAGGAAAACCGTATTTCCGCTTTTATTCCGCAATTCACTTATCAGCGGACGACTGGATTCACGCAGTGCCCGCCAGTTATCGGCAAAAAATCCGAGATAAAAACAATGAGGTCCGAGGCGGTAACGGCGGTCGGCATCCTGCGATACCATACCCCGGTGATAGAGGGTGCGGAGCAGATTGCCCACGCACTGTTGGGAAATTCCAAGTTTTCCGGCAATATCCGCTGCCCGCACCGGCTCTGATTCCGCCGCCAGCAGATCTAACAGATTAATTGCTCTTTCCAGGACCTGAATCAATGGTTTAGGTTCAATTTCAGACATAAACAACTCCTTTCGACAGCAAGCTTACTATACATCACAATGTTGTATTTGTCAAGCAAAATACAATATTATTTTGTTTGAAACTTGAAAAAATCATCTGGTAATGCTATATTAACAAACGAAATACGGAGAAAAATCAGATGAATAATGCTTATTTGTTTCTGGTATCCCTCGGAGTCCTCTGGACTCTGGTTGCCAT
>JAZNEV010000018.1:0-9470 GCA_045588835.1 Victivallaceae bacterium
GGAACCGTGTGGTCATCGGCCACTTTCTGCTGATAAGGGGTCATATCCGGCACCCGGAAAAGCACCGAGGCGGTCAGGGCACCGAATTGGCCGCAGATCTGATAGTTGCCCATGGTGATATTTTCCGGTATCGGCAGACGGACGACTGTTTTCAGAGCATTGGCCGTCACATTTGTTGCGGAGTACTCCCGGCCGTCGAGCATCAGAGAAACTTTACCGGCAATGCCCCGGCTCTGCAAAGTGCGGATATTTTCCGCTCCGGCATTGCCGAAATCCACGGTCACTTCAATAAACTGCCGTGACGGATAACTTTTGAAACTCAATTCCAGCGGGCGGTTGACGGTGAATGTGCGTTCATAAACCAGCAGTTTTTCCTGACCGCGGCTTACGGTCAATGACAATTGATGTCTGCCGGCCGGTAATGGTGTACGCCACGGAGCAGCAAAAATGTCACCGTGAAAGTCGATCCTTTCACCGTTTTCCGCCAGAATAAAGCCTTGGGTCTGCACCGGATGACTGCCGCTTCTGACCAATGCCAGGTCAAAATTGCCGCCGGACGGATCACTGCCCGGCACTACGGAAATGCCTTCACCTTCCCGGCCGAAACGCAGATCGGCATAATTGCCCGGATTGGTAAACATTTTGCCCTCTTTGCCGTCGAACCAACTCTGGAAACAGTATGCTCCGGCCGGAGAGAGCATCGACAGATAAACATTGCCTCGCCACACTTCGCCGGGGGCAAAAGCATCCATGCTCTGCCGGGGAATGCTCAAAGTCATCTGCCATTTGCCATCCTTGAATCGAGCTTGGCAGACGGCCCGGGAGTTCCACTTCACATCCCGGTTTTTCGCATCGTAGATCACTCCGGCCCGGTTGATGATGAATTGATAAAAACTGCCGTTTTTGCTCACCAGATGCAACTCCAGCGAGTCATCCTCCCACAAATTGCCGTCGGCCTGGGTGATCTGCGGCGGCCGGGGAGAGGCGACGGCTTCAAAATCAAGATAAATATGGTTCCGGTCATAACGCAAAGAGACCGTGGCATCGGCCAGAGGATTTTTATATTCACTGCCGGCCATAACGATATTCAGAGGCACTTTTGCCGCCTGAGCCGGATCAGCCGTTTGCGGTATGGTCAGCAGATTTCTCTGACACGCTCCGAACCGGGATGGCACGCTTCTTTCATAATCGCTTTTGATCTCGGCCGCCGAAAGCGGCCGTGACCATATTTGCACCGAATCGTAAGCCGTCCGGTGGGTGGGGACGACATCCCGGCTGTTTTGCCAGTTGCGGGAAGTGCCGATGGTGATGGTGTCACGGGCAGTTGCCGCCGGAAACTCCATGCGTTGCGGAAAACGCCGGGTGGAAACGTGCCAGCGGTGTTTGGGAGTCTGCATGCCGTCAACGTAAAGTTTGAGAGATTCAGCATCCCAGGTCACATCCAGACGGTGCCACTTTTGAGCCGGCCATTGGGAATCCGGCAGGAAACTGGTCGCCTGAAAATTTTTCTCTGTCCCCGGTGCATCCGGAAACATGATCAGAGCATAAAAACAATTGGCATAATTGTTTTTGTAGATCAGCAGCCGGAATTTGCCCCCGGCGATGAAGGCATCGAAAAAGACCTGAACTTTTTTTTCCGAAGGTTTCCAGTTTTGAGGAGATACCCACAATGTCACGGTGCCCGAAGCGGCATTGAAGTTGCCTTGAGCCGGATACTCCAGAAATTCCCGGTTTTCCAGATTGATGGCATTGCCCTGACCATTGACACCGGGAAACATCCGCATCTGCAAATCGCTTTCGGCAAATGAGGTGGAGCGTTTCTCCCCACGGCTGAATGCGGCATCAGTGGTGAATTGATCGAAATTGACCTCAAAGAGCAGATCCGGGTCTTCAGCGGTCACGATTAATGTGAATACCGTGGATAACAGGATAAAAAACCGTTTCATTGATTTACATTACTTTCTGAAAACTGATCCGTCAAAAGCAATGATCGGCAGTTTGGCTACGCCGCTGTCATATCCGGTGGCCGCCGCATGGCCGTCAACGAAAATGACATTGGTCCTGTCCGAGTGACGGTAACTGATCGAACCGTAGGTCGGGCCGTTGCGGATGGTGTGATGGTGAAAATGGTAGGTGCTGTTCATCAGCGGACTGCGGTTGGCTCCGGGATTTTCCACGCCGCCATCCAGCAGAATGGCACAGTTGCTCGGTTCCGTGAACATATTCGTTTTGAATGCCTCTGCGGTTCTGCCGGTGACATAGGAATTGATCGCATAGTTGCCGATGTATTCGGATGAACCTGCGGCGACATCTTTCCAGTACATCTGTTCACTGGGACACGCCCAGACGGTCGCACCGGCATCCTTTACCTGATTGGCCACATAAGATGCTCCGCCGTAAATAGCGTGAAGCACGCTCTGGAATGTGCGGTTTTTCGTGGAATCGTCGATCCCGGTGTTGCCCCGGCACATATATCCCTCAAAATCATCATTGTACATCATCGACCATTTACCGATCGAGTTGAGATTGCTCAAACATCCGGCCGACCGGCCGCGTTCTCTGGCAGAGTTGAGAGCCGGCAGCAAAATCGCCGCCAGAATGGCGATGATGGCGATAACGACCAGCAATTCGATCAAAGTAAACAAATGGGGTGATCTTTTCATATTTCTCCTTTCCGAAAATATTTTTCAGATCATTATTGTCGCATGATTTTAAAATAATTTCTGCATTTGTATTTAAAATATATGTAATATGCCTTGATTTTGCAATAGAACGGATGTATTTTCTATAACACAAATGTCGCAATACCGGAAATTTTTACCAAATGAATGAAATACTTTTTCAACGCAGTGCTTACCGTCACCGCCGCCCCTATGCACCTTTGAGAAGTTTTATCAATATCGGTTCGGCCGGGCATTATGTTACCAAACGCAGTTTCCGTGACCGTGGCGGATACAAGCCATTTCTGGAATTTTTCTGGTGTCACCGGGGGCATGGATTCATGGAAAAAGACGGTGTGCAGATCAAAATGGAAGCCGGAGATTGTTTCGTTTATCTGCCGGGGGCGAACCACTGCATTTACACTTCCGATCCGGATTGGGACTACTAC
Source organism: Victivallaceae bacterium (assembly GCA_045588835.1). Classification (GTDB taxonomy): domain Bacteria; phylum Verrucomicrobiota; class Lentisphaeria; order Victivallales; family Victivallaceae; genus UBA1784. Next base: position 3,110 of record JAZNEV010000018.1, read on the forward strand.
TGGTTCACCTGTGACGGGCCGGATATGGAAGCGGTGATCAAAATTTTTGATCTCAAAGAGGAGTTGTTTCACGCCGGAGAGTGTCCGGAAGAGTTGTTCAATATCCTGATCGAATCGTGTTTCAAACTGGATATCGCTTCGACCATCCGGGCTTCGGTGACGGCCTATGAAATTCTTTTGCGGGCATTCAATCCGCTGGTGAAAAGTTACGGCAACCGGGAGTTGTCAGAGAGGTTTCAGCAGCTGGTTTCCGAAAGATTTTCCGATCCGGATTTTTCTTTACAGCAGGCCGCTGACATCCTTTCGGTGCATCGCTCGACCCTGCACCGGGTCTTTTCGGCTCACTGCGGTATCCCGCCGCAGGAGTTTCTGACCACCTACCGGCTGCAACAGGCTTTGGAGTTATTCAACAGCAACATGAATATCAAAGAGATATCGGAAAATTGCGGTTTCAATGCCCCGCACTGGTTCACTAAAATTTTCCGGCGTTATTTCGGTCGCTCTCCGGCGGAGTTCCGCCGCAGTATGAATCATATAAAGGAATTGGATAAATGAATAGAGTTACTGTTTTCTGGAACTGGAATGATGTCCTTGATGCTGCGGTCATCCGGCGGCAGATCGCAGATTTCAAAGCTCACGGGATCGATGGATTTTTTCTGCATATAATGACTTCGGAATTCCGGGATGGAGATTTCCACGGCGGTATGCCCGGTTATCTGACTGACGGATTTTTCAAAATGGTGCAGGTCGCCGTCACCACCGCCGGAGAGTACGGCATGGAAGTGTGGCTCTACGATGAGAGCGGTTGGCCCAGCGGTATTCTCAATGGCTACTTTGCGGCCAACCGCCCCGATCTGATGCACCGCCAGATCGATGCTGACGGTCAGATCCATATTTCTCCGGACCGCCCCGATCTGCTCAACCGGGAAACTGCGGATATTTTTATCGCCCGGACCCACGAGAAGTACCGTGAATATGTCGGGGAATTTTTCGGCACGACCATCAAGGGTATGTTTACGGATGAACCTTTTTTCGGTTCATTCACCGATACGGCTTTGCCCTTTTCCCCGGTTCTGGAAAAAACCTTTGAGCAGATCAAGGGGTACAGTGCCGCAGAGGCCGCCATGCAGATCCTCAATGACCGCAATGAAAAAGCCATTGGCGATTATTATGAAGTGTGGCTCAAACTCATCCGGGAAAATTTCCTTTTGCCGATACAAAACTGGTGTCATGCCAATCGTCTGCTGGCCACCGGACACTTCAATGGAGATGATTGCATAAAGAATATGAAAATACTTCTGGCCGGCGATCTTTTTGCCCTTCACGATTGTCTGGATATCCCCGGCTGTGATGCCATCTGGCGGCAGATACATCCATTGAAAGCGGAAACCGACTTTTCCCGGCTCACCGTTTCAGCATCCGGCGGCAAACGCACCGTGAGCGAAACTTTTGCCGTCTACGGGCCGGATCTTTCGCTGGCCGAAATGAAACAGGTGGCCGCCATGCAATTCGTTGCCGGTATCGAAATGATTTCAGTTATGGCGGTCAATTACTCCGACCGTGAAGCCAGACAGGTGACGACCATGAGCGGCATCGGCGGGGCTGATCCGAGGTGGTCAAATTACCGGCATTTTGCGGATTTCACCCGGAGAATGTCCAAAGTTTTTGACCGCACAACTCCGGTGATCAAGGCTTCTGTTCCTTTGCCGCTGAATGATTTGCGTCTGGGCAAAGTTGATGATCAAAGCATTTTCCCGGTCGGCTTGAGTCTGGCGGCAAAACAGATCACTTACGACTATTCCCCGACTTCGTCCGCCCTGCCGGAAAATATCCTGCCGGATGTGGCCCTGACTGCTCCGGAACCGATGTTGCGTACCCGGCATCTGAAATCCCCCAGAGGTGAAAGACGCATTTTTGTCAATGCCGGTAAAGAAAATATTTCCGTGAAATTCACCGCTCCGGCCGGATTCAATGCGTGGTATGATCCGGCGACCGGCAATCACCATGCCGCTGTGGCCGGTGAAAACGGGCTGTTGTCGCTGGATCTGCCCTTTGCCGGAGTGATGGTACTGCTCACCATTCCCGGCCGGGCGGCACAGAAAACTGCCGTTCCCGGCAAGAGGCTCCACCGAGAAGTGCTTGACTTCAAATTTTCCCGGATCGTCAACACCGTTAAAGCATCGCCAGGCGGTCTGATCCGTGTTCCTGATCCGGCGGCTTTGCCCGATCACTTCTGCGGTACGGTCGCTTATCAGGCCGCGGTCGATCTGCCGCAGGCGGTCACGGCCAGAGTTCTTCTGCCGCAAGCCAAACGGGCCATGTGTGCTTTAGAGGTCAATGGCACGATGCAGATGTGTCCGTGGGGACCGTATGAGTGGGAAATCGCTCTGCCGCAGGGCCGAAGTACACTTACTCTGGAAGTTTCCAACACTCCCGGTGAAGCGGTGAAAGAGCCGTCACATCTCAAATATCTCCGGGATAACGGTTTTGATAATGTATATTTCCATTACTGGGAGGATTTTGAAAGCCTTTTCCCCGGTGAAGATCCTTTGGATGAGGCAATTCTGGAGTGGTGAAAAATGGAAAAACTCTTTTCAGGCAGACAGGTTATCAAAGAAAGCGGTTTATTTGCCGCCATTCCCCGGATCAATCTGCTCTTTCCGGCAGAAAGCATCACCGGTATCCGTCAGCACAGCACCGGGGAACTCTATTTGCCCGGTACCGATTATCTGCATTCGCCCGGTGACGCTTTTATCACCCGGCCGGAAAATTCAAAGATCCCTTTTTTTCCGGAATCCGCTTTGCATCCGGTGGAAGATCTGCGGTTGCATCCGGCTTGTGATGCCAATGCCATTGCCAATGCGGTTGACGGCGGCAATCTGATTTTCAACAATGCCGGATTTTTCGCCCTCAATCAAATCGATATCACCTATCAGGCAGCTGTGGAGCCGGTGCTTCCGGTCACGCTTGACCGGCAGATGGAAAGATTGCCCCGTTTCCGGAAAAAACTGGCCGCCGGCGAAGCATTGCAGGTGACTTTGATCGGTGACAGTATCAGCGAGGGATTCAATGCGACCAAATTCGTCGATATTCCACCCTTTGCTCCGTGTTATATGGAAATGGCTTGTATGGAACTCGGTCCGCAGGTCAACTTCACCAACCGGGCCATCGGCGGCACAGGGATCCAGCACTCATTCAATATTGACCGGGAATACCTCGCCGATCAGGCTGATCTGCTGGTGATCGCTTACGGTATGAATAACTTTGCCGCCATGCCCGTTGCGGAATTTCTGAAGCATTTGCAGAACATCATCACCAACAGTAAAGCAGTCAATCCCCACACCGAATATCTCATAGTTACTTCCATGAGCGGCAATCCTTTGTGGAAACCGACCATGCCCGGGCCGGATGCCGTTTACGCTGAAAATCTGCGGCAGTCGGTAAATGCCATGCCGCCGGAAGTCGCTCTGGCCGATGTCGCAAAGGTGTGGCAGACGATCCTTGAACGCAAAGGATTTTACGATCTGACCGGCAACGGCGTGAATCATCCCAATGATTACGGACACCGGATCTACGCTTCAGTGATACTTGAAATACTTACCGGTAAAACATTTTTTAATTGAAAGGTCTGATCATGCCCCGTACACTTCCCTGGCTCAACGGTAACGAAAATCCTGAAAAATACTGGGATTTTGAAGCATTGAAAAATCCTCCGGCTTATGTGGTTGATCACGACCCGTTGAGCGAACATGAGAATATGACTTCCATCATCTTTGACGGCGTGATGGAAAACGGCCGTCAAACAAAGGTTTTCGCCTATATCGCCTATCCCGACGGCCCGGTGCCCGATGGCGGATGGCCGGGGATCGTGCTGGTCCACGGCGGCGGCGGGACGGCTTTTGCCTGGGCCGTGGAGTTGTGGCGTTCCTACGGTTATGCAGTGATCGCTCCGGATTGGTACGGCCGCCGCCCGGTCAATATTGATCAGGTCAGAGAAGCCGGTGAATTGCTCCGTCCTTACGTCGCCTTTGAGCGGCCGCACCGTTACGACAATCAGACCGGACACATTTCCAATGCCGCCAATCTGGTGCTGGCTCACAGTCTGCTGCTCTCTCTGGATAAGGTCAATGCGGCAAAAACCGCCTACGCCGGACTTTCCTGGGGCAGTTGGTACGGAGCAATGGTCACGGCCATCGATCCCCGGTTCAAAGGCATTATTGAAATCTATCTCGGCGACCGCAAAGACAATCACCTCTTTATCAACGGCCGGTTTCTCCATGCGGCCAAATGTCCGATGTACTACGTGGCCGGAACCAATGATCTTCACGGCTTTCCTTCCACTTTGCAAGCCGGTTTTGAAGCCTGCGGTACAATGCTCGGCAACCGCAGTGTGATTGTGGCTCTGCCGCACAGCCATCAGGGATTCCGCTACCCGGTCTGCCGCCGTTATGCCGATGCCATTTTGTATGGTGCCCCCGGTCTGCCCCTTATCGGACCGGCTGTTATCGACGGCCGCACCATTTCCGCTCCCGTGGAATATGAGGGCAAAGGTATCAGAAAAACATACCTTTGTTTCACCTGCGACCGCCATGAAGCGATCCCCGCCGGACGCAAATGGGAAATGATCCCTGCACAATACTGCAACGGCAGAATTTCAGCACAACTTCCGGAAAATGTCTGTCAGTGTTTCATCTCGGCTTTTGATGAGGAAAATGAAACGGGAGATTGCTGCGGCACCGGAGATATCATTACTTTTACGTCATGAAATACGGCCCGAAACTTATTAAAGTCATAATATTTTTTTATTAAGGGTTGATTTAATCTGCAAATGCGGTTATCTTATGCCTGACTGCAAAAAATTGCAGCAATACCATTTAAATAGAAAGGTTGAAAAAATGCGTATTACCGGAACATTTCTGGACGAGATCAGTCACGATATCCCCCACCAGAACTGGGGTCGTGAGGAGTGGGATGCCGACTTCCGTGCCATGAAGGCATTCGGCATCAATACCGTTATCCTCATCCGTTGCGGATGGAAACGCTGGATGACTTTCCCCAGTGACGTGCTGAAAAAAGAAAAAGACGGCTTTGAGCCGCCTGTCGACCTGATCGATATGTATCTGGATCTGGCCGAGAAATATGATATGAATTTCTTCTGCGGCAGTTACGATTCCGGTATTCCGTGGTGGCGTCCGGAGTATGAGGCCGCTCCCGATGCTGAAATCATGTGCAAAGTCTGCGATGAGATCATCGACCGTTACGGCAACCGCAAGGCTTTCAAAGGCTGGTATCTCTCACAGGAGATCGGCGGCAGCAACGCCAAAGTCGCCGGGATCTACCGGGCCATGGCCGAAACCATCAAAAAACGTATGCCCGGTGCCAAGATCATGATCTCCCCCGGAATGCAGGGGGCCAAAGCCTACAACGAAAAGATGGAAAAACTCGGTGTCACCATCGCCCCCGAACTCCACGAAGCCCACTGGAGAGAGCAGATGGCCCGTATCAAAGGAGTGGTCGATATCGTCGCATTCCAGGATGGTCACGTCGAGATCGAATTGCTCCCGACCTTCCTCAAGATCAATAAGAAACTTTGCGATGAAAACGGTATCGAATGCTGGACCAACAGCGAGAGTTTCGACCGCGATATGCCCATCGACTTCCTGCCGATCAAATGGGAAAAACTGCGTCTGAAACTCAAAGCCGCTGAAGAAGCCGGACTTTCCAATGCCATCACCTTTGAATTCTCCCACTTCATCAGCCCCAACAGCATGTATAAATCCGCCGGCGGCCTTTATGACCGTTACTGCGAAGAAATGGGCATCCCCGCCCGTGCCAAAGACTTCCGGTAACTTTTCTTTTCACGGGAAAAGAAAAGTTACCAAAAGAAAAGCGGAAAGTCGCGCCCCGGATTGCATCCGGGGCTTGATCGTTTTATTTTTTGCAAAGCAGTATGCGGCAAAGCCGGGTTTTGCAAGGAATTTTGCAAGGGAGTGTACTATGTACCCGACCGAACAAAATTACGTCAGCAAGGCCCGGGATTGACCATAATGCAAAGCAAAAAAACGCTTTTTGAAAATGCTTGGCAAAACTCCCGTTTGGAATGACTCCAAATGGGAGTTTATTTTTACGAAAAAAGAAAAGTTACCAAAAGTGCGGTGATTGGCGAAATTATCAAAAAGGGATTGGGCATTTTCAGCGATGAGATGAAGCCGGTAGTTTGAGGCGGCTACTGACAAGTAACCAGCCGAAAACGCTCCGGTTTAAGATCACGCTGTAAATGAACAAGGATTTTTGAGAATTTTGACAAGCTCCGCAATACAAACGAGGTGTCGCGCCCCGGTGTACCACTGGGGCTTGATCG
>JAZNEV010000019.1:0-3666 GCA_045588835.1 Victivallaceae bacterium
TTTTCTTTTTCCGTAAAAAGAAAAGTGACTACCAGAAGCGGGTGGGCAGATCGAGGGCGTGGGAAATGCGGTCACGGATGGGGTGATTGGGGTGATTGGGGGAAAGACGGTTTTTGGTGAAGGCAAAAGCGATATTTTCGGCGGGCATATAAAATGCTTCGGCACCGGCGGCACCACCGTGACCGATGAACATTCTGCGGTCATTTTCGGGGCCCCGCAGGACGACCCCGAGGGCGAAAAGGCTCCATTCGTTCTCTTTAACGGGGTCATCGGGTGAGCGGAAAAGTTTGCCGGTGGCGAAATCAAAGGTCTTGCCGGAAACGACAGTTCCCCGCAATTTGCTGTAAAAAGCTGCCAGTCCCCGGGCATTGGCAATGCCATTGAATGATGGGATACAGCAACTTTGGATTGCCGGGTCATTCATTGTTTCAACTTCCCATGCCGGCCGCTTGGCTATCCGGCAGTCATCAATGGGGATGATGCGGTGTGAATTTGCCGGATCGATGCCGAAAAACACAGAATTATCCACTCCGGCCGGTTTGAGAATGTAAGTTTGCATTAGAAATGCCAGGGGGAATCCGGTGGCCAATTCCAGGGTGTGACCGAGCAGCCATGCGAAGGTCAGGGGATGATAGTGGCATTTTTCGCCGGGCAGATTGCGCGGCGGCATGGCGGCGATCGATTTGCACATTTCATCCCAGTCGGTCAAATCCGGTTTACCGGATGGCAAAAGATACATTCCGGCCCGGTGTGAAAGCAGATGTTCAATGGTGATCCCGGCTTTGTCGGGTGCGGCGAATTCTTTCCAATATTTACCGACGGGATCGGTGAAAGAGATGATATTATTTTCGGCAAGTACCCAGGCGAGGGCGGCGAGAAACGGTTTGCCGGATGAAAAAATGGGGAAAAGGTCATCCGTTGAGCATGGAGTATTGTCTTTACGCGATCCGGAAGCGATATCGACAACGATCCGGCCGCTGTCGATGATACAAAGTTGGCATGCGGCTTCATTGCCGTTGGCAACTTCTTCATTGAGAATGTTTTGCAGAATCGGAGCGAGGGTGTCCCATTTTTTGTTCATAGCAGATGCGTCATCCTTTGATATTGTTGATTCCGGCATTGGAAACGGCGGATGCGAGCCGGATGAATTCGTTGACGGAGAGTTTATCCGGGCGTAATTCGGTGGAAAAACCGCATGATTCCAGAATTTTGGCGGCGGTATCTTTACTGCCGCAGAGTTGACCGAGGACTTTACCGATCTGTTTTCGCCGCTGATTGAAGAGATTTCTGACCAGCGGGGTGAAAATTTTTTGAACAGTTGCGGAAAGTTCCGGGCGTTGAGCGGATAATTTGAATGATACCAGAGCGGAATCGACCTCCGGCGGCGGACAGAATACCTGCGGCGGCACGATTTTATCGATGGCGGTATCATAGAGCAGTTGAGTCCGCACGGAAAGAGCCCCGTAGGCTTTGGTTCCGGGGGCGGCGGCGAGCCTTTCGCCCATCTCTTTCTGGAGCATGAAAAACATACTTTGCGGCGGATTGACACACTCAAGCATTCTGGCGATGAAAACTGAACTGATCGCATAGGGCAGATTGGCGACCGCCCGGTAACTTATTCCGGCGGGGAATAATTCGTTGAAATCGACCTTGCAGGCATCCGCTTCGATCAATTTGAAATTGGGGGAACCTGCAAATTTTTCCCGGAGGAATCCGGCCAGCCGATGGTCAAATTCAATGGCGGTCACCTGAAACCCGGCCGCCACCATTTTTTCGGTCAAAGCACCGAATCCGGGGCCGACTTCCAAAACCTGATCATCGGCATCGGCTCCGCAGTTGCGGACGATCCAGTCGAGTAAATTGGCATCGAGTAAAAAATTCTGTCCCAATCCCCTGCCGGGCCGCATGCCGAGGGATTCCAATGCTGAAATAAGTTCTTTTTTATTCATGATCAGTGTTTTCCGCATCCGCAACTGCCGCCGCAGCAGTGTCCGGCGGCCGGGCAATTGTCACTCATACTGCATTTATTTCCGGCCTTTCCGGCGGAAATGGCCCCGATCAGACTGGGTTGTTTTTCCAAACCGGTCGCACCGCATTCGGGACATTCGGCAGGCGAATCGAAACGGGAAAGGAGCAATTCAAAATCCGCCCCGCAACCGGGACAGTGATAGCGGAATATCGGCATGGCAGAATACCTTTACAGTTGAAATTTTTGAAAAAGCATATTATATTATTGACACGATATATAATATAGCACCAAAAACCGGGGTTGTAAAATGGCCGGACGCAAAAAATTTTTTGACCGCTTGAGCGAACGTTTCGAATCACTGGATGCCTCCAGCCGTCAGGCCGGATTGGCCCTGCTGATGAAAGAACGCGGCTTTTTTGAAACAGTATTCAACTGTATCGAGGATGGTATTCTGGTCATCGATCATGAATTGCATCTGCGTTATTTCAACCGGGCCGCCAGAAAGTTGCTGGGATTGCCGGAAAACACTTCCAATTTAAGACTCAATCAATTATTGCCCGATGTGGATTGGCAGCAGATCTTACCGGAAAATGCCAGTAAATGGAATCGCACCACCCGTCAGGAATTGCAGATATTCTATCCTGAAATACGTTTTTTGCAGTTTTATCTGGCACCGCTGGGGGATGAGGCCGGGGCGACTGTGATCCTGCACGATGTGACCGAGAGCCGCCGCCGGGCAACCAGCGATCTGGAAAGGGAAACGGTCAAGGCGGTATCTCATCTGGCCGCCGGAGTCGCTCACGAGATCGGTAATCCGCTGAATTGTCTGTCTATGAATCTGCAATTGCTTGAACGCGGCCTGGAAGATCCCGGAGAGCCGCTTTCAGCCGGTGAAGCGATCCGGATGATCCGCAGATGTGCAAGTGAAGTGGAGAGACTGGATAGTATCATCCACTCCTTTCTGACGGCGATCCGGCCGGGAAAGGCGGATTTTATGCCGGTCGATCTCCGGGAAACGGTCTTTGAGGTATTGAATTTCATGCGTCCGGAAATCGAGGCCCGCCGGGTACAGGTCAAGTGCCAGTGGGATGGCGGCAGTCAGCAGATCTCCGGAGATGCCGCCCAACTCAAACAGGCATTTTACAATATCATCCGCAATGCGGTGCAGGCGATGAGCAACGGCGGTACACTGGAAATTTTCGGATATTCCACGGCTGAATTCCGCGTACTGGAATTTGCTGATTCCGGCCGGGGAATGTCGCCGGATGATCTGCAGGAAATGTTCGTACCCTTCCGCACCACCAAAGCCGGCGGCAACGGTATCGGTACTATGATCATCGAGCGGGTCTGCCGGGAACACGGAGCAGAATTCGGCGTGGTTTCCGCCGAGGAACGAGGGACGGTTTTTCAACTTAAATTCCCGAATGGCCGCCGCCGTATGAGATTATTACCCGGAAATTAAACTGCGGCGGCGGCTCATGGTCAATCCCGGGCCTTGCGGGCGTCGCTCATTCGGTCGAGTACACAGTACACTCCCTCATGTCGCTCCTTGCAAAACCCGGCCTTGACTCATGATCCATCCGCCGCAGTGTGGATCGGTGCCGTGGGGCGGGCGGTTGGCACCGCCCTTTACAGGGGCTGTCGCCCCCCCACCCCCCCGTGGGGGCCCCCCCCCCGCCCCCCCCAGGGGCAGCTCA
>JAZNEV010000020.1:0-69694 GCA_045588835.1 Victivallaceae bacterium
GGATCCTTTCATGCGAAACCGGGTCTTCCACATATTCGATGCCGAATTTGGAAATGACCAATCCCCAATATGCTTCAGCATCATCCGGATTGACTTCCACGATCTTTTCGTAGGCGGATACGGCTTTGTCATACTCATTGATCCGGCGGAAGTGTTCGGCACGGTTGTAAAGATTTTCCAGTTCTTCGCTGGAAATCTTCGGAAAAGTCGTCAATGTGCCGCAATAAGGACAACTGCCGGAGTTCATCCCATCCGGTAAATCAATTGTGCCGCCGCACATTTTGCATTGGATCTTAGCCATTGCTTCCTCCCACTTGCCCTTCCGGAATTTTCATTCAGTAGGTGAATTTCAGATCTTTGATACCGAAATCGATCATGCAGAAAGATGGAGTTGACGGTGCCGGAGTATTCCGCATCAGCGTACTTTCCCGGTTGAATGAGAATGTACCGATCCAGAAGTATTCTCCATTGATCAGATGGTGCGGGCCGAGCATATTACGCAGAGATATGGTCAATTCGACCTCAATGGTATTCAAACCCATTTGCAACGCATCTTTGACATACACGGCAAAAGGCTCCCAGTAGGCCGCACCGCACTCAATGCCGTTGACTTTGACCTTGATGGAGTTGCTGCCCAATACTTTGCAGGTGAAGTACCGAATATTTTTCAACTCATCAGACGTGAGCGTGAAACAGTTTTTCAAAGTTACTTTACCGGCGAAAAACGGCAGTCCTTCAGAGATCAATTCAGCGGCATTGACCATATCGCAGATCACCGGGGCACCGAGGGCAAACGTACCGCTTAACCGTGAGGCATTATTGGCCAGCGGGGCAACTGATCCGTGGTGACGGACGGAGAAATTACCGCACAGATAGATGCTCTCGATTTCGGATTTGAAAGTAAGTTTATTGTATTCCGACTCAAAAACTCTGGCCCGCCGGATCATGGCATAAGTTTCTTCATCCTGTTCAAAGCGGGTTTTCATATTGATCGTATTGATGCCCTTACGCAAATTACCCGGCAGCGTGATACGTTCAAAAGCCTTGTCAAAAAGGTAGCCTTTGTGTTCTGCGGTAAAACTTTCGCCGTTGAGAGCCAGCTGGAATGTATCAGGCATTTCCATGACCAGATCGATGGAGGTATTGAAGTCAAAGTCATCGTCGATATTGAAGTCATACTCCAGTTCCACATCGCAACTGCGTTCCAGATCGAGCAATTTGGTCTGGGCATCGATGGCATCGGCCTCCTGCCACGGGCCGTTGTCGATCCGGAAACGGCAGTGATCGAGAGTCAGGATATTTTCCGAACACCTGGAAATCTGCCAGTTTCTTTCCGGCAGTATCCTTATTGCCGCCGCATCCGGAGCGATCCGGGTGTATTCCGGCAGATCATCCGGGAGAGTGTCGGCCACAAAGAGCATCAAAGCATCGGCCGCACCGAAACAATAGGGCAGACTGGTGCTGTTTTCATATTCGACGATGTGGTTTATCCGGTAAAATTTACCGTCGGTCTGGTCGATAACGGCGATTTTCTTGCCGGAAACCGGCAGATTGATCCACGTATTGACCCCGGAGCGGTAGTTGGTATTGACCAGATAGTAGAAGCGGCCCTGACGACCGGATAATTCGATATCCCGCCAGGTGGCATTGACGGAGTGGCACTGCACATCATTTTCCGTAATGATGACCCGGTCGGTGATACATCCGGTGGCATATTCGGCGGTCGCCGCTTCTGAACCGAAACTTTTCAATGAATCGAGGAAGGCCAATTCATCTGCCGTTGCCGGGATACCGTCGATGGTGAAAACACCCAGCCGCTCTTTTTCGCTGACTTTCAGGATCATACCTTTATTGGCGGCGAATTTTTTGAGCAATTCAAAAATCTTCCGTGAAAGGTTGCTCAATTGCGGTATGATGACCAGTTTGTAGGCACACTCTCCGATGATGAAACGGTCACCGGCAACGGAACCGCACTCATCGACGATGATCTCATCGGCGTAATGATGCTGAATGGTTCTGGCATCAAGTTCCGCAGTGAGTGTATTCAAACTTTCCTGCGGCGGGATCGCTTTGGTGTTGTATTCTCCGGTAAACATTTTCCACATGGTGCTGACCGGATGGATGACCAGTGTTTCGGTATTGATTTTGCCCTCGGCCAGAATCATGCCGACTTTGGAAAAGTAGTCATTGAGCAGTTTGTAATCATCCCACCACGGCTGATGGTAAAAACTGCTCTGCGGATAGTCGCGTTTACGCCTTCCCCGCAGGGTGTAGCCCTGCAGATGCTGACAGAGATAGTTGATGCCGTGGGCCATCTGCTGTTGATAGATCCAACGCATTCCGGTGAAGTTGCAGGCCCAGCCGGTACAGGCGAAACTTTCGGTCATCAGTTGTTTAAGTCCGTATTGCTGCCCCACGGAAAGAAGTTGTACGGCCGCCATGGCTGACGGAGTGCAGCGGCCGAGGTGATCGACACCGGGCAGAGTATAGTAACGGTACTGCGGCATGATCGAACCGTTGGCACTGGTCTGGTACGGGAAAGATTCTTCCAGCACATGATGTCCGGTAAGTTCCCAGTTGTGAGCCACGCACCAGTCCCTGATCTGCTTCATAAAGGATTTGGAAAATATCTCCGAACAGAGTTTCCAGTAACGTACTCTGGTCTGGTTGCTCTGCGGCAGATCGACAAACAATTCCGGCAACCGGGGAATGAGGTCATCACCGTAAGCATTCTGATAAGCACCGGCGATGATGAATGACCACACCGTACCGTCTCTGGATAATTGCGGTTCATCGGTGAAAATACCCCGCAGATGCTTGAGGATGTGCGGCGGAATATTATCGTAATAGTGCTGATGGGTAACGCGGAGAAATTCGGCAACGACTTCGGCATCCAGATTATCCACATAAAACGGATTTACCTGATAGTAGCAGCGCATGACTTTGCCGGAAATATTCCCGGGCAGGGTGAGGCCGTAATGGATCGAACCATTTTCCGAATAAAAACCGAGGGTGTTATCTTTACCGTCAATATCGGCGGCATCGATGATCTCGTAACGCAGATATTTGGCCTGATATTTTTCTCCGAGAGCATTGACCAGTCCGCCGCCGAATCCGCTGGGCCAGCCGTTTTCATCATAGAGCCACGCATCCATACCGAGTTTGCCGGCTTCGTCGAGTGATGCTTCCACGCACTCCATCCACTCTTTTGAGAGATATTCGGTTTGCAGACCGCTGCGGGCGTGCATGAAAAATCCGCCCAATCCGGCGGCGTGCATCCGGCGGATCTGCCAACGCAGTTCTTCGGGTTTCAGATCGGCATTCCAACTCCAGAATGGCGACGGACGGTACTTGACATCAGGATCGGGCAGAAACATACTCATAATACAATTTCACTTTCATTTATGGTGAATGATTTTTCCGGTGGTAAAGAGTCTTTCCCCGGCTGCTCCCGGCAGGGTGAAAACGGGGGTGTTGCTCCATTTGATTTCTTTGATTTTTTCCAGAGATTCAGTTTCTTCAGCGGCTTGTGCCGGGGTTTTATAAAAGATGAATCTTCCGTCAGGTTTGACAAATTTGCTGGCTTCCCGGTAGATTTTTGGGGAAGGGGCAACGGCTCTGGCGGTGACGATATCGAATTTTCCCCGGAACTCCTGTTTGCAATTCAACTCATTGGATCTGCCGTGGATCGCGGTCAGGTTGTCCAGCTGTAATTTTCCGGCGGCCAGTTTGACAAAGGTGATTTTTTTGCCGATGGAATCAATGGCTGTTATTTGCAGTTGCGGGAAAGCCGCCGCCAGAATCAGACTGGGAAATCCGGCTCCGCAACCGATATCGGCAATGGCAAAAGGTTTTTCTGCGATCTCCGGAAACAGACGGGCGATACTCAATGAGTCGCAAACGTGTTTGTAGCAGAAATCCTCCGGAGTTGTGAGCCGGGTCAGATTGACATGGGTATTGTATTCTTCCAGAAAAGCATGAAGTATCCGGCAGTTTTCCGTAAATTTTCCGGCATTTTTCACATGACATGACTTGGCGTAAACAGAGAGGTCGAAGTCCGGGAGCATGATTTACTCCGCAGTGCTTGAATTTTGTTGCAGGAAACGCTCTGATTCGGCTTCCCGTCTGGCGTCTTCCTCTTTGGCCCGGTCGGCGGCACTGCTGGCCGCTTCCAGTTGATCTTCAAATGGAACGGGGCCGGCGGCATCACGCATCTGCTGACTGACCTGACTTTCGGCGGCGGTGGCTTCCGAGTGACGGGCGTCCTCCTGTGAACGGCGTGCATCGCTGACTTCGGCTTCGGCGGCATCACTTCTGGCCGCTTCTCTGGTCTCCCGGGAAGCGGCTCTTTCTCTGGCGGCCAGAGCCGCTTCTCTGGCTTTGCAGAGATTGAGAAACGCGGTCAATTCCGGAGTCATATTGCGGAAAAGTCCGCTTTCGATAGTTTCTCTGGCCTCGGTGATGGCTGCCGACGTGGTGGCCAGATCCATTTCCCGGAAGTATCTTTCCGCGTTGAGCAATTCCAGAAGTTTATAACGGGTATTTTTGAGAATACTGTTATCCGGATATCTGGCCAGGGCATTTTCGATGATATCAAGTGCGGAACATTGGGCACATGGTCTGGCCGGATCCTGGGCACAGCGATGCTGTACTCTGGCGATTTTGCCGGCATTGAGTCTTCTCTGGGCATTGGCGATGGCGTGATTGCTTTCCTGAATACTGACCAGAGTCAGGATATGGTTCTGCGAGGCATCGCGGGCAAGGATATTCCGCCCTTGGATGACGGCAGCGGCAGAATCCCGTTTTTCCATGCTGGAAAAGAACCGGACGGTCAGGGCGACCCTTTCCACCGGAGGAGCGGGATGCTCTTTTCGCTCACAGCCGCAAAGGCAAAACAAAATCAAAGGTAAAAAATATGTGACAAATTTTTTCATATCTTATAAAATGTTATTGTCTCTTTTTTTGTAAAAAATCAAACCTTCGGCGGCGCATTGCGGGTAATCTCTTGGCCTGTCTGCGGACGTTTTCGCAGTCATGTACGGTAGTACACTTCTGCTCATCCGCCTTGACAGGCCGGCGACCTTACCTCGCACTGCATCCACCGGTTGCTTACAACCCGTGTAGGCCCTGAGCGACAAATCACAACTTATGTGATGTGTTTTATACGTTAAAAAAAAGTTTGTTTACAAACTCATTCTTGAATTTTACAAGATTTTGGACACTGTCTATAAAATACTTCCGCTTGGGTCGTTTTGCAAATTTTCTGCGAGATTTTTTTCATCGGCATTGACCATGACCACCCTGCCGGACGGGAAGGCATTTTCCGGTACAGTGACCGCAAGATAGTTGTCGCTCCATCCGTGGAGCATCCCGTTGCGGGTCTGTTCAAATATGACCGGCAAGGTTTTGCCGATCTGACTGCGGGCGAAGCGGCCGGCATTTTTTCCGGCGGCAGCAGCAAGTTTTTTCATGCGTTCTTTGACCGTACCAGACGGGATCTGCCCCGGCATGACCGCCGCCGGAGTTCCCGGACGGATGGAGTAGGCAAACGGGTGTATATTGGCAAATCCCACTGTATCGATCACCTCCAGCAACCGGGCAAAATCCGCATCTGTTTCGCCCGGAAACCCCACGATGAAGTCACTGCCGATATGGATATCGGGTATTTGACGGCGGATATTTTCCACAAAAACGATGAATTCTTCTGAAGTGTAGTTGCGACGCATGGCTTTCAGGATACCGTTACTGCCGTGTTGCATGGATAAGTGAAGGAAGCGGCAGAGTTTGTTATCCTTATCGGCCATCAATTCTGCCAGAGTCATATCTTGCGGATGCGGTTCAGTGGAACTCAGGCGGATACGGAAATCTCCGGGAATGGACGCCACTTCTTTGATCAATGCCGCCAGATTTTTGCCGTCATCAAAATAATTGCAGGTATTTACTCCGGTCAGCACTATTTCCGGAAAACCGGCTTCGACGGCCTGACGGCAATCGGCGATACATTCGGCGAATTTTCTGGAACGGGAAGCACCTCTGACATAAGGGACGATGCAATATGAACAAAAATTATCACACCCCTCCTGGATTTTGATAAATGCTCTGGTACGGAAAGGAAATGCGGAAAAACTGTTTTCACAGAATACTTCAGCACTTTCCTCCCGGCTTTTACGGCCGTGGATTTCTCCGGGAAACGATTTTTTATCCGGATTGGTCAAAATGATATCGGCACCGCTATTCCGGAATTTTTCCGGGGATAATTCGGCGGCACATCCGGCTGCTGCGATTTGAGCAAACGGATATTCCCGGCGCAGTTTGCGGATCTGCTGAAGGCTTTTGCGTTCAGCCTCTGCGGTGATCGCACAACTGTTGAGTACGATCAGATCCGGTTTGACGGCACAGTTATCGTACAACTCATACCCGGCTTGAGTCAGCCGGGCCGAGAGTAAGGCTGTGTCGGCATGATTGAGCCGGCAGCCGAGTGTTATGACAACGGCACTTGGTTTCATAGCATTATTCAGCGTTTTTTACGCCAATCCAAAGCTCCGGTGGGGCAGGCATTGATACACTCTTTGCACTCTTTGCACTCTAATGGGAAACCCTGATCAAAGGCGGTACCGATGCAACTGGAAAATCCGCGTTTCTGCAATGCCAGCAATGATTTATTGACCACTTCCTTGCAAATTTTCACACAGACACCGCACTTGATGCACTTGCCGCGATCCTGAATGATTTCCGGATGACGCACATCGTATGAAGCACTCTGCCGCATACCGCTGTAAGCATCAACTTTACAACCGGCTTCACCGGCAAATTTCCGCAATTTGCAATCCGCTTTGTCTGAACAACTGCATTCGATGCACCGTTTCCCCTCTCCGGCCAATTTTTCAGCAGACATGGTGGCACAGACCTCTTTGAATGAATTTTTCCGCTCATCAAGCGGGATACAGGTCAGTTGCCCGCGTGATTCACGGGACAGATCATTACGCAGTACGACCAATTCATCAAAGGCCAGATCCTGCCATTTGCCTCTGGAAACATTGATGGGATTTTCTGTTTCCACCGGTATACCCAGCAGATCACGGGCCACGGCCATGGCGGCCTGTCTGCCGGAAGCCAGTGCTTCGACCACGGTTGCCGCTCCGGAAACGCAATCTCCGGCACCATAAAGACGATCTCCGGCAGTTACTTTATCTTCACCTGTGGCCAGACAACCGTAACGGTCAACCGGGATGGCGGCCGGAGCGGCAGTTTTCTGACCGATGGCGGCGATAACGGTGTCAGCGGTGATCTCAAATTCACTGCCAACTTGCGGAACCGGTTTTCTGCGACCGGAAGCATCCGGTTCACCCGGAACCATTTTCTGACAGGTCAGTACCAGTTTGCCGTCACGTTTTTCCAATTTTACCGGAGCGGTGAGGAATTGGAAGTTGACACCTTCTTCTTTAGCTTCATGGATCTCGATTTTTTCAGCAGGCATTTCCGCTTCGGTACGGCGGTAGATGCAAGTTACATCCGGCGAACCGAGCCGTACACAGGTACGCAAACAATCCATGGCGGTATTGCCGCCGCCGACCACGAGAACCTTGCCCGGATTGGCGGCTTTGCAGTCATTTTCGATGACTTCACGCAGAAAATCGATCCCCGGCACGGCCAATTCTTCGCCCTCGCAACGCATCCCGGAAGCCTGCCAGCAGCCGATCGCAAGAATGACGGCATCAAAGGTCGATTTCAGCTCATCAAGCGAAAGATTCCGGCCCAGTTTTTGGCCGAAGGAAAATTCGATCCCCATTTTTTCAAAGTGAGTGATCTCCTTATCCAGCAGAGTTTTGGGCAGACGGTATTCTGGAATACCGTAACGGGTCATGCCACCGGCTTTGGGCATTTGTTCAAAAATCACGGAGCGTATTCCACGCAAACGCAGATAGTAGGCGGCGGATAAACCGGCCGGGCCGCCGCCGATAACGGCAACCTGTTTGCCGGTGAATTCCGGCAGATCTTCCATATACGAGTCAAAACAGACATCGGCGGCCAGCCGTTTGAATTCATTGATCGCCACGGCTTGACCATCGACATTTCTGCGGCACTGTTTTTCGCAGGAACGGGGACAGACCCGGCCGACGGTAATGGGCATGGGGATACGCTCTTTGATAACGGCCAAAGCCTTTTCAAATTCGCCGTTGGCGGCGAACCGGACATATTCTTCAACTGCGGCATGAGCGGGGCAGGCCAGAGTGCAGGGGGCTTGCCAGTCGCCGTTGTGTTCACTTAAAAGCAGATTGAGGGCGGTGCGCCGCATTTCCAGAACTTCATCGGTCGTCACTTCGATCTCCTGACCGGCAGCCGGCATGGCCGAGCATGAGGGCAGGAATTTGCCGGTCTTTTTATCTTTGACCACACAAACGAAACAACTGGTGGTCTTTGAGATGCGTTTTTCACCGCAAAGACCGGGGATGTTTATACCATTGGCCCGGGCCACATCCATGATGGTCTGACCGGATTCGGCGGTAACTGCTCTGCCGTCGATAAAAAAATCGATACTCATTGTTTATCTCCTTTGGCCACCCGGCTGATGGCGTGTTTGGGGCAACTGTCCAGACAACTGTTGCAACGGGTACAGCGTGCCGGATCGATCTCAAAAGTGTCACTGATGGCATTGACCGGACAACTTTTCAAGCAAAGTTTGCATTTTACGCATTTATCTTTATTCAGGAACACATCGACCAAAGCATTGCATTGCATCGCCCGGCATCGGTGTGCGTTGACGTGTTCAAGATATTCATCTTTATAAAATCTCAAAGTGGCCAGCACCGGATTCGGGGCGGTCTGTCCCAATCCGCAAAGCGAACCGGCTTTGATTTTTTTACCGAGATCTTCGAGCAGATCGAGATCGGCTGCAGACCCTTTACCGGCGACGATGCGTTCCAGAATTTCATACATCCGGGTGGTTCCGACCCGGCAAAAAGTACATTTTCCGCAACTTTCCCGGTGGGTGAAATCAAGGAAGTATCTGGCGGTTTCCACCATACAACGGTCACGGCCGATAACGATCATGCCGCCGGAACCCATGATGGCTCCGAGTGAACGCAGTGAATCGTAATCCACCGGAGTATCGAATAACTCCACCGGAATACATCCGCCGGAAGGACCTCCGGTCTGGACCGCTTTTACGTGATCCGGGGCGGCACCACCGATCTCAAAGACGATCTCTTTGAGGGTGGTTCCCATGGGCACTTCCACCAGACCGGGATATTTGAGGTCACCGGCCAGAGCAAAAAGTTTGGTTCCTTTGCTGCCGTCGGAGCCGGTTTGAGCAAATGTTTTGCCGCCTTCACGCAGGATGACCGGGATATTGCCGAATGTTTCAACGTTGTTGATCATCGTCGGTTTATCCTGATATCCGCGGTCAGTGGGAAACGGCGGCCGGAAACGCGGCATACCGCGCTGACCTTCCAGAGAAGCGATCAAAGCGGTTTCTTCGCCGCAGACGAATGCTCCGGCACCCTCTTTGATGGTGATTTCCACGGTACGGTCGCTGAATACATTGAGTTTGGCTTCGTTGATTTGTGCGATGGCGGTTTTCAGATGTTTGATCGCCAGCGGATATTCGGCCCGGCAGTAGATGATCAACCGGCTCGCTCCGGTGGCATAAGCGGCAATGAGCATACCCTCAAGCACCTGATGCGGGACACTTTCCATCAAAGAGCGATCCATGAATGCTCCGGGGTCGCCCTCGTCGGCGTTGCAGATCACAGTTTTATCGAATCCGGGTTTGGCTGCCAGAAAACTCCACTTCATGCCGGTGGGAAAACCGCCGCCTCCGCGCCCCCGCAGACCGGAAATTCTGACCTCATTGATCACCTCTTCCGGAGTCATGGAAAGAGCCTTTTTCAATCCTTCATATCCGCCTTTGGCCATGTAGTCATCCAGCACTGTCGGCACGATGTGACCGGCCAGAGCGAGAACTTTGAGCAACTCTTTTTCTTTGCGGATGGCGGGAACTTCAAAGCGGCCGTTTTCACCGAGAGCGAGGATATTGGCAATGGATTTTTCATCAGCTTTGACATTACCGTAAAATACTGACGATCCGTCATCCAGACACGCTTCGACCAGCGGTTCGGCATAACAGTGTCCGATACAGCCGACTTCGGCGATGGGCAATGCGGTTGCATTTTTCAGCATTGCCAGCACGGCTTCGCCGCCGGCGGCGATACCGCAACTGGCCAGTCCGATATTGAACTTGATAATTTTACTCATTTTGCGGCGTACTCCTTGAGAATTTTCATCATGGTTTTGCGGTCAAGTTTGCCGTGTACCCGGCCGTTGACGCTCATGACCGGGGCCAGACTGCAACAGCCCAGACAGGCGACGGTTTCCAGAGAAAAGATGCCATCCGGAGCGGTCTGACCGGGTTTGAGTTTAAGTTCCTGATTGAGCCACTCATGGATGAGCGGGGCCCCTTTGAGGTGACAGGCAGTACCGTCGCAGACAGATATCTGATATTTGCCGGGTTTGACTCTTTTGAATTGAGCGTAGAATGAAACCACACCTTCCACATCGGCCACCGGCCGGTTGAAGTATTCAGCGGCGGCCCGGATGCCGTCATCGGAAATATATCCCTCTGTAGCCTGAAGCAGTTGTAAACCTTTGATCAGGTTGCCCGGATCATTGGGGATGCTTTTCAGAAAATCATACTCTTGTTTCATACCTGATATCCTTGATTTGTATTTCAAAAATTCTTAAAAATTATCATTCAATACTGTTTCCCGATCTCTTGCAGATTGACTTTTGCAACAGTTTCCTGTGAGATGAAAATCCATCATTATAATTTACATCCTGCCGGTCATCTTTTCAAGTTGGTGCCGGTACATTTGCAATGCTTCCGGGAAAGGAGAAAGCACCTTTTCGATAACTCCTTTGCAACTTGCGATGCACATTCCGTAATTGCACACCGGAACTCCCGCATTGCGGGAGGTACGCAAACGGTTGAGCATCGCCCGGCGGTTGAGCATACAGCCGCCGCAGTGGATGATGAGGCTGTATCCGGACAGATTTTCCGGATAATCGATACCGGAAGCAAAATCGATTTGAATTCCGGGATACTTTTTCTGAAGCATTCCGGGGATCAGTACTTTACCGATATCGTTATCCCCGGCATGGTGGGTGCAGGCTTCAGCGATAAGAATTTTATCCCGGCTTTTGAGAGAATTTATTGCGGCACATCCGCGGGCAAATTCCACGATATCGCCTTTAAGACGTGACATCAATATCGAAAAGGTGGTCTGCGGTATATTTCCCGGTGTGGCGGCGATCATCTTATCGACCACCTGGGAATCGCAGACGACCAGAGATGGTGTTCCATTGAGTTTCCGGTATATTTCCGGAAAAGCATCCTCTTTGGCGACGACGGCAATGCTGTGTCCGTCAAGAATATCCCGGATGGCGGTGACTTCCGGCATGATCAACCGTCCTTTGGGGGCTTGAGAATCGATGGGGGTCATCAGCACGACCAGAGAACCGGTCGGGATCAAGTCGTTGAGGAAAGGTGGATCGAGCCGTGTGTCGGGGAGTTTTTCCAACAGAGAAGCAGTCAAATCATCGAGAAATGCACTGCGTACACTCTGATTGGCGGCACATACGGCAAGCGGTGCGGTACGGCATTTTTCCCTTACCATGGCGAGGAAGTTTTTTCCGGGGGCCGCATCGTGAAAATTGATGACCGGGATGACCGGGATCTTGCGTTCGGCGGCCATGGTCAGCAAAGACTCCTCGTTTTCATCCCAGAAATCAGGAGAGATCACCAGAAGCATTGCATCGGCCCGGTCGATGGCTTTGACGGTTTTTTGGAAACGCCGGTTTCCCAGAACTGAATCATCATCAACTCCGGCGGTATCCAGCAGGACTGCCGGCCCCAGCGGCCGTAACTCCATGACTTTTTCCACGACGTCGGTGGTGGTTCCCCTTTCGGACGAGGTTATGGCACTTGACTGTCCGGAAATCAGATTGAATAAAGTGGATTTCCCCGCATTGATCCGGCCGCAAACGGCCAATTGTAAACGCATTGATTTCGGTGTGGTATCCATGATGGAGTTTATTCCCGGTATTTACTGAATTATCTGTACATAATATACCATCATTCAATGATTCTTAAAAGTGGGAAAAATGGAAATTTTCAGAAAAAAATGCAATTATCCGCAAAAAAAGTGTGCAAAAAGTGATTTGGTGTGTTATATTGTACCGGTATTTGATTTTCGGGCATATACTATTATGAAACAAAGAACAAGGAGATGTTATTATGTCCAAATGTTTTGAAATGGCCAAAGAGTGCTATGCCGCACTCGGAGTGGATGTGGAAGCTGCGATCGCCAGACTGGATGAAATTCCGGTCAGTTTGCATTGCTGGCAGGGGGATGATGTCGCCGGTTTTGAGAATGCCGGTTCTTTGGATGGAGGTCTCGCTGTCACCGGAAACTATCCCGGCCGGGCCCGCAATGCAGAGGAACTCCGTGCCGATATCGCTGAAGTTCTGAAACTTGTTCCCGGTAAAAAACGTTTGAATCTTCACGCCATCTACGCTGAAACCAACGGCAAAGTTGAGCGTAATGAACTTGAGCCGTGCCACTTCGCCAACTGGCTGGATTTCGCCAAGGCACAGAATATCGGTCTGGACTTCAATCCGACCTGTTTTGCCCATCCGCTGGCCGCCAACGGCACTTTGACCAGTGCGGATGCCGGAGTCCGCAAATTCTGGATCGAGCATGCCATCGCCTGCCGTAAGATCGCGGCATATTTCGGTAAAGAATTGGATAACACCTGTGTGACGAATATCTGGATCCCCGACGGTTCCAAAGATACACCCTATGACCGTCTTGCTCCCCGTAAGCGGCTGATGGATTCACTGGATGCCATTCTGGCCGAGAAGATCGATCCCAAATATAATCTGGATGCGGTCGAGAGCAAACTTTTCGGGATCGGTGCGGAAAGCTGCACCTACGGTTCCAATGAGTTCTACATGGGGTATGCGGTGAGCCGGGGTATCCTGCTGTGTCTGGATGCCGGTCACTTCCACCCGACCGAAGTTATTTCCGACAAAATTTCCAGTGCGTTGCTTTATTTGAATGACATTCTGCTTCACGTTTCCCGCGGTGTCCGCTGGGATAGTGACCATGTGGTTTGCTGGGATGGGGAATTGCAGGCGATCGCTTCCGAGATCGTGCGTCACGGTTTTGAGAAACGTGTTCACATCGGATTGGATTACTTTGATGCTTCCATCAACCGTTTGGCGGCGTGGAGCATCGGTGCCCGCAATATGTATAAAGCGTTGCTCTTTGCTCTGTTGGAACCGGCCAAACTGCTGGCCGATGCTGAAAACAGCGGGGATTTCTCCAGCCGTTTGATGCTGCTTGAAGAACTCAAAAGCCTGCCTTTCGGTGCGGTTTGGAAAGAGTATTGCGACCGCAGCAATGTTCCCTGCGGTATGGCAGTCATGGATCAGATCAAAGATTACGAAAAAGCAGTATTGAGTAAACGTTAAGTTATGGATATGCAAAAGAACATCCGGGAGATCCTCGTTGAATTGGGCGAGGACCCCGAACGCGAAGGATTGATCAAAACTCCGGAAAGGGTCGACCGCAGTCTGCGTTTTCTGACCAGAGGTTATCATCAGAAATTGGATGAAGTGGTCAACGGTGCCCTTTTTGAAGCGGAATCCGATGACATGGTGATCGTGCGGGATATTGAGTTTTTCAGTATGTGCGAACACCATATGCTGCCGTTTTTCGGCAAATGCCATGTCGGTTACATCCCCAATGGCAAGATCATCGGAGTCAGCAAGATCGCCCGTATCGTCGATATGTTTGCCAGAAGATTGCAGGTGCAGGAGCGTCTGACCAAAGAGATCGCTTACGCTTTGCAGGATATTCTGGATGCGGAAGGTGTCGGTGTGGTGATGGATGCCCGGCATTTGTGTATGCAAATGCGGGGTGTGGAAAAACAGAATTCGGTGATGACCACCAGTTCCATGCTGGGCAGTTTCCGCCGTGAATTGGCCACCCGCAACGAATTTACCCGGTTGATCCGATGAGAGCATTGATCCAGCGGGTGAAAAATGCCTCGGTGGTTGCCGAGGGCGAATTGACCGGAAGCATCGGGCAGGGATTGCTGGTGCTTCTGGGGGTCGCTCCTGGCGACGACAGTGAAATAGCGGCGTACCTTGCTCAAAGGTGTGCCGCTTTGCGTATTTTTGAGGATGAAAACGGCAAAATGAATCGTTCATTGCTGGATGTTTCCGGCAGTATGCTGGTCATTTCGCAATTTACTTTATTTGCCGACACCACGCAGGGCAGACGTCCCTATTTCGGCAATGCCGCACCACCGGCACTGGCGGATGAATTGTATGAAAAGTTTAAGGAATCTGCCGCAGAATCAGTTCCGGTCGAGTGCGGTAAATTCGGCAGCGATATGCAAGTAACTCTCTGCAATGACGGTCCGGTGACGATCATGCTGGAAGCCATCCGCAATGATTCCGGCAGAATAACCCTGATTTGAGGCAGTTCAAAGAATATAGGCCAGAATCGCCGTTAACAGAGCCATTATTGCTGCCGGTATTGAATTGAGCATGATCAGTTTGCCCTCTTTGCCGGAGGCATTTACTGTGGCACAGGCGGCGATCACTCCGCTGATGCGGATCATACTGCCCAGACCGCCGCCGATATTTTGCAGAGCCACGGTCAATTCCGGCGGGAATCCCAGTACGATCGCAGTATGAAACTGCAACGGGGCAAAGAGAATATTCGATACCGTGCATGACCCGGCAAAAAATGTCCCCAGTATCCCGATCAATGGCGAAGCGAATAAATAGGCTTGGCCTGTAAGCCGGGCAGTGGAATCGGCTACGCAATTGAGCATTCCCGGGATTCCGGCACTGTTGCCGGTTGAAAAGACCATGATCTGTACCACCGCGACACTGGCGGCAATGGCGATGCCCGGCAGACTGACCTGAATGGCGGTATTTTTCCAGATACCGGCTTTTTCTTTTGCCGGAATTTTCCAGAGAATACTGCTGACGACGGCGATTATCGTGATCGGGATCAATCCGGGATTATTCAATAAGGCCCATGATGCACCGCTGCCGTGTACGGAAAACATTTCCGGCAATGTGATTTTGACCTTGCCGAGCCATCCGGCGAATGGGAGATGCGGTATCCGCAGGATCAGCAGTGATACTGCCATAAATAAATAGGGCAGCCACGCCTGAACCGGGGATACCGGTGCCGTGAGTGTTACCGGCGTAGGCAGGGATATGGTACTGCTCTGCGGAAAATCCCAAACATATTTTGGCACAAAAATTTTCTTTTTTATCATCAACAAAGTCAGAGGCAATCCGACGGCGGCTCCGGCCATTGACGGCAGTTCTGTCCCCAGATAAACGGCGGTCAGCCGCCACGGTATGATGTAGGCCGCCGCAGAAAAGACCGCCAGCGGAATTATTTCAATGATCGAATGCAGTTTGCGTTTGCCGCCGCTTGATACGATCATGAAAATAATCGCCAGCAATGGCAGAAACATTCCGGAAATACCGGAAATAAGGGTGAGTTTATCCAGCATCCCGGCGTTGAATAATGTTTGATCCATGCCGTTTGCCGTTACTTGGTCTGAAACGCAATTCATAGCGGTCTGGGCCGGTATGCCGACTGCCCCGAATGGTACGGGTAAAGTGTTGCAGATCAAAGCTGTACCGACGGCGATCAGCGGTGGGAATCCCAGTCCGGTCAAAAGCGGAGCCGCCAGTGCCGGAGCTGCTCCGAATCCCGAGGCTCCTTCCACAAAGCCGCTGAAAAGCCATGCAATGACGATGATTTGTATTCTCCGGTCTTTGCTGATTTGTGAAAAAGAGGCGTTGATCGTATTGATCGCTCCACTCTTCCGCAAAACATTAAGCAGCAGAATCGCTCCGAAAATGATGAAAATGATATCCAGTGATTTGAATATCCCCTGTATGGTGGCGGCAAGGATGACGGCCAAATCCATCTTCCAGATGGATCCGGCGAAAATGGCCGTCAAAAGCCATGCCGCCGGCATGGCTTTGCCGGGGGCTATTTTGAATTTGCACATCATTACCAGTGCTGCAATGATCGGCAGCAGGGCCGCGATTATCAACATATCAACATTATTTCCGGTTAAAGAGGTGATTTCAAGAGTTTTTGAGGAATATTGAAATTACCTCTGAATTCAACTGTTTCTTAATATAGTCTGTCTTGTTTGTTTAATCAAGAAAAAACCGCCGGAATTTTTCATTCCGGCGGTGAAGTTGCATTTACCGATTATTCATCAGTATCGGCAGTTTCTGCATCCATTGCTTCAAGTTCAGCCTTGTCTGCCAGTGAAACGTGGCCGTCAACGGTACCGTTATCCAGATGGTTGACTACGCGTGTTTCCAGATCGCGGAAAAGTTGGATCAGGTCTTTGATACCGCCGTAACCGAACCAGAAAGTGGTGATGACTGCCAGAATACCAGGCACGACCAATTGGACGATGAAGAAGTAGTGGCTCCACCATTCGATCGGCCAGCGGGAAATGGAGTTCCAAACCAGAACCAGCAGGAAGACCAGAAGGAACTGGTAGACGAAACTGTAGATGAAAAATCCCCATGCGATCGCTTTGTCGCCTTTGGTGTATTCCGGCGTGATACCGAGGATCTTGCGGAAAGCGTTTTTGAAAGTGAGTTTTTCGGTGTCTTTGTTTTCGCCATCCAGATTGTATTTGCCGCGGTGCAGCATACGATCCAGATTGAAAGGCTCTTTACAGGTCGCATAGGAAACGGCCAGATAAAGCACCAGCGTAATGATCATCGTGAAAAAGTAGAATTCATAACTGTTCACCGGGCAGTCGATGGGATCCATTTCCCAGGTGATGTAGGGCAACGGAGCGGAAAGGGTCTCCAACACTTTGCCGATCGGTTCGACCAGGCCTTTTGCTTCGAGGTAGGGATAGATGTGGTCGGCCCAGTTGCGGTCAAGCACAATGGCCACCAGAGAGAGGAACATACCGGTAAGCAAACTGGTCCATGCTGCCGCCGTTGTACCGATACGGCTGTAAAGACCGAAAAGCATCACCGGACCGCAACCGCCCATCCACAATGCACAGATGATGGTCGAGAAAAGAGCAACATAACTCATTTGGGCCATGTAGATCGAAGCGAAGAAGAAGATCACACCGACTGAGATGGAGGTTATCCGCAGAGCCAGCACATGCTGGGCCATGGTGAGCGGTTTTTTGCACAGCGGCACGATCACGTCCTGCGTAAAGGTCAGAGATGCACTGTAAATACGGGTGTCGTCAGTGGAGATCATGGCCATGACCAGCATCAGGAAAAAGAGTCCCATCATACCGACAGGGAGCATTTCTTTCATTGCGATCGCAAAACTGAGCTGGCGGTAGTAAGTACGGTATTGCTTGAATGTATCATTGGCTTCGGCCTCATTTCCGCTTCTGAGCAATTCCTGATGGATGGGATCGAGGAAGTCGGTGTCGAGGTTGCTTTTCACACTCTGACCTTCGACGGTGACCAGGGTGACGGTGCCGGAGGCATCTTTCTGCTCATATGAACGGGGATCGCCGGTGTCCCGTATCTGCGGCTGCTGGGCATCGATAACCTGATTGAGCCGGGTTTTCATATCATCGGAAAGGCCGAGCATCGGTTCTTCATTGATCTGGCGGGCCAGATCCTGACGGGTGACCAGAGCATCGGAAGCGAAGTTTTTGTGGTTGAGCAAAGTGATGAGCATCGCGGCGAACAACACATACATCATCGTATTGAGGGCATTTCTCCATGAACCGAGCAAACCGCCCATTTTGGATTCGTGTGGAGTTTTGGCGGCGGTGGAGTAACCGGCACCGATCCATGAAGCCCGGTGGATAACGGTGGAGAAAAGCGGCAGGATCAGCAAACTGAACATGTTGAATGTACGTAAGTTGCTGACATCAAAAGGATCGAGGAAACTTTCACCCGGAGCCCGGTCGGCCATCGCCGGCACGATTTCATTGCTCCAACTGAAATTGACCAATACAAAGATCACAAAGACCGCCATCAAAGGATAAATAAGCATACCCTGCAAACTGTCGGTAATGATCAGAGAGAGGGTTCCTCCGAAGCAGATGATGGAGATCGCAATAAACAGACAGACAAACATGATCAGCATGAATGTCGAAACCTGGATGCCGCAAATATTTATATAGCGCGGCCAGTCGAGGAAGAAGATGAAAAATCTGGCGGCGATAGCCGGCATGATGGAGTTGGTAATGACCTCCGAGAGGGTACGCAAAGTCGCTGCAAAGATACGGAATTTACGGCTGTAACGCATTTCGAGGAATTGTCCAAGACTCATGGCCTTGGTTTCGCGGAAGCGGTAGGTGCAGAACCCGGTCAATCCCAGAAACACACTTACCGGAATAAGCATGTAACTCCAGAAAGTCAGGGCAAAGCCGCTGTTGTAGTTCTGCTCAAGCATCGTTACAATACCGATGATACTCAAGGCATTGGCGATATCTCCGACGTTGATTACATAACGTCCGCAGACCCGGCCGGCAGAAAGGAAGTCCGCCACACTGCGTACATAACGGCGGGAACGGATACCCATGAAATAAACGAATGAGACCGGAATGATGACTATCAGCCAGTCGATCCAGCTCATCGATACGTTTTCAAACCTCATTGATGCCAATAAATCCATTTTCTGCCCCCGGTTCCCCTTCTGTGTTGTTGGTTTAATATTGATTTTTGAGAATTTTTCAAATCAAAATACAAAAATCCCCATACCTTAATATACCACATAACGTTTGCAAATTCCATAATATTTTACACCGTGCAGCAAAAAAATACGAAATCATTTTTTCATTTGCAGCAGATTATTCATTTTTTTGCTGTTGATTGGAATATTTCATAAATTTTTTGCTGACTGCGGCTGTTCCGGTGGATTTTGGCATCCGGTTTGATATAGTTGCCCCGGGCAGTCAGCCGGCGGCCTTTGGTCGTATCGGCGATTTGCAATTCGAGGATCCGCATGATCTGCCGGGCGATATTCCGGTCATTGACGGGAAACATGATTTCGATCCGGCGGTCGAGATTGCGCGGCATCCAGTCGGCACTGGCACAATAGAGGCGTTTTTCAGAACCGAAATAAAATACTCTTGAGTGTTCCAGATAACGGTCTACGATGCTGATGATCCGCAAATTTTTTCTGCCGGACAGTGGCCGCAGGCAACAGATCCCCCGGATGATAAGATCGATTTTCACTCCGGATTCAGCGGCCAGATGGATCTGCCGGATAAGTTCCGGATCGGAAAAACTATTCATTTTGGCGATGATCCTTCCCTTGGGGCCGAGGGCGGTTTCTGCGGAGATCAACCGGGAAAATTTTTGCCGCAGATCAAAGGGAGAAACGGTTATGGCCGACCATTTTTCCGGAGGTTCCGCCTTGCTGGAAAGCAGGTTGAAAAGTTGTGCGGCATCATCGGTCAACTCCGGATCATTGCTCAACAGACTCAAGTCGCTGTATAATTCGGCGGTTCGATCGTTGTAATTGCCGGTGCCGAAGTGGACATATGAACACAATCTGCCATTTTTCCGCCGGACAATGAGCAATGTTTTGCAATGGACTTTCAAATCCGCACTGCTGTAAACCACATGGGCTCCGGAGTGATCGAGCAATCCGGCCCAGGCGATGTTGTTGCTTTCATCGAAACGGGCTTTCAATTCGACGGAAACAGTCACCTGCTTGCCGTTTTTCGCGGCTTGTTGCAGGGCTTTTACTACCGGGGAATTGCCGCTGACCCGGTAAAGAGTCTGTTTGATGGCCAGCACATCCGGATCATTGGCGGCTTCTTCCAGAAGTTTGAGCAGCGGATCGAAACTGTGATACGGATGGGCCAGCAGAATATTTTTTTTCTGATCGATGGCTTCAAAGATACTCTCATATCTGTTGAATACTTCCGGGATCAATGGCGGCCACGGCGGTTCGATCATATCCGGCATCGCGGATAATTGGATCAAATCGTTGAAACGCTTGAGATTCAGCGGGCCGGGGATGGTGTAACAAAAGGAGTTATCCAGCTTCAGTGCTGAGGCGAGAAATTTCTGTAAATCCGCAGAGGCGGGAGAAGAGGCAAATTCCAGTCTGACCGGCTGACGTGAAGTACGTTGTTTGAGTTTGTCGAGCATGGCGTGGAGCAGATCTTCTGATTCATCGGGGTCGAGATGGTAATCCATATCTCTGGTCACCCGGAAAATTTGCATACTTTTGATCGTGCCGCCGGGAAAGAGCATGGGGATATTCCGGGCGATGAGATCTTCGCAGAGGATGTATTTTCTGTTTTTTTTGCCGGATACCGGGATGAACCGGTCAAGAAAATCCGGTACTTCGACAAAAGCTGTCATGTTTTTGCCGCTTTTGGGGAAGAGTATATTTACTGCCAGTTGGATCGTGCCCGGATTGATCAGGGGGAACGGATTTTCCGGATCGACGGCCAGCGGAGTAAGGGCTGGCAGGATTTCTGCGGCAAAGAAATTCTGCATTTTCTGCTGTTCCGGGGCGGATAAAGTATCGGATGATACGATTTGCAGTTGCCGCTTTTCGAGCGAGGTCAGGATTTGCCGGAGCAGTTGATACTGTTTTTTCAACATTCCGGAAATTTTTTTGCGGATGAGGGAAAGTTGTGCGACCGGAGTTAATCCGGCCGGATCGCATTGAGTGATACCGGCTTGAACAAGTTTCCGCAATCCGGCGACTCTGACCATGAAAAATTCATCCAGATTGCTGCTGAAAATCGAAATGAATTTCAGCCGGTCAAGCAGTAAATTATCTGCCGTTGCGGCCTCATCGAGGACTCTGGAGTTGAAATTGAGCCATGACAACTCCCGGTTGATGAATTTCTGCCGATCAGAAAAGGTTGTTGAACCAGTTTTTGGCTTCCGGGTTGTAGTATTCATAATTTTTCTTGGCAAATCTTACGATGCCGCGTGCGGTATAGGCATCCACACCGATCTGGAGTTTGACCCACTCTTCCCGGCCGTCGGAGTAGTCTGACGGCACGAATGTTCCGGCATAGCGGTCATCGACCATCATCACTACCGGGGTATTGCGGTTGGAACCGCAGAGCAGCATCCACTGGGTTTTACCCATGCGGTCGATGCGGAACTCAAGGTCATAAATATCCGGATTCCCGGGACGGGGGATGGCTCTGGCCTGCCGGATGCGGTTACTGCCGAAAAGGGCATTGGTATTTATACAAATGGTGTCACCGCCGGGGATGCTGATCTCCTTTTCCAGCATGGTGGCTCTGGGGTAACGGACGATCTGGAAAATGCCGATATTGAATTTCGTATCATAATCCTCGCTGTCCGGGTCTTCCGAGGCGTAACTTTCACTCAAGGCCTCCTGAAAAATCTCACATCCGCTGAAAAGGGTCATCCCGGTCAGCAACGCCGCCAGAAAAATGAATTTTTTTGCTTTCATTTAATAAAAATCTCCAAAAAAATGTAAATTATACAGTTTCACTTCTTGCGAATAATTTGATATTCATGTATATTAACCCCAAAAGCAGAAAATTTCCAGTGAAAAGTGATAAAAAATGGAAAAATATCTTGTAATTGGCGATCCGGTGGGGCACAGCCGGTCTCCGGGGATGCAAAATGCGGCATTTGCGTCTTGCGGTTTGGGCCGGCCTTACGGCATACGTCATGTGACACCGGATGAGTTGCCGGAATTTTTTGAATTTGCCCGTAAAAATCTGTGCGGAGTGAATCTTACTGTGCCGCATAAATTGTCGGCGGCGAAGTTGTCTGACCGGCTGACCGCCCGGGCGGAATCTTGCGGCAGTGTGAATACTTTGATCATCCGCGACGGAGTTATCACCGGGGATTCTACCGACGGGGTGGGGTTGGAAGAAGCCTTGAAATATTGTTTTGATACGGATTTGGCCGGGAAAAAGATCCTTTTCTGCGGAGCAGGGGGGGCGGCGAGAGCCACGGCCTGTCATCTGGCCGGCTGCGGAGCAAGTGAAGTAAGTTTTATCAACCGCACCGTGAGCAAAGCGGAAGAGTTGCTGGAGTTGTGCAAAAGGGTCGTCCCGGAAGTGACCGGGATCTGTGCCGCACCGGATGATGAAAAATTGTGCAGAATGTTGTTGGAAAGGGCTGATTTTCTCATTCAGGCAACGTCGCTCGGGTTGAAAAGCAGTGATCCTCTGCCACTGCCGGAAAAGTATTTTGCCAAAGGTATGGATCTGCGGATCTTTGATACGATCTATCATCCGACTGCGATCCAGGAACTTGCGGAAAAACTGGATATCCGGTGGGCCAACGGCAAGGAGATGCTGATCCGTCAGGGCGCGGCAAGTTTTGAATTATGGACGAATATCAGGCCGGATCTGGAAGTTATGCGGCGTGGATTTGAAGAAGGAATATCCGGGAAATGAATTTTGAAATGTGGTTTTTCCGTTCGACGGCGGATTGGTTCAACTCATGGGGGTTGGTTTATCCGGGAGTATGGATATTTTTCTTTTTCTGGATATTTGCCTTCGGGGCGTGTATCGGCAGTTTTCTGAATGTCTGTATCTGGCGGATCCCCCGTGGTGAATCGCTTTCCAAAGCGTGCAGTCATTGTACGGTTTGCGGGGCGAAGATCCGCTGGTATGACAATATCCCGGTGGCAAGTTATCTGATTTTGCGCGGCAGGTGCCGTCATTGCCGCACGCCTTATTCATCAAGTTACTTTTTTGTGGAGTTGATCTGCGGTCTGCTGGTGACGGCATTGTGGGCGAAAACCGGTTTGTGCCGTCAGATGCCGGAGATAATACCGGCGAGGATGCTGTTGATATTTTTCGGAATGGCCTGTGCGGTGACGGATATGCGTTTCCGGGTGGTTCCGGATAAGTTGACTTTTACCGGAATGATTTTTGCATTGTTGACGGCGGCCTTGCTTCCGGCGGCATGGGGCGTGGAAAAGTCGTGGGAAGCGGCATTGCAATCATTGGCTCAAGGGTTGCTTCCGGCGGTATTTCTGGCGATTTTTGCTGAGTTGGGCAAACTGTTTTCCCGGCAGGAGGTCATCGGCTGGGGAGATATCAAATTCACGGCACTTTGCGGTATGCTGATCGGTTTGCCGGGGACGGTGTTTGCGTTGTTTGCCGGTTCATTGACCGGTTCGCTCTGGGGAGTGGCGGTGGAGCGTAAGATGTCGGCAAAAGTGCCGTTTGTACCTTTCATCATGTGCGGTGCATTGATCTGGATCTTTTTTGATCAGCAGATATTGGGATTTTATGTGAAGTTTTTTACAGGGATGTAACAGTAAGGGATAATTGATTATGGCAAACGAGAAGCGTGTTCGTCCGTCATGGGATCGCTATTTTATGGATATTGCCCATGTTGCGGCCAGCCGGAGCAATTGCAGCCGCCGTCAGGTGGCGGCGGTGGTGGTGCGGGATCGTCAGATCATTTCCACGGGGTACAATGGCACACCGAGGGGGATCAAAAATTGTTCAGACGGCGGTTGTCCGAGATGCAATTCCGATGTACCAAGCGGCGAAGGCTTGGGGCAGTGTCTTTGCAGTCATGCTGAGGAAAATGCCATCGTGCAGGCGGCATATAACGGTATTCGGCTCAAAGGTGCGACACTTTATACCACATACAGTCCGTGTTTGCTGTGTGCCAAAATGATCATCAATGCCGGGATCGTGGAAGTGGTTTATCACGAACACTACACGATCGATGATGTTTCGATGAAACTTCTGCATGAAGCCGGTGTGGCTGTGCGCGGTGTGGATGAGGAGTTGGCATGATGAAAGATCCGGAAAAGAATCTTTTGAGTTTGAGTGAAGCCGTTGCATGGCGTGAAGAATTGGCCGCTGCCGGACGGAAACTGGTGGTGACCAATGGGTGTTTCGATCTGGTTCACCGGGGACACGCTTCCTATCTTATTGAAGCGGCGAAACTGGGGGATGAATTACTGGTATTGATCAATTCGGATGCTTCAGTAAGATCGATCAAAGGCGAGAGCCGTCCGGTGGTTTCCGAACTTGACCGGGCATATTTGCTGGCGGCCTTGGAATCGGTGAGCAAAGTGGTGATCTTTGATGATTCCCGTTGTGATAAGGAATTGGCGGCATTGAAGCCGGATATTTATGCCAAAGCCGGGGATTACACTTTGGAAACTTTGGAATCTCACGAGCGTGAAGCCTTGCAGAGTGCCGGAAGCAAGATCGTCTTTATGCCCTTTGTTTCCGGCTTTTCGACGACCGGCATCGTGGAAAAGATCGCCCGAACCTTGAAATGATTTTCCGTGTAAAATAAACCGGACACCGCAGATTTTTTATCTGTTGTGTCCGGTTTTTATCCGTCTTTTCCGTACTGTCCGTATTATCCGTTATTACCTCCGTATCACCCGGCAACCACTGGGGACGGAGTTTGTATCTAATTTGCAGGGTTCCGGTATCGTGATACTGGTCAGACTTGAGCAACCATAAAATGCACAATATCCTATCGAAGTTACACTGTCAGGTATCGTAATACTGGTCAAACTGGAACAACCTGAAAATAATCCGCCAGACTGTTTTGCAATACAGATCAGAAGTTTTCGGCAATGTAGTCGATGGCATTGCGGAAAAATTTCACACCGTCACCTTCGGCGGGAAGTTCGCCGGTGGTGGCTTTGACCTCCGTCCAATCCGGAGCATTGTAGGGTGAGAGGAATGCTTCGGGGTGGGGCATCAGGCCGAAAACTCTGCCGGTCGGGTCACAGATACCGGCGATCGAGTTGATCGAACCATTGGGGTTGGCGGGAAATTCCGTGGCAAATGAACCATCCGCATTGGCATAGCGCACTGCTACCAGATTGCGGCTCTCGATTTCGGCCAGCACTTTGGCATCGGCCACAAATTTGCCTTCGCCGTGACGCAGCGGCAGACGGACCATGTCGATACCTTTGGTAAAGACACACGGGGAAGCCGGATTGGCTTTAAGGCGGCACCAGTCATCGCGGAAAACTCCGGAATCATTGTGAGCCAGTGCGGCAGTCTGGGTGAAGTAATCGCCATCCAGCGCCGGAACCATACCCAGACGGGTCAGGGTCTGGAAGCCGTTGCAAATACCGATGACCAGTTTGCCGTCATCGACAAATTTCTGCAGCTGGTCACGCAGATTGAATTTCACCCGGTTGGCGAAAACTGTACCGCTGCCGAGGTGATCGCCGAAAGAAAATCCGCCGATAAAGGTGAGGAAGTGGTACTTTTCCAAAGTTTCTTTTCCGGCCAGAAGGTCGTTGAGATGAACCAGTTCCGGGGTGCTGCCGGCCAGACGGCAGGCGGCGGCGGTCTCTTTTTCGCAATTCAGACCGAATCCGGTGATGACCAGAGTTTTGATATCAGACTTTTTCATGTTTCCTCCAAGTTTCAGGTATGATAATCTGCATTGATTTTAACATATTCATAGGATAGATCACTGGCCCAGACCCAGTATTCCGCATCGCCGTCATGGAAGTCACAGGTGATGGTGAATTCCGGTTCTTTGACGGTGCTTAAGAGAGTTTCTTCGGCAGTGCCGGCATCTCCGCCGTTTTTTACTACCGGGATGTCACCGAAAAAGATATCGCATTTATCCGGATCGAATTTTGCTCCGGAATATCCCAGTGCCGCCACCACCCGGCCCCAGTTGGGGTCATTGCCGAACCATGCGGTTTTGCAGAGCAGGGAATTGCCGACGGCTTCGGCGGCTTTTCTGGCATCTTCTTTGCTGCGGGCATTGATGATTTTCACTTCGACAAATTTGGTTGCACCTTCACCGTCAACGACCATGCGTTTGGCCAGATTCTGCATGACGGCCAGAAGTGCTTCGGCAAAGGCCGCTTCTTCGGCGGAATCCGGTGCAATCACAGTACCGGAAGAGCCGTTGGCCAGGATCAGCACGGTATCATTGGTACTCATATCACCGTCAACGGTGATGCGGTTGAATGAATCATTTGCATTGGCCGCCAGAATTCTCTGCAACTGTACTTTAGTGATTTTGGCATCAGTGGAAATGATGCAGATCATGGTTGCGTGCGGAGTGGTCAGATGGGGATCGATCATACCGGCACCTTTGGTCATGGCACCGATGGTGAAGTTTTTTCCGTTAACCGTTACTTTGACGGCGGCGGCTTTGGGGACGGTATCGGTGGTCATGATCGCTTCTGCGGCGGTATTGCCGCCATCGGCGGAAAGAGCCGGCACGGCCAGAGCCACGCCTTTTTCGATCAGAGCCATATTCATCTGCACCCCGATCCTGCCGGTGGAAGCCACGGCAACTTTATCCGCAGAAATATTCAATGCTTTGGCGGCGATTCCGCAACTTTTTTCGGAAGCATCCAAACCGGCTTGCCCGGTACAGGCATTGGCATTGCCGCTGTTGATGATCACCGCCTGAAGCGTGTCGCTTTCCAGCACCCGTTTCTGACAGACCCTCACCGGGGCGGCGGCAAAGGTGCAACTGGTGAAAACTCCGGCGAAGTCAGCCGGTACTTCGCTGTAAACCATGGCGAAATCCGGTGCCCCGGAGCGTTTGAATCCGGCCGTTACTCCGGAAGCCAGAAATCCGGCGGCACTGGTGACAGAACCATTCTCAATAAATTCAAAACTCATCGATACTTCCTCCGAATGTGGCTTTGACATTGATCGCAATGCCGCCTCTGGGACGGAATTTGCCGATCACTTCAGCCTTGCGCGGGGCACAGGTTTTGACGATGGCATCCAGCAGGGAATTGACTGATTCCTCGTGAAAGATGTTGGCATTTCTGAAACTGTAAAGGTAGAGTTTCAGAGATTTGCTCTCGATACAGAGTTTGTCGGGGATATAGCGGACGGTGATATGTCCGAAATCCGGCTGTCCGGTCACCGGGCAGAGCGAAGTGTATTCCGGGCAGTCGAATTCGATGACATAATCCCGGTCGGCATAGAGATTGTCGAAACACTCAAGTCTGGCTTCGCCGGGGTGCTTCGGGTAATTACGCTCGGAAGCCGTGAGCAAAGTCAGTTTGTTGAATCTGTTGTTGTCTTTATTTTCCATGATGCGGAATAACTCCAAAAAAACATAAAAAGTTTACCGTAAGATAATATAGCATCAAATCTCTGTACTTGCAAGGTTGAAAAAATGAGCTTTTCGGGTTATATTATAATAGTCACCGCAATTTTGCGGCGGTACAATAATCTTTTAAGAAAGGTCAGAGAGGTAGCGGCATGGAGCAACAGATTGGCGGCGGGGATAATCCCCGCCCTCCGTCTTGCATGGAGAAAGTGGCGTTTTCGATATTCAAATATTTCCCTTACGGCGGTTTGCAGCTGGATATGATGCGGATGGCCCGGGAATTCGGGGAGCGCGGCATAAAGGTCGTCATCTATTGTATGGGGTTTGATGCCCCGGAGATCCCGGAAAATGTTTCATTCCGGGTATTGCGGGCCAAAGGTTTGAGCAATCACCGCAAAGCCCGCAATTTTGAAAGTATGCTTGCGGCGGAGTTGGCCAAAGAAAATTTTTCTGCTCATGTGGCTTTCAACCGGCTCACTCCGGCAGATTGGTACTTTGCCGCTGATATGCCCTTTGTGGAAAGTGTCAAACGCAGTTTCTGGGAAAAACTCATGCCCCGTTACCGGACGTTTGCTGCTATGGAAAGAGAGTTGTTCTCTCCGGAAAACAATACCCGTATTTTCTGTATAACCCCGGCCCAGCAGCGGATGTTTCAGCGTTTGTATTCCACTCCGGCCGAGCGTATTTATCAACTGCCGCCGGGAATCGATGAGAGTTTTGCCGATGCACTCAAATTGCGTCAGAATCGCGATGAATTGCGTGCCAAATTGGGGGTCGGTGCCGATGAAACGCTTTTGATCCAGGTAAGTTCCGCATTCCGCACCAAGGGGGTGGATCGCTCGATCGCCGCACTGGCTTCATTACCGGAAGATATCCGCCGCAACACCCGGCTTTTAGTGGTCGGCCGCGGCAAATCTGCTGCCTACGCCAAATTTGCGATCCGTTGCGGAGTCGGCCGTCAGGTGATTTTTGCCGGTGGTCGCAGTGATGTGCCGGAGTTGGTGGCGGCTGCTGATCTGATGATCCATCCGGCCCGCAATGAAGCCACCGGCACGGTGCTTTTGGAATCTCTGGCTTGCGGAACTCCGGTGCTTTGCAGTGCAAATTGCGGTTTTTCGCCATTGGTCAGGGAATCCGGCGGTATGGTTCTGCCCCGTCTTTTCCGGCAGAAAATTCTGAACCGTACTTTACTGGTCGCTCTTTCCAATCCGGATAAACTGGGGGATTTGCAGCAGGAAGCGGAGAACTACGGTCGCAACGGTGACTTCTACCGCCGGGCAAAGTGTGCGGTGGATCTGATTACAGGATGCAGTGAATAATGGCTCGATTCGATATACGTTCCCCCTTTGACCGTTTGTGGCAGGGAAAGGATATTTTCGGCGAAGTTTTTACTTTGGGCGGTGAAGAATACCGCAACGTGAAAAATCGCCGTACTTTCCGTATCGAGGTTGAAGGACGGGGCTTTTTTGTCAAGATCCACCGGGGCGTCGGCTGGAAAGAGATATTCAAAAATCTCTTTCAATTCAAACTGCCGGTCACCGGTGCGGGCAATGAGTACCGTGCTTTGGAAAAGTTGCATACTCTCGGCGTTGCCACTATGGATACGGCGGCATTCGGTGAACGCAACCTCAACCCGGCTGCCCGGGAATCATTTCTGATCACCCATGAATTGACCGGAGTGATCTCGCTGGAGGAGCTGGCCCGGGAAAAACGGATAACCGGGGAATTCAAACACCGTCTGATCCGGAGCCTCGGAGAATCCGCCGGCCGGATGCACCGGGCCGGGATCAATCACCGTGATTGTTACATCTGCCACTATCTCTGGCATCGTGAACTGCCGGAAATCCGGTTGTCAGTGATCGATCTTCACCGGGCACAGATCCGGAAAAAAGTTCCTTTCCGTTATCAGGTTAAAGATGTTGCCGGATTGTTGTTTTCATCTTTTGATGTACCTTTGAGCCGTCGTGATATCTGGCGGTTCATCCATGCTTACAGCGGTGGGGATATCCGCAAAGAATTGGCCCGTCACCGCAAATTTTATCAGGCCGTGTACCGTGCGGCATGCAAACTTTACTTCAAAGAATTCAAACGGTCTCCGGAACATGATCCGTTTGCTTCCGGAAAATAAGACAGGAGGAGAGTGCTTATGAATCAGGCCGCAAAACTTGCGTGGCGTAAAATCGATACCCCGCCGGATGTCGCTCATGCACTGGAATTGCTGACCGGGGAGTATCCGGTATCCGAGGGCGGCAGAGGTTTGAAACTCAAATTCCGCAAAGTCGATTCATCGGAAACGGTTTCCCGGGTATTACGCAATCCGGGTGAGGTCACGATCGAATATTCCACGCTTTCAGGAGCGTTGCGCGGAGTCGGTTCCGCTCTGGCCAAACTGGATGGCGAGGAACATTCTCCATTTGAGAAACTTGGTATCATGCTCGATCTTTCCCGCAATATGGTGATGCGGGTGGAACACTTCAAAAAGTGGCTGCGTCGCCTGGCACTCTGCGGATGCAATGAAGTATTGCTCTATTGTGAAGATACTTATGAATTGGAAGATCAACCGTTTTTCGGAGCATACCGTGCCCCGTACACCATGGATGAACTGCGGGAAATGGATGATTATGCAAATACTCTGGGCATTGAATTGATCGGCTGTATCCAGACGCTCGGTCACATGGAGCAGTTGTTACAGCACCGCTATTACGAACAAATGACCGATTCCGAGCGGATCATGCTGGTGGATAGTCCGGAAACCGAAGCATTGATCCGCAAAATGATCAAATTCTGGTCGGAAGCATTGCGTTCCAGACGGATCCATGTGGGTATGGATGAGGCACACGGTCTGGGCCGGGGCAAACATCAGACGCTCCACGGTGCGGAAAGCGAAACTTCGCTGATGACCCGGCATCTGGATCTGGTTTCCGGCATTTGCAAAGAAAACGGCCTTGCTCCGATGATCTGGTCGGATATGTTTTTCCGCATGACCAACAAAAATCACGAATATTATGATTATACTTCGCCGTTTCCGGCCGGTTTGAAAAAGCAGATCGATCCGTCAACGCAACTGGTTTACTGGGATTATTACCACACCGATTGCAGTGATTACCGCAAAATGATTTCCCGCCACCGGGAATTGGGTAAAGAGCCGGTCGTTGCTTCCGGCATCTGGACATGGGTGCGGATGTGGTACGATCACCGCAAGACGATGGATACCGCCTTACCCTGTATCGATGTTTGCCGTCAGGAAAAGATCAAAGATCTTTTTTTCACCATGTGGGGGGATGACGGAGCCTATTGCAACTGGGATTCCAGTTTGGCCGGGATAGTCCGTTGTGCCGATCTGGCCTACGGCCGCCGGGATGAAAATGACAGTGCAGACCGCTTTGAGGCGATCTGTGAAGCCGATTATTCCGCTCATGTGGCAGCCGGTGACATCCGGGCGGAAATTCCATGTGCCGGTGATAAAGTTTTGGAAGTACTTCCGTCGATGTTGCTTTGGGATGATCCGTTGCTGGGCAAATATTTTGCCGGTTGCAAACGGGCCAATCCGGAATTTGACCTGATCTATCTGGATATTCTGGATGACACGCTCTGCCGGATCATGCCCTCTGCGGAAGATTGCCGGGCCGGAGATATCGGTTATGCGGTGGATCTGATCAAATTTCTGATGAAAAAACTGGAGTTGCGCGGTGCATTGGAAGCGGCCTATGATCTGGGAGACCGTCTGGCATTGCGTGAATTGGTCACTACCACGATCCCGGCGGCCATTGCCGCACTGGTGGAGTTGGATGCCGGTTTCCGGCGCAACTGGCTCAAGTGTGCCAAAGCACACGGCTTGGAGCGTATTCAGATCCGCAATGCCGGCCAGATGGCCCGGTTGGAGGAGTTATCCATCCGCATCCGCGAATTTCTGGATGGTACTGTCGAACGCATCGAGGAACTGGATGAGCG
The DNA here is from genome assembly GCA_045588835.1 of Victivallaceae bacterium. Lineage (GTDB taxonomy): Bacteria > Verrucomicrobiota > Lentisphaeria > Victivallales > Victivallaceae > UBA1784. The sequence goes on from JAZNEV010000020.1 coordinate 31,058, forward strand.
TCTGCCGTACTCTCTGCCGCCGGAAAATTTGAATCGTTACAAGGAGGTTTCCAGCGGATCATGGATAAATTGAGCAGATTGATGAAGCAAGCGGAAAGTTTCTTTCAGACACTTCCCGGTGAAAAGGTGGTTTTTGCCGCTGATTTGAAGTCGGCATTGGAAAAATTCGATCCGGCGGAAACTGTGATTTTTTCCGGTATGCATTATGCTCAAGAGTTGCGTGAAGCCGGCTTCCGGGTCTGGACTGGGGTCGAGGCCGAGCCTGCCAGTGAAACAGTCGAAGCGATGGCCGCATATTTGCGGGCGGAAAATCCGGCCAAGGTGGTTGCAGTCGGCGGCGGCAGTGTGCTTGATGCCGCCAAAGCCGCCTTGTTGATGGTGGAAACTTCCCAGGGGCTGGATGATCTTTTCGGTGTGAATCGTTACAGTTCGGCTCATCCGGGAAAACATTTACGCCGCCTGACGGCGATACCGACTACCAGCGGGACCGGTTCAGAAGCCACGCCGTACTCCAATATCGTGGTACACCGTGCCAGTGTGAAACGGTTGATCGTGGAAAAGAAAAGTATTCCGGAAACGGCAGTGATCATCCCTGAATTGACCGCCACCATGCCGGAAAAACTGACCAGAGCCACCGGCTGTGATGCACTGGCTCATTTGATCGAGGGAGTTTTGAATGTGGGGGCAGACGGCAACCACCCGCCGGTGAATGATTGGGCAAAATGCGGTATTGCACTGATCGTGTCGGCATTGCCCGGTGCGATGAAAGGAGATATGCTGTGCCGCAAGGCGATGGCTTACGCCTCTTTGCTTGGCGGTATGACGATCCGTTACAAATCCACCGGATTGCCGCATTTGTGCAGTTTTTCGTGGTTCGGCAGGATCGCTCACGGTGATGCGGTGGCAGTTTTACTGCCGGAGTGCTGGAGATATTATCTGGGCAATCCGGCGGTTCAGAGCCGGACGATGGAACTGGCGGAATTTTTTCCGGGCAATACTCCGCAGGAGGTCATTTCTTCCTATGAGAATTTTCTGGATCTGATCGGTATGCCCGGCGGCTTATCTGCCTGGAGCGGCATTGATGCCGCCCTGATCGAGCGGACTGCCCGGAGTGGTGAACAAAATAAGATGAAATTGGAACTTGCTCCGCGGCCGGTGTCGTTGGAGGAGAGTTACGATATACTTGAAGCTATAATGAAATTAAGTTTGTGAGGTGAAATCATGATCCATGTTATTGCCCGTATGGAGTTGAATGAGGGATGCAAAGAAGCGATGCTGGAAGTTTTGAGCGGAGTTGTCCCTAAAGTGCTTTCTGAAGATGGTTGCATCATGTATACTCCGTGTCTGGATGCCGATGAAGATCCCAATGGTACATTTCTGACCATCGTGGAAGCGTGGAAAGACCGTGATGCACTCAATGCTCATCTGGCGACTGCCCACATGGCTGAATTCCGGGAGGCGGTCAAAGATCTGCGCAAAGGCAGTTCAGTAACGGTGCTTACTCCGGCCCTGTAAAACTGGAAAACAAACGCACCTCAATGGTTGTATCCGGCCTTTGAGGTGCGTTTTTACTTTACATCAGGATTTTGTTATTATTGTCCCAGCCGTCGAAGAGCCGCTTGTGCATCTGCGAGACCTTGATTTGCTGCCAATCTATAATACCTGATCGCTTCATCAAGATTCCTTCTCACCCCCCGTCCGTTTTCATAACAATATCCAAGTGTGTATTGTGCTTGGCTTAATTCTTTATTTGCCGCTAATTCTAAATATCTGATTGCGTCAGTTAGATTTTCTTCCACGCCAATACCATTTAGATAGCACATTCCGAGAATAGTTTGACCCTGAGCATCCCCTTGTGCCGCCGCTAATCTTAAATATCTTACCGCTTCAGTTGGATTTTTTTCAACATAGCAAACTCCAAGCAAAAATTGTCCATAAGCATTCCCCTGTTCCGCCGCCATTCGGTAATACCTAATCGCTTCATTTGGATTTTTTTCCACACCAATGCCATCGTAATAACAATGTCCAATCCAAATTTGCCCGGCGAGACTTCCATTATCTGCCGCTAATTTGAAATATTTCGCTGCTTCAGACAGATGTCTTTCAACACCAATTCCAAAACGATAGCAACGTCCAAGCCAATATTGTGCATCTGCATAACCTTGATTCGCAGCCAATCTGAAATATCTGATTGCCTCATCCAAATTTCTTTCAACGGCAATTCCGTCTTTATAGCAACGTCCGAGCCAAACTTGTCCAGCAGTATCTTCTTTGTCAGCTGCTAATTCGAAGTATCTGAATGCTTCTGTTACATTTTTTTCAATGCCAATGCCATATAAATAGCAACGTCCAAGAGTAACTTGTGCTTTTGCATAACCTTGTTCAGCGGCTGATCTGAAATAGTTTACCGCTTCATTCTGATTTTTTTCAACGCCGTTGCCATAATAATAGCAATCTCCGAGCGAATATTGCCCCATGGTACTTCCTTGTTCAGCCGCTAATCTGAAATATTCTACAGCCTTACACGCATTTTTTTCAACGCCAATGCCATGATAATAGCAATATCCAAGCCAATATTGTGCTTTTGCATTACCCTGATTGGCCGCTAATTCGAAAAATTTTACAGCCTCTGGCAAATTTCTTTCAATACCAATTCCATAACGATAGCAACGTCCAAGCAAATATTGAGCATCTGCATATCCTTGCTCTGCCGCTGATCTGAAATAGTTTACCGCTTCAGTCGGATTACTTTCCACGCCAATACCAAAACGATAGCAACGTCCGAGCAAACATTGAGCATCTGCATATCCTTTTTCAGCGGCTAATCTCAAATATTTTACAGCCTCTGGCAAATTTCTTTCAACGCCGATACCCTCCATATAGCAAAGTCCAATTTGAGCATCAACATATCCTTTTTCAGCGGCTAATCTTAAATATTTTACAGCCTCTGGCAAATTTCTTTCAACGCCGATGCCGTGCATATAACATGAGCCAAGAACATGTTGGGCTGCTGCATTCCCTTTATCCGCCGCCAATCTGAAATATCTGACTGCTTCAGTTGGATTACTTTCTACATGAAATCCATCCAAGTACATGTTCGCCAAAAAACATTGTGCCGATGGATTGCCTTGATCAGCCCGGATTTTGGTCTTTTCAAAGATCAATTTTTTTAACATCGAGTGAAGATTATCCGGCATATTATTCAGATCAATGATCCAGACCGTGCAATCCTCTGTTGGTGAGGTGGCGAGCAATTCCGGTGTGATCCGGTCGTAATACTGATTGCCGATTTGCAAAAAGGCTATGTAACGGCACTCCAGGTCGTTTTCAGAAAATGCTCCAAATGGCACACCGGATATGGCAGTCAATGTTTCCGCTTCCCAACTTAAAAGATCGCTTTTATCCAGCTTTTCTTCAAAAATTTTGGCGATTGCTTCCAAACGTTCCTTTAACGTTGTTGGGGTGCCGTCAGATGTGTGCAGTCTGCGAAGTCGCCATACCACGGAAAATCCCGGGAAGTTGAATTTTATTTTGCTGGTTGCCGGTTCAGCAGTTAAATTTATTCTTTTCCCATCGACAGATATTTGCCAGTTGCTTCGGTCCAGTCGGATTTGCGGCTCCCCCTGACTCATATCCTGGATCAAACTTCTGACCAGAGTATTATTCAAATCCATCCGGAAGCGTACATCAATAGTGTTGCCGGGAAGGATTGTAATCACTGTAGGGTCGTCCTCTTTTTCCCGAATCGGTTTCGCACCTTCGTTGGTTGATGTACCGTTGACATAGACCGGAATAGAAAATCCATCTAAATTCAATGACACAGCATCTTGAGAATTGTTGGTTATCGTAACAGTAAATCTCAAATGAAATCCACTGATATTGACTTGCGATATCATCTCTGAAATGCGAATTCTGTTATTTGAAAACAATTCTTGTTGAGACAAACTCCATAATTCTGTCAAATCCTCTGACGTTTTACCGTAAGTACATGAACCAGAAAGAGAGATGGAAGCAGAGAATTTTGCTTTCAACCATGCAAATAGGCCATCAGATGTTTCGGCTTCGGATTGGGTTGTGCCTTTGACACTGCCGTCTGCGTCAAATCCGGAACTCCCCTGTGTGCGATGCCGTTGTCTACTGGTGTTATTTTGCCGTTGCTCGCTGGTCAGAGTCGTGAAGATATCGACCTCGCTGGCGGTCGTAGTTGCACTATCCTCTATTTTATAACTCAACCCCAGAGAATGTGCATGGAATGAGACTTTGGGTAAATAGACCAATGGCTGATCTTGAAATGCTTCCGGAAATTTCGATTTTATTTCTGCAATTTTTTCTGCATCACTTTTGCCTTGGGCCGAGAGGATCTCGTCAAGTTGATTTTCGGCGGTTACGCGGGCACGTGATCCGGCTTTGTATTTGCTTTCGATGTAATCTTCCGTTTGAGCGATGACATTAAAAAGATTTTCTGCCGCCATAACAGCAACACAGAATAAAAGCATTGCAAGTACGAAAATTTTCTTCATAAGTTCCTCCATGTTTGTTATTGCGGTAATCCGTAGAATGAGTAGAAAAAGTCACATACGGCCTTTTGCTGCGGATCTGATTCATTACATTCCGCTGTGGGTACGACCAGCAAACCTTCCGGGGAATAGATATACAGTGCATCATTGAAAAGCCGGGTGATGGCACAATTTTTGTCGGAAAACAGATCCCTGCCCATGAATGATTCCGGCGGCACCATTCCGATAAGCCGGAGCAGCGTGGGGGGCAAGTCGATGCTGGAAGCAAATTTGTCGGTCTTGAGATCCGCAAAAACTTCCGGGTTCTGGCAAATCAGGATCAGGGGGATCCGGCCGGGGGTGAAGTCATCCCGTTCGAGATAGTTCTCTCCGAATGTTGCGGTGTGATCGGCGGTAATGATGATCAGAGTCCTTTCATTATAAAAGTCGGGATCTTCCATCAGGGCCCGGACGAATTTTCCGATTTCCCGGTCGGTATTATGTAAAGATTGCAGGAATGGGGTCGGGAAACGGCTTTGCACAGATTCAGACAACTCGCCGTGATTGGCATAGGGCGGATGGGTATCCACCGGGCTGATTACGGCGATGAATTTTTGCTTTTTGCCGGCCTCAAGTTCCTGAAGTACACACTTGTAAAGATCATTGTCGGATATCCCCCAGTGACTGCCGGCTCTGATCGGATATTTGCGCTGCCACTCCTCCCGGAACATCAACTCATCCGCTCTGAATAAAAACGAATATATACGGCGGTTGTCGCCGAAGTGTCCGGAGGCTGCTGAGAAGTAACAGGTGTGATATCCCTGTTCTTTTGCCAGTGAGAAAAGTGAAGGCGGGGTTATGTAGCGGTCACGGTCGTAATCCAATCGGGAAAGCAGAAGTGAAGTCAATCCCCATGAGGTCGGTTGTGATGCGGTATAATAATTGGTCAGCGAAATAAATTCCGATGAGAAACGGTCAAGGTTGGGAGTTATTCCCGACGGCATGGATGGATTGGTCGCTCCGATGTAATCGTAGTCCAGAGATTCGACGGCAATGATGATGATTTTGTCGAAAACCGCTTCCTGCGGCATGGTTTCCGTACCCGGCGGATCAATAAGTTTCATTTCCGCCAGCACCATCCGGGAAGATTCCGGTAACGGTACCGGATGATAGACGTGTCCCTTGGAAAGAGCGGTCAAAGATTGCCGGGTCAGATCGGCCACGATCAGCGGCAGCGGCCGGATCGCCAGATAATTATCCGGAGAAGTGCAGAATCTGATGATTTGAAATGCAGTATTTGAGAGCAGTGACAGGCCCAGAAGGATTGAAAATATTTTCAATGATCTGCGGGAGGTTTTGCGGGACGATTTATCGACGGTTTTCCATGCCAGTATACAACAGTAGGTCACGGTCGCCGTACAGATCAGACATAACGGTATGGCCCACAGGAAAAAATTTGTACCGAAAACGGAGTGTACCGCCTCCAGATCCGTATGTTCCAGCAGCAGCCGTAATGAGTTGTAATCCAGCGGCATAAAAGTCTTGCAGAATATGAAGATCGTTATCAGCCTCATGAATATATTGATGAATGAAGTAACCACTGCCGCCAAAGCACAGTAGCGGTTGCGGTAGATTATCGCCGGGATAAACAGTGACAGCGGTATGAGGATGTCACCGAAAAGCAGCCACGGGAAATAGAAACTTTGTCCGGTGACAGCAGAACTGATGCAAAACATCACCAATCCGAGGATCAGTGATATTACAGTAAGTATCAGCATCATAACAACTGAAATACTGCGTATGAAAAAAAAGTTCCGCTTCATTATGTACTCTGAAATATTATTAATTGGAATATATATAATATAATGCGACTGCCATAAAATACAAGTCATCCGGCGGATTAAGTTCTTGTATTTGCAAGTTTAACAGTGTATATTAACAGTTGTGTATATCATCTCACGGAGTTGAGTTTATGGGAAAGAGATTTATCGAGGTCGATCCGGCCAAATGTATTGCCTGCGGATTGTGTGTATGCGATTGTATGGTCGGAGCATTGCGGATCAATGAGAAAAAACATTTGCCGGAAATGGTGAAAGACGGTGCATCGATCTGCTTTGAGTGTCAACACTGTATGGCGGTGTGTCCCACCGGAGCATTGTCATTCGGCGGTATGACATCTGCGGAGTGTCCGGCATCAGAAAAACTGCCGGAAAGCCGTGAGATGCTGGCATTGATCCGCCAGCGGCGCAGTATCCGCCGCTTCAGATCCGAAACTGTCGATCCGAAGATCATGGAAACACTTAAAGAGTCACTGCATTGGACTCCGACCGGGTGCAACGATCACCGGCTGCGTTTTTTCATTGCCGGGCCGCAGGAGATCGCTGAATTCCGCAAGATCATCGACCGGCGGTTGAGATTTTTGATCAAAAGCGGCATTCTGGGATTGCTGGTACCCCGTTACCGGCGTTATTTTGATACAGTGCTGAGCGGTGCGGATGTGATTTTCCGTGAAGCACCGCATATAATTATTGTCATGTCACCGGCCAAATCCCCCTGTTGTGCCACAGATCAGGTGATCGCATTGACCCAGTTTGATATGATGGCTCAAAGTTTGGGAGTGGGGACGTGCTGGTGCGGTTTTGCGGAAAGGGCATTCCGGATGATCGGCAAATTGCGTCGTATGATCGGCTGTCCTAAAGGCTATTATATCGGAGGAGCGATGCTTTTCGGTAATCCGGCGATCAAATACAGCCGGGCGACTTTGCCGGAAAAATATGTTATCAATGACCGGATCGATCCTTGATGATGCAATATTTACAGATGGAAAATCTGATCTTTTTCAGAAAAAAATCATTATATTATTTGACAAACCGTTCACCCGGCGTTATCTTTCAAAAGCGGCGGTGATGCCGCCGGAAAAAATAATACAAATCAGGAGGAGCGTCTATGGTATGTCTTAAACACCCTGACCGGGAATCCGTTACTGTCTGTGCTGCTTGCCGCAAACCTTTGTGTGCAGAGTGCGTGAAAAGTTCCGGGAATGCCGATTATTGTTCGGCGGAGTGTCTGGCCAGAGGCGAGGCTTCCCGGGAACGGGCCGCCGGAGTGATCGCTTCATCGGAAAAAGTTGACCGTAAGTTGCGCGGCCGTTTTCTGGTCTGGTTCATTATCGTATTGATTTTGGCTGCCGGAGCGTGGTATGGTTACAGGAAATATCAGGATCAGATAGATGCTCATATCAAAGATGCCGTTGAAAACGTTAAAGACGGCAAGGATGAGGCGATCGAGGCCGGGAAAGGGGCCATGCCGCAGGATTCCAGATACAAACGTGAACGGGAAGATCTGGTAAATCAGTGATTCAATTCTGATTTGATTCATCCATCAGTTTAAAAATCAGATTCGGGGCGAAGCCTCTGCCGGCCATGAAGCGGAAAAGTTTTTCCCGTTTTTTGCGGGGGTCGTTTTCTCTGACCAGTGTACGCAACTTGGTTTCCATTGCCCGCCGGGCGGATTCGATCTCTTCATCCGGTGAGTTACCAAGAAATTCGTTGATTTTTTCCTGATCAAGCCCGCGGCGGAGAAGTTTCATTCTGATTTGTCCGGCACCGAGATTACGCTGGTGGAGAATATCCACACAATCTGCGGTGAGTTGTTCATCATCAAGATAGTGACGTTTGATACATTCAGCAATCGCCTCATCACACTCATGATCCGGATATCCGGCCCGGCGCAATTTTGCAAGTAATTCCATTTCGCTCAAACTGCGTCGTGCTAAAATATCCATGGCTTTGACCAAGGCCGACGGGATCTCTTTGGGCATAGCCGTCAGATCTCCAGCAGTTTCCGGATGAGTTCTTCTTTTTGAAGCATTCCCAATGCTCCGGTCGGAGCGAGAGTTTCGCTGTAAGAATTGACCTGATCCGGTTCGATTTCCGGGCCGCAGATGGCCAGCGGAACCGGTGTCGTAGTATGTTTACGCAGTTTGATCGGCACCGGATGATCCGGCAGGATCGCAAAATTATACGGTTTCCCCGCCAATGCTTTAAGTACCGGAGCGACGATTTTGGCATCGAATTCCTCAATTGCCCGCAGTTTTAACTGCAAATCTCCGAGATGGGAACACTCGTCGATCGCTTCCAGATGGAGATATACCAGATCATTTTCTTCAACAGCTTTGATCGCGGCGGCTACTTTACCGTCATAATTGGTATCCAGAAATCCGGTTGCTCCGGGTACTTCAATGACCTGCATCCCGGTACATTTTCCCAGTCCTTTGATCACATCGACGGCACTGATGACCGCACCTTTTCTGCCGGCGTATCTTTCGGAAAAGAGTTGCATTCCGGGGCGGTAACCGGGACTCCACGGCCAGATCCAGTTGGCCGGATTGGTTTTTCCGGCATTGACCGGATGAGCGGCGAGGAATTTTGCCGCCTTTTCTGAAAGTTCTTCCAGAAATTTGACGGTGAAAGCCGCTTCCGGAGAATCATCCAAAGGTTTCAAACGCAATTCACTTACCGGAATATCCTGGGATGAATCCGGTTTCTGGTAATCGATATTGTTGGAAAACTTTTTCCCGTGAAGCACCAGCAGATTCCGGTAACTTACGCCGTGATGAAATGTTACATCGTCAGAATCAAATTCTGCTTTGAGAGCCGCCATCAAAATTGCGGAATCCTGATCACTCAAGTGTCCGGCGGAATAATCCCGCAACACTCCGTCATCGGAAACGTAGACCAGATTGCATCGCCACGCCACGTCATCATCGGCCAAATCAATGCCCTGACTGGCCGCTTCGATTGGGCCGCGGCCGGGGTAGTTGAGTTCCGGTTGAAATCCGAGAACAGACATATTGGCCACATCGGAACTGGTCGGCAAACCGGGCAGCAGAGTCCGGAATGTACCATTGATCCCCTGCCGGGCGATGGAATCCATTGCCGGGGTATTTGCGTATTCCAGAGGGGTTTTGCCGTTCAATTCCGGCAACGGATCATCCGCCATGCCGTCAGGCAGGAAGATTACTGCTTTGCGAAACTCTTTCATAATTCAATCTTCAAATGTGATATTACTTCATCAGGAGTCATTCCTGAAATTCTTACGACCTTATCCCGACTGCATTCACCGCTTTTCAATTCGACTGCTGATTTGGAAATTTTCAATTCAGCAGCGAGGAATTTCACTAAAGCGGCATTGGCTTTGCCATCGACCGGAGGGGCTTGCAAATCGATTTTTACCGCTTCTCCGAATAATCCGTTGACGGCACTGCGTTTTGCTCCGGGATGGATACGCAGTTTAAGCAGAACGCCTTGAGCGTTATCCACCCGGCAAATATTTTCAGGCGTCGGCATTTACATTATCCGGAGTGATCGGTTGATCGCCGGCCTCATCCTGAGTATCTGCGGAAACAGCGGCATCCGGAGCGATGGTCATGCCCTCATGGCTGTCAACTTCCGGCTTATTCAAACCGAGAAGTTCGTTGATCTCACCGATGGAAATGGTTTCTTTTTCCAACAGAGCATTGGTGATCGCATCCAATTGATCGCGGTGTTCGGTCAGGCACTGTTTTGCATGCAAATATGCTTCGTTGATCAAATTTCTGACTTCCAGATCGATTTCACGCTCGGTTTCATTGGAAATGCCATCCGGCGGCAGACCGTCGATCCGCATATGAGGATGATTGGTAAAATCCCCCAGTTTGACCGGGCCGAGTTTTTCACTCATTCCGAAAAGACAGACCATTTTCCGGGCGATGTCAGTAAGATGCTGGATATCCGCCGCCGCTCCGGTGGTGATATCACCGAAAACGATCTCCTCTGCCACCCGGCCGCCCAGAGACATGGCCATCGTGGCTTTGAGTTCCAGTTTGCTTTTGGTGTAAGTATCCTCTTTGGGCATCATAAAGGTCGCACCCAGAGCGGATTGACCGCGAGGGATGATAGTGACCTTATGGACCGGGGTGCAATACTCGTTATGCAAAGCCACCAGGGTATGACCGGCTTCATGACAGGCGGTCAGGCGGCGTTCGCGGTCATTGATTTTGCGACTGCGGCGTTCGGTACCGTAACTGACTTTATCTCTGGCATCTTCCATTTCGGTCTGGGAGATTTCCTCTTTGTTGCGCCGTGCGGCCAGCAATGCTGCTTCGTTGCACAAATTGGCCAGATCGGCACCGCTGAATCCGGGGGTGGTGCGGGCGATCACATCCAGATCGATGGATGAATCGACTTTGATCTTTTTGACATGGACCTCGAGAATCTGTTTTCTGCCGTTGATATCGGGCAGATCCATCACCACCTGCCGGTCGAAGCGACCGGGACGCAGAAGGGCCGGATCCAGAACATCCGGGCGGTTGGTGGCTGCCAGCACAATGACTCCGTTGCGGCTTTCCAGACCATCCATTTCCACGAGCATTGCATTGAGGGTCTGTTCTCTTTCGTCATGACCGCCGCCCCAGCCGGAGAAGCGAGAACGCCCCACGGCATCGATTTCATCGATAAAGATCAGACACGGAGTATTCTTGCGGGCCTGTTCAAACATATCACGGACTCTGCTGGCACCGACGCCGACAAACATTTCCACGAAGTCAGAACCGCTGATGGAGAAAAAAGGTACTCCGGCTTCACAGGCGACAGCCTTGGCCATCAGGGTTTTACCGGTTCCCGGATCGCCTACCAGCAGACACCCTTTGGGGATGCGGCCACCGACCAGCTGGAATCTCAACGGATCACGGAGAAACTCCACGATTTCAGAGATCTCCTCTTTGGCTTCATCGGCACCGGCGATATCGGAAAAGTGTACATTCAATTCATTGGGCGGGATCATTCTGGCTTTGCTTTTGCCGAAGTCCATTGCTCCGTGGCCATTCATTTTCATCTGCCGCATGGAAATAAAGTAAATCACTCCGATAATGATAAGGATCGGCAGCACGCTTACAAATATGAAGTTCCAGAAGCCGGAATTATCCGGATCGACCGTGATTTTTGCTCCGGAAGTCCGCATGAGATACTCCAAATCATCGGAAAGGATGACTCTGGTTTTGTAGTATTGAGGAGAGGAATCATCTCCATTATTTTTCAATTCACCCTCGACCAGAAAGATGTTATCGCCGTCAGCGATCATATTTACGGTGGTGATGGTTTGTTCCTGCAGACGTCTTTCGAATTCGCTCTGATTCAACTCCTGCTGCTGTTCCGGGCCGAATGTTTTAAAAAGCATCATCGTGCCGAGCATGATCATGATCAGCAGCCAGACCAGACCGGCCTTGGAGCGGCGCACCGGCCTTTGCGGAGTGAAATTTCTTTGATTATCCGGCTTTTGGCCGTTGTTGTTTTCGTTCATCAGATCCTCAAAAAATCAAAGTGTTTGGAATTTACAGAATATCAGTTGCTGAAACCTTTGATGAAAGTGAAAATGACGATACCGAGAACGAGTACGCCACCGGCGATGATGATGATATTCATCATTTGATTGGTACGGGCGTTTTTCTTTTTCTCATCCATCATTCTGGCACTGAAGTTGGTCAGTGTCTGCGTGGTGGTGGTATTGGTCGTGGCACTGCCCAGGTCGATGGTATGAGTGAAAAGCATGCCATCTTCTTTGTTGTCGGCACAGTCAAAAAGCACTTCCACATGGCCGAATGTGATCAGGTCGGAATTTTTCAAAATCTGTTCGGAAACCGGCTCATTATTGACCTTGGTCCCGTTGGTACTGTCATTGTCGCGAAGGATGTAGCAGACTTCTCCGTCACGCTCGGTGCGGATGATATCGGCATGATGACTGCTGACACTGCCGTCAGCCAACTGGATGTCGACAGAATCTTTACGGCCGACAGAGGTGACTTCCTTATCGAGTTCAAAATTTTTGCCGCGCAGTTTTTCGTACAAAACAGTAAGTTTGGGTTTTCTTTCCATAATTCACCAACCGTTGTTTTTCACCCGTTTCCGGATGGGGTGTTTTACAATAAATTATTAATATGGCAATATAACACCGGATTGTGTTGTTTGCAATCTGTATTTCGGTGTTTTTAAGTTTTTTTTTGAAATATTTTAAGGTTTCCGGAAATATCCGGAGTTATTTTCTCTCCGTGCTGTTGAAAAATTCCGTTTCCGGCGTTACAGTAATAAGAAGGTATTGTTTTTTTTTGTATGAACTTTTGGAAAATAGAGGATAGTTTTCTGTGATGACTGACTTTTCCCGTCACACGGCGGAATTTCCGGCAAGAGTGGCTGTTTGTATGAGCGGCAGCGGCAGTAATGCCGAAGTGTTGCTCAATCAGGCATCTCTGGCCGGTTCACCGTATAAAGCGGTTGTGATTTTTACTGATGCTCCGGAAACCAGCCTGGCTTTGGAACTCGGCGGAAAATTCGGTATCCCGGTGGAGTCGCTGGATATCCGCAAATTCTACGCTGAAAACGGCGAAAGTGATGTGAAGCTGATCAATGAACGCCGTTGGGATATCCGGAATATGTGGAGCGAAAAGGTGTGGGGATTGATCCGGAGTTACGAGTGTGATTTTGCGGTGTTTGCCGGTTTCGTGCCTTTGACCAATATCGCGGAAAAATTACCCTGTTTGAATGTGCATCCCGGAGATCTCACCGTGGAAAAAGATGGAGCGAGGATTTATGCCGGTCTGCATTACGAACCGGTGGAACAGGCGATCCTGGATGGTTGTAAAAATTTACGCAGCAGTGTGATACTGGTGCAGGGGTGTGCCGGCAGGAAAGATATCGACAGCGGGCCGATCCTCGGAGTTTCCGCTCCGGTGCCGGTGATATTGGATGGTGCCGGTGTCAGTGATTTGCAGGCGGTGAAAGATGCCCGGAGCAAACCGCCTTACAGGGATGCGTTGCGTGAATGTGCTTTGAAAAATATTGAAAACCTTAAAATCCACGGTGATCATGTGGTTTTTCCGCAGGTGGTGAAAGATTTTGCACTGGGCAACTACCGGGAAAATGAGGATGGTACGCTTGAATATTGCGATGCCGGGGGGCAATGGCAAAGGGTGAAAACGGTGGAGTTTTCGGCGAAAAAACCTCCGGTTCCCCGTTGTTTGCCGATCGCAGAAAAAAATCCGGCAAAAAAGAAGGGCAACCGTTTGTTGCGTTTCTTTAAGTTGCTGTATACTAAAATGATCCGCGAAAATGCTTCACCTGATTATATTGCCCGTGGGTGGGCATTGGGGATGTGTATCGGTTGCGTGATACCGATATTCTGTCAGTTGATAATATCGATACCGCTTTCATTTGTCTGCCGCTGTTCCAAAGTCGGTGCGGCTCTGGGGACATTTATCACTACGCCGCCGACTGCGATATTCATTTACCCGATCCAGATCTGGGTGGGCAATAAATTGATCAATGGCAATATTTCCTCGGAATCGGCGGGCAATCTGCTGGCAATTTTCAACGATGAATCGCTTTCATTTTCGGAAAAGTGGTCATCATTTGCTGATATGGGGGGCGAATTGGTCGCCGCATTTTTTGCCGGCGGCATTGCATGGGCGGCGGTGATGACGCCGCTGACCTATTTCGGAGTGCGTTTTCTGGTGGTTCGTTACCGCAGGATACGCAGTGCGATGTTTGAAGTAAAACGGAAAAAAGGCTGGAGTAAATGACCGAAAGAGAGTTGTGCATCGCATTGAATATGATTTCCGGGATCGGGGCCGGGCGTTATCGGGCTCTGCTGGAAACATTTTGTACTCCGGATGGAGTCCGTCAGGCGGATCGCAGTGATCTGATGAGTGTCGATGGTATCGGCAAAGTGATTGCTGAAAGGATCATTGATTTTGACTGGGATGCGGAACTTTCCCGGGAATTGAATTTCGCTTGTCGCGGGGATGTGAAGATAGTCACTCTGGCCGATGAAGAGTATCCGGCGGATCTGCGGGAGTTGTTCGATCCGCCGTTGTGCCTTTATATCCGGGGTGAATTGCCGGAAAATTCTGAAAAATCCATAGCGATCGTCGGCAGCCGCCGGATATCCAATTACGGAGAAAAGATGGCCGGAGTATTGGCCGAAGATGCTGCCGGTTGCGGATTTACGGTGTATTCCGGCATGGCATTGGGCGTGGATACGGTCGCTCATACGGCAGTCGTCGGTTGCGGCGGTCGCACGGTCGGAGTATTGGGCGGTGGTTTGGGGCAGATGTATCCCCGGGAGAATATTCCATTGGCCCGTGAGATCATCAGAAAGGGCGGAGCGGTCATCAGTGAATTTCCTTTGAATTATCCGGTGAATAAATATAACTTTCCCCGGCGTAACCGGATCGTGGCGGCGATGTGCCGGGCAACGATCGTGGTGGAAGCCGGTTTGGAAAGCGGAGCGATGATCACCGCCAGATTGGCAACTGAAATGGGGCGTGAAGTTTTTGCTTTACCCGGCCGGGTGGATAATATTCAGGCACAGGGTTGTCACAAACTGATCAAGGAGGGAGCCGGATTGATCGAAAATTTTGATGATGTGCTGATTTCGCTCAAGTCCGGTCTGCGGCCCGGAGAATTGGAAAAGAGTCTCTTTGACGATGCGGAAATGGCCGGCCGTCTGACTCCGGATTGCCAACTGGTGTATGATACTTTGAAGCAAAACGGTGATTGCGATCTGGAAAGATTGCAGGAACTTACCGGAATGAGTTCCGGTATGCTCCTGTCGATTTTGATGAAACTGGAATTGAAACTGCTGGTTGAGCGTGATTCCGAGCACTTTTATCACTTGCGTTCCTGAAAAATCAGTATTGTCTTAATTTTTGTAAAAAATCAACCGGCAGTGATATTTTCAAAAAAATCGCCAAACTCCATCTCAAAACTTAGAGCGGAATCTGCAATAAATTTTTTATTGTTGACCGAGTCGTTGTAAAGCCTCTTGGGCTCCGGAATGACCTTGCTCCGCGGCAAGTCGGTAATATCTGACCGCTTCTGCATAGTTTGGGCTCACTCCATAACCATTTTCATAGCACACTCCCAAATTACATTGTGCATTGGCATGACCTTGTTCTGCGGCAAGTCGGAAATATTTTATTGCTTCGGTATCGTTTTGTGTTACTCCCAAACCGTTGATATAACACCAGCCTAAGTTACATTGTGCATCGGCATGACCTTGCTCTGTTGCAAGACGATAATATTTTACAGCCTCGGCATAGTCCTGGATTACACCGTGACCATTTTCATAACACACCCCTAAATTATATTGTGCCTCCGCATAACCTTGCTCTGCGGCAAGTTGGTAATATCTGACCGCTTCGGCATAGTTTTGGTAACCAAAGTAATAACATGTTCCTAAATTATTCTGTGCATCGGCATGACCTTGCTCTGCGGCGAAACGGTAATGTTTGATCGCTTCTGCATAGTTTTGTGTTACTCCCTGACCATTTTGATAACACACTCCTAAATTATATTGTGCTTCCACATCACCTTGCTCTGCGGCAAGTCGGTAATATCTGACTGCTTCTGCGTAATTGCCGTTTTGGTAATGATTATAGGCGGTAACGAGTATATCTTGAGAATCTGACTGTTCTTCACTGTCGCAACCATTGATGATTGTACCGCAAAAAAGAGCAAATATTGCCAATAAGATTTTTTTCATTTTGTTGTTTCCTTTGTTTATATTTTGTCCTTTGATTGTGTTGTATACCATCCGTCCTTCTGTGCTGGTATAGGTTGTCGGATTGATTAAAACCGGAAACACCTTCAAAAAAGAGGTGCATTCCTGATTTGTATCGCACCACACGCCTAGCACAGCGTCACAGAGAAATACAAACGCAGAAAAGCACCGTGTATTCTGGAAACACGGCACAATTCTCCTATGTTTTCTCTGTGTAGGCTTTTGCTCAAAGTGCTAGTTTGTGGTGCAAGCCTGAAAAATTATGCTGAAAAATTTTTAAGTTCAGGTGATGAATACCGTTGAAAACCTCCTTTTGTTTATGTGCAGACAATAAACGTTGTAATATATCACTGCTTAAAACAATTTGCAACTTGTTTTTGCAGAGAACATCATCAAATAAAAGATTCCGGGATTTTTATGTTGATAACTGGAGCAAAAAAATATTCCGCTTTTCTTGAAAAGGGAAAGGGGTTCGGGGAAAGGATACGATCTCACACCAGCTTTGCCAGCAAAGCGGTGACGGCGAATTCGGTACGCAGGACCCGGGAACCGAGGGTTACGCCGGTGGCACCGGCATCGGTCAATTTATCCACTTCGTAATCGGAAAAACCACCTTCGGGACCGATGAGCAGGGCGACTTTTTTGCCGTGGAATGATTCCGGAGGCATTTCAGATCGGGGATGGCCGAAAATGGCGGCATCATGAGAAGCGATGATGCCGGGCAATTCATCTTCGACGAAAGGTTTGAAACGGTTGCGGTATTGGATCGAGGGGTATATGGTATCTCCGCACTGTTCGAGGGCGAGACGGATCTCTTTATCGACAGCCTCATTTTGAAGTGCCGATGATTGCCAGTAACTTTTTTCGACTTTACGGGAGTGGATGAACCAGAGATTTTTCACCCCCATGGTGATCGCTCCGTGCAGAACTTTGTGAAAAGTCTGCGGACGGGGCAGGGCACAGATCAGAGTTACCGGTATTTCCGGCGGCGGCGGGGCGGATAATTCCACGGATAAAACGGCGGATTCACCGGTGAAACTTTCCACAGTGGCGATGCCGGTGTTGCCGTTGACGATGCCGGCACGGAAAGTTTTCCCGCTTTCCAGTTTGATGATATCACGCAACTGCAAAAAACGCCGGTCGGATATTTCCACCCGACCCGGCGCGATAAAATCTTTTTCGTCTAAAAGCAACAGATTCACTTTACCGTATAGACCCAGTTTTTACCGTTGAATTCTCTGGAAACGATGCCGTCGTTGAGGGCGGCTTTATCGAGCAGTGAAGCGATTTCCACGGAGCGTTCCGGCAGTTGGAGTAAATCAGCGAAGTCGGCGGCATTGCCGGAAAATCCGGCTTTTCCATCGAGAGCGGCCAGAACTTTTTCCCGCAGAGCCAGCACATCTTTGGCGGCAAGTTTGTAGGCCTGCACACCGGGCTGGTGAAAGGCATTGATGTTGATGAATTCGGCGTAGATGGCCACGGCACGCTCATAAAGGGCGATGATCTGGCCGAGTTCATAGACGGTCAACTGCGGAATCCGGATGGTGATGGTCTGGCGGCCTTTGTTCCGCAGAGCGGCACTCAAACCTTCAAAGAATCCGTGCAGATAATCACCCATGGTGACACCGTCATTGATCTCCAGTTTTTTTGCATCCTGCAATACCTCAATGAATGTGGCGAAGAAATCGTCACGGCCGTCATTGAGCTGCTGGATAAAGGCATGGGCATCGGTGCCGCCTTTGTTGCCGAAAACGTTGAGGCCCTGATGGACAACTTTACCGTCGAGGTCGAGTTCCTTGCCCAGACTTTCCATGACGAGCTGCTGCAAGTAACGTGAAAGCAGAACCAGCCGGTCGCTGTAAGGCACAATGACCATATTGCGGTCGCCTTTGCCGTTTCCGGCGAGATACCACATCATGGCGAGCATGAGGGCGGGATTATTCTCACTTTTACGGGTCCACGCATCCATATCGCAGGCTCCGGCGAGGAACTTGCCGAAGTCGATCCCCGTCAGGGCGGCGGGCAGATGGCCGACGATGGCGGTTTCGCTGGTACGTCCGCCGATGGATTCGGCCATTTCAAAAATTTCCAGCCAGTTATCGGCTTTCGCATGCCGATAAAGAGAACTGTCTTTCATCGTGACCGCCACTGCACAATCGGCGAAATTCAAACCGCGAGAAGCGTAGAATTTTTCCATGGCGATCATGTTGTTTTTGGTCTCCTGCGTGCCGCCGGATTTGGAGATGACCAGATGGATGGTCTTTTCCGGTTCCATTACTTCCAGCAGATCGGCAAAGCCGGAACTGTCGGTGTTATCCAGAAAATAGATTTTCAAACCGCGGCGTTTGCTTTTGGGCAATTCGTTCCAGTAAGGGCCGTTGACGGCAAATTGCATCAATTGGGGGCCCAGGGCCGATCCGCCGATACCATTGACTACGACGGCATCGAATTTACCATCGTCAATGGTTTTGGCGGCGAAAGTTTCCACTGCGGCGAATTCCGGAGAATCCGGATAAGCGATCCGGTCGGAAAAATGGGTTACTTTGCGTTGCTCATCAGGGTTTTTGATGGCTCCTGCTTCGATATCAGAAATCCCTTTCATCGCTCTGGCACAGGCCGGAGCCAGAACTTCGATGTCAGAAGCGTCAAAATTCATGCCGGCAAAGTTGATGGAAAATCCGCTTTTGCCGTCGGTGAATGTATAATCGTTACTGCGTTTCACCCAATCCATATCTGTCGCGTACTCCGGAAAAATTATTCTTCGATCTCATCGGCGATGGAATCGTCGATGATGTAGTTGGCTGTGACCTGCTGCACGTCATCGATCTCCTCCATGCGGTCGATCAGCCGGATGATCTGGCTGGCGACTTTGGCATCGGTGACATTGACGGTCATTTCCGGTTTGCGGGTGACTTCGGCGACATCGGTGGGGATGCCTTTTTCGGTCAGGGCGTTGGTGATGGGTTCGAAAAATTCGGGATCGGCCCAGATCTCGGCTTCACCGTCTTCGACGACCAGATCATCGGCACCGGCATCGAGAACCACATCCATAAGTTTTTCTTCATCGGCCCATTCGCCGGTGATGACGAAGTGAGCCTGACGTTTGAAAAGACGGGCGACCGCACCGGAACCGGCCATATTGCCGTTGTTGCGTTCAAAAGCCATGCGGACTTCGCTGATGGAACGGTTGCGGTTGTCGGTCAGGCAGTCCACGATAACGGCGACGCCGCCGGCGGCATAGCCTTCATAGACGATCTCTTCAAAGACGACATCGCCGAGTTCACCGATACCTTTTTTGATGGCACGTTCGATATTGGCGTTGGGCATATTGACCGCTTTTGCGGCGGCCAGAGCAGAACGCAGAGCGGGGTTGCTGTTCGGATCGGCACCACCGTTTTTGGCGGCGACCATGATTTCCTTACCGACGCGGGAGAACATTTTACCCTTCTGCTTATCGGCGGCTTCTTTTTTGTGCTTGATGTTTGCCCATTTACTGTGTCCGGACATAATAAACTCTCCTGTTTGGTTGTTCATGTACAAAAGAAACGTTCATATAATTTAACTCCTTTTGGTCATTAAATCAACCCCCGGAATGATTTTTTGTGTTTGATTTTGCATATTTACCGGGTTATATTATGAAAAATACAAGTTGTCACACTCTTTTGAAAGGTGATTTTATGAAAAAAATTCTGGTTGCCGGCGGAGCCGGATATATCGGCAGTGCCTGCAGTGAGTATCTGCTGGATATGGGGTATGAAGTGACCGTGCTGGATGCACTTTTTACCGGACACCGTGATGCGGTCGATCCGCGGGCGGAATTCATCCGTGCCGATCTGGCCGACCGGGAAAATATCATGGATATCTGCCGGAAAGGTGAATTTGATGCGATCATGCACTTCGCCGCCTTTTCGCTGGTCGGTGAGTCGATGAAAGACCCGTCGAAGTATTTCCGCAACAACTTATCCAATGCCATCAATCTGGCTGATGCGGCGGTGGACAGCGGCGTGAAAGCCTTTGTATTTTCCAGCACGGCGGCGACTTTCGGTATTCCCGATGAAGTTCCGATCAGTGAAAATGCCACGCAGAAACCGATCAATGCCTACGGTGAATCCAAACTCTGTTTTGAGAAAGTTCTGCACTGGTACAGTCAGATCCACGGATTGAAGTATGCCGCATTGCGTTACTTCAATGCCGCCGGAGCCACGGAGATCCACGGCGAAGATCACCGTCCGGAAAGCCACCTGATACCGATCATTTTACAGACGGTGCGGGGCAAACGGGATAAACTGATGCTTTTCGGTGATGACTATGAAACTCCTGACGGCAGTTGCATAAGAGACTATATCCATATCCTTGATCTGGCCCAGGCTCATGAAAAGGCATTGTACGCTCCGGAGAGCGGTCACTACAATCTCGGTACCGGCAACGGTTTGTCGGTAAAGGAGATCATTGCCGCGGCAGAGGAAGTTACCGGTAAAAAGGTCAATTTTGAAGTTGCCCCCCGCCGGGCCGGTGATCCGCCGAAACTGATCGCATGCAGTGACAAAGCCCGCAAGATGCTCAATTGGCAGCCGGCTCATGAATCGGCTCTGGAGATCATCGAATCAGCGTGGAAGTGGCAGTTGAAATTTCCGGATGGCTATGCCAAATGAAATATTTTGAGTTGGGACCTTTCACGGTTTTTGATGTGGAAACCACCGGCATGAGTCCGAGTCGCGACCGGATAATCCAGATCGGAGCGGTGCGGATCGACAAAGACGGATATATTTCCAGATTCAACAGTTTTGTCAATCCGGGCAGAAAAATTCCGGATTCGCTGGTGTGCGTGCATCATATCAGTGATGAAATGGTGGCATCTGCTCCCCATTTTTCGCAGGTGGGCCGGGATTTTCTTTCCTTTGCCAATGGATCGACTCTGGTGGCACACAATGCCAGATTTGATTTGGGATTTTTACAGGAAAGTCTGGCCCGGACCGGTCTGCCGCTCTGGAAAGGCCGCACATTGGATACCCTGCGGCTGATCAAGACGACCCATCCGGGGTTGCCGTCGTACAAATTGCAAAGTTTGCGGGCGATATTTCAATTGGAATCCGGTGACGGTATGATGGCTCACCGGGCCGATGCCGATGTGGAATGGACATTGCAAATTCTGGAAATCGCTCTCAATGCCGCCATCAAGTCATCTGCCGGTTGACCTTATCAGAACTGAATAAAAGATCCCGTTGACGGAATGGATCTTCTGTCAACGGGATTTTGTTGTATTGCACGGATAACGGTCAATCCCAGGCGGTGTTGCCCAGAATTCCGTCATTGCCGAAAACCGGTTTGCAGCCGTATTCGGTCAGTACTCTTGCCGCACACTCCAGACGTGCCATGTGATCGGGCAGATAGTTGGAGTAGTAGGGGAAGGTATACTGCTCATGACTGGCAGACATGAGGGCTTCGGCACCGCAGGCTTCGGCTTTCTTGAAAATTTCCGCATAGCGGGCGGGGATATCGGCCAGAGGCACCAGATTGCAGGTTACTCCGGTGGATGCGAAAAAGATGAGTTTGAGCAGCGGATCGTAGTAGCACTGATGTTTGGAAATGTAGTCGCGTTCTTCGGTGAATCCGTAGTGCAGATCCATGCCGATCGTCTGGGGCATCCGGTCGATTCCGGAAGCGGAACGGGCCTCGACCTGATCCATGTTGCCGCCTTTCTGCCGGTCGGCCAGACTGGGGCCGCCCATGACCCGCAGACGGCAGGTGGTGCTGTAAGCATTGACTCCGCGGCGGACACACTCCTGGGCACAGGCCGGGTGGATATTGGCCCAGTGGATTACTGACGGGGGGATGTAGGCTTCTTCACCGGCGAAGCGGTAGATCTCATTCTGCACCAGATCCCAATCTCTGCCGAATTCCTCTGCGGAGGCTTCCGCATAGGGGCGGTCGGGGAATTCGCTGTAAGCGTGGAACGAAAACTTCAGCCAGTCGGCGTTGCCGGTGAATTCATTTTTCCAGATATCGGGCATATCTTTGAGCAGAAATTCATCGTGTGCATTGTGGTAAAAGGCATTGAGGACAAACTTGGTGCCGTATTTGTCGTGGATATCTTTGAGTCCTTTGAGATAAAAGTGGTCAAATGCTCTGGCCGGTTTCTGCCGGGCCAGATCGGTGAAAACAAAACTGTGGTCATCGATGTAAAAATGGTAGCGTTTGAAAGATTTTTTATCCCAGAGTACAGTCAACTCCTGAGAGTAGTTGCCGTATGGGGTGACAGTGGCAGCGGTGATGAGATTGATTTTTTGAGTCAATTCGATCTCAGCCGAGAAGCGGCGTCCATCCATTTCGGCCGGAATGCCGTTGACTGTGACCGGTGAACCGAATTGATTCAGGCCCTCTACTTTGATCCGTAACGATCTGTCGGATTCAGTCCCGTGGTTGTGATTGAGGATCGCTCCCTGACGCAAATTGGTGATTTCGACCATAATTGATGCTCCTTGAATTTATTTGTCCCATGCGGTATTGCCGAGGATTCCTTCGGTGAAAAATACCGGTTTGCAACCGTATTCGGTGTAGACCTGAACCATCTTTTCCAATCTCTGCAAATGATCGGGAATGTAATTCGGGTAATAGGGGAAAGTATACTGTTCGTGAGTGGCGATCCCGAAAGTTTCAAAACGGTGTTTTTTAGCCAGTTCAAAGATGGCGGCCGCTTTGGGTTCGATCATCTCCATCGGGGTCAGGTTGCCGCACATGCCGCCGAGGAAAAAGTAGAGTCGGAGCAGCGGATCATAAACATTGCGGTGATTGGTCAGATAAGAACGCTCCTCACCGAAACCGTAATGCAGATCCAAACCGAGAGTTTGCGGCTCACGGTCGGTGCCAGTGGCGGAACGGGCCTGGATCGCCTGCATGTTGCCGCCTTTCTGCCGGTCGGCCAGACTGGGGCCGCCCATGACCCGCAGGCGGGTGGTCGAGGGATAACAGGTGGTTCCGCGCCGTACCATCTCTGCGGTACAGGCCGGGTGGATATTGGCCCAGTGGATGACAACGGGGGGAATGTAGCACTCTTCACCGGCAAAACGGTAAATCTCATTCTGTACCAGATCCCAGTCCCTGCCGAATTCCTCTGCGGAGGCTTCCGCATAGGGGCGGTCGGGGAATTCGCTGTAACTGTGGAAAGAAAATTTCAGCCAGTCGGCATTGCCGGTAAATTCGCTTTTCCAGATGCCGGGCATATCTTTGAGCAGAAATTCATCATGGGCATTATGGTAGAAACAATTCAGCGAGAATTTCGTGCCGTACTTGTCATGAATATCTTTGAGACCTTTCAAATAGAAGTGGTCAAAGGCACTTTTGGGGCGTTGCCGGGCCAGGTCGGTAAAAATGAAAATATTGTCATCGATGTAAAAGTTGTAACGTTTGAAAGATTTTTTATCCCAAACCAAAGTCAACTCCTGCGAATAGTTGCCGTAGGGAGTGATGGTGGTGGCGGTGACGGTATTGATTTTTTGGGTCAATTCCACATCGGCCGTAAAGCGGCGGCCATCCATTTCAGCCGGAACGCCATTGACATTTACCGGGCATCCGTGTTCGGAAATACCCTCGATTTTGACGAGCAGTGATTTTTCAGTTTCGATACCGTGGTCGTGATTGAGTACGGCCCCCTGACGGAAATTGGTAATTTCGATCATGATTCACAAAGTCCTGTTTTTTAGTTAGGGATGTGCTGTTGTATATAATGTATCATGCAATGTCAGATAAAGCAATGCAGTTTTGCAGTTTTTATGCACAAATCAAGTTGAATTTACAGTTTTGATGCAGTATTTTATAGAGCGGTGTTACAGAGTAGAAAAGTTGTTTTTCAGGAGAAATGTCATGCAGCTTGATTTCCGTATCGATTGGGGCTATCAATATCTCTATTCCCGCCGTCATTATCATCCGTTTTATCAATGGGATGGTTCGCTTGAGTGTGAGAACGGCAAAATCACCGGATGTTGGAAACTGGATTATCCGGTGATCTGGTTCGGTCCGGGGCAGTGTGCCATAGAAACGCCTTTGCCGGCTGCCGGATGGCAAAGCACCACCCGGCGCGGATTATCGGGAGTGCGTATTACTGCGGAAGTGGAAAAAAATACGGTTTTTCATCTGAAAACGTTATCCGGCAATTTTGACTTCAAAGCCGGAGATATCCTGGAAAAGGGCCGTATTGAATTTCCGGTCGGGCCCAAATATCTCGGCTGTCATGTGATCGTTACCCGCACCGGATATTACTGGTTTCAACCGCAGGCAAAACCCGGTCAGCAGATTTTGGAGGCGGATGATTTGTGCAACACCGCTCCGGTACGCGACTGGGCCCGGATGCGGACGGCCTGGATCGCACCGGGAGAAAAAATTTCATTTGAGCTGGATGTGCCGGAATCCCGGGCCGACTTTTGTGAAGAATTGCTGCACGTTGTCTGTATGGTCGCTTCAGAATATACTCCGGGAGCGGAAACACCGTGTTTCGGTCATTTTCCCATCCGGCTGTATTGTGACGGGAAATTGGTGGCGGAAAACACCAGATTCTACCGTCAGCATGATGCGGTGATGCAGTTGCTGGAAGACCTCTGGTTAAGATTCCACGCTGCTCCGGGCAGGCACACTTTTGAACTGGAAAACGGGCATGACAGATATTATTTTCTGGTCAACCGTCTGATTTTCCAGCAAAGTCAGTATGCACATTTGCAGTTCTCTCTGCCGCAGTGGGCGTTGACCGGTGAAAAACAGATCGGCCGGATATTCGCGGCAAAAGATGATGTGGTCACGGTGAAATATCCCGGAAACAGTTGCGGATTGACCTTGAAAAAAGGTTGGAACGAATTTGAATTCACTCTTGCTGAAGCCGGTTTGGATATTCCCTTTACCGCCGGAAATTCCCGGGGGATCATCCCGGAAGTTTATGCGTTGAATAACGAAACTCCCGAAGTGATGGTCGGTTTTGATATGACCACCATTCCGCACGATGCCAGCGGTACGATGGAGTGGATATTGGATTACACCTGGCGTACCCAGTTGGGTAATCTGGTGGTATTCAGATCCTTTCTTTACGGGGAGTCCGGCTCTGATATGCTGCTGGCCGACAATGAGCTGCTGGGTAAATGGGGTGAATTTTGCCGGACTCACAAAATCTGGGTGGAAGCGGCCACTGACTTTGACCGTCAGGCCGGCAGCGGTCTGCTCGGTGATAAACCGCTGGCCGGATCGGAAACCAGTAATTTGGTGAAAACCGCCGGAGAACGGCTGCATTCAGTCGGCCGTCATGAGTGGCCGGGAGCGGTTTATGCGTTTGATCCGCACCCGGTATGGCAGTCTGACGATATGAAATCGGCGATGGAAAAGTGCATCAAACGTTTGCAGGTGGAAGTTGACCGGGCGCACCGCACGGGAGCGAGAGCCGCATTCGGCGATGCTTCCGGCGGACACCGTTACTGTTACATGGCCGGAGCGGACTTCATCCGCAGTGAAACGATGGTGCCTCATACCCAGCATCTTTGCAGTCAGGCCCGTCCGGCGGCAGAAGTTTTCCGCAATGGCGAATGGGGAGTGCATATCGCCATCCAGCATGCTTTCCAACCCTATTTCGAAAACCATCTCGGTCAGTATTTTCTCTCACTTTACCAGCCGTGGATGATGGGGGCGAATATGATCTACGAGGAAGATTGCCTTTTCAATCTGTTCAAAGAGGAGCGTCAGGCGTGGGATGATGCTCTGACCAAAGGCAAACGGGATATGACCAGAAACTTTTTCAAATTTGCCAAGACCCATCCCCGTAAGGGCAAAGTGATACGCAAGATCGCCTTTGTCGAGGGACGTTATGCGGCACCATTCAATGGTTTTATCTGCGATGCGGAACAGACCCCGGAATATTCCGTCTGGGGACTTTTCGGCAGCAACGCTCCGGAATGGGGGCATAATCAGGTGGAAAAATGCCGTCAGGTACTGGATGTATTGATGCCCGGTGCAAGCACCCAGCCATTGCGTCAGGATTTCACCAGACGCCGCTTCTTTTTCTCCGGCACGCCTTACGGTGACTTTGATGAAGTGCCGGCAGAAGCGACCGCAGAGTATCTTTCGCAGTATTCGCTGTTGCTGCACATGGGCTGGAACACCATGATCCGGGAAGATTACGATAAATTGCGTACCTTTGTCGGTAACGGCGGTACACTGCTGATCGGCCTGACCCAGTTTTCCACCCATACGAAACGGGATTTCCTGCGGGATATGAAAGATCTTGCCCTGTGGAATGGCGGGGATTTAAGTGAATTTTGCGGTGTGAAAGTCAAAGGAGCCGGGGAACTTTTCAGCGGCAGCTGGAATGGGATCGACCGGGAAATGTATCCGGAGATCCGGTTGTCGGCCATTCCCAGCAGCAAAATTACTGAGGATGGAGAGTGCCGTCTGGCCGATATCGAATTGGCCGGAGCCGAACCATTCATCTGGGATGCCGTTACCAACAAACCGCTGGTGGTCAAGTACTGTTATGGCAAGGGTGAAGTTTATCTGCTGACCGCTTACGCTTATTTCGGGCATGAGGAATTGCAAAAAGTCATGGGACAACTGGTGGCGAAACTGGCCGGGGAGCATCTGCCGGATTGCCGGGTCATCGATGGTTCCGGAGAGGTTTTCTGGAATATGTGGCAGGAATCTGATTCGGTCAAGCGTCTGATGTTGCTCAATACCGACTGGTCAAGGGCCGGGAACCGTAAAAAGGTCACGGTCGCAGTGCCGAAAATGAGTTTTGAAACGGAAGTTGTCGAGCGTATACCGAAAATGTTTACCATTATGGAAAATGCCGTGATCGAAGCCCCCGCCGATATCCATGTGGAAGTGGTCAGTGCTGAACGCATCCGTATTTACGGCAGGGGCAGTGTCGAGATCACTGTGCGGCACAAGAGCGGTACGATCGAGGGGTACTTGGTGACATTCAAAGACCGAACCGATTTGGAACTGGCCATTTGATATTATAACACTTTGTCGCCGGAAAATCGGACGGCACTGTTGAAAAGTTTCCGGCAGAAGTGTATATTTATCTGGTGAAGTTGGTGTGTATCCGATCAAAAGCAGAAAGGGAATTCAGTTATGATTGAGAATCTTGATCGTTTCCGGCCGATACCGTTTTATTTTCTGACCACCTCTGATCCGGCGGAGTATTCGGATGAAGCGATCGAAAAGGCGATGGATGAGGTGAAAGCGGCCGGATTCGGCGGCATTGTTTTTTTCAATAAACCGCCTCACGGCTTTACAGAAGAAGAGTATTTATCCGACTGTTGGTTCGATATCAGTGAAAAGTTTATTCTGGCGTGCAGGAAACGCGGATTGCAGTTTTGGGTGAATGACGGATTCAACTTTCCACCCGGAGATGCCGCCGGCCGGATCGCCAGGGTCGCTCCTGAACTCAAACAGTACCGCCTGGTGCCCAATGCGGATGGCGAATTGCTCGTTGAGGAAACCGCATGGGGATTTCCTGCTTTTGAGGATAAACGCAGTTCTGAATTGTTCCATAAATTTGTTTACGAGGCCTACTATGCCCGGCTGGGCAAATATTTCGGCAACGGTTTGGATGGCTTTTTCTCCGATGCGGATAACCGCCGGATCAATGCCCATATCATGAAACGACTCAATGGCGGGCGTTACTATCCTTGGAGCAGGGATTTTCAAACGGTTTTCATGGAGCGTTACGGCTATGATATCACGCTGAAACTCAAGGAACTTTTTTCTGAATCAGATCCGCAGATATGTCGGGATTACTGGCATTTGTGCGGTCAATTGTATCAGCAGTGGTTCGCCAACAATCACCGCTGGTGCAAAGAGCATAATGTGAAGTATACCTTTCATACTTCGGATACCGGGCCGTTGACGGTGGATTTTTCCGCCCGCAGTTCGGCATTCAGCGAGGGCGATCCGCTGGAGTTGCTTGAAAATTCCGACTTTCCGGGAACCGACCACGAAATACAGGTGCTTGACGGCGGTACGCATTATGATAAGCGGCTTTTCAATCCTCAGGTCACGCTTGGTGGAGATGAGGAAAAACTTGTTCATCCCCGGTTCAATGATACATTTTGGGATATCCGGGCGAAACTGGCCGGCAGTGCCGCTTACCTCAACAACTGCTCCGGTGCGATGTGTGAAATGTTTGCCGCGACCAATTGGGGGACCAACTACAATAATCTGAGCCGCATTGCCGCATGGCAGATCATTCAGGGGATCACATTTATCGTGCCTCATGCGGTGCATTACCGTTTCGGGAACTGGTCAAAATATTTTGCTCCGCCGGAGTTCATTCAGGGAACGATGGGGGCCGGAGTGAAACTTTTCAATGACCGTCTGGCGAAATATTGTCAGGCGGCGGCAAGCGGCCGTTATCTGGCCGATGTGGCTGTGATCGAGCCGACTCCGAAAGTCTGGGAAGGTAAAGATTCGAAGAATTTTTTTGCCGTCTGTGATCAACTCAACCGTCAGGCTCTGGGGTATGTGATCATTCCGGCAAGCCGGGCCGGGGAGTTCCCGGTGGTGATCGACCCGTTGTCGGGCGTAATGCCGGAACTTCCCGCACCGGTTGCGAAATTTATCGGCGGCCAATTGGCTTATATGCCCAGGGAGATCGACGGCGAAAAATATTTGCTGGCGGCCAATATCTGGAGTGATGACACTTTATCCGGAGAATTGGAATTCAATGGTAAGATCTATTGCGTGGAGATCGCTCCGGGTGAGATCGCGATTCTGGGCGGTCCGTTTGAGTCTTACCGTGAGATCATGAGCAAAAACGCGGTTGAAAAGTTCTCCGGGGTTTATCCGGTGAAATTTGAAAGTGAAAACCTCATTCCCTTTGAGGAAACTTTGACATTCTCGGCCACGGATGATCTGGTACTGGATCTGCTTTTGCCGGTTGAAATTAGCGGAGCAGAGTTTGACGGTCAGGCACTTGCCGGTGGTCATGCGGTCAAAGTTTTTGATGATAAATATACCGCTTATAAACTGGAAGTTGCTCCGGGTGAACACCGGATCGTGCTGGATAAGGCCGCGATTTTTGATACTCCGGCACTTTTGACCGGGGAATTTGATTTGGAATTGAAAACTTCCGGCGATTATGCAAAATTGGCCAAAACGACCTATCATCTGCAAATATTCTATCCGGAAAAAGCACAATACACTCTGTCATCCCGCCGTCAGGAGTTGAGAAGCGATTGCGGCTGGGAAAAACAGGGACAGCTCTTTTATTCGGGGATGGTCAGTTATCTTCTGGGCAAGGCGGATTGTCCGCCGGATTCTGTTTTTGAATTGCCCGGTTTTACCGGCGTTGCTGAATTGCTGCTCAATGGCCGGAGTATCGGCAAAGCGGCTTTTGCTCCGTACCGTTTCGAGTTGCCGGAGGGTGAATACGACTTTGAATTGCGTTGCTGGAACTCCATGGGCAACCGTTTTGAGCGTTATGCAGTGCCTTCCGGTTTGACAGCCGGGCCGGTGATCATTGCTTAAAGCGGATGTTTTTACCGGTAAACTCCGGGATTTTTACGGAGTTTACCGGGTGAAATGTCATATCTTGCTGTAAACATTTTGATCAGATGATTGGAGTCGCAAAATCCGCAGATAAAGGCGATCTCTCCGATCGTCATATCGGAATTGGTCAATAGTTCTTTGGCCGATTCCAGTTTTTTATTCCTCTGGTAATCTATCGGGGAATATCCGGTCAACTCCCGGAAACGCCGGTAGAGCGTATTGCGGGAAAGTTTGGTCAGCGACACCAGTTTGCTTACCGTGATATTCTCTTTGAAGTGCAGATTTATATAATGCAACGCGGGCAGGGCGGAAAACTCCTGAGTCTTTGCCGGATTGATTTTGCCGCTGCGGCAGATCGTGACCAGAGTTGAAATGAAAATACCGAAAACATAAAGATTGTTTGCCGGACGGGGATGTGCCAGTTCCCGGATCAGCCGGTTGGATAATTCAAGTAATTCAGCCAGATCTTTTTCCGGTATATTGGCAATGGGCAGAGCCGGATTATCCCGCAGTTTGCGCGGGGAACCGATTTCCGTATAGAGCGGCAGTTCGGCTCCGTCAAGCTGGGGCAGCGGCAGATTTTCCGCATCGTAAAGAAAATTAAGCACTGAAAAATCGTCAATATTTTCGTAAGCGTGGGCCTCGCCGGGGCGGATGAGCAGAATATCACCTCTGGAAATTTTGCATGATCGGCTGCCGGCACAATGCATGGTGTCTTTGCCGGCGGAAAGAACCACGGCGATCTCATTGAATGGGTGATCGTGAAAATTGAGATTCTTATGTTGTCCCGAACCGATCAATTTAACTCCGATTTTCAAATGTTGTAAATGCGGTACAACTTTGAATGTTACTTTTTTCATGTAAAAACTCTCCGGAAAATACTTTGGGATTAAAATAATATCATTTGGGAATTTTGTCAAGGTTTGTCGCAGTAAATTTGAGTATAATATATGGCAGACGGTAAAAAGTGTACAGTACAGGGAGTTTTCTGAAAATGAAAAAAAGATTTACTTTGATCGAGTTGCTTGTTGTCATCGCCATCATCGCCATTCTTGCTGCAATATTACTTCCGGCACTCAATTCCGCCCGTGAGCGTGGCAGGGCGGCAAGTTGTACCAATAACCTGAAACAACTGGGCACGGCAATGATGATGTATGCTGATTCCCATGAGGGATATATGATCAACTACCAGTACAGTTGGGTAAATGGTTCACGCCTTTTTTGGACAGGTTACTTTATAAAGAGCAATATGCTTGATGCACAGGTGCTGGTTTGTCCGACTTTGGCTCCGGATAGCGGTTTTGAGCAGGATGCCTGGGCCGATAATACCGGTACGGCTACGGTGTACGGTCCTTTGAACAGTGGCTACGGTATAAATGCCCTTCATGCCGGAACCGGCAGATTTGCCCGTTCAAGAAACGATGCCGGCAGTACTTATAACAGCAGTTGTCTCAAACAATCCGATATCATTCAGGCAAGTGCGATGTATGTCGTTATGGATGCCAAACAGCAGAGCCGCAATGCCGGGTGTTACCGTATCCAGTACAATGAGACCGATACCAATATGGGTTTGCCCAATCCTCTGCACAGCAATTCTTTGAATATCGTCTTTGCCGACGGTCACGTTGAGCGTAAAGAGTGTAAATTGCCCAATCCTTACAATACCGGTCTGGGCAGAGGACGCAATCTGGTGCAGTGGAATGGGTTTGAAACATGGTAAGAACAATGGATAAGATGATGGTAGGAACAATGGATAAGATGAAAAAGATTTGTTTGCTGGCGGCATTGATCGCGGCTTTTTGTGCCGGAGCAGTGGAAGTGGTCAATTTCGGCGTTCCCGGTTTGACGGTACGGGGTGTTTCCGGCGGCAGATTGAACCGCATTTCGGCTCAAAAGCCGGATCTGGCGGTAATTATGCTGGGCAGAGAGGAGATGTGCAATGCCCGTAAATTGCGTACAATTGAGGAGTTCCGGGCTGATTACGAAACGATGCTTGCCATATTCCGCAGATTGCGTGTGCCGGTTCTGATCATCAATATTCCGCCTTACCGCAGTGCAGATGCGGCGATGAGCGGTAAGATTTCTCAAGCCAATGAGGTACTTGCTCAATTGGCGGCACAGCATGATATTCCACTGTTTGATCTGCATTCTTCAGTTGCTTCGGCCGGTGAAAATGCTCCGGCAGAATATTTGCGTCAGCGTCTCTTTACTGCGGCGGACAGTGCATATCTTGCCCGACAGATCGCGGCAATTATTCAGGAAAAATTTCCGGCGGCACAAAAAATCGTCTGTATCGGTGGTGAGGAGGTCAATGGCTACCGTTTGCGCGGGGCTGGGTCCAGTGAGGGGGAATCCTTTCCGGCCCGGTTGAAAATGCTGCTTAACGGCATTACCGCTGCCAGTACCATGCCGCAGGCAGGAATACCTCTGCCCGGCAGTTTCGTATCAAGAGCCAAATGGATATGGTATCCGGAAAGTTTCGTGGGCAGGCGGGATGTGACAAAAGTTTTCCGGAAAAAATTTACGCTGACCGGGATACCGGCCGGCGCAAATTTTATATGCAGCGGAGATGATCGGGCAAGAGTTTTTATCAATGGCCACCTGGTCGGCTCCGGAGATTGGAAACGCGGGGTTTCCGGGGATGCGGTTTCTTTATTGCGAAATGGAGAAAATGTGATCGCAGTTGAGGTGCATAATGTGGCGGTTGACGGAGGAATGATCTTCCGTATGGATATGCATTTTGCTGACGGCAGTTCGGCCGAGGTGGTCAGTGACGGCAGTTGGAAAGCGTTTGTACCGGAAAACGGTTGTACGGATATTGCTTTTAATGAAAGCAATGGTGAATCGGCATGGATCATCGGGGATGCCGGAGCATTTCCCTGGGTCCGGGTAAGCGGATTTGATTACCGCAGATTTCTGGCCGCGGATGAAAAAGAGCTTATGGCACGACTCAAGGCGGCGGAAGAACGCCGCTTTGCCGTAATATACCGCCGTCTGGCACAGGAGGAAAAACGCAATTATCAAGTCGTCTACCGGGATGGTCGCGGCATGATCAGTGACGGGAGCAGACTTTTTCCGGCGATGATCTTTCATACTTCATCGTTTGTTCTTGAAGATTACCGCAGTAAAGTGTATCTGCATACGATGTACAATGCCGGTTACCGGCTTTTCAAACTGCCGCTGATCCTGGAAGATATCTGGAAAAGTGACGGTTCGATCGATTTTGAACTTATCCGCCGCCGGATACTTTCGCTGCTTGATGTCGCTCCGGAAGGCCGCATTATCATCGGTATCGGCATGAATGCACCGCAATGGTATGTGGAACAGAATCTGCCGGAAGCCGTCGGCTATGCCCGTGAAGGCAATGCTCCGGAATTCCGTAATAAGGACCAGCAGCGGGCATTGCGTATGAGTTATGCTTCTGCCAAGTGGCGCCGGGATACGGCGGATGTTTTGAGCCGGATAATCACTTTTCTGGAAAATTCTCCGTTTGCATCCCGTATTTTTGCTTACGCTCCGCATTGCGGGGTGTACAACACCGAGTGGCATTATTTCGGTATGCGTAATGAAATGCCGGATAACGGAGCGGCGATGACCGCAGAATTCCGCTCATTTCTCCGGGCACGTTACGGTAATGACTCCGCCGCGTTGCAAAGAGCATGGAATGATGATTCTGTGACTTTTGATACCGCTGTTGTGCCGGGTGTCGCCGCCCGTACCCGGCGCAGTTACGGTGCATTGCGGGTGCGTTCTGATGCTCCGGAAGTAATGGATTATCTTTTGTGTCATCAAAAGGTGGTTGCTGATACGATTCTTTATTTTGACCGGGCGGCAAAAAATGCCTGCCGCAACCGGGCATTGGTGGGGAACTATTGCGGATATATTTTTGAGATGAATTTCCCGGCTGAAGGTTGGCATCTGGAAAATTTGCGGATACTGGATTCACCGTATGTGGATTTCCAACTTTCACCCTACGGCTATGGTGAACACCGGATCATGGGGGCAGGCGGCTTTTCCAGAGCGGTCAGTACCAGTTACCGTTTACGCAACAAACTGCTGATTTATGAAGATGATACCAGAACTCACCTCAATACGGTTTCACAGGGACATTTTGCTGCTAATGCCGATGAATCGGCGGCGTTGATGATGCGCGGATTCGGTTATTCTCTGACTGCAGGATGCGGTATCTGGATATTGGATTTCAACCGGGGATGGTTTGAGGATGATCTGCTGCGCCGGATGTTGCGCCGGATGCATGAGATCCGCCGCAATGCTCCATCCGGCGGTTCGGTTGCACAAGTTGCACTGGTCTGTGACTTTGACAGTGTGATCTATCACACCTATTCTGATAACAAAAATCCGTTGTTGAATAAATCTCTGCTTGATGGTACGATTCTGGAACTGGGACAGTGCGGAGTACCTTTTGATACGGTTTTTGTGCAGGATATCGGCAAAGCCGGTCTGCCGGATTACCAAGTTTACATTTTCAGTAACATGCTGAAATTCACTCCGGAAAGAGCCGCTATGGTACAGAAACTTAAAGCGGAGGGCAAAGTTCTGCTCTGGCTTTATGCTCCGGGAATTATCGATCAGGATGAGATATCTCCTGCATCGGTAGCCGCTTTGACCGGATTCAATGTGCGGATGCTTGACGGTCGCAGTGATGTTACCACCGTAATTCAAGGCGGCAGATTGCCCGGAATAAGTGCCGGACACCGGGTATTGCCCCGCCGCAGATATGAATTGAGTGATGTGCCGCAGTTTGTTCTTGATGACCGGGATGCTGTGATTCTGGGTAAAGCTGTCATCGGCGGGGTTGAATATCCCACTTTGGGCATGAAAGAACACGGCAACGGATTTTCACTGCTTCATACCGTGCCGAGATTTGACCGGATATTGCTGATGGCGGTATTGCAGAAAGCCGGAGTACACCGGTTTGTGCGTGATATTCAGCCGGGTGATGTACTGCATGCCGACCGCAGTTTTCTGGTATTCCACACGGCATCCGGCGGCAGCCGGGAATTTGTATTGCCGTCGGCGAAAAAAGTTACCATGCTCTGGCCGGAAGAAAAGGTGATTACAGAAAAATCCGCTGTTTTTACACTTGAATTACCCGGCAATCACACGGTTTTATTGCAGATAGAGTGATTTTTTACTGTAAAAATCACCGGGAATCAACTTGAAAAAGAGATAAAAGACAGTACATTATCCTTGAGAACAGATAAATTTGTAAAACAAGGTGTCTTTTTATGTATAAACTGGATGGCGAATTGTCGTTCACCAAATGCGGTGCCGATGGCAAACTGAAAATCCATGAAGCTGTGGCAATGATGATGGATTGCTGTCAGTTTCAGGAGTATCAGGAAGCCGGTTTATGTGCTTATCTGCGGGAAAATCAGATCGCAGTGTTTCTTTCCAGTATTCAGATCGATATTCTGCGGATGCCGGAATTCCGGGAAAAAGTCAATACTGCGGTGAAAATTTACGGTTGCAAATCGATCTATGGTTTGCGGCGGATAACCATGCGGGATGATGCCGGCAATTTGTGTCTGATTTCCAACGCCACCGGGGCGTTTTTTGATCTCAATGCGAAAAAAGCACTGAAAGTCGATCCGGAAGTTTTCAATGTGAAATTCGATGAAGCCGAGGAAATGGAGTGCCTGCCGCGGAAAATACCGGTTCCGGCCGGGGTAAGCGGCAAAACGGTTCCGGCATTTGTGGTCAAACCATCTGATCTTGATCCTAATGGACACCTGACCAGTCCGGTCTATTTTGCCATTGCTTCAAATGCTCTGGATCCGGCTTTTACTTACAACCGGGTGCGTATCGAGTATAAACAGCAGGCGAAAAATGGCAATTTTGTGCTGCCGGTGGTTTATTACAGTGAAAATAAGGCAATAGTGGATATGAAATCCGGTGATGGCATAAGTTATGCCGTCGCGGAGTTTTCTACTGCAGTTTTTCAGGAATATGATTAAAATAAAAGAGGGTGGGAAAATGAAAAAATTTCTGATGTTGTGTCTGGTTCTGATGACAGTTTGCTGTTTTGCTGATACCAATATCCGGGGAGCATTGAGTAATGCCGGTATCAAATTTGAAGTGATGAAAAACGGCGACTTGGTGATCACTGACAGCGGAATTACGATTTTCATTGACAAAGATGCCAAAGAGTACAATGGTCTGCGGATGCGTTGTATTTACGCTGTACCGTCCTATCAGGGCAGGATAACAGATGATATCCGGTTGCGGATGTTCAACTGCAATGGCGATCTTAAATTCGGTTGCTGGCTCATGTTGACGGATAAGTATTGTGCCTATCGGATTCAGGTGCCGGCGGATTGTTCTTCTGACGAGTTTCTTTCAGGAGTGATTTTTGTATTTGAAGCTGCTAAAAATTTTGAAAAAGATGTTCTCGGTAAATAAGGGGGGAATGAAATGAATATCAATGAATTGACGGAAAAATTTGGCGGCAACGGAATAAGTTTTGAGGATTATCACGGTTTCCCGGCGGTGCGTATGGAGAATGGTTTTTCCAGTACGCTGGTCAGTGTTTACGGCGGCCATGTGATCGAATTCAAATTGCCGGAGTGCGAAGATATCCTCTGGATGAGTAAAAAAAGTCTGTTTGAGAATGGCTCTCCCATGCGGGGAGGGGTGCCGGTCTGTTTCCCGTGGTTCGGAGCTGCTCCGGAAGGTAAAAGCGGCAGTCACGGTTGTGTCCGCAATGCGATGTGGGAGGTGGCGGCGGCGGGGATCGCACCGGAAGGCGGAAATTTTGTTACGCTTGCTTTCAAAGGTGAAAATTTTGAATTGTTCTATACCGTCACGGCCAATTATTCGCTTACGCTGTCACTGGAAGTGAATAATTCCGGAGTGGCGGATTTCAATTTCGGCGGAGCGTTGCATACTTATTTTAATGTCAGTGATGCTGAAAAGATCACTGTTGAGGATTTGCACGGAGTATCTTTCCTTGACACGGTGATCAATGAAAACGGCATTCAGGATGGTGCGTTGAAAATCGACCGTGAGATCGACCGTATGTTCCGCAGTTGCGGCAGTGTACGGATCGTGGATCCGGGATATAAGCGGGTGATCCACATTGACAAATACGGCAGTGATTCCACGGTGGTCTGGAATCCGTGGATCGAGAAATCCAAACGGATGCCGGATTTTGGCGATGACGAATATCATACTATGGTCTGTGTTGAAGCGGGCAAAGTTCCCCGAATCGGTGATGCCGGAGTGGTTCATTCCGGAGTGCCGTTTGAGTTGCGTCAGGTTATCCGGGTGGAATTGCTTGATTGAGGTTGTTTCCGGGAAAAAGTTGAATATTTTTTCAGTATACAACTTGAAAAAAATTCTGTCGTGGTATATATTAACGTCATTGACAATTTAACAAGGGGCAGTAGCTCAGTTGGCTAGAGCGATACGTTCGCATCGTATAGGTCGTGGGTTCGACTCCCATCTGCTCCACCAGAACTTATTGATTGCCAAGGACTTACAAACAAAGCCCCTGGCAATTTTCTTTTTATAGTGCTTACAGTTGCAGGCACTTACGGCTTTTCTGCGGAGAGCAAGAGACTGCTGTTCTCAACGCTGAACCATACCAGCAACAGCATTTTGCACCACTTTTTCGGCAAAAGTCTCTGAAACGCAAGGACGCAAGTCCTTGGAATATTGTTGCTTATTATCAACGATTTACAAAAATTGCTATTCTAAGGACTTGATGTAAAAAATAGACGGTGCAAAAGTTGGTTTTCCGCCACTTCTGCCCCGTGTTTTCATTTGCCAAAAGTAAGTCCTTGTCTTGGCAGATGCAAAAAAACATTATAAAAATCCTGAAATATCTTGTAATTCCGCAACATTATGTTATATTACTAAATAACGAGGTGTTTTATGTTGGTTTACGAAAAAGATTGTTGCAAAAAAGAAGCAGAGGTGTTTAAGGCTCTGGGACATCCTATCCGGCTGTGGATCGTGAAGCAGCTTGCGGATGAGATGGAACATTGTGTCTGCGAATTTGTCAATGCAGTAGGAGTTAAGTTTGCAACGATCAGTCAGCATTTGACAATCTTGAAAAATGCCGGAATCATCGTGGATGACAAACGCGGCAAGCAGGTTTACTATCGGTTGACTTGTCCCTGCATCCTCAATACCATTGAGTGCATCGGCAAAAAGCAAGCGGAGTAATATTTTTTTAGAATTACATTTAGTCTTTTTGCTAAATAACAAAGAAAGGAGCAAAAGTATGAATGTCTGGAGCTTTATTCAAAATCAAATTTCAGGCATGGAGTGGCTCAATCGGGTCATCGGTATGGGAGTTGAGAAAATCGGAATTGATACGTCAACAAGACTTGGCGGTTCGGTACAATTCTTTTTGTATGATACGCTGAAAATCACCATATTGCTTTGTGTGCTGATTTTTATTATCTCCTATATTCAAAGTTATTTTCCTCCGGAACGCAGTAAGCGGATTCTTGGCAGGTATCACGGAATATGGGCAAATACGCTTGGTGCGTTACTGGGGACAGTCACCCCATTTTGCTCCTGTTCCTCCATTCCGCTGTTTATCGGTTTTACCAGAGCCGGGGTGCCATTGGGAGTGACCTTTTCGTTTTTGATTTCTTCACCGATGGTGGATCTTGGAAGTCTGGTCCTTTTGATGAGTATTTTCGGCGCAAAGGTTGCGATTGTTTATGTGGTTGCCGGATTGCTGATTGCCATTATCGGAGGAACGATTCTGGAAAAATTCCATCTTGAAAAGTACATAGAAGCAGATGTGAGCAGAAAATCCTGTTGCTGCTGTTGCAAGCAGGAACAGTCAATTCCGGAAACTGTAATTGAAAATCGTTGGAAATATGCCGGTAACGAAACTAAAGATATTTTCAAATCAGTATTTCCCTATATTCTGCTCGGTGTCGGAATTGGTGCTTTCATCCACAACTGGATCCCCGCAGCATGGGTTGAAACGATTTTAGGCGGTAAAAATCCCTTTGGTGTAATCTTGGGTGTGATTGCCGGAACTCCG
>JAZNEV010000021.1:0-9570 GCA_045588835.1 Victivallaceae bacterium
CGGTCAGAAATACGCCCTTATGAAACTCGGTCTGTGTTCATCTGCTTACACTATCGCCCAGGAGATGAGTACGCTTACCGGTGAAGCGAAAAAACGCATCGAAACCGCTTTGGAAAACCTCAAAGAGGAACTTGACTGAACCGGGTGTTTGAGTACTTTGCAAATTGAAAGGAAATCAACCGTAAATCCACATGGAAGCAGAAGTTTATCACAGGAGAAAAAAAATGAGATCTTCCCGAAAAAAATCTTTCTTTTCCGCGATGCCGGGATCACATCATTCCGGCATGATGGTCTTACTGACAGTTGCGGCACTGTTACAGATCTTTCCATTATCCGCAGCATGGAAAAATGAACTTGTTCCGGCAGGCGGGGGAAAAACCATCCGACTGACCGTCGACGGCAAAAGCAACTACCGTTTAAGCGGTGTCCCCGGACACGCGGCGGATTTTCTGAAAACCAACTGGCCGGTGGTCTGCGGTTGCGAATTTTCAGATGATGCCCCCCTGTCGATCACACTTGACGATCAGGCCGCCGGCCTGGGGCCGGATGGTTATAAAATTTCCGTGGATGAACAACTTAACATTGTTCTGTCTGCCAGTTCTCCTGACGGTCTGCTCAATGCGGTGACATCATTTCTGGAAGAAGACCTCTCCTGGCGTTATTATCATAAACATCAGAAAGCGATCTGCCCGGCGGGGATCATCACGCAGGCACAAGTCGTTCCGCGCAGTTATCAGCCGCCGTTTTATCAGCGGATAATCTATTCCGACTGGGCATTCAAAAGTTATCGGGTCATTGATGAAAATTGGGCACAGGCAAATAAATTGCGTCAGTTGCGGCAGAGTCCGAAATATTTCCAGCATACCATGATCCATCGTTTTATGCGGCGGCAGGATTACTTTGCCGACCATCCGGAATATTTCGCCATCCGCGGCGGCAGCCGTACCAATTTCCACTCCGGCGGACAGTTTTGCATGACCAATCCGGATGTACGCAGAATCGTCGCCCAACAGGCCATTCAGGCAATCAGCGAACAGCCGGATATGGAATTTCTCACCATCAGTCAAGCCGACAATGATGACTATTGCCAATGTCCGGAATGCACCAGGATCGTGCAACTTGAGGGTGCCCCAAGCGGTCTGGTGATCCACTTTATCAACGCTGTCGCGGCAGAAGTCGCCAAAGTTTACCCCAATGTGCCGATCAGTACGCTGGCCTACCGCTGGTCAATGAAACCGCCGCGTCATGTGCGTCCCGCGCCCAATGTGATGATCCGTTTTATGACCTTCAACCGGATCAATACTTATCCGTTTGATTTTATCCGAGATACTCCGGATTATGCGTATATCAACAGATGGGCACAAATCACTCAAGGCGGTATTTTGATTTGGGATCACATGACCGATTTCCGTTTTTATCTCAGACCGCGTGCCGATTTGCCGGTACTGGAAAACAGTATCCGCTATTTCCGGGATCAAAAGGTCAAAGGCGTTATGATGCTTGCCAATTACAGCAATGAACTTGGCTCAATGGCAGCAATGCGTACCTGGGTGACTCAGAAACTGCTGTGGAATCCGGATTGGGATATCAAAAAACTTGCCGAAGATTACATCAACGGATTTTACGGCGAAAAAGTTGCCCCTTTCATGCTGGAATACAATAATCTGCTCATCCGCGAATGGGAAAGACACCATACGGCAAACCGACCGGGAAGCAACTTTGCTTTTTCCGCTGAATTCGGCCCTGCCGCTGAAAATTTGATCGAACAGGCCCTGGCCGTGGCAACTGACCCGTTGGTGATCAAAGAAGTTGAATTTGAAAAAATGTGTTTGCTCTGGCATGCGATCGAAAAAGGTGTCGGTGCCGCGAAATCCGCCGAAGAATACCGGGCAAAAATCACGGAATTGCGGAGATTGCTGAGAAAATACAAGGTCAGCGGCATTTCCGAATCCCGCGAAGGTCAGGCCGACAGTCAGCTTGACCAGTTCGAGTATGAGATCGGCTTGATCGACTACATGAAAAGACGTCCCGCCGGGACGGTCGTTCTGCCTGCTATGCAATCATGTTATGCCCAGGGCAGAAAAGATCAGACCGGTCTGGATCGTGCCCGGGATGAAAAATCTCTGACCGGCGAAGTTCTGGTACAATATCCCGATGGCAAATGGTATGTGCAGTGGCGTATGCGTGATTATCCGAGATTTGTTCCCGGCAAATACCGTATGCGTATGAGAGTACGTGCGGAACTGAATGGCCGAAGAGGCTATGCGGCGGCTTTCGGGGCACAGAATCAGTCAATTATGAAAATAGTTTCCATCCGCCGGATCGATGCTTCAGAATTGTCGGAAAATGAGTACCGCTGGATCACCGGCGGTGTCGTGGAATACAATGGTGAGCAGCTGTTGATTTTCAATCTCACTGCTCCCGATGGTCCGGTGACCAAATTGTATATTGACGCTCTGGAATTGATTCCGGTAAAGTAAAACGGAGCAAATTGTGATGCGTAAAAGTTTTCTCATCGCAATAGTAATGTCGGTTTCCGGGATACTTTCGGGGGGAGAATGCAGTTTTTTCGGCTATGATGACTGTATCGAGTTGAAAAATTCCCATACCAGAGTGGTGATAGCGGCCTACGGCGGCAGATTGCTGGAATATTCCCTGAATGGCCGCAATATCCTTTATCTGGATAATATTCAGGCGGGATGGGACTTTCCGGATGACGGCAAAAAAGTTGACCCGGCCGGTGGCAGATTTGACATCGGCCCGGAAGTCACCATTCCCCGCCATCCGGTATTATGGGAAAAAAAGTGGCAGTTGCATAAAATTTCAAAAACTACCGCCATTGCCGTAAGTCAGCCCGATCCGTTTACCGGAGTGCAGTTGACCAGAATTTTTGAATTATCGGAAAATGATTCCCGCTTGAGCGTGACCCAGATCATGGCCAATATCTCTTCCCGACCGGTGCAGTGGAACTTCTGGGGGCGGATTTTGACCGTCCCCGGCGGGGTATGTGTGATCCCGCGGGAGGGGGTCAGCCGTTATCCGGCGGGATATTACTCCTATCATCGCGGTGCGCTGTTGATGCGTCCGCAGGATAAGGCGGTGGAAATTACCGGAGAATATGCCGTGATCCATCCTTTTCCGGTCGATCCGAAATTAAGTTTTGATTCTTTGTCGGGTAAATTGCACTATTTTTCGCCGGATAATTTGCTTTTGACCATCACTTATCCGGTTTTTCCGGAGCGGCGGTACAATAATGAATCGGGGATGACGGCGTGTGTATTTTACTGCAGGGATTTTTGCGAATTGGAACCGCTCGGCCCCAATGAAGAAGTTTTACCGGGCGGGAAAAATTCGTTCACCATCATTTTGGAACTCAGGGACAAAACTTTTCCCGGAGCGAAAAAAAGTCTCCGGGAGTATACTCAACACCTTTAACCACAGTTTCCGGTGGTTTGCAACAGAAATACGCAGAAAAATATAAAAACAGGACAATATCTCAAAAATAAAATATTTGAAAAACGGGTGTGTAAAAAATGAGTTGGATTGATTGGCTGATTGTACTCGTGCCGGTTGGCGGTGTGATGTTTCTGGGATTTTATGTGCGTAAGTACATTGTCGGAGTGGCGGACTTTCTCGTCGGCGGCCGGTTGTGCCACCGGTATCTGATCGCCAATGGCGATATTGCCGCGGCTCTGGGGCTGGTCGTGCTTGCGGCCTATGTAGAAGTGCAGTATCAAACCGGTTTTGCATTGAGTTTCTGGAATTCTCTGGCAGTGCCGTTAAGTATCGTTATGGCACTTTCCGGATATTGCGTTTACCGTTTCCGGCAATCACGGGCAATGAGTATCGGACAATTTCTGGAAATGCGTTACTCCCGGAAACTGCGGATTTTCGCCTGTTTTCTCCGCTCGATCGCAGAGATGATGGCCAATATGATCATGCCGGCGATCGCGGCAAGATTTTTCATCTGTTATCTCGGTCTGCCGGCAGAAATAAAGATCGCCTCTTTTTCAATTCCGACTTTCACCATTATTGTTTTGATAACTCTTGTTTTGGCAATTTCATTGATTTGTTGCGGCGGCACTCTTTCCA
Source organism: Victivallaceae bacterium (assembly GCA_045588835.1). Classification (GTDB taxonomy): domain Bacteria; phylum Verrucomicrobiota; class Lentisphaeria; order Victivallales; family Victivallaceae; genus UBA1784. The sequence goes on from JAZNEV010000021.1 coordinate 4,093, forward strand.
TTGTCATTACCGACACCTTGCAGGGGATCATCTTTTTCCCGGCGATTTTGATATTCATTGTCTTCATTCTGACGAAATTCTCCTGGAATGGAGAAATCGTGCAGGTATTAAGCGACCGGGTCCCCGGAGAAAGTTTCATTGACCCCTTTGATATTTCCGGATTGCGCGACTTTAATATTTTTATGCTTTTCACCACTTTCTGCTCCATGGTCATGCACCGGGCAAGCGGCTTGAGCGGTTCAAACAATGCCGCCATCAATGCACACGAAGCAAAAATGGCGACGATCCTCGGCACATGGCGCAGTTCGTTCGCCAATGTGTTTTTCGTAGTTATCACGCTCGGTATCATTACGATCATGTGCCATGTGAATTATGCTTCAGATGCCAAAGTCATCCGGACGGATATTTCCCGCAATATTGCCGGAGAATTATTGCCGGATGAAACTGCCCGGCAGGATTTTATGGATTCAGTTGAGCAGATCCCGCCGGATGACCATATTATCGGCATCGATCCGCCGTTTTCCCAGAGATCCAATCCCGATGAAATATATTTCCATAATGCCCAGGAGTATTTTGGTACAGACGGCGAAGGCAGTGCCAAAACCCAGCAGTATAAAACTCTTTTCCGGCAGTTGATGCTGCCGGCGGCAATGCGGCAGATGCTGCCGGTCGGATTGACGGGATTGTTTTGCATGCTGATTCTGCTCTTTATCATCTCGACGGATGACAGCCGGATCTACTCTGCCAGTTCGACACTGGTACAGGATTGTATCGTGCCGTTTTACTCCAATGGCGGATTGTCACCGGAAAAGCATATCAAATATATCCGTTACCTCTCCATCGGTGTCGGCGTATTTTTCTTTATCGGTTCGTGGGCGATGAGTCAGATAGATTATATCAACTTATTCATATCCATCATGTACGGCATGTGGCTCGGCGGTTGCGGACCGATGATAATTTTCGGACTTTACAGCCGTTTCGGTACGACGGCCGGAGCGTGGAGTTCGCTTTTGACCGGCATGGGGATAAATCTTTCCGGGGTGCTGCTCCAGCGCAACTGGGCAGATCACATCTACCCGTTTCTGGAACGGCACGGAATGGTGGATACGGTGGGAAATATTTTAAGTACCGTTTCCCGCCCCTTCAATCCATATATCGTCTGGGAAATGAACCGGTTGAAATTCCCGGTAAACTCCTATGAAATATATTTTTTGGCAATGCTTCTGTCGCTGATAGTCTATATCGTGGTTTCCAAACTGACGGCCAAAGAGCCATTCAATCTTGACCGGATGCTCCATCGCGGCCGATATGCCGTGGAAAATACTCCGCCAACGGCTGGTCACGGTGCAGTGATAGCGAAGACGGAAAAAACCAAATTAAGTTTCCGCAATATTTTTGACCGGATCATCGGGATCACCCCGGAATACACCTTAAGTGACCGGGTGATCGCCTGGAGTGTTTTCGGTTATTCGATAGTCTACCAATTCATTCTGTCGTTTGTTGCGGTGATCATCTGGAACATCTTTTATCAGTGGCCATCGTCATGGTGGGGATATTATTTCCTGATCGTATTTATGGTTATTCCGGGAATTGCGGCACTGATTACCGCCATCTGGTTCAGTTACGGCGGGATCAGGGATCTTTTCCGGATTTTCAAGGATCTGAAGGAACGTACGCCGGATCTGTCGGATAACGGCATAGTCGACGATCAGCAGTAAAAAAACTTTGTAAAAAAATGGGATTGAAATATTGCAAACTAAAATACAGAAACAGGAATAAACAATGTCGAAAAAAAACAATACGGTGGATATTTCAAGCATTGACAAAAATTTTGTGGTTCCCGGTATGGGGGAATATGATCTTGTTTTTACTGACGCAAGAAACAATAGTGTCATTTCTCTTGAAGGACTTAAATGGATGCCGGAAAAGGGCGATTACCGCAGAATACCCGGCACATTTACAAAGGAAAATACTAATGACGGTGTAATGACTCTCGGGTGGCATACCGCGGGCGGCGCATTGCGTTTCCGTTCTGATTCTCCTGTTATTGTTTTAAGAGGCGAACTCGGCCCCGGCTGCGATATGAATGATATGCCCAGATCAGGAAGTTGCGGATTTGATTCATATTTTTCCACAGGCAATTCACTTCCCCGGTATCAGATAACTTTCCGACCAGCTCCCGGTACGGTGGAATACAGGTGTGTTATCGGTTTGAATCCGGAAAAAAAGATGCGTTCCTGGCTCATCAATCTTCCGCTTTACGGCGGGGTAAAAAGTATAGAAGTGGGGATCGAAAAAGAGTACAAAATATTGCCGCCGAAAGCCCATAAGATCAAAAAGCCCATTCTTTTCTATGGCTCCAGCATTACTCAGGGGGCCTGTGCCTCCAGACCGGGGAATATGTATCCGTCTTTTCTCTGCCGGAAAGTGGATGCGGAACAGGTGAATTTAGGATTCTCCGGGTCAGGCAAAGGAGAGAAGGCATTAGCGGAGGCGATTGCTTCTCTTGATCTTGCCGCATTTGTCTATGATTATGATTATAATGCCCCTGATGCGGAACATTTGCAGAAAACTCACGAAGCATTTTTTCAAATCATCCGGAAAGCCCATCCATTTCTGCCGGTAATTATCATCTCCAAATGCAACAGAAATCTTCGTGAAAAAGATGATTACCGTAAAGCAATTATTTACCAAACATATCTCAATGCGGTGGAAAAGGGGGATAAAAATGTCTATTTTATTGACGGACTCACTCTTTTCGGAAAAGATTGCCGGGATGCTTGCACCGTGGATGGATGCCACCCCAACGATCTGGGGTTCTACCGTATGTATAAAACGATTCTTCCCGTTTTATGTAAGGCATTGAAAAATTCAGGAAAATAAAGTCCGGTTACAGAAATAAAAAAAACGGATTGCAAAAACAAGGAGCAATTTGATATGAAAGTTAATATCCTGAAAAAAAATACTATTTCCACTCCCGGTGTGCATGATGCCATGTTTCCGGGAGCAGCGGTAATGCCGGATGGAAACATTTTGCTTTTATATAACAGCGGCAGCGGATTTGAAGCCAGTGATTGCCGGATGTACAAGGCGTGGAGTTATGATCAGGGGGAAAGTTGGCAGCATGACGGATTGATGTATTCTGCCGATGAAGTACCATGGGATATGGTTTTCTCGGATTATGTAAAACCAACAACGCTGGATAATGGTGAGGTTATTGCCGTCGGCTATGGATTTTTGCGTGATAAACCGGAAATGGGTTTGTCGGACTACGCCGGAAAATACGGACATTTCCCGCAGAGCAAAAACCATCTGCTCCGGAGTTTTGACAATGGCAGAACCTGGGGGGATTTTTCGGTTATCGATCATGAATTTGCCGGTTTGGAACTTTCCGGCCCGGCAATAAAAGGCTTGGATGGTAAACTGCACTTTTTTGCGGCTCCGTTTGTATTGAAAAGCGAATTGCAAACCGGCTTGAGTTATGAAAGCAGTGACAATGGCCGCACCTGGCAGCGTACCGGAAACTTTTTTGAGTCACCGGATGCTGCTCCCTGGGAAGTTCGGGCCATGCAGCTGCCTGACGGACGTATCATGCTGATATTGTGGGTGTTTGATCTGAAAAAACAATCCCATTGCAATACAACGGTAGTCTGGAGTGATGATTTCGGAGTTACCTGGAGTAAGCCCTGGGATACCGGATTGCGCGGTCAGACTTCCAATATGCTGATCTATAAAGATGAACTGTATCTGCTGCAGACCAGACGCGAAGGAGAACACCCGGGAATTTTTCTCAACCGGGTATGGTTTGATAAACAGGACAAACTCATGGTGGATGAGGATTACTGCGTATGGGATGCTTCCGGACAGGCCAACCAAGGCGACCGTATTGAAGAGCAGTTTGTTACAATGCGTTTCGGACAACCATCCGCCCTGAAAATAAATGATAATGAGTTCATATTGTTTTTCTGGAATTGCAACGGGGAAAATTATTCCGTGCAAGCCTGGAAAATAAGCATGGAAGATTAAAACTCTTTTTTATAGGCCGGATAAGCCGGATAAGCCGGATAATTTGTGATTACAATTGCCTATCCGGCTTATCCGGCCTATTTTCACGGTTTAAGGCAAGCGTGCGGAAATGGCTTGCCATCCGTAGCTTTAGCGAAGGATGGTGGAGGTAACGAAACTTTGCGGTGAACTATTCTCTTAAATATTTGTTACGCTTAAATGATAAAAAAGTTCGCAGAAGCAATACCATATTTTATAGAGAGTTACAGAACTGCGAAAAAAGTCTCGTAAAATCAAAAATCGTAAAAAATAATGCTTTGGACTTTCCCTGTAGAAAGTTCGTTGTTTTATTGTTTGTCAAGATTATATTTTATTTTCTAATGGATTTTTTTATCCCGAAAAAATCAACTATTGGGAAAATAAGCATGGCGATCTCGCTCATTGTTTCCTGGGAGAACGACATATCGGCAGCCGGGGCCAAATGACCGCGATCAAAGCCGGATCTGGTGTAGTCTGAAGGATGGGCTGAACCAGTCGGAATAGCGGGATCTGCTCGGAAGTTATTTGTACGTTTGGCAACTCGCGTGGAAAGTTCTTCTTTTGTAACGATATAACAAACCCAGCTCGGTTGTTCATGTTTTTCGATATATCCTAGGGCGTAGCCTTCACGTTCAACTATGGTATCGGCACGACCTGGAACGCCGTATTTGAGATTATCATACTGAGGCTGTTTCGGCTGGTATCGCGCGGTTTCCTGCGCGGAGATCGTGACGATGGATACGGAAATAGAGACTGCAATTATAAGCAACCGCAGTTTTGTTAAGAACAATCTGAAAAAGTTTTTCCCGTTTAGTAATTTTTGCATATTTCTTTTATAACACGGGCATAAAAAGCGACCTCGACCAATTGTACCAAGTGAGGCTCGCCAAAGCCCAGAGAGATGCAAAAGGCCGGGTCGCAAAAAAACGACCCGCCTAATTCGGCTTCTCTCAAAATAAAAATTGGCGATTCCACTTGGAGGAGAAAAATAGACGTCGGTATTATCCAACAATATATATATTGTGTTTGATCTGCTTCTTTTTATGTCAGATTATTACTCCTTTCAGATTTTTAACGTTATACCAGTCACCGCGTAATATAGCACTCAAAGGGCATTTTTACAACCTTAAAAGTGTATTTTTACGACGCTCTGTAACGAAGATTTTTATTTTGACGATTGTAAAAGTAAACGCACCACCCCAAAATGGCAGTGGTGCATTTAGTCTTACAACCATCTCATGAAGAAAAATACGGAATTTGGGTGTAAAGTTACGAATATCCTGAGAGCTGCCACCCCCTCCGGGTGCACCCGGAGGGGGTGGTGCATTTAGTCTTACAAATTTCAAGGAGGCTTTATGGGACATTTAACCGCAGATGAAAGGCGTCGTTTGGAAACACTTTTGAATCGTGGCGAGAGTTTTCGCTCTATTGCCG
>JAZNEV010000022.1:0-12063 GCA_045588835.1 Victivallaceae bacterium
CGCCAAGGCTCCGGCGGACAAGGTGTACTATGTACTCGACCGAGCGAAGCGACGACCGCAAGGCGTGAGATTACCCGCTATGTCGGGTCAAAAACTGCCAGCGGGAGTAGAGATATTCGACGGTGGAGCGGGCGGAATCGAGTTGTTTTTGAAGTTCGGAGGTTTGGGAACCGTATTTGGCGAAGAAGTCGGGAGAAGAAAAGATGGCTTCCAATTCAGCGACTTTTTCTTCGGCGGCGATGATGGCATCTTCGATACCGTCGAGTTCTTTTTGTTCTTTGTAGGATAATTTTTCAGGTTTTTCCGCTTGAGTAGCGGGGGCAGGCGGCGGTGATTTTTTGACCGGGATGGCGGGGGTGTTCCGGGCTTCGCGTTCACGGCGTTTATCCAGAGCGTAATCGTAATCGCCGGGGGTATAAAAGATTTTGCCGTTATGATCAAAGGAAAGGATCCCGGTGCAGATGCGGTTGAGGAAGTAGCGGTCGTGACTGACGAGCAGGAGACATCCGGGGAAAGAGGCGAGGGCTTCTTCGAGGAGTCGCAGACTGGAAAGATCGAGATCGTTGGTCGGTTCATCGAGGATGAGGAAGTTGCCGCCGTTTTTCAGGATTTTGGCCAGAGCGATGCGTGCTTTTTCGCCGCCGGAAAGGTATTTGATTTTGGTTTTGATTCTTTCATCCTCAAAGAGGAAGCGTTTGAGGTAAGTCCAGACGGTGATTTTTTCGGAGCCTGAATAGACGTATTCCAATCCTTCGCTGATCTCTTCGGCGACGGATTTTTCTTCATCGAGGGTGGTTCGATTCTGATCGATGAGATTGAATTGCACAGTGGATGCGATGGTGCATGAACCGGTATCGGGTTGAAGTTCGCCGGAGATGATTTTGACCAGAGTGGATTTACCGATGCCGTTGGGGCCGACGAGCCCGATCCTGGCACCGGGGAGAAATTCAAAGGAAAAGTCATCGATGATTTTGCGGTCACCGAAAGATTTGGAAATATTTTTGAGATCGACAGTTTTATTGCCGAGTCGCGGCGGAGAGGGGATGAGCAATTCCATATCGCTGTCCCGGAGCGGTTTGGCGATATTGGAAATTTCCTCAAAGCGTTTCATGCGTCCCATGTTGCGTTTGAGCCGGGCTTTGGGTGAGCGGCGGACCCAGTCGATTTCGGAACGCAGAAAGTGCTGGCGTTTGGCTTCAAAGATATCTTCTTTCAGTTCCCGGTCGGCCTTGGCGGCAAGGAAATCGGCATAACTGCCGGTGTATGAATAGAATTTGCCATGGTCTAATTCGACGATTCTGGTGGCGACCCGGTCGAGGAAACAGCGGTCATGAGTGACGAATAGACAGGCGGTGGAAGTGGTATTGAGGAATTCTTCGATCCATTCGATGGTATTGACATCGAGGTGGTTGGTCGGTTCATCGAGCAGGAGCAGATCGGGTGCGGAAATGATGGCGCGGGCCAACGCGACACGCCGTTTTTCGCCGCCGGAAAGATTGGAACATTTTTTATCTGCCACTTCCGTAAGGTGGAGTTTATCCAGAATGGTATTGAGCCGTACTTCGGGGAGCCAGGCATCATTGAGGTCAAGGAAGTGTTCGATATCGATGTGTTCGGAAGAGTTGACCGGGAGCGACTCATATTTTTCCAGCATTTGGTAGATGAATTGCAGACCGGAACGGACATTTTCGGCGATGGTACGCTGATCATCGGGTTCAAAATTCTGGGGCAATTCGGCACAACGCAAATTACGCATTCTGGTGAGGCGGGAACCTTCGGCGGGCAGTTCCATTCCGGTAATGATTTTGAGCAAAGTGGATTTGCCGCATCCGTTACGGCCGATAAGGGCGACTTTTTCGCCGGTGGAAATGGCAAAATCAGTTTTGTTGTATAAGATCTGGCGGCCGACAGATAAAGAGAGATCTTCGGCGGCAAATAAGACATCGGGCATGGTTTTTTCTTTCCTGAAGTTTTTTTACATAAAATACCATCAAAAATCAAATTTTTCAATTGAAAAATGATAATAAGGTGTTATTATAATAAATGTAAACACCAACAATGAAAGGAAAATCGATCATGGCTTCAGTAAAAATGTATAACAAAACGGGCGATGCCAAAGCCCAGGCGATCCAGAGCGGAATCGAAAAGAAGTTCGGCAAATTGCCGGAAGTGTTTCAGGCGATGGGGCGAAGCGGAGATTTCCTGGAAGCCGTGCTGAAAGTGGCGGAGGCCGCCGGGAGCAATCTTGATCCCAAAACGAAAGAATTGATCATTATTGCAGTGAGTGCGGCCAATGGTTGTCAGTATTGTCTGGATGCCCACCGGTCAGCGGCGTTGCTGATGGGAGTGACGGATGAGGAAATTTCCGGAGCGATCGAAGTGGCCGGATCGATTTCGCTTTTCAATACGATCAATAAGGCGATTGATTTGAATTCGGATTTGAAAACTCCCGTAAAAAATTGATCCGGGCAAAAGAACCGTATTATTTGACAAAACCGTTAAATGGCTGTATGTTATCAATAATGAGATGTGAATTCAATAAGGTGACATGATGAAAAAATTGCAGATCATTGCGGTATTGCTTGCGGTATTGGGCTGGTTTGAAGTTGTTGACGGCGGTTGTTGCGGCGGCGGTGGCGGCAGTTCGGGACGCCGTCCGCCGGATTCCCCGGCAAGACGCAGTGCTTCTGCCAGCGATGTTACCCGTAAGGTGGATCGTTTGCTGGAAGATGCCGAAGATGCGGAAAGGCGTTTGAGCCGGGTCAAGGCCGGATCGCGGGATGAAATGATCTGGAATCACCGCCGGGAAACGATCGCCTTGCAGATCATTCACGAGGCGCAGAGTTATTTTTTGGATCAAAAGACGGTAAAAGATGACGGCCGCACCCGGAAAATGCGGTTGCTGTTGCAAAATGAAAGTGCGTATTTGCAGCGTTCATTGGCCGATGTGCGGGATTTCCCTTATCTTGACCGTTTGGAAAATGCCCAATTGCTGATCGGTGAGATCCGTTCCGGCAAGGTGCGTTTCCCGGATCGGGTGTCGAACAACGATTCGGTTCTGCTCCGGGAAATCCAGAAATTACAGCGTGATTTTCTGGAAGAATATCACCGCCGGACGGAACGTGATTTCAGAAAATGATCCTGCCGGTCAGATAAATTTTTTACGCAGAGATGAGGCGGGTATTTTCATTATTTCCCGGTATTTGGCCACTGTCCGCCGGGCAATGGGGAGATTTTCCGCTTTGAGTTGCCGGGCGATCGCCTCATCCGAGAGCGGGGAGGCGGGATTTTCCGCGGCGATCAGGCTGCGGATCTTATCCATTACCGCCTGATTGGAAATTTCCGGATTGCCGGAAAAATCATAACCGCTGGAAAAGAAGAACTTCAAAGGCAAAGTTCCCTGCGGCGTATCGGCATATTTGTCAGCCACACAACGGCTGACGGTGCTTTCGCTGACATCGAGTTTTTCAGCGGCACTTTTCATGGTCAGACTTTTCAATCCGGCAATGCCGTTATCCAAAAAATCTTTCTGATATTCGATCAGCAGATCCCCCAGTTGCTTGAGGGTGCTTTCACGCATGGCCACGGCCTTGATCAACTCTTTGGCACTGGATAATTTACCGGCAAGATATGCCCGGTCATCCGCCGATAACGAGTGATCATCAAGCAGTTTTTCGTAGATTTTGGAAATTTCGATTTTGCATGATCGGCTGTGGCTGACCGAACAAACGTATCGGCCGTCTTCCAGTCTGGTGATGGTCAGATCCGGGATGATGACAGAATTTATCCGGTTATTCTGCCGTCCGGGAGCAGGATTGAGTGAACGGAGGGTTTTCAGCATGGCCTGAATCCCGGCAATATCCGTATCAAGTTTCTGTGCCAGATGGTCAAGGCGGTTTTTTTCCAGATCATCCAGCCCGGTATCGAGCAAAAGAGCCAGTTTTTCCGTAAGTTTGCCCTGCTGGATAAGTTGGAGTTTCAGACATTCCGGCAGATCCCGTGCCGCCACCCCCGGCGGGGCAATATGCTGAACCAGATCGAGGGCATCAAGCATTTCCGGCATGGTGGCATCACAACGCATGGCCAGATCCGGCAGCGGAGTTTCCAGAAAACCGTCATCATTGAGTGATGAAACGATCTCCTGGGCACACAACAGGAGATTTTCCGGCAGTTCCATAGCGGCCAATTCCGTATAAAGCTGGGTACGCAGAGGCGGCGGCGGTGCCGGTAGCGAACCGATGAAGTCCCGTTTTTCATCATCCGGGGAATCGTTTTGCGGCAATGGCAGATCATTGGCCCACTCATCCGGCAGGATACTGTTGCGTTCATAGTCATTTTCATCATCTGCAACTGCTTCGTTTTGCGGCGGCAGGTCGGTTGAAAAGTCGCTCCGGTCAGGCAGATCAGGCAATTCCAGAAGCGGATTGGATTCCAATTCGGCGGCGATCCGGCTTTCCAGTGCAGTGACCGGCAGAGCGAGCAATTCCAGACTGCGCCGCATGTTTTGTGACAGCAGTTGGTGTTGCTGCAGTTGTCCGGTCAAGCCGGCTGCAAGTTTTTGGCTCTGATTTTCTGACATCGGTCTGATCCTGTAAAAAAGTCCGGAAAAATTCCGTAAAACGGTTTGACAATAACCCAAATAAAATTTAAATTATAAAGCGGACTTTTTCAATACTGAAATATAAAAAATTGACGATTTTTTTGAAAATATGAGTGACTCCGGACTTTTTTTTACCTCTCTGGGCAGCGGCAGCAGCGGAAATGCCTACTTCGTCGAATCTCCGGATGAGGCGTTGCTGATCGATCAGGGGTTTTCCCGCAGGGAATTGCTCAACCGGATGAGCAAATGCAATTGCGATCCGGGGAAACTTTGCGGAGCATTGCTCACGCATGAACACAGTGATCATGCCGCCGGAGCAAGAGTATTCTGTGATACATTCGATCTGCCGCTGTACACCACCCCGGAAACCGCCGCAAGATTAGCCCGGACCAAAAATCTGCCCAAACTGGTGCGTACTTTTGAGCCGGGAGCAGTATTCAATGCCGGAAATTTTGAAGTGACCAGTTTTGCCTTGTCACACGATGTGGATACTGTCGGATTCAAATTGAAGTGGAATGGATGGCAGATCGGTATCGCCACTGATTCCGGAGTCATCAGCGAAGGGGTCAAACGCCATTTGCGTAATTGCCATGCACTGGTCATTGAGAGCAATTACGACCGGGAAATGCTGATGAATTCCGATCGCCGTCTGGAATTGAAACGCCGCATCCTCGGATTCCGGGGGCATCTGGATAATCTGGAAACCGCCGCATTGCTCGATGAATTGCTCGGCAATGAATCCAATTTACTGCTCCTCGCTCACGTCAGCCGGGAGTGTAACGATTACGATAAACTCGCCGGTATCTGCGCCGGAAAACTTCGCCAGATGAAGCGTGAAGATTGCCGTTTCGCCGTTTTGCGTCAGGATGAACCGGCCGGAAAATTTATTATCGGCAAACCGGGAACTTGTTGAAAACAGTACCCAATGGCGATTTTATGACTTTTATTCATTAAAAAATCGGCAACCGGACTTGCTTTTTTGAAAAATGGTGATACATTAATAATCTGTTGTAGTTTGTAACAGTTTTTTGTATTTATATAAAATGAAGGAAAAGTGAATATGGCGCATACCAAGTCTGCCGTCAAACGTCTGGCCACCAGCAAAAAAGCGAACCTCCGCAACCGTGCCAGAATCAGCGAATTGAAAACCATCGAGAAAAAACTGCGTGCCGCTGTCGCCGCCGGCGATGCTGCCGCCACCGAGTTGGCCAAAACTTTTGCCAGCCGTCTGGATAAAGCGGTCAAGGCCGGAACTATCCATGCCAACCGTGCCGCCAACAAAAAATCCCAGGCGGATAAATTGCTCGCTGCGAAATAATTTTTCAGCCGGTGATTTTCAGAAAAGAGGGCTGTTGCCAAAAAGCAACAGTCCTTTTTTGTTCCGAGATCACAGAAATTTCCCGGGGGTGTTTCGGGAAAAATGTGCAGAGTACAGTTGCGGTCAAAAAATTTTTCACCGTTTGATCAGATTGAGCAGAGCATCAAGACCGCCATTGAAAATGGCTGCTTCCGGGTGCTGGTGGCGGAACCAGGTCCGTTGCCGTCTGGCGTATTGCCAGGTGGCGGTGCAGAGTTTTTCCAACAGCGTTTCCCGGTCAAATTCGCCGTTGAGAAAGGCGGCGATCTGTTTGTAACCCAGTGCCTGATGAGCGGTGGGCGTATTGAATAAGCCTTTTTTTACCGCCGCTTCGGCTTCTTCGATCCAGCCTGATTCAAGCATTTTTTCAGCTCTTTGAGCGATTCTGTTTTTGAGAACATCGCTCTCTCTTTCCAATACAAAGGAATTTACGTCATAACGCAATTTTTTCCGGCGGCCCTGTTGCAATTCAATGATCGATTTGCCGGTCAGCAGAAAAACTTCCAACGCCCGGATCAAACGGCGGCGGCAGGAACGCCACTTTTCAAATGCTTGCGGATCAACAGATTTGATGCGTTCCAGCAGGAGTTTTTCCCCCTCGGCGGAATCGTATTGGTCATCCAGTTCTTTTCTCAATTCCCGATCACCCGGCAGATCATCCAGACCATACAGCAGTGCTTTCAGATAAAGTCCGGTGCCGCCGCAGAGTATCGGCAGTTTTCCCCGGCGGCGGATGTCGGCAATAACGGCATCCGCTTCGGCACAGAACCGGAAAACTTCCGAACGCTCATCCAATGCGTAAATACCGGTCAGGTGGTGGGGGATCCGGGCCTTTTCCGCCGCTGTCGGCTGTGCTGTGCCGATGGGCAGGTCGGCATACAACTGCATGGAATCGACCGAAACGATCTCGCCATTGAGTTTTTCCGCCGCTTGCAAAGCCAATGAACTTTTGCCTGAAGCGGTCGCTCCGGAAATCACCAGCAGTTTATCGCTCATCATTCAGCCCAGACGGTTGAAAAATTCCAGCAGCCGGCGAACCAGACGGCTGTGCGGCGGATAACGGAAAGGCAGATCGAGCCATGTCGTCTGCTCCATCACCGGTTTTTCATGGGTAAAGGTGGTAAAAGTTTTCACCCCGTGATAAGCACCGAAGCCGCTGGCTCCGACTCCGCCGAAAGGAATATTCATATTGGTAAAGTGGATAAGTACATCATTGAAGATCAATGCACCGCAGGAAAAGGCATATTTCAACCGTTTTTTCAACTTTTCCGAACCGCCGAAACAATATGCCGCCAGCGGGCGGGGCTGATCATTGAGAAAGGCGATCAATTCGGCTTCCGTGGCAAATTCCCGGATCGGCAGAACCGGGCCGAAAACCTCTTCGGTCAACAGCGGAGAATTTTCCGGGATCCGGTCAAGCACCGTCGGTTCGATGGATAACTGCCGGGGATCACGGTCGCCGCCGCAGATCAAACGTCCGTCGGAAACCAGGCCGACGATCCGCTGATATGCCTCATGGTCGGGCATTCCGGCGACAGTTCCGTTATCCAGCGGGTTCTTGCCGTACATTTTGCGTATTTCCGAAGAAAGAATATTGCAGAACTGCTCTTTGACCTCTCTTTGCACCCATATATGATCCGGGGCGGCACAGGATTGACCGGCATTGAAAAATTTGCCCCAGGCGATCCGTTTTGCCGCCTGACGCAAATTGGCATTGGCCGCTACGATACACGGGTTCTTGCCGCCCAGTTCCATAGTGCAGGGCGTGAGATTTCCGGCGGCTTTGGCCATTACCTTTTTGCCGGTATCGGTATTGCCGGTCAGAAAGATGTAATCATATTTCGCCGACAATGTTTCATCCAGAGTCAATTCATCATTGATCACCAGTATCTCATCGGAACTGAAACACGCTTTCAGCAATTTGCATACCACTTCATTGGTGTGCGGTGACCGGGGGGAAAGTTTCAAAATCACCTGATTTCCGGCGGCATAAGCCCCCAATGCCGGTTCCAGGGTCAGCAGTAACGGATAATTCCAGGTGGAAATTACCAGCACTTTGCCGAATGGTTCACGGTACAAGCGGGTTTTGGCCGGAAAAGTGGTAAGTGATCCCGGCAGAGTCACCGGCCGGGCCAGAGATGAGAGTTTGCTTTCCAGAAAACGGATGATCTGAACCAGCGGGATCAATTCCGCCAGTAATGTATCAGTCTGATCCCGGTTGAATTCCGCCACCAAAGCGGCATATATTTCCGCTTTGGCCTTGATCAGATGCTTGCGGAAATCCCGCAATTTGGCCCGGCGTACTTTCACCGTCTGGATATTCAGCCGGGTGGTATTCCGGAATGATCCTAAAGTTTTCAACAGCAACTTTCTATCCATCTGTCACTCCGGAATATATTCGCGTCTGGTACGGTGGCCTATCGCACACCATATGTCGTGGCCGTGAGTGCCTTTGCCTTTGCCCCACTGGCCGACGGTGACTTCGGCATCGCCCCGTTTGCCCAGCAGGATCGCTTCATCACCGGTTTGCACTTCCGGCAGATGTGAGATATCCACGATCGTATAATCCATGGATATCCGGCCGATGATCGGGCAGTATTTGCCGCGGATGATCACTTTGCCCTGATTGCTCAACGCCAGCGGGATACCATCGGCGTAACCGGCTGTCAGCACCGCCGCCCGGAAAGGCTTCGGTGAAATAAAAGTGCGGTAATATCCTACTGAAGCACCGGCAGGCAATTCACGGATCTCGCCGACGTAAGTTGCCAATTCCACGATCTGCCGGCAGTTGCCGCTGAAGTCATCGCCATACATCATACCGCCGGGACGGGCCAGATTGAATGGTGCTTCCGTGGCCCGGGGGATTTTGACAATGGCATCACCGGCGGCATGGTGATAGTGCTTGAAAATAATTCCGGCTTTATCCAGAGCCTCTTTGATCCGCAGGAAACGGTCGATCTGTATATTGGCAAAGAACATATCCGGCTGGGCGGCAGTACAGAAGTGGGAAAAGAGTGAATCCGGGATCAAACCGGGAAGTTCGACGATCCGGGAAATGGTTTCCAATGCCGCATTTTCCTGGATCCCCAAACGGCCCATGCCGGTATCCAGTTTGATGGCGATCCGCACCTTTTTCTGCTGTCTGACCGCTTCGGCGGAGATCAAACCGGCGGTGTGCAGATTATCTGCCGGACAGATCAGGCCGGCGGCCACTGCCGGAGCGATCTCCCAGGGGGGGAGCAAGCCGAGGATCTGGACATCCATATCCATTTTTTTCAACTCCAGAGCCTCATCGAGTGTGGCGGCGGCAAAACGGTATGCTCCGGCACTTTTGAGGGTGGTGCCGATCTTATGGGCACCCATGCCGTAAGCATCATATTTGAGTACCGGCATCAGGTCGCAATCATGGGCACAACTCCGGATGAATTGGAAATTCTTCCGGAGTTGGGTAAGATCGATCCGGTAAACTACTCTTGAAGCAGCCATTTTTTTTCTCACCGGAAAATTACTTCGCGTACTCTACTGAACGGGTTTCACGGATGATCGTGACTTTGATCTGACCGGGATAGGTCATCTCTTTTTCGATCCGTGAACAGATGTCTTTGGCCAGCATCTGGGCTTCGCCTTCGCCGACTTTTTCCGGCACGACGACCACCCGGATCTCCCGGCCGGCCTGCAAAGCGAAGCAACTTTCCACGCCGGGGAAGTCATGGGCGATATTTTCCAGTTGTTCCAGACGTTTCAGATAAAGTTCAGTGGTTTCACTGCGGGCCCCCGGACGCGACGCACTGAGCGTATCGCAGATATTTATGAGGATATCGTAGAGTGACTCCGGTTCGATCTCCCCATGGTGGGCGGCAACGGCGTGGACCACATCTTTGGCTTCATTGTATTTACGCAAAACATCGGCACCGATCTGGGCGTGAGGGCCCTCAACTTCGTGGTCGATGGCTTTGCCGAGGTCGTGGAAAAGGCCGATACGTTTGGCTTTTTTCTCATCCAGACCCAGTTCAGCGGCGATGATACCCATGAAATAGGCGGTTTCCAGCGAGTGCTGCAACACATTCTGGGAGAAACTGTAACGGTATTTCAAACGGCCGAGCATTTTCATGATCTGGGGAGAAACGCCGGGGATGCCGGTTTCCAGTACGGCGGCTTCACCCACCTGAAAAAGTTCCTCCTCCTGCTCTTTGGTGATCTTTTTGACCAGTTCTTCCACCCGGGTCGGATGGATACGGCCGTCACCGATGAGTTTTTCCATCAATTTTCTGGCGATCTCTTTGCGGACCGGATCAAAGCAGCTGATGACCACGGCTTCGGGGGTATCGTCGATAAGGATGCTGACTCCGGTGGCACTTTCGATGGCCCGGATGTTGCGTCCTTCACGGCCGATGATCCGGCCTTTCATTTCGTCGCTGGGCAGCGGGATGGTGGCGGTGGTACGCTCATAGGTACAATCTGACGCGTAACGCTGCATGGCATAGGTCAGGATCCTTCTGGCCTCTTTTTCGCTGCGTTCTTTGGCTTCTTCCAGCACGTTACGCACGACCAGACCGGATTCATTACGCACTTCATTTTTAAGTTTTTCCAACAGCACTTCCCGTGCTTCTTCACGGGAATAACCGCTGATGCGTTCCAATTCATCGATCTGCCGGGAAATACTTTTGTTGAGTTCCTGTTCCCGGTTGGTCACCCGTTCTTTGAGCTGGGCGATCTCGGCTTCCTGTTTTTCGATGTTTTTGAGTTTGGCATCCATGGAATCTGCCCGGCGGTCGAGCAATTCCTCACGCTGGGCGAGGCGTTTTTCCACATTGGATTGTTCTCTGCGACGCTCTTTGAGTTCGGCTTCGCATTCTTCACGCATTTTGATCGTTTCGCCTTTGGCTGAAACTCTGGCATCCCGGAGCAAATGCTCCGCCTCACGCTCCGCATCGGAACGGATCTTTTCCGCAGAACGGCCGGCGGCATCCCGGCGGATGCGCTGGATCCCCAGCACCACGCCCAGTGTCAGAAACACTGAAGCCGCTGCGGTGATTGAAACTTCCCACATCATTTTTTCTTCTCCTGATTCACTTATTCCCTGCAATATCGATGACTTCCCTTTCGGTCACGACCCAGCGGACTGGCCGGTCGTGTTCCGTGCCGGGCAGTGGAGCATCTGACAATTGGCAGGAGTAGATCACCGCCACCGGAGGAGTATTTATTTTCGCCAGCAGACGGTCATAATATCCGCCGCCGCGTCCCAGCCGGCAACCGTTACGGTCGCAGGCTACTGCCGGAATCAGAAACAACACTTGGGAAGCGAGAAATCCCGGTTCCGCCGCCGGTAGGGACGGGGACGGCTCGGGAATTCCGTATTTACCCGGCAGCAAATCGTGCTTAAGATCTTCGACGGCAACCATTGCATAGACACCGGAATGTGCCTCGAAACGGGGTAAGAAAAGTTGCTTGCCGGGGAATAGAGCGGAAATATCGACTTCAGCACCGAAACTGATATAGGCGGCTATGCTGTCAGCCTTTTGAAAAGCGGGCAATGCCCGGATATTATCACAGATGGCGGCGTTATATGTCTGCCGCTCCTGATCTGTTATCGCTTTGCGCCGGGCGGAAAACTCTTTCCGCATGGCACGTTTAGCCATCTCAATTGTTTCGGTTGCCATGATCTCTCCGGTATTTCAACGCCGGTAAGGCGAACCATTTTACCATGCAAGCGGTTTTTTCTTTTGATCCCAAAAGGGAACCGCCTGCCACCAAAATATATATGTTAAAAGCAAAAAAATGCTGCTGATTATAAATATAATACCTTTTTGGCAAAAATAAAGTCATTTTATAAAAAAAGTGAAAAATTTTTTGCCGGGCAGTTGAAAATATTGACCGCGGATGGAACCGCCGGGGCGGTAACACAAAAAAAGGGGATGTTGCAAAACTGTTTTGCGGGGAAAAATCTTTTGGACAAAAGTTTTTTCCCCGCACCCCTTTTCCAAAACCTTTTGTTGAATTGCTTTTATTGTGACCAATAAAAGCAATTCCCTCTTTTTACGATTAAAAGTGATAAAACTTTTTCAACGCAATATCGCTGAATTGTTTTATTGGTTATTGTCCGATT
>JAZNEV010000023.1:0-41980 GCA_045588835.1 Victivallaceae bacterium
TCCCGGTTGTAATAGTAGGTTGTTCCGCCGCTGGTTCTGGAATAGCCATCCGACGATCCATCCCGATTATAATACTGCGCCCCGCCCGGACGGTGAAAGAAGCGATTGTCACCGGCTTGAGTCATACAGATAAATCCGCAAATTACCGGGAGAATAAAGAGAAACTTTTTCATATTTCAACTCCTTTACAATAATGTGGATAGATTATCTTTCTACGAATATAACACGGCACCGTATTTTTTTCAAGTATTCTTGATTGTAGAATAGTTAAAAATTTTTATCAATTTTTTCTTGTGTTATCCGGAGAGCGAATATATATTATGAGCAATATGCAAACTTACAGTAAAATTTTACAGGTCAGGCCATGCCGAATTCAGAAACACATACCGCGATTACCCGTGCGGCTTTAAAATTGCAAAAAGAGGCGATCCCGTTTCAAGATGAGTTGGCAGAGGAATATTGCCAGCTGCCGGATCGTTTTACTTTTACCAGCTTGGGCAGTGAGTGGAAAAAATACGATTTTGAAACAGATGGTATACCGTTTCACTATCTGCCGGATTCCACGCCGGATGATTTGTATCGTTTCTGGAAAAGAGTTGACGGCCGTCTGACTCATTGCCGCAATTTTGTGAATGAACACTTTCTGCATGCACACGCCGGTTTCGATCATTATATCAGTGAGGCTGTTGCCTGCGGCCGTGCCGGTCAATGGCAGGAAACTGCCAAATATATCGGTTGTCTGATCCATGTGCTGGAAGACAGCACCTTCGGTCTGCACACTTTGGAAGGATTCATGGGAAGCGATGCTTTTGTATTGGATCGTCTGACCGGAAGTATGGCTTCATTGGAATTGTGCAAAATAAAATTGGATGACCAAATAACTTTGCCGGAATATGTGCCGGAAATGCTTGGTTACTCTGTTTCAGAAGCCGTGTCTGGGATCTACGCTGAATTATGCCGTTACAATCTTTCCTCAAGACAATGTTGTTTCCGCTATTTTACCGCACCGGATGAATCAGCCGCCAGAGAAGAGATAAGAAAGATGTTCAATAATGCACTGAAGTTGACTTCGGATGCCGTTTTCACCGTTTACAGTTTGATATCCGGCAAATTTGACCATCCTTTGTATCGTTACCTTGAAGATTTTGAACCCTGTGAATTTCCTTTCGGCGGCAATAACGGTTATCGTTTCCGGAGATTTGAAATCGGTCATGTGCTTGATGGAAACGGTTCGCCGATTCCCTTGAAATCTGCCCGGGGCGTTTTTGAGCATGGAATATCTTTTGCCGCACACTTTGAGGGGCGTTTACTGTATCATTTGCCGGAAAAAATATACAAGAAGTTCCAGTGTGTCGTGGCTTTACATCCGGATTTGCCGATGCTCGAACCGGTCGAACTTACCATCGTCAATAACGGTAATATTGTAAATGAACTGAAATTGGATCAGGAACAGCACGATTTCATGCTTGAAATCGATGATCCGGCGGGCGAATTCGGATTGACTTACCGGATAGCGGAAAGTTCCGGTGAAGTCATTGAATTACTTGATCCGAAATTATTTTATGCCTGACGTATGAAAAAATAACGGACTGCGGCAAATTTTACCGCAGTCCGTTGGGGAACTGTTGCGAAAATTACATCAGCATACCGCCATCGACGTTGATGACCTGACCGGTGACATAATCTGAATCCGGTGAGCAGAGGAAGCTGACCACATTGGCGACATCTTCCGGTTTGCCGCCGCGTTTGGCGGGGATGATGGTCAAAAAGGCATCGCGGGCAGCCTGCGGCAGTTGGGCAGTCATGTCAGTTTCGATATAACCCGGAGCGACGGCATTGACCTGAATATTGCGGGCACCGAATTCTTTGGCAGTGGTTTTGGCCAGAGCGATGACACCGGCTTTACTGGCAGAGTAGTTCGCCTGACCGACGTTACCCATGCGACCGACGACAGAAGCGATATTGACGATCTTGCCGGCACGGGCTTTCATCATCGGACGGACTGCCGCTTTGGTGAAGTTGAAAGTACCTTTGAGGTTGACGGCGATCACGGCATCCCACTGATCTTCGGTCATTTTGAGCATCAGCGTATCTTTGGTGATACCGGCGTTGTTGACCAGGATATCCAGTTTTCCGAAATCGTTGACCACGGCGGCGACGGTTGCTTCGGCATCTTCCATTTTAGCAACGTTGGCGGCGTAGGCTTTGGCTTCGATACCGGCAGCGGTGAATTCATCAACGGTCTGTTGGGCAGTTTCCAACAGAATATCCACGATCGCCAGTTTGGCTCCTTCAGCTGCCAGACGGGCACAGATGGCTTTACCGATACCACGGGCACCGCCGGTGACGATGGCGACTTTACCTTCGAGTCTTTTACACATGATTTTTATCTCCCTGTTTTAAGTTGTCTGTCTATATAAAATAACACGCTTTATGTATTTTTTCAAATTTCCAGAATATCCCGGTTCTGCCGCATCGCTTCATAAAGGGTGATGCTTACGGCATTGGCCAGATTCAAACTGCGGCTGAATTTGCCGGGCATGGGTATCTGCCACATATCATCGGCATATTTTTCATAAAATTCTTTCGGCAATCCGGCGGACTCCCGGCCGAAAACCAGATAATCACCGGTTTTATATTCCGCATCGAAGAAATTTTTTTCACCGTGAGTGGAAATGAAGAACATCCGTTGCGGTTTTTCCGCGGCGAGAAACGCCTCCCAGTCTTTGTGGATCGCCGGATTGAGATGCTGCCAGTAATCCAGCCCGGCCCGTTTGAGATATTTATCCTCAAGCGAAAATCCGAGTGGTTCGATCAGGTGCAGTTTGCAATCGGTCGAAACCGCCAATCTGCCGATAGTACCGGTATTCTGCGGGATTTCCGGTTGAAACAGTACAATATTGAATGAGGTCATAATTATTTCACTTTACGCATTTTGGCCATGAATAAGGCATCGCAGTTGCCGTCAATACTGTCGATCCGGAGCATTCCCGGTGCGATTTTGCCATTGAGCGGATTTTCAAACGGATCAAGTTTGTATTCGTCATGGCGGTCAAGAAATTCCTGTACCACACTTTTGTTTTCCGCATCAAAAAGCGAACAGGTCGCATATACCAGGACACCGCCGGGGCGGACTGCATTGGCGTAGTTTTCCAGAATCTGCTTCTGGGTATTGCTCAATTCAGAGATGTCTTCCGGAGAAAATTTCCATTGGGCACCGGGATTGCGCCGCCACACTCCGGAGCAGCTGCATGGAGCATCGAGCAAAACACCGTCAAAGAGGTGTTTGCCTTTCCACATGTTCCCGTCATGGGCCTTGGTCATGATATTGGGAAATCCTGCACGGCGGGCCCGCAGACGCAGATCATCCAGTTTCTTTGCCCGGATATCTCCGGCTTGCACAGTTCCTTTACGGTTCATCAATTGGGCCAGATGCAGAGATTTTCCACCGGCACCGGCACACGGATCGAGCCATCTTTCTCCCGGTTTCGGTGCGGCGACGATGGAAACGCACTGACTGGCCAGATCCTGTATCTCAAAAAGACCGGATTTGAAACTTTCCAGAGTGTAGAGGTTGATTTTTGCCTGCACTTCCACGGCATCGGCAAGTTGCGGATGCGGAATTACCACGGCTCCGTACTTCCGCAATTCTTCAAAAACCGTTTCCGGAGAATCCGTTTGCATTCTTATCCACATCGGGGGGCGTGATGAAAGCATTTTAAGGAAGTTTTCCACATCCAGATTTTCCGGAAGTTTTTCCGATATCCACGCCGGAAGCATATCCCGGTCGGTTATCCGCAGATCACAATTGAAGTAAGTTGCCATCTGATTGGCTCTGGCACAGGGATTATTCAACGCATGGGGCAAAGTCGGCATACCGCAGGCTTCGGCAATGGCAATTGCATTGGCCTGATCTCCGGAAACAAATGCTCCGGCCATCAGCAGTGCGGAAAGTTCTCTGGCGGTGAGCCGGATGTTTCCGGCTTCCAATTCCGCGAGCCGGTCGGCCGGGAGATACTGCCGGATGAATCCCCAGAAACGTAAAGAAGCATAGATCGTTTCGGAAATAAAGGCACGGTCACGGGAACCGCACCGGCGGTTTTCCCGGAAGTAAGCCGCCAGTACCCGGTCGGCGGGCATTTTTCTGCCGAAGCCGGAAGCCAGCACCTTTCGGGCACTGTCATTGAGCAGATTCAGTTGAGCCCGGAATTTTTCCGGGGCGATACGTTTTTTGTCGTGATATTCTTTCATGGTTTTTTATGTACAGTGCGACAAAAATGCAAGCAATACTTTTTTATGAACATTGTAAAAATAACATATAACGATATATTAAGGCCGTTGTATACTTAATATATCTCCGAAACTGTTATTTGTCCACAAAAAAACGAAAAAAGAGTATTGATTACTTGAAAAAAACTGCTTTTAATGGTATTGTAAAGCGTTCGGGATTTTTTTCATTTTTTTTAGGAATTCTGAAATAAAAAGAGAATATTTTTCGTTACAAAGGTAAACACCTTATCTTGCAGGGGTGGGGTTTTCTCTTTTGATCATATAAAAATAAAAAATTAAACTCATAATTTAACCAAAATAAAGAAAGGAAGGGAAAAGTTATGATGTCACTATTCGGGTCTGCTTTGCGGCAGATCGAAATCAACCACGAAGGAATGCAATCTCTGGACTGGGCAATCGTTATCGGCTTTATTGTGGTACTCACCGGAGTATTGCTCTATTGCAACCGGTATATGCGTAATGCCGCAGACTTCCTCGCAGCCAACCGCTGTGCCGGCCGGTATGTGATGAGTATTTCCGAGGGTATTGCCGGATTCGGTCTGATCAGTGCGGTTGCCTCATGGGAAGCTTTTATGAAAAGCGGTTTTGCTTCCACCTGGTGGGGCATGATGCAGGCTCCGTTTTCACTGGTCCTTGCGTTGGTCGCCTGGGTCACCTACCGTATGCGTGAAACGCGTTGTTTTACGCTGGCACAATTCTATGAAGTGCGTTACAGCCGTAAATTCCGTTTGGGTGCCGGTATTATCACCTTTTTGAGCGGTGTGGTGAACTACGGCATTTTCCCGATGGTTTCGGTGAAGTTTCTCATGGCTTTCTGTAAACTTCCGTACTCTGCTGAATGGCTGGGGATCAACTGGAATATTTATGGTATTCTGCTTGCTTTCTGTATTGGCTTGGGCGTTTTCTTTGCCGCATTCGGCGGTCAGATCGCCATCATGGTTACCGACTTCATGCAGGGCGTGTTGTGCAATATCGCTTTTGTGATCTTTATTTTCTTCATTTTCAAACTGGGCGATTGGGATACCTCCGGCGGCTTTGTCGGCTGGGATCAGATCGCTGAAGCCCTCAACAAAGATGCGGGATATTCTCACATCAACCCATTTGAAAACACCAAGATCCAGGATTTCAATATCTGGTACTATCTGATCGGTTTTGTCAGTTTGTTCTACAGCCGCGGCGGCTGGCAGGGTGCTGCCGGTTATGCTGCCGCTGCCAAAAGCCCGCATGAGCGTAAAATGGCCGGTGTCATGGGGACCTGGCGCGGATTGGCTCAGACTTTGATGCTGATGCTTTTCCCGCTGGCGGTCATGGCTGTTATGAGTCCCAAACTGGCTGAATTTTCCGAATTGCGTGAAATCATCAACGAGAAGCTTGCCGCGATCCCCAATGCTACGGAGCGTGGGCAGGAGATGGTGCCGATCGCCTTGTCATTGATCATGCCTTCCGGTCTGCTCGGTCTGTTTGTCGCAGTGATGTTCTCGGCGATGCTCTCAACCGATGATACTTATATGCACAGCTGGGGATCGATTCTTATTCAGGATGTGGTCATGCCCTTCAAAAAGAAACCGTTTACTCCGAAACAGCATATCTGGGCATTGCGTCTGGCGATCCTCGGTGTCGGTGTTTTCGGCTGGTTTTTCAGTTTCTTCTGGGTTCAGGAAACTCCGGTTTATCTGTTCTTCAGTTTGACCGGTGCGATCGTTTCCGGTGCTGGACCGGCGATCATCGGCGGACTTTACTGGAAACGCGGCGGTACGATTGCTGCATGGGTCAGTTACATTTACGGTGCAACCAACGCGGTGTTGGGAATCATTCTGCAGCAGGTCTGGCCCAAAGGTCTCGGCCAGTGGCTGATCGACAATTTCGGTTGGGATTGGATCGCTCACCCCAGTTTGATCAATGCTGCCGGAGAATATATTTTCCCGATCCACGGTCAGTACATCAATTTTATCAACATGGTCACCTGTACCTTGCTGTATATTGTGATTTCTCTGATCGAGCATAAAGCCGGTAAACCTGACTTCAATCTGGATAAAATGCTCCATCGTGGTATTTACGATACCAATCAGGAACACGTTGAGCAGAGCAATGTCAACAAAATCGATAAGATTTTCGGTATTACTCCGGAATTTACTATCGGTGACAGGATCATCTATTACGCCAGTATTCTCTGGACGATTGCCTGGACGATCATTTTCATCGTCTACACCTCATTGCATTTTGCCGGTGCGTTGAGCAACGAAAACTGGCTGACCTTGTGGCATGTCAAGGTCTACATTACGTTGATCCTCGGTGTCGGTTGCACCGTCTGGTTCCTCGCCGGCGGTGTTTACGACGTGATCGGACTTTTCAAAGCGTTGGCCAATGCCAAATTGGATGACAGCGATGACGGTTCTGTCCATAATGAGGAAGCGTGATTGAAACGCTTTCATTGAGTTCTGACGGGAGTGTCGCGATTTTTGCGACACTCCCGTTAATTTTTATTTATAGATTTTGAGTGAAAAGTAAAGGCTGCTGCGAAAATATTTTCGCAGCAGCCTTTGAGTTGGTTGAACTGTATTTCAGCGGTAAAGCGGTCCGAGAGAATCGCAAGCGCGGTAATCGGCACCTTCTTTATCCATACCGAATGCCGCCCACATATTCGGGCGGAAGATTTTTTCTTCATCCACGTTGTGCATACTTACCGGAATACGGAGCATGGCACAGAGGGTGATGATATCCGCACCGATGTGACCGTAGGAGATCGCACCGTGGTTGGCACCCCAGTTATTCATCACATCGTAAGCGGTTTTGAATGCACCTTTGCCGGTGACTCTGGGGGCGAACCAGGTGCAGGGCCAGGTATAGTCGGTGCGTTTCCAGAGGGTGTCGGTAACTTCATCGGGCAGGTTGACCGACCAGCCTTCAGCGATCTGGATTACCGGACCGAGACCTTTGACCAGATTCAAACGGATCATGGTCATGGGCATTTCGGCGGTGGTCACAAAACGGGATGAGTAGCCGCCGCCGCGGAAGTAGCCGATATCGGCATAGTTCCAGGTCGAATTGGCGAGGATGGCTTTCTGATCGGCTTCAGTAATTTCGTACCACGGCTTCATGACGGCGTTGCCGTTTTCATCTTTAGCAGCACCATTGGCATCCAGACAGCAGGCACCGGAGTTGATCAGATGGATGAATCCGTCGGCCTCTTTGGCTTTGCCCTCGATGTCGTAACCGGTGACCCGTTTGACGGCATCGCCGCTCCAGTAGGTACGCACATCGGCGAACATCTGGGCACGGTTGGTCAGCAGTTTCATAAAGAGCATCCCCAGACCATTGAGTACATCGTTTTCAGTGGCGAGGATATAAGGTTCGCGGGCACCTTCCCAGTCAAAGGAGGTATTGAGCATGGATTCGGGGAAGTCGCAGTTGGGATAAAAGTCCGTCCACTGCCGCTGCCCCTGAAAACCGGCGGCGATGGCATTGTGACCGACCATTTCTTCTTCGCATCCGGCGGGCAGATTGGGGTTGCCGCTCATGAGATCTTTGATGATGACCATCATTTTTACGACGAATTCCCAGTCGGCATCTTTCTGTTCTCTGGAACGCTGGAGATTTTCGGGGTTCTTGTCGAATCCTTCAATGCAGTTGGCTTTGGTCCAGGCGAGGGCTTTTTCAAATTCGGCTTTATCGTAGATGCCTTCGGTCATGCGGCGGATGACTTCTACTTCATCGACGGATTCGACTCTCATGCCGAGGTACTCTTCGATGAAGTTGGTATCGATGATCGATCCGCCGATACCCATACAGATCGAACCGATCTGCAAATAGGATTTACCGCGCATGGTGGCAACGGCGATCGCCGCCCGGCCGAAACGGAGCAGTTTTTCTTTGACATCGGCGGGCATACTGGTATCGTCGGCATCCTGCACATCGTGACCGTAAATGCCGAATGCGGGCAGACCTTTCTGGGCGTGGGTCGCCAGAACGGAAGCCAGATAGACGGCTCCGGGGCGTTCAGTGCCGTTGAATCCCCAGACAGCTTTGATGGTATTGGGATCCATATCCATCGTTCCGGCACCGTAGCACCAGCAGGGAGTGACAGTGAGGGTGATATCGACGCCTTCGCGGCGGAACTTATCGGCACAGGCGGCGGCTTCGCCGACACGGCCGATGGTGGTATCGGCGATGACGACTTTTACCGGAGTACCGTCGGCATATTTGAGATTTTCCTCAAAGAGCTTGGCGGCACTTTTGGCCATATTCATAGTTTGTTCTTCGAGAGATTCCCGGACTTTGAGAACACCCCGGCGGCCGTCGATGGTCGGGCGGATGCCGATACATGGCATGGAGCCGTAGTAACGTTTGTTTTCGCTCATTTTTTTACTCCTTTATTGTAAAAAATGTGGTTGTTGTTTAACTATACACCTGAAAAACAGTGTATTCAAGGCATAAAAGGTGTTTTTTTATAAAATAAATATGTTGAAGCGTGATGAAAAAGGATTCATCGGGAAACGTTGCAAAAAGTGTATTAAAGTGGTATATTATTTGCGATGCTTGAATTGGTTGATCAAAGCGATTATATTGTCAATAGAGATGATTTGCAGGAAAGCAGAGTTATGAAGTATCAATGTTTGAAGTTGCGTATCGACTGGGGCGATCTGGATTTGCTCGGTCATGTGAATAATGTTGCGATCGTGCGCTATTTACAGGCGGGCAGGGTGATGTTCATGGAAAAGGTGGGTTTACCGGCCTATGTCGGCATGAAAACGGGGCCGATCGAGGCGGCGACGGAGATACAATTCAGAAAGCAACTGCATTTTCCGGGGAATGTGGAAGTGCGGACAAAAGTCCGTGAAGTGAAAAATACGAGTATAATTCTTGACCATCAGATCTATGATGAAGCCGGTGAATTGGCAGTCAGCGCGATGGAGGTTATCGTGCATTTTGACTTTGTGAACCAGACCAAAATACCGCTTACCGATGAATTGCGTCAAAACATTGTCGCATATTCCGCAACTTTACCGGAATTGTAAAACAAACTCTCTTTGCCAAACGTCAAAGAGAGTTGTGAGAAAAATTGCTTACTTGTTTATTTTAGTACTGCCTTCTCCGGTATAGTAAGAAGATATCGGCATACTTCCGCCGTTGTATACCGCATATTGTGCATCAGTGCCGCTGGCCAGCGGCCGGACTATTCCATCCGGGGTGAATGTTTGAACGTGTCCTGCAACGAAAAGGAAGTTGCCACTGCCGGAGTGTTTGAAATTGGCACTGGCATAATTCGCGGAATTTGCTCCATACAAGCATGTCCGGTTGGTGTGTGTTATGCCTCCATTGTAAGAATCTGCAGCCAATACAGTTGTTTGTGGAGTACCATGAGTTTTTGTATGAAGAGTTCCATAGTCCTGAAGTTTGAATAAAGGCATGGCTCCACCGTCGGAGGCATTGTAACTGTAGGCATAGTAATTGAAGTTTCCACTTTGTTCTATATCACAGTAGAAAAGTTGCGGTGTCATTTTTATCCTGGCATCATTGTCTGCAGCTGATGCCAAATCTGCTTTTGACGGTCCTCCGACGTATGGAGAAAGCAATGCGATTGCGCTATGATTATATTCTGTAATAAAACCTTGCCGGTGCGTGAAATATCCTTCAAAATCACCGGCATACATTTGGGCTCCGTTGCCGATTTGCTTCAAGTTGTTGATGCAACTGGCACTGCGGCCGCGTTCACGGGCGGAATTCAGGGCTGGAAGTAAAATCGCAGCTAAGATTGCAATAATCGCAATTACAACGAGTAATTCGATCAAAGTGAATGCACTCTTGGGGAGAGGGGAAAAACTTCTTTTCACGGGAAAAGAGGTTTTTCCCCTCTCCCCCAACCCCACTCCTCTTTTCAAGAAAAGCGGTATTCTTTGTTTAGTTTCAATCGCAGTTTTTTGTGTCAAAAAATGCAATGATGAGATAACTGCGCTTACGAGTAATTCGATCAAAGTGAATGATTTTTTCATGATAAATAAAACTCCTTTACTGATTTAGTGTTTTCTGATTACCAGAGAGCGTATCCAAACTTTATTATCTTTCCCCATATTTCTGCCGAGGAAATAAAATTTTACACTGACTGTTCGCGGATGCAATGTGATACTGCCGGAATAAGTTTGCCAATCGGTCCCCGGCTGGATTTGTACCGGTGTGAAGCGAACCGTTTTGCCATTTGCATCAAATTCGTAAAATCCAACGTCAAATCTGCCGTCAGTTAAATTTACTGTCTTGACTTCCGTGGTAAATGAAAGCGTGCGGCAAGTACCGAGATCTTTGATTCCATACCAGACATAACGCCACTGATTATTGGGACCATCGGTGATTTGCAAATATTTTCCGCCCTCGGGGGCATTTATAAAATTTTCCGACCTTGCCCCCCAACCGACAGGGTGGATGAAATTTACATTATCGGTATTGTTGCGGATTTTATCAAGGGCATCAAAATAGGTCATCGCAGCTTGAAATACTTCATTTTCATTTCTGCCGCCGATCCACAGGGTGTTGTTGTCAACCAGTTTTACAAATCCTGCCGGATGATTAGCCCCCGGCGTAAGGTCAGGGAAATTGCTGATTGTTCCGATTAGAATTTTTTTGCCTTGTGCTGGCATTTGGTCCGGAGAAACAATGATCAATTCCAAACGCTGCATTGAGCCATCCATGAATCCGGGTTCCCGGTTGCGTAATGTTCCAAAACGTTTGATACTGGCTGCGACAAACGGACGGTAAACGCTCATCATCAGGGCTGCATCATACGCTTTGCCGGATTGAGGAGCTACGACTGCTGGTGTATTGGTGTCATCCATGAATTCAGTAAGAACCGGATTAGAAGAATCAAAATCACATATCGGAAGATAGGTTAAAACAGCTTGACCATTGGTGAAACAGCCGGATGCCGGCCCGAAAAATCCACGCATATCTTCTTTACGGCAGGCAAACGTTGTTATGTTATTTCCAGATAAGGTGACTTGATTTCCGTTGCGTGAAGCGGTGAAGTTTTCCGGATTACCGGAAAGTTTGACAGCCCGTAAAACGGCATAAGTGTGCGGTTCCAGAGTAATGGTAAAAATGGTTTCTCCGTTAATGATTTTCTGTTCCAGAGAGCCATTCTCCGGGATGAATCCATAAAAACCATCTCCAAGATAATGGTTTATTACCCGCAAGGTTGCGGTAGTTGCTGTACGTTCCGGATTGCTGATAGTGATGATGGTCTGTTCTCCTTCTCCGAAACGCCCCACCCAAAATTTTCCGGCATCTTTGACTGCCGGGATCACTTGGTATCCGGCCCGTTGAATAGTTCTCAGGATTTCAATTTCGCCAATGGGGATCGCTCCCACATTCCAACTTTTGGGAACTGCACCGATTTCAAGACATTTGAAATGGAGCAGTTTGGCTTGAGCGGCGGCGATTGCTGTGCGTTGCGATGCCGGTATGCGATACCATTTGATTGCAGTATTGGCTGTGTATGGTACGACACCCCAAAAGACGATCGGCTTTTTGCCGGCAGATAACCGCAACGGCAGAACCATATCAATATTCAACTCCGGAGAACCTTCCATCATGATAGCATCTGCATGGAATACAGTGAAGGGAGAAAATTCTGAAAGTGCCATATTAAATATACACCCCATTGCCTTGCCGTTACGGGTAAGAGTATGAATATACTCGGCAAACGGGATCGGCACAATTGTGTCAGAGGTGTATATATTGTTGCTATCATCAAATGTTCTGCCTCTGCCGTAAGCAAGTTGTGATGGTGTGTTGAATACACTGGTGCTGTTGGCCATATCAAAGGCAAAACCGCTGACCTCATAATTTTCCACGATCAGCCGCAGTTGTTCTTTCAGATAATCGAATATCGGTGAACCGGGAGCAAAGACACTTTTGGTTTTTCCTCTGTTTGTCGGAATACTCGGCAGTCCACTGGTACCTTGTACTGCTTCAGGATAGTTATTGGCTAAATTTTGATGGATATCACGTACAAGGATATAGAAAAACATTGCAGTATTTATGTTTCCATAACGCATTTCATCCCGGACAAAAGCATCAAAAATATCGCGGGTTACCCATGACGTATCTCTGACATCTTTGTAACGGCGTACCGGATTGGTATCACCCTGCCATCCGGCTCCGACTGCGTACCAGTTCCCGGATTCATACCATGGAGCATAGGTCCACTCCCAATCCATTCCATACTGTCTGGCACTGTGGGGCTGAAAAAGTCTGGTCATGTGCGACGAGCAATGATCTCCGCCGACACCGTAGATTCTGGGATCAATATTTTCGATCGGAGAAAAATATCGAGGGAATGCCCGGTAATAAGCATCAACTGCATTTCTCCAGCCGAAATCAGGAGTAAATGGTGCACTCAAAACAGTAATTGTTTGCGGGTGATCTTTATCGACAACGATCCGGGTATCCAGATCGATTGCACTGTCGGAATATTGCCGGTAAAGTGTGCTTAATTCTGAATCCGGAGAAAGAGATACCGCCCAACCGGTTTCATTATTGTAAGCCGCAGCCATGGGGAATGTTTCAAGCAACAAATCCCGGCAAATCGGCGTATCGGTGATTTGGTGTTCGGTGTTGCCATCCCAGAACATGGATGCTTGAAAAATCAATGTTTCCCGGAATTTTACTTTAAGTAAACGGTGAGAGGATCCGGAATCACTGAATGTAAACTTCCAACCGGATAGTGAGCCGTATTTGACCGCTTCAATTTTTACAGATAATGACCCATTTTGCCAAGTACCGTCGGCAACCGATTGTATAGGGAAAAGTTCTTTATTGTTTTGGGCATCGGTTATGGTCAGAAAACTTTGAGCCCGGAGGACTGCTGAATAAAGCAGCAGTAATAAAATCGTGTAAAACTTATTCATTGGGGACCTCATAATTTTCTGTTTTTCCATCTGATAAGGTTAAAGTTAAAATATAGTCAACGCTTTGAGTGGGCAAAGTGACTGTGAAATTCTGCCGGTCTGTTTTGTTTTGACGGAAATACTCCTGCCCATTTTTATCTTTGATAACGATTGATGACCAGTTATTGGTGTTGACAGTGATTTGCAGATTTGAAGCTGCCTGTCCAAAGTAGACATCGGTATAGTTTACCCATCCTTTATATCCACCGAAACATCCGCAGCGTATTGCATAAGTTTTGATTCCTTTGCCGGTCGGAGGGGTGAACTCCCGCGTATAAGTTGTCCATGTATCGGCATTTACTCCGGAAACCAGATCAGGGTCTATGAATTTATCCAGAATTGCTTTGGCAGATTGGCCCTGGTGGGGGTATGCACGAATGAAAAATGTTGTTTGACTTACCGGATAATGCCCTAATGGGTTGCCGCCGTCATTGTATTCCGGACAACTTAACCATATATTGGCAAAAGTACGGTATGCTCTGATTTTTGCTCTGATGCAGTATCGCACCCCTTCTTGAACCTGAACCCGTTGAAGAAAATAACCGTATTTCTGTCCCGGTGATTCGATAACTATGCCGCCGATGTCACTGCGGAATGTGAATGCTGCTTTTGAGCAATTATCAAAATACCAATGTTGCGGCATTCCTTGAGTATTTTTTATTGAAAAATCTGCATTTTTTAATAAATTCGGAGCAAATATTCGTTCCATGGATATATTGGCTGCTCCGAGTGGTAGCATTATCGCCAGTAAAATCATTGATGCAAGCCGTTTCATTATCATAAAGACCTCCTTTGTTAATTGCAATAAATATACTACAAAAACAAGGATAAAAAAATAACAAAAATGGCAATATTCAGGACAAAATCGGCAAAAGTATCCGTCAATGCTTTTTCCAATTTCGCGGTTGGGAATTTAGGTGTTTGTGAAAAAGTCTTGTAAAGTAACTGCTGTCTTTGAAACCTGATTTCAAAGCAGCTTCTGAAACGGAGCATCCGTTGCGTAAGAATTCTCTGGCCGCTTCCAATCTTAAATGGAGCAAGTATTGCAGTGGAGTTTTACCCAGTGATTTGCTGAATGTACGGGTGAATGTTGATTGTGACATACTGGCTTTTTTGGCAAGTTGGGCAATATTCAATTCATTAAGGTAATTTTTCAGCATATAATTTACCGTTTCCTGAAATTTTTCAGGTAATGGTAACGGACGGGATTGAAAGTTCGGTGAATAATGGGTTAGCAGCAGTGGAATGATTTGTAAAAATGCACCATATACTGCCAACAATGCACCGGGCACCGCCGTTTTTTGCAGTTCATATGCCGTTACCAAAATCGTTTCTACCGTATTGAGTATCTGAAGTGGCAGTTTGAATTTCGGATAAAACTTTTGTTGATGGCAGAAGTCAGGATCAATGCCGAAAAGTGTCACATATCCTGGATGGTGGCAAATGTTCCGCACCGGAATATTCAGTTGTTCAAAGTGAAAAATAATATTCATCAGTCTGACATCTTTTTCTTCCCGGTAACAGTGCAGACCACCTGGCGGAATTACCAATACATCTCCGGTGGAAATTTTTTCTTCACTGTAATCCGTTTCGTAGATGGCATTACCATTGAACATTATGGCAATTTCTGAAAATTCATGTGAATGAAATTCCAAATCTCCACTGTGGTCAGTGTAATACAAGTATACGGGCAGTTGACCTTTTTGAAAAAATGTTGAATCTTTAAGAATTTTGCTCATTACCTGTCCTTTGAGTGTTATGCCTTTACTATACTGCACAAAATTGTCAGATGCAAATTTCTTGATTTTGAAACTTGACAATTTATGCGTATGATGGTATATTACGCTGTTTTTTTAGAAAAAATGAAATAAAGGTTACAGATCATGTGTAAAGCTGTTGAATTGTTTACTGCCGTACCTAAATTGCACAATTGTGCCCAGGCGGTCGCCGCCGGGGCAGGGGATGAGGCTTTGGCTGAAAGTATGAAAGTTTGCGGCGGCGGCAAAGCACCATTGGGCAGATGCGGTGCACTTCATGCCGCTTTGGAATTGACTCCGGCGGAGTGCCATGCTCAAGTGATTTCTGAATTTGTTGCTCTTGCCGGTGCGGAAACCTGTCGGGAAATCAAATCCGCCACTTTGCCTTATCCTTGTGCCGAATGTGTTCGTCTCGGAGCTTTACTGGTGGAAAAATACCGTAAATAAAATATTGAGGGCCGTCGCAAAACAGTTTTGCAACGGCCCTTGAGTTGTATTATTCCTGCGGCTTGGCCCGTTCCGGGGTTCGTCCGTTATCGAGAGTGCCACCGTAAAATTTGATATTCAAGGCCCAGCGGTCAGAGATCCCGCCATAATGAGGAAACTTCCGATCCATCTGACGCATGAAAACTTGCATAATATCATTTTCGGAATATCTTCCCGGGAAAAATGCCACGACCGTTTTGCCGTTGATATTCCGGATGACGATCTCATCGGTGAAGTTTTCATCCGGGAAAAAGTGCTTTCGGGCTGCCGGACCAACCGCAAACAGCAATGTTTCCGGAACATCGGCAGCTTCTTCGATCGTCAGTTTACGCATCCGCATATTTTTTACCCAGCGTTGTTCCAGGCCCCATAACCGCGGATATGAGTAACGGCGGCGGGTGCGGAAATATTCAAAATAGATCGCCAGTTGATCACGGCCCGGTTCGACCGCTTCACCCTCACCGGGGGCGGAAACGATGGCTGACTTCAGGGGATCGACTCCGTAATCCAAACGGTAAATCGCAACCGGATCAAATTTTACCGGTGCCGGAATGGTATGGATAACCTGATTTTTCCAGTAATAACGGGTTTCCGCTCCCTTGCCGTCAGCATCGACGGTCATATGAACCGGACGGATATGGGCAATATAAAATCGCGGTGCCGGTTTGCCGGTGCCGATTTTGCGCAGGATCACCGGATGATGATCGGCCAGTTCCAGTTCGACCATGGTGCGTCCGTTTTCGATGCGGTTTTGAACGACTGTTCCATCGGTCGCAGCGTATATGGCGTGTCCGGCACCGAATTTTTCCGTCTGGATCTCCAGAATCACTTTGTGTCTGGTTTTGTCGATACATGAAATAACGATCACGCTGTTTTCTCCATCGCCGAAACGGCTGATCCAATATTTTGCATCGGCCGCAAACGGATCAAATTCATCGGTGCCGACTACTTCTGCATAAGGGGCTGCCCGCCAACCGAGTTTCTGCAATGCGGCAAAGGTGCGGTTCCAACGGGCGATGTCGGCAAATCCACGATCATAAAAGATCGCCGGTACAGCTCCGAAACGCAAACTGGCCATAATCGTATAGTCTATGATGCCATTAAGTGCCGGCATGATGGCTTCTTTCCCTTGAGTCCAATCAAGCAAACTGTCAATCCGGAAGCCTTTCCAGAAGTAAAACGGTTTCTGTCCGAGCATGAATTTACGGGGGGCAAGCAATTCAGTTCGTTCAAATGGCGGCATTTCGTGAATGGCACAATCCGCGTAGAATGCCGGCAGATAGTTGTAATGCTCATTAAGAACACTTGCGGCCCGTCTGCCGTCGGGCCGTGGAGGCAGTGAACGGGTGTACTGCAAGTTATACGCAACCGCCACACCTTCTCTGACAAAAATATCTCCATCATCCTCAAATGCTCTGGCCGGTTCATTCATTGCCGGAGCATCATAACAGCGCAAATTGCCGATCGCACAATCCAGGGCAAAGCCGGAAACATCAAAGGTATTCCAAACTTGTGCAAGGTCTTTGCGCAATGCTTCTCCGTAAGAACCGTAAGATCCCGGCCAGGCATAGCGGGACCAGCCTTCTTCGGCCCAGCCGTGAGCCCGGTAACAGGATTTGCGGTCTTTTCTCACCCATACCGAATCCGGATAATGTTGAAACAGAATGTCTTCGCAGCAGTGCTGCTGGATATAATAGTAAAATATCGCAGTGGTTCGCTGGGCATGGCGGATCCGGTTGCGGTTATACTCCAGCCAATCCTGAACTGTACCGGGGACATTGCAGCGGTTGTGGCTGATTTCTGTTTTGTACCCCCGCGAAGCATCCCAGAATTCTTCCGATGGGAAAATATCGCCGGTATGCTGAAAACAGTTGTAATACCACTCCCAGGAGAGTCCTTCACGGCGTGCTGATTCGATCTGCTGTTCTCTGGTTTCATTGGAGCCGAAAAAATACCCTCCGGCACCATAGATGCGTTCATCGGCACCTTCAATCGGGCGGAAAAAGGCCGGATATGCCAGATGGACTTCATCGATGGCTTCGACAATCCTGCCGGCATTGTGGTAATTGCCGGAGATCATGCCGAAAGTTATCGTTTCACCGGGCAACACCGCAGTATAATGCTCAAATTGCAGAATTCCTTGGCCGTTATTGAATACCACTGCTCTTTCAAACCGGCTGGAAATTGTCCACGGTGCAAGTCCGAGATAGCAGAGTTCTTTGCCGAGAATGTATGATGCACCCGGAAAATTGTGCATGTCGTGAGTCGGTGCAACAATGGAACTTACTTGATTAAAATACTCGAAACCATCCCAGAATATACCATTTGCTCCGGCAACCGGCATCAATAACTGGAAACGTAATTTTGCCGGTTCTCTGCCGTTATTGGTTACAGAAAAAGTATATTCATTAAGTGAACCGGCTTTTTTAACGGTTATTTTCAAGCCTACTGAATTGCCGATGGTTTGTTCGGTATCTTGCAAACTGTCGCTGTGATATATGTTTTCATAACTCTGCGGAGCAGTCAGACGCAGAATATTCAGTCCGGTTTCGGCAGCGGAGAGCATGCCGGAAGTTAAAACTGTCAACAAGAAAACAATAAATTTCATTTTTCAGCCTCCACCGGACCAAGTTCGATTACACTCATATGCCGAATCCACATTTTAGTCACCGAAAAATATGGTCCGGTACCGAAACGCAGATAGGCGATTTCTTCAGTATCATTGTCCGCTTTAACCGTATCTACATCCAGTGTTACAGTCCGCCAGTCGGTTGAACCGCTTCCCTGCAGTTGCTCCGCGGTCACAAAATGGGGAACCAGTGGATTGGATGCACTGCTGATCAGATAGGTGCGACGGTCATAATGCAATATTCGGCGGTTTTGATCAAAGGCTTTGACCCAGAGCAGTGCCCTTCCGGATAAATGACGCAACTGTACGGTAAAGCGGTAACGGTAATTGGGTTTGACTTTTACCATCTGACAGAGGTAACCGGAATAATCGGCACCGGTTGAAGCCAGATAGATATATCCGGTTTCCGGGTCTTTTTCCAATTCGAATACTTCTCTGGTGGTGGTCGCCAGGAACCAATGCGGGCCTCCTTCCGGAGTGGTGATCGTTGGATCCTGAATCAGATTTTTTTCATCAGCCCAAAGCAAGGCACCAAAAAACACCAACAGCAGAATGATTATTTTTTTCATGAGGTCGGTTCCCGTGTGTGATCAAAGGCCTGTCAGATAATTGTTGTTGAAATGCGGCTCAAATTCATCGGGCCACGGTTTGAGTTTCAAGGTTTCCACATGACCGTCTGCCAGAGCAAAATTAAGCTGTTCATTGTGGCGCGGGTCAATGTTTCCATATGAATCTCCGATCATGTGAGCATTGAGAAAACGGTAATAACCCGAAACGGTGGTATTATTGCCCCATCTGGTATCAGCGACCAGACAGAGTTTTGAAGCATTTTTGATCAGACTCAATTTGTTATACATTGCAGTTCGGGCGGAACCTTCTTCCTGTTTGGTATAATAACAGCAACCGACTCCGTAAGTGTTGATGCCGTAACCCGGATATGGCATGCCTTCTGAATTTTTATAATCTTGAGCATAATCACCGTTAACAGCCAGAGAAGAACAGACAAAAACGGAAGTTTCCACAGCTCCCATATCCAGCAGCGGCCGTGTCCAGTTGCCGTAACCGGCTTTGTAATAGTGCGGAAAATAATCATCAAAACTGTTGTTGTACATATTGAATGCCGATGCGATTTGTTTTTGGTTGCTGATACAACTTGCCGCCCGGCCGCGTTCTCTGGCGGAATTGAGTGCCGGCAGCAGAATCGCGGCAAGGATGGCGATGATCGCAATAACCACGAGCAATTCAATTAAAGTGAAGATCTGTCTGCGGGCAGGTGAAAAGGAGGTGTTTTCTGTCTTTTTAACAGGAATATACAATGATGAAACCGCGGCACTTGCACGAAGTCCGATCAAGGTGGATCCGGCACACTTCACATCTTTTGAGGAAAATGAGAGACATTTCATTTTGAAATCTCCTTTGGTTGATAAGAGTTGTCAAATGTAAAAGAATACTGCTCTGCTTATAATGTAATGCATAATATTGTCAAAAGAAATGCTGAAAATTGTCGAAAAAATGTCATTTTCTGTCAAAAAAGAGGGATTTTTTGCAATCAGGATAAAAAAACTCCCGGAATATTGAAATTCCGGGAGCGGAAGAAAACAAAACGGCAAATTATTCCAGAACTATCCATTCTCCGGCAGCAGTGGCAACTGCTTTGCCGTCGGTAAAGGATACACCTTCGGATTTTTCCACGATCCGGGTGAAGTTTTCCGGCACATCCACACTTCCGGCAGCAGCGAAGTGTAAATAAAGCAAGGTTTTACCGTTTTCTTCAATGGTATAACTCGCCGGGGCATTGGGACCGAAGCGGGACGGGTCAAAAAGTTTCCGGTACCCGGAGGCCTCAATGACAGTTCCTGCTTCCATAATGATTCCGCCTTGAGAATAGATCACATAGGGATAACTTTTTTGAGTGACATTGATCCACACCGGCTGGTTTACTGCCGCATCTCTGCGGATTGCAGGTATGCTTGAACCATTGAAAAGCGAATAACCTATTACCAAACCGGTTTCCCGAACCCGCCCGCCGCGTCGCGGGTCATTTACTCCGGCGATCTGAATGAAGCGATCCGGTAAGTTCGCCGGATCGGCCAGCATTGCTCCGGAGAAGATAATGCGGGGCAATTTTTGAGTGGAATCCACTCCGCAGGCGAAATCAAATCGACGACCATCCTGTTCAAAAGGCCGGGTTTTGGGTATCCAGTATTCCCGGAATGGACTTCTGCCGTGAGTATAGATAATCTGGGTTTGCAGCAGACCATATTGACGCAGAGCAGTTTTTTCAAGGATACGGATTTTTTGAGCAATATACATTGTGCCGTCTGCGGTAAAGGTATAATGATTCGTAATCTCTGCTGCACCGGGGATCGATGGATCGATTAGATCTACCTGTCTGCCGGGATTATTCAACACCAGTTCCAGCAATCCGGCCGGAGAAACGATTTCATAAACTTCATCACAGGTCAGTATTCTGCCCCGCTTGATAAATTCACCTTCCGGTAAAGGTTGACCATCCAGCAGAAAAGCCTGCCTTTTGATTCGGAGATTGGGGATCAACTGGGTATGTTGAAGCCGCTCAACTTTATAAATTTTGCCGTTGCAGGAAAATTCTGTACGCAATGAACTGCGGTCGAAAAATCCGATTCCGTTATGTCCGATATTTTCAGACATGACCAGGATGTTGTTTTCATCAATTATCCGCAGAATGTAATATGTCCGCCGGGCGGCTGTCAATTTGGTTTTCCCCACATCCGACAAGGTAAAACCGTGAGCCGGAATTGTTAAGGTCAATGCAGTCAATGCCCCGTGATTGGCTCCGACATTGCCGTAAGTCGTCAACATCGGTGCCCCTTCGTCAATGGCGGCATATACGGTCTGACCGGTAAGCATGGCATCGGAGGTTACTCCCAGTCCGGCCGGGATCCGGCGGGAACTTCCAAATTCAAATTGACCATTATTGCCGGTGATCAATTCGGTGACAAGGTCGTATTCATCGGAAAATCTGGTACGTAAATACAGTTTACCGTCACGTCTGGCAATGGCTGTTTCGCCATTGTTCAGTGCGAATCTCACCCCGTGTGCCGGGTGGACCAGAGCATCGGCCAGAGTCGGCTGATTTTTACGGAATGCTTTATCGGCAGCCTGAACTTTGCCCGGCCAGTCAGACATGGTGCCGGCAACAAACGGATAGGCTCTGTCCAGACGGAAAAGAAATTCCCGAAGCAACTCAGCTTCGCTCATTTTTCCGGGGAAAAAGCCGACAAAGTGACGTCCGTTTTTCTGACGGTAAACGATTTGATCGGTTGCCGTGACACCGGGAAAATAACGGTTTCTGGCGGTTGCACCGATGGCAAAAATCGTTTTAGCATCGGAAGTTTCCACCACCGGGAAACGGAATCTTTCATGGAAAGTGCCGATCAAATGCCACAATCTGGGGGCAGGAACCCGCAGACGGCCGCGGTGAAAGGCGGAGTAGGTAGATAAAGATGTAATCAGATAATCCAGAGAAGCTACTTCATCCGCTTTGCCGACGATCGCGGCCAATGCACCGCTGCGGTCATCGGAAAGAGGCAGGGCTTCGACCCATGAATCATCAGCCGGATCCATCGTGAAACGCGGTGCTTTCTGCGGCAGAACAGAGGTCACTTGCTGTGAACCATTCATCCCGGTCTGTTTCAGGACCAGATAGCCGAATGGCGGCAATTCAAAATCGATCAGCGTATCACCGTTATGATCGAAACGGTTGACCGTTGCTCTGCCGGAAATATCGGCATAAATCGCTCCGGGAACATTGAATTTCGGTCCGGAAATCCGCAGTGTGCCGCCTTTCTTTTCTCTTGACGGGTTGGATACTACCACATAACTGTTTTCGCCTTCGCCATAGCGTGAAACCCAGTACGGGTGAGTATTTTCCCATGGATCATCGGCACCGGGGATCCCATCCACCCAGACATAGGGGGCAGCGTGCCAACCGGCCCGGTTGAGCATGGTGATCAGCGGTTTGACCGCCAACATATCCGGATAGCCACGCATAAACATTTTGGAAGGACTTGCACCCATACGCAGAGAAAAGAGCGTGAGAAAGTCAACTGCACCGGAAATCGCTGTGTTGATTTGTTCCGGAGAGAGTTTTTCCCAGTCGAGGAATGGAGCGAGAACGAATCCTCTCCACAGAACCCATGGTTTGCGGCCGAGCATCAGACGGTGAGGTACCGGCAGATCGGTTCTTTCCCATGCCGATGCTTCGTGCATTTCTCCATCCGCATAGAATATAGAAAGGTAATTGTATGGAGCATTGACTATCGAACCTGCCCGGCGTCCATCCGGACGCAAAGGGAGATTGCGGGTATAGTTCATGTTATAGGCCAGCGCGACACCCTCAAGTACAAAAATTTTACCATCTTTGTCGTATGCCCGGTACGGCTCCTGACGGACAAGGTCTCCGTAATATGGGGTGGTACCGATGGCACAATCAAGAGCAAAACCGGCAATCGTGAGATTCTGCCAGAGTTTGGCCAGGTCGGAACGGGTCTTGGCTCCGAATGAACCTGCCCGGCCGGACCAGACATATTCTGCCCAGAATTCATCCGCCCAACCTTTTACCCGGTAACCGGGTTTCCCATCGGCCGTGACCCAGCGGGAATCGGCGAAGTGCGGAAGCAGATCGGTGTTGCAATATTGCGACATATAGTAGTAGAATAATGCACTTGTTTTATCCCCGGCTGCAGTGCGGATACGATGGTTGCGTTCCCAATCGGCGATTGTGCCGGGAATATTGCATTTTGCATGGGACTTTTCCTGTTTGTATCCCAGTGAGTCATCCCAGAATTGTTCCGATGGGTAATAATCTCCTGACCGTTGATAACTGTTGTAGTACCACTCCCAGTCAAAACCGGTACGGCGGCACTCTTCATATTGATAATCTCTCAAGGCAGCATCACTGGAAAGATATCCGCCGGTGCCGTAAATGCGTGGATCGACTCCGGGGGCGGGGCGGAACCATTCCGGATAA
Organism: Victivallaceae bacterium; assembly: GCA_045588835.1. Taxonomy (GTDB): domain Bacteria; phylum Verrucomicrobiota; class Lentisphaeria; order Victivallales; family Victivallaceae; genus UBA1784. The sequence continues at coordinate 23,110 of JAZNEV010000023.1, forward strand.
GTAAGATGGTATTTTTCGACTGACTCGACGTAACTTACGCCGGTGAAATTGGCCGAGACAAAAATATCGGTCAGAGATTCTCCCGGATAAAGCACCCGGAATATGTCAAAGACCATGACTGCTTTACCGTCGGAAATCTCCAGACTGCGTTCAAAACGGCTGGCAATAATCGACGGGGCAAAGCCCAGCATGTAAATATTGCCGTTATCCGTATAACTGGTCAGGGGAAAAACATGACGGTCAAGAACCGGAACGTAACTCCGGGTGAGATTACGCTGATAACTGTTGCCATCCCAGTAGGAACCGCCGGCATTCCCTGCCGGTAGTTTTGCACGCAAACGCAACAGCAGGGTTTCTTCTCCCTTATTGCAGAGAGTTAAGTGAAGTTCATCAATCGCACCGTTTTTTTCAGTGTTTTGCTGTACATCCAAACCGCAGGTGGCAGACAGAGGTTCATGTTCGCCGTTAACGAAACGTGAAATTTCGATTTGCAGGGCTGCACAGAGAGAATAAACGGTACTCAAAGCCATAATAGTAAGGTATTTTTTCATGGTTAAAAAAATCTTTCAGCGAATCTGTTAAAGTATTTCCCGGAATTCAACCTGTCGTACATACAAAATTCCCTCGCCGAAATAACTGCCTACTTTGATTTGGTATTTCGTGATATTTTCCGGCACTGTCAACTCAAAGGAAATTGTTTTCCAATCCGTTATCCCGCCTCCCGGGGAGTACTCGAACGGGATGAAGTTGGGGAAAAGCGGATTGTCAGTATAAGAGTAATCCCATATTCTGCCTTCGGTACCGGTGCTTTCGCCGTTGGCAGCATAGCCGATGGCATAGAGCAGGATTCGACCTTTGGGCAACAGTGTCCGTGCCCGGCAGATATATTTTTTGCCGGGGGTTACATCCACATACTGACCGAGATAACCGGAAAATTCATTACTGCATGAAGCAATGGAAACAGCAGATTTTTCCGGATCATATTTTACTTCAAATATTTCATCACCCATACTTTCAAATTTCCAGTGTGTCCGGTAACCGGCCGGATCTTTGAAATCGGGGTTTTTGAGCAGATTGGGACCTTCAGCGGCAATTACTGCCGCCGAAGCGAGCAAAGATGAGCAAAGCATTTTCAGTTTCATAAAGCGTCAGAACTTATCTCTTTCGGGGACCCAACCATCAAGATTACAGGTGGATCCGGATTCACGGGTGATCGAACGGGCAAGACTGTCAACATGGAAGTCGGCAAAAAGCATATTGAGATAGCGGGTACTGCTGTGGGGGTAGGCGATGCCTTTGGTATCTGCAACCCCGGAATCCCAGGACATATTATAGTCTTTGGCATCCATAATGTAATATTTTGAGGATGGATTGACCAATTGAGAACCTTTCAGTGCCCAGATCGTTGTGCCGTCAATGCTTGTGCCATAACCGAAATATTTATTGATACCGTAGTTCATTCCCGATTTGCCGCCGTATATCTGACCTTTGCTGAAAGTATAATCATTGGAGGGACAAACGTAGACACCATATTCATAAGTGCCATCAAGTGTCGGACCATTACTGCTTTCTTTTACCGGTGCTCCGATATAGGGGGCGATTTGGGCGAACCAGGGGGGCAGTGTTGTGGTTGCACCACCATAAATCGCGGAACGGGGAAAATAATCATGGTCATTGAGATATTGTGCCGCACCGCTGCCGATTTGTTTCAGATTATTGACACAACTTGCCGCCCGCCCGCGTTCACGGGCAGAGTTGAGAGCCGGAAGCAGGATCGCCGCAAGAATGGCGATAATGGCAATAACTACGAGAAGTTCGATCAGAGTGAAGCCCATGGGCTTCATTCCAACGCGTTGGAATGAATACAGTTTCTTTTTCATTAATCATGCTCCTTCTTGTTATGGTTGCTGATTGGGTAAAATCTTGCAATGTGCAAAATTATGCATTATATTATAATATAGTACGCATAAAAGAGTAAAACAATGTAAATTTTTGTCGAAAAAATGTCTGATATTGTCAATTTTGCTCCGTCAGAATTAACCCCGGAACAATCGATTGTATTATCGAGAGCCGGCTACCGGAAACACTTGACTTACTGGAGTGTGAAAAATTGTTTGCAACCCTGCTGGGTAATGTGGTACAATCCTGATCCCGGATGCAGTTGTATCTCGCGCGGGACAAGGTATGAGTTGACCGCCGATAAAATTTTGCTGATTCCGCCTCATACGCTGTATTCCGGCGAACACAGTCTTGCTCCGCGTCACTACTTTATCTGGTTTCAGGCTTCTGCTCCGTTTGATCTGCCGGAACGTAAAGTTATTGAATTGCCGTCTCAACCGTTTCTTGAGCGGCTTTATGCGGCATTTTCGCCGGGTAAACGTCAATTGCAGCAGATTTATACTTTGGTACACGAATTGCTTTTGAGTATACCGGAAGACTTCTTCAGTCATTCCGATTCTCCCGGCAAGGCCCAGGTGATAAATAAGGCGATCCGCTTTATCAATCGTAATGACGGCAATATCCGCAATAATGATATCGCTGCAGAATTGCACCTTTCTCCGACCCGTTTCAACCATTTATTCAAGGCAGAAATGGGGATTTCTCCGCAGCGCTACTGCCGTCAGGTGCGGATGTATAAAGCAATATCTTTGTTGCAGGAAGGTGTGGATATAAAAACCGCCGCCGGATTATGCGGATTTGCCGACCGTTATCACTTTTCCAAGGAGTTTAAAACTTACCACAATATTACTCCGGGAAAATGGCTGAAAACCCATCAGCGGGTCGTGGATAAGTGATTATTCCAAATACAACAATCCGAGTCTTTCCGGAGAAAAACCATTGAAATTGAGTCGCGGATCCGGGTCATATTCGCCGGATGGAGTGTTGTCGCTGTGAAATTTGCGTTCCGCATCGAACCATGTACGCTGTACTCCGGCAAAAATTGTTTTGGCATAATCAAATTTTCCCCAAGGCACCGTAACAGTATATTCATCATTTGTCAGAGCAGTTACTTTTATTCCCTGAGCGGCTTCACAATATGCGGTTTGTTCTCCGGTTGAAACATTGACCAGTATCGGGAATTTTGTTCCGGAAGCATCCATCAGTAAAAGCTGTCTCTGTTCCAGAGAAATCCCCTGTTCCAAAGGAAAATATTTTATTCTGAATTGCAATTCATTACCGTTTTTTATGGCTGACCAGCAGAATGTATCCGCCTGATAAGATTTTCCGGTGTGAAATTTTATTCCTTCCCATGCCAGGATATTTTTTATATCTTCGGCCGGGAGATTTTGCAATTCACGCAATGCTTGGGTACATTTATCCAATTCTCCGATCCGCCAACGCAATTTTTCCGGGAAGTACTTATACACTTCTGCTTCGGAGTGATACCCCAGACGGCAGTCGCTCTGACATAATTCGATCATGCGTAACGAGGCATATTTTTCTTTGCTGATCAAATCGAGCATATCGGGAATGACTCCGGATCCCCCGCTTAAAAGCACTTGCCGCAAATGATAAAAGGTAAGGATGCGGGCTCCGGAATTAAAGAGCAGATCCAGTGCTTCATAAAGATCGCAATCACGCATTCTTTCCTGATCATCAGCGAATTTCTGGCGCAGTTCCGGTAATATTTCAATCGCGTTATCCCATTGAGTTGACAACAATCCTGCCAGTATTTCTGCATCGGCCAAAGAATGATTGACCAATGCTTCTCCGATGGTGTCACCGGCCGGGAATTGATCCGGCTTCCATGAGCGGGGCAGCGAACGCATGGAGTGTTTGATATGAAGCGGCCAAACGATGCCATCATGCATCGGACCGTAATATTGAAATTGGATATCCAGAGGATAATTGTTGTAAGCCATGCCGAATTTTTGCCACATGACGGCAACTTTTTCAGACATGGCATTGCCCCATTCCGGACGGGCCAAATTACGGAGAAAAGTCAATTCGTCATCTTCAAAATTTTCAAAAGCGAGCATTCCGGCTGCACGGTTCATCAAGCCCGGATAGTTCCCGAAGTACCAGCACTGTATGACATGATGGACCCCGAGATTTTTCATGGCCCGGTATTTGTGATAAAGATTCCCCGGCACCGGCATGAAAGGTACTGTCGCTGATTCATGAGAACAACCGACTTGCAGTTTTGCCGCAAATCCGCAATTGTTTTTTGCCGCTGCCGCCATTCTGCCGAAACGGTCTGACGGACCGATGGCTGAGAGCCAATAATCACCGCCGGCGTGTACTTTCCCGGTTTGTGCTTTGGTACAGCCGGATTCAAAATTGAATGCAAGTATCTTTTCTTCATCAAGGCCGGCAGGTAATTCAAACCACCAGTCCGGAATCTGCTGGGGGCGCGGATTATAAAGCCAACTTAAAACTTCCGCTTTGCTTCCGGCATCTTCGGCACCGGCTTTGATCGCAGAAAGTACCCGGTTGAGGATTTGCGGATTACTTAAATGACATTGATCCGCACATGGCAATTTACCTTCGGGACTTGAATAGATATAACTCAGGCATGATGTCGGGCGTTCACCCAGAGAAATCAACATCATGCCGCCCAGATCTGGAACATCGCCAAAAATTGATGCCGAGGTTTCCCGGATATAGCGGAATGAATTTTCACTGGCAATGCAAAATGCCCGGTATTCTTCAAAAGCCGGTACTCCGCACATGTCTTCAAAGCCCTGCGGCAGAGGATTATCCGGCTTCCATGAGGCCGGTTCAATGCAGAATATCCATACTTTTATACCGTATTTGCGGCACTTGGCAACGGTGTTACGCAGTTTGGTGATACGTTTTTCCCGCAGGGGATCTTCCGGAAAGAAACTGTTTTTTGCCAGTTCTTTCCAAACAACGGTCAGCCAGATACCGTTTACTCCCTCGGAAGCAAGCATATCCAGATAACCTTCCGGATAGTAGTCGGTGTCATCCGTCAACTCATCCCTGAAAAACGGCGGCCGTTTGATCGGTCCGAAAAAACAGCGGGAAATACGGTTTTTCAACCATGGTTTTTTGCTGATCGTTTGCGGAGAGAGGGCAGGGATATCGCTGCTGCGGACTAAATCGAGCAATGCGTAAACAGCCCGGCGCAATCCTTCGGTATCGGCGGCAGCCAAGGTGATGCCGTTTGAAGTTATTTTGATACGGTACTCTTCAAAAGCCAGGGAGTTGTCTGCAACAGAAGATATTTTTACTTCCGGTGAACTGGTATTGCCGGTATATTTTTTCGCAAAACGTGTGATCGCATCATAGGCTGAATCCAGTAAATTTTCCGGATCCGGAAATGAAGATCCGATAATCCATTTACCTCTGATATCCAGCATATTTTCCGGAATTTTTTTTACACTCATCCAATGGGGAGTTCTGGAACAGAATTTTCTTAATTCATTGATAAATTCCGGTTCGTTCCGGGGAAATGGCGGAATCGGTGCGATATCCTGAAAATTATACATGGAACATTATCTCCTTGATCTGTTTTGAAAAAATACACCGTAAAAATAGAAAAATCAAGTGAATTTACAGAAAAAGTTTCACTTTGTTCCCATTATGAAAACGGTTTTTTCTGCTTTTTTAGCGAAAATTTTTTCAAAACCCCCGGCAATATTTTCCAATGGCAGAATATCTGAATAAAACAATTCAAATGGTATCACTTTTATTTTTACCAACGATAAAATATGATCATGTGCAGTGTTTTCTTTCGGTGGAGAGGCTATGAATTTCCAGTAAACCGGTACTTTTAGTTTGCCGAAATTCTCCGCAACAGCATTACCCCCGGCATAAGAACAGATCGCACCTTCAGAGGCCAATGCCGCCGAAGCTGAAATCAACATTTCTGCTGAACCAGCGGCATCAAGTAAAAAATTCACTCCTCCATTCGACCACTCATTCAGACTTGCACTTAAACTTTGTGTGGAAACATTAACCGCATGATCAGCACCAGCCTTGAGACAGGTTGCCAATTGGGAATCGCGCCGGGCGGCAACTGCTACTTTCGCTCCGGCAAGTTTTGCGAAAAACACCATACTCATGCCCACGGCTCCGGCTCCGAGAACGGCAACTTTGTCTCCGGCTTTGATACCGATATCCCGGATGAAACTGTAAATCTCTTTTAATGTTATCAACATTGTTGCATCAACGTTGGAAATGTCGATGTCTGCCGGTATAAGTTGTTGATAGTTACAGTAATATGGCGGGGTGATTTCCGGGTGGTCTTCGGCCAATGCTTTAATGTCAGTAACTATACCGTATTCTGCAAATCCCCCCATGAATGAAGTTATGCCATGCTTTACTGTGCCTGAATACCAGGCTGCCGGACGCAGATAACGTTCTCCCACGGCAATATTGCGGACTTTTTTACCGGTTTTGATCACTGTTCCGACGCTTTCATGACCGAGTGCTGCCGGATAATTTTCCGGTTTTGCCCATGACATTTTTCCTGAAATCAATTTTTTGTCAGTTCCAGTACAGGTGGCACAGGCATCGATACGGCATAAACACTCGTAATCTCCGGGGATCGGCATCGGTAATTCTTCGATCCAGACCTTGCCTTTGCCATCAGTCAATGTTGTTTTCATGATAAATATCTTTCATATTGATTATTGTTGTACCGGTACAAGCCCGGTAGAAGTTACCTGAAACAGTTTACCGGAAACATCCGCTTGATCGAGCCGGATACCGGAGGCAAAAAGTTCTTGAAAATTGTGTAAAAAATCCTCTTGAGGATTGTCAAAAAATATATATTTGACTTTGTTGAATTCTTTTTTTAAATTTTCCGGGGTGATCTCCCGGGAGTATGCACGTTCCCGGCTTTCCGGAGATTCCGGTAATACCGGATCCCATATTTCTGAATTACGGAAATTGTGCGGATACAAATAAGACATATAAAATGACTTGAATCCGTTACCGTTGGTACAAACGATCATAAAAGATGCTTCCGGCTGCCGGAGGATATTTTCAAAATTTCTTACGGCATCACTTTCTTTTCGCCACATCCGGTACGTCGCAGACTCTTTTTTCGGCAGTAACTGCCAAAGTCCGGTGGCAATCGTCAGCAAAACGATCACGGTAAAATCCTTTTTGCCGGGCTTATCCGGAAGCCGGTGATCCGGTTTGGGTCTGGCAAATACATCCGCAAAGATCAGGAGCATGACAAAGGAGGGAATCAGTAAAAATCCATTGACATAACGGAAATAAGATGGAAAACGGTCAAGATAACTGAATTCCCGGCAGTAAAAAAGAAATGTCCCTGTCAGGAAAAACACCAGACAGATCGAAAAAAATGCCAGTGTCACTTTGCATTGTTTGGCAATCTCTTTATAAGGTGTCTTATGAATAAGAATGATTCCGGCGGCAATCAACAGCAGGAAAAATTCCAGATAGCCGCAGGAGAATTGAATGAGAAAACGTTTCAGTAACATCCATCCCCGTCCGTCAGGCGAGCCGAACATTTCAGCAAAATCAATCGCGTTGTGGAAGCGGATAGGTGTTTGATAATACGAAAGCAGAAATTTCCAAACCAGTTTCAGTGTTACCGGCAGAATAAATGTCAGTGCAACCAAAGCACATTTTCCCGGTGATGCAAACAAATCTTTCCTTCGGGATATCACAATTATTATCCAGACGGTCAGCAATGCCAAAGCATATCCCCATCCGGCATCCCTGATCATAAACAGCCATGAAGTCAATATGGCAAAGACAAAAATATCCCATTTACGCAACTTATCCATGGATATCAATTGGTAAAAGGCGATAGCCGTCATCATCGCCAGAAGTGAATCGGTCAGGCCGTAGGTGAAACAATCCAGACGGGCGAGTAACGGAAATGTTGCAAAGGTTATCAACAGCATGATGACCAGTTTATTGCGTTGTTGCCAGTTAAAAAAGGAGAATAACCAAGCCAGCATTGCCCAACTGCTTACACAGTGAGCAAAGATGAAAATACCTTCATGGAAATTTGTCCGGCAAAAACAACTGTGCAGCATCGCCGCCGTCATGCCGCTGCCCGGCGGATAAGAGGCGTGTTTCAGTATGTCTGCCGGGTATTCACACCCCAATAGACCATCTTCAAAAAACAGTTTGACCGCTTTACCCCAATGGGATATGGCATCCCATGAAACAAGGAGCATATTGCGTGAAATAAAAAAACTTACAATAATGGCAGTAAGCAAAATGATCGTTCCGGGAGTGGCGATCAGGGACAGCATTTTAGTTGCTTTATCTTTGCGTATCCGGTATATTACCGGAATATATAACAGTACATTGGCTGTATAAAGTACCGGAAATCCTTCTTTCGCAACATGAAAGAGAGCCATGAAGTAAAAAATCATGGAGTTGATGATCAATGTCACCAAAAAGACTCTTTCCGCTCTTTCATTAAAGAATACTGAAAAGAACAGGGCCGGAGCAAATAGAAAAAGCAGACATCCGGCCAGTGATAAAACATCGTTGAACATGATTACAGGTATTCTTTAAATATCAGGGGACTATATCATGAGCAAATTCACATTGCAGTATCTGACATCGACCGGTGGGAATACAAAGATTTTGCAGTTCGGTGAAGTGTTGTCGGATCTCATCACCGGGAATTATCAACGATGCCTGTTCTATGCACTCCTGATTGTGGTTGAGGATAAAGAGAACCTCATTCATTTTATTTTCCGGAATATCTTCATCGCCGAAAAAGATGATATCGCAAAAGAGCAAGTCTTCCAGACTCTTTGGGGAAGATTTCAGAATCCACAGGCAATCCCACTGTGAAGTCATGTCGGTAAACCATATCGGGATGATCAATCCGACGATTCTTTTGATTTCTTCAGAGATATGCCAGGGCCAGATATCCTTGAATGCGATCCTGAATACAAAAACTCTGCCGTCAACATTGTGCCGGAATACGTTGTTGCGGATTATAAATTCGGCAGCATGACAACGGTAAAGCATTGAAAACCGCTGGAATTTATTCAATTCCCGATTGCAGTAAATGTTGTTTGGATTTACACTATCCAAGTGGTGAACATCAATAAATTTACTCATGATCAAAAAAATTATTTGTCTACATTAAGCAACATAATATAATTTGAGATCTTTTCAAGTAATATTTTGAAAAATTTATTTAATTTTCATCCGGTACAACGATCACATTGCCGATACCACGCAGATCCTCAGTAGCCATATCACTGCGGATTATGTCACAATACTGGCGGCGACCGTTACTGCGCAGCCATGGGCGGTTCGGCGGGTCAGCTGTCAGTACGACTTCTCTGGTTTTGATCGTATATACCGCCCGGTCACCGCCGGCCCGGTGGAGTTGACCGCGTTTATCTTTACGCAGTATTTCCACGGATTTCTGACAGACGATCCGTTTCAGATCCTGGGTATCGGTCAAAGCTATGCGGGTCGGGACAGAATCTTCCCCCATATCCATGGCAAAAGGATCGGCATCCATATCATCAAGTGATATTTCGGCAGTCTGCTCCGGTTGGCTTTTCTGAGTGACTGCAGCCGGTAATTGCGGGGCAGGGGCGGTAAAAATATACATATCCTGACAGTGGATCTCGGTATTGCCGTCAATTACCGTAACATTGCCGTGGAACTCGGTATAATCCCGTAAAAGATCACTCATGGCATTGGCGGCACGCAGTACCCGCGGCATTATTTGGCCATCCTGTTCGACCTGACTGGTGGCCACTACTGAACCATCGCAGTTGATGCGGATCAATTGGACTCCTCCTGATTGGATCATGCCCGGTGACGGTTTTTCGCCCGGTGGCAGATCCCGGAAATGCAACGTTAGAATGTCGGTATTGAGTTTATCACCATTGGCCAGCATTTCAACGTTACCGCTGGCAACGATTCTGGTAACAGTTTTATTGCGTCCTTCCATGCCGGCGGCCATCGGGGCTCCGGAAATATCCTGCCGGGAATCGGTATCCCGATCCGCAAGAAACAGATCGAGGCGGTCACAATCCAGCGAGGCGGCATCATCCCGGATTTTGACATTATTGTAAAAAATCAGTTTGTTGCTCCGGTAATTCAATTCCGCTTGATCGGAGGTGATCGTGCTGGTACTTTGGATTTTTTTGCCTGGATTATCCGGATCATCTTTCTCTGAAACGCTGACGATTCTGACATTGCCGTTGCCGAAAAGCAGATCCAGTTTATGTCCGGAATCCTGAACAGGTATCAGATGCACCCGCAGACTGTCGGTATAAAGGGTGTTGTTTTTATCTTTGGCCACTACGTTGCTGTGAAAATTGGCAACGTTGGTTCTGCCGTCAAAGTTGGCCCGGTCTGAAGTGATGACTCTCTCATAAAGCGGCATTCCCCGGTTATCCCGGACCAGAGAAACGATACGGCACTGTTGCATGACGAACATTTTGTCTTCATGGCGGAGCAATTCGATCCGCCGTCCGCTGAGTCTGGTGTCATTGCCGCGACGCAAGGTGGGTAACTGTTTTTCTCCGGTAAGGATAATTATTTCACGTCGCACATCATACTCCAGATGTTCAGAGCGGGATTCCTGATATTCGCTGACCATTTTCGCCGGATCAGCCGGGATTTGCTGCAAAAGCACATTGCCGTCGGCCAATATCCGGCTGACACCGCTGAGGATGGCCTTTTCATCTTTGCCGGCACTTATGGCGGTGGATGATTGGCTTTCCGGATTCATGAATACTGTCAGCCGGTCACAATTTAAAGTGTTGCGTCCGTCAATTACTTTGACATTGCCGATGAGCATGATTTTGTTATTTTTGCGGTCAAGCCGCAAACGGTCGGATGTGGCAGTGATCAGCCGCTGGCTCTGTGGCACCGGTGATCCGGAAAGTAATTTTCTCGGATCGAGGTCGGATGAACGCACTACGATCCGCACATCATGATCGATTTCGATGATCTGCCGTTGAAAGTCTGCACGGAACCCGACTCCATCCAAGTCAAAAATTGGAGTGCGCAAGTGAACATTATCTTCTCCGGTGACCTGTTTGCCGGTTTGATCGATGGAACAGGCCGGAGTAAAGATCACCGCATCGCTGATATCATGACGCGGACGCCAGAAATTAAGGATTTCTGATAAAGGAGAATTCAGTGCATAAGGGCGGCTGTTTTCTCCCCAGCCATCCGGGATCCGGTCAACATCAGCATTGGCCAGCAGAATATCCAGAAAGGTGTTGGTGCTGACAATGAATCTTTCGTGACGGCGGCCGGCTTCCGAAAAGATCAGCATTTGCAATTTCTGATCCTTGTAGAATGGAATTTTGATAAATTTTAATTCAAGGCCTTTCATATCTTCGATGCCGCCTGCCGGAAGAAGATTTCCGGAAAACATCAGAGAACATAAAAGCAGCCACAAAATCCCCTTTTTCATTTGCGGTAACGCTCCATTATTGTATCAAACAATCCTTTTTCTTTCAAGACACACCTGACTATCTCGTACGCTGCTCCCCTGCCACCGGGAGCCTTGGTGCGGAAATCGGCTACTTCATCCAATTCCGGTACGGCATCTGCTACTGCCACGCCGATCCCGGCCCGTCTGATGACCGGCATATCAACTATATCATCTCCCATATACAAACACTCATCGGCTGAAAGATTATATGTTTGTAAAAGTTCTTCAAATGCAGAAAGTTTATCGACAGCACCGGTGACGGCAAAGGATAGTTTTAAAATTTCTTCCGGTACAAAACGGTTTACTGATTCCGATGCTGCGGAAAGAGTCCCCACTTTCAAACCTGCTCTGATGGCCATTTTCAGCCAGTGCATATCATGGTGATAAAAGAATTTTACATTGTCACCATTGGTTAAATATGCCTGACGTCCATCAGTCAGAGTACCATCCACATCAAAGATCAAGGTGGTTATTTTTTGAAAGTCAGCCGATGAAATCATGGATCTTTTTTACCTCGATCAAAGTTTTGCGGATCTGTTCGAAATCCAGCGAGTTGGGGCCGTCGGACCACGCCTCTGCCGGTCGGGGGTGAACTTCGGTAAAAAGAGCATCAATACCGACTGCTGCTGCGGCTCTGGCCAATGCCGGCACGAATTCACGCTGTCCGCCGGAAGTGGTTCCCTGACCGCCGGGCAGCTGAACCGAGTGAGTGGCATCAAATACGACGGGAACATCCATTTCACGCATGATCTGCAAACCACGCATGTCTACGACCAGATTGTGATAGCCGAAACTGCTGCCGCGTTCACAAAGCATGACTTGATCATTGCCGGTACTGCGGAATTTTTCCAATGCACCACGCATATCTTCAGGGGCCATGAATTGTCCTTTTTTGATGTTGACCGGTTTCATGGTTTTTCCGGCGGCGACCAGCAGATCGGTCTGGCGGCAGAGAAACGCCGGTATCTGGAGCAGGTCGGCTACTTCTGCAACCGGTGCCGCTTCGTGACTTTCATGGATATCAGTAACGACCGGAATGTTGAATTTTTCTTTGACTGCGGCCAAATATTCCAATCCTCTGGCCATTCCAGGGCCGCGGCGTGAAGCTCCGCTGGAACGGTTGGCTTTATCAAAAGAGGCTTTGAAAATATATTGGATATCCAGTTCCCGGCAAAGGCCACAGAGATATTCTGCGATTTCCAAACATATTTCTTTGCTTTCAGCGGTGCATGGACCGCCGAGCAGGGTCAGTTTCTGTCCTTTGCCGATGGTAAGATTGCCGACTTTTACGTTTGTCATATTGAAATTCTCCCCAAAATATTTTATATTCAGTCAAGCACTGCCAGCAATTCATCTTTCAGTATTGGAGCAGTACCGATTTTACCTACTACGACCCCCGCAGCGTGATTGGCGATGGAAGCGGCAGTGATCGCATCACAACCACCGGCCAGAGCCATCGTGCAAACTGCGGCCACTGTATCTCCGGCACCGGAAACATCAAAAACTTCTCTGGCCATGGTGGGGATTATTTTGAGCAATTCTCCTTTTTGAAAGAGAGCCATACCCTGTGAGGCCAACGAAATGAGTAAATACTCCGGTTCCCATTCGTTGTAGATCTTTCTGGCGGCCAGAAGCAGATTCTGATCTTGAGCCGGATCACATCCGGTGTTGTCATCCAGTACTTTGGACAAGGCAAAAGCCTCTGATCTATTCGGTTTGAGCAAAGTAAGACCTTTTACAGCGGGGACTCCACCGGTTTTAGGTTTGGGGTCAAGTATCGTTACCACATTATGTTTTTTTGCGACGGCAATGATCCTTTCCAGCATCCATGCTGATAAAACACCTTTTGCATAGTCATCAAAAATGATGGCATTGATCTGTTTTTTGCAGATGAGTTTTTCGATGGAACAGACCATTTTTTCACGCAACTCCTCTTCCAGAGCGATGGTGTCTTCAAAATCAGTACGCAACAATTGCTGGGCTCCGGCTATCACCCGGCATTTTTCTGTGGTCCGGCGGATGTTCGAGGTGACGATCCCGGAGTGATCAATACCGAATTCCTGTAATTCCCGGAGCAATTCCCTGCCTGATTCATCATTGCCGATCGCACCGAAAGCAATTGCATTGCCGCCGCAAGTGGCGATATTCCGCATCACATTAGCCGCTCCACCGAGACAACTGGTGCGTTTTTTTACATTTACCACCGGGACCGGTGCTTCCGGCGAGATCCGGTTGACGGCACCCCACAAATATACATCCAGCATCAAGTCGCCGATCACGGCAATTTTTGCAGATGAAAAATTTTCGACAGCGGAACGGTATTGATTGTGGCTCATGGTTTATCTGCCTGTGCGTTGTTGGATGAGGTTGTTGATGAATGCGGATGAATCCAAACGGCTTTCCTGTGAATAAGTTCTGCCGCTTTTTAATCTGGCGGCGATCCGGTGAAGTTGGATAACCTGCGGTTCGAGTTGTTGAACATCTTCCGGGGTCAAACGGTCGGCTTCATTGCGCAGATAAGCGGCAAGATAATCGAGGGTATCTTCCAGAAGTTTTTTTTCCATCCGGATCGTTTCGTTATTTTCCGGGATATTTTTACATTCATTACGGGCTTGATCAAAGAGCATGATCAATTCCCGTTTGCGGATCTCATCAGCAAAAGCATCCTCTTTACGGATGAATGCAGGAATACTCAATGCCAGCATCAACTCTGTTGCGACCATCAGGCAGAAAAGGGTCAACGCAAAAATTGCCATGTAATTGCGTTTGAAATTCGCTGAATATTTGATCTTTTTTGCCATTTTATATCCGGTTGTTTTCATTTTAATCGATATTGTCGCAGAAAAATATACATTTACTTTGCACTTTTATCAAGTCCGCAACGTAATATATTTCATATAAATACATCAAACTGCCATTTATTTGGCCAGTGCCAGCAGTGCCGCTCCGATGATCAGCAGCAGTAAGGCCCATGCTTTCCGGGTGATATTCCGGTCATGGAAAATCATTGCCCCGATGAAAAAACTGACGGCACAACTGCAACGGCGTACCAGAGAGATCATGGATATCGGTGCCCCATCCTGACTGACGGCAAAGAAATAACAGTAGTCAGCGATGATCAGCAAGATTCCGGTGGCCGGGATGCTCCACTTCCAGATAAAAGGATGCGGATGGCCGAAAAGTTTTCTGACGCTCCACGCTGCTCCCAGCAGGATCACCAGATCTAAAGAGAAATAAAGTTGCAGCATCTGCCGGTCAAGTTGTAACGTGTTGAGCAGAAATTTATCGTAAAGTGCAGATGCCGCCCCGAGCATGGTTCCGGCGATGATCAACTGCATACCTTTGCTTTTCCACGGGAACCCCTCTTTTTTTCCAAGTATGGAAAAGAGCATATAACCGATCAGGATGGTGATCATGCCGATACCCTGCATGACAGTCGGTATTTCCCGAAAAATGGCAATGCCGCCGATCATTGTCCAAAGCGGCGATGTCGAACGGATCGGAGAGGCCAGGGAAATGGGTAATTCCCGCATGGCATAGTAGACACATATCCAACTTGAACCGACAAGAACTGATTTGAACAACACCAGTAAAAATTCATAGAGTGAGCAATGTAACGCGGGGATCAAAGTTCCGTTTATTGCGGAAAATATCACAAAAAAAACCGTGCCGTTCAATGTCGCCAGAAAGAGTACGGGCATTACTGAATTGTCTTTTACTGAATGTTTTTTACAGACATCGTAAATGCCCAAACCGATCGCGGAAAGCAGGGTTGGCAACCACCATGAATTCAGCATGAAGATCTCCTGTTGCGTGGATGTAAATTAAAAAGGACTCCGGCAAAAAACGGAGTCCTGAAACGGCAAAAGAGTATCAGTTCTTTTTGCTGACACGTTCGGCATATTCGCCGGTACGGGTATCGATTTTGACGATATCGCCTTCATTGATGAAAAGCGGCACCTGAATTTCGTAACCGTTATCGATTTTGGCCGGTTTGGTGACGTTGGTGGCGGTATCACCGCGGACACCGGGCTCGGTTTCAACGATCTCTTTTTCAATGAAAGTCGGCAGCGTGATGTCGATGGGCTCACCATTGAAAAGGATGAAGTTGCAAAGGCTTTCTTCGATCAGGAAGTAGGCTTTGTCGCCGAGGGTTTCCGGAGAAATGGACATTTCTTCGTAGGTGACCGGATCGCTGAAAACGTAGTTGTGACCATCGTTGTAAGAGTAGTAAAGTTCGCGTTCTTCGATATCCGGCTCATCGATTTTATCGGTGGGACGGTAAGTTTTTTCCATACCGGCACCGGTGATCATGTTTTTCATACGGCAGCGATAGAGAGCGGTACCTTTGCCCGGTTTGCAGAAATCAAACTCGGTAATGATCCAGGGGGAGCCGTCGATCTCAATTTTGAGACCTTTTTTGAGGTCGGAAGCACTGAACATAATAATTATCTCCTGTCAGTTGTTTTGATTGCCTGAACAAAATACATTTGTATAATATAGCATCATTATTGGCAAAATACAAGCATCGTGAATGAAAAAGCACTTGCATAAAGTATATAAAGATGGTATATTATCGGAAATTGCGTATCAAATCACTAAAATAATGGAAGATATACGAATATGCCGATTACTGATATTCTTGTGAAAAATGCCCTTGAGCGCAGTAATGAAGTGGCGTTGGTGGAGATTAATCCGCAGGAACTTGAGAAGCGTCACACCACCTGGCGTGATTATGCTTTGATCGAGCCGAGCCGCACGGATTCATTCCGTTCGGAATTGACTTGGGGGGAATTTGACCGTAAAGCCAACCGTTTGGCCAATTTTCTGCTGACCCGTCATATACGCAAGGGCGACAAGGTGGCCATTTTGCTGATGAATTGTCTGGAGTGGCTGCCGATTTATTTCGGTATTCTCAAAAGCGGAGCGATGGCGGTTCCGATGAATTTCCGTTATACAGCCGATGAGATCCGTTATTGTCTGGATCTGGCGGATGCGGATTATCTGATTTTCGGTCCTGAATTTGTCGGCCGGGTGGAAGATATCTGTGACCGTCTGCCGAAGGTCAAATCATTCATTTACGTCGGTGAAGATTGTCCGTCATTTGCGGAATCTTACAGCAGTCTGGTGTCGTACTGTTCCGGGAAGAATCCGGAAGTCGTTTTGGATGATGAGGATGATGCTGCTGTATATTTTTCCAGCGGCACGACGGGGTTTCCCAAAGCGATTGTTCACCGTCACCGCAGTTTGATGCACGCCTGTCTGGTTGAGCAAAAACATCATCAGCAGACGGATAAGGATGTGTTTCTCTGTATCCCGCCGTTGTACCATACGGGGGCCAAGATGCATTGGTTCGGCAGTTTTCTGGTCGGAGGTAAGGCTGTTTTGCTGCGGGGGATCAAGCCGGAATGGATAATCAATGCTGTTTCGCAGGAAAAGTGTACGATCGTCTGGCTGCTTGTACCGTGGGCCCAGGATATTCTGGATGCTATCGACAGCGGTGAGATCAAGTTGGAAAATTATGAACTTGATCAGTGGCGTCTGATGCACATCGGAGCACAACCGGTGCCGCCGAGTTTGATCAAGAGGTGGAAAGATCATTTCCCGTCACATCAATATGATACTAATTACGGATTGAGTGAATCGATCGGTCCCGGGGCAGTGCATTTGGGGATGGAGAATATCGATCATGTCGGAGCGATCGGTGTGGCCGGATATAAATGGGAAACCCGGATCGTGGATGAAAAACGCAATGATGTTCCCCGCGGGGAAGTCGGGGAATTGGCGGTTCGCGGTGATGGCGTGATGCGTTGCTATTATAAGGATGAAAAGGCTACCAGAGAGGTGTTATCAGAGGATAACTGGTTGTTTACCGGAGATATGGCAAGGGAATCTGAAGATGGTTTCATTTATCTGGTGGATCGTAAAAAAGATGTGATCATTACCGGGGGGGAAAATCTCTATCCGGTGCAGATAGAGGATTACATCAGAAAACATGATTCGGTCAAAGATGTGGCGGTTATCGGTTTGCCGGATCCCCGGTTGGGAGAGATCGCGGCGGCGATCGTGGAGATCAAGCCGGGATATGAATTGAGTGAAGAAAAATTCAATGATTTCTGTCTGGCATTGCCCCGTTATCAAAGACCACGCAAGGTTATTTTTGCGGACGTGCCGAGAAATCCGACGGGCAAAATCGAAAAACCGAAGTTACGCCGGATCTATGGTGCGGATCAGTTGGTCGCTCAACAAAATGAGTTGAAAAACTGAAAAACGGTGTTTTTTTTTGAAAGTGGCTTTGCAAGAAATTGCAAGGTCATTTTTTTGTATGTGCGGCACACGTATTGCCATTAACAACCTTTTCTTGGTTGTGGTCCACTTGAAAACACAAAACAGGCAGGAAAAAATTGTGTAAGTAATTGAAATAAAGGAAGTTTAAAAAGAAATGGTCGGGGTGAGAGGAAAACCGTTTTTCTCTTCGCAATACCTTGATTTCAATGACTTTACGAGCCGTTATGCGTTTCTTTGCGTGGTCCACTCTGTGGTCCGGTTATTGTTATTGCGACTTGCCAAATATAGCGCACTTTCGGCAAAAGTCAAATGGCAATTGGTCACTCACTGCGTGACGAATTGAAAAAGCTTAATTTGTGACGCAGTGAGTCACAAATTGGGCGAGTCAGATATGGGACGCACGGTGTCCCCAAAACAAAAATGTCACGCTATTTCTGAAGAAAATCACAAAAAACAGCAGATACAGTAGAAAAAAGAGGATTTTTTCTGGAAAAGTTGAAATAATCCATTTGCATATTTCACGATATTGAGTTATCTTAAAATAAAATGCCGTGCTATTTTATTTTCAGGAGTATGTGATGAAACGAGGTCTGCAAGGACGTTATGAAACTGTCAGTACGGTTGGGGAAACGGTAAAAGCCTTTATCCCCAATCCGTTGCCGCCGTTTCCGGCATTGGAGATTACGGGCAATTTGCAGAAAAAGCTGGATGAAGCCGCTTTTTTGCTTGGCAAACTTGATGGTTCAGCGAATTTGCTCCCGGATGTCGGCATTTTCCTTTATATGTTCATTCGTAAAGAAGCGGTGTTATCTTCGCAAATTGAAGGTACGCAGTCTTCGCTTTCTGACTTGCTCTTGTTTGAACTCAAAGAAAAGCCGGGCGTTCCGATTGATGATGTTCAGGAAGTCAGCAATTATGTTGCGGCAATGACTTACGGCTTGAAGCGTTTGGAAGAGGGCTTCCCGCTTTCATTGCGTTTGCTCCGGGAAATCCACGCTGAATTGCTTGCCCAAGGGCGTGGCAGCGGCAAAAATCCGGGAGAATTCCGTAACAGCCAGAACTGGATAGGAGGAACCCGTCCGGGTAATGCGTTTTTTGTGCCGCCTCCGCCGGAAGAAGCGGCAAGATGCATGGGCGAACTGGAAAAGTTTCTGCACGATGAAAACACTCCGCTTCTTGTAAAAGCAGCATTGAGCCACGTTC